>JAWKON010000020.1:0-123887 GCA_041391125.1 Caldilineaceae bacterium
TGACATCAGCCACCATCTCCAATTCATCGACGCGCTTGGGCAGTCGCCCATCTATGACCAAATTGCAGCGACGCGAAGCGCTGTTGGGCTACCTTTTTATTGTGCCCTGGCTGCTGGGCTTTCTCTTCTTTGTGCTAGGGCCGTTTGTGGCTTCGCTTTATCTCAGCTTTACCACCTACTCGGTTTTGCAGCCGGGTAAGTGGATTGGCCTGGACAACTATACACGCGCCTTTAGCGGTGATGATCGCCTCTTCTGGCAGTCGCTGGGCAACACGGCCTACTATGTGCTGGGCTCGGTGCCGCTGCGCATTGTGCTGGGTTTTGTGCTGGCGCTGCTGCTCAACGCCAAGGTGCGCGGGCTGACCATCTGGCGCACCATCTTTTACGTGCCGTCGGTTGTACCCATTGTGGCCACGTCGATCATCTGGGTCTATCTGCTCAATCCCCGTTTTGGGCTGATCAATTATGGGCTGGGGCTTATCGGGTTGGAAGGGCTGCCCTGGCTTACCAGCCCGGATTGGGCCATGCCGGGGCTGATCTTGATGAGCATGACCTGGGTGGGAGTGACC
This sequence comes from Caldilineaceae bacterium, assembly GCA_041391125.1. Taxonomy (GTDB): domain Bacteria; phylum Chloroflexota; class Anaerolineae; order Caldilineales; family Caldilineaceae; genus JACKBC01. The sequence goes on from JAWKON010000020.1 coordinate 570, forward strand.
ATGCTCATTTTTCTGGCCGGCCTACAGGGCATTCCCCAACATCTGTACGAAGCCGCCGAGCTGGATGGCGCCAACCGCTGGCAGCAGCTCCGCCACGTTACGCTGCCGCTGGTTACGCCCACACTCTATTTTAACATTATCATCAATTTGATCAACGGCTTCCAGGTCTTCACACAGGTGCTGATTATGACTTCGGGGCAAGGTGGACCGCTCAACTCGACGCGCGTCTATATGTTGCACCTCTTTAATTTCGCCTTCCGCGATTTTCAGATGGGCTATGCATCGGCCCTGGCCTGGATCCTATTTATGATTGTGCTGATTCTCACCTTCCTCATGGTGCGTACTTCCGACCGCTGGGTCTTTTATGGGAACTGAGCTATGGCTGAAATTGCATTGAACCAAACCGAGAGCGCGCAACGGGCCAGCGGACAGAGCTTGCGCCGCCAGCGCCGCATTGGCCAGGGCGTCATCTATTTGCTGCTGGTGATCTTGAGCATTCTCTTTTTGCTGCCCCTGGTTTGGATGTTTGTCACGTCGCTGATGCCGCTGGCGCAGGTGGGCAAAATTCCGCCCGAATGGATCCCCAACCCGATGCAGTGGGCGAACTACGGCAAAGCGCTCACCTTTTGGAACTTTAGCCGCAGCTTCTGGAACACCACGTTGGTTACCGCTATGAGCATGATTGGCAGCATTCTCTCCTGTACGCTGGTGGCCTATAGCTTTGCCCGGCTGCGTTTCCCCGGCCGCGAAACGCTCTTTATGATCCTGCTCAGCACCATGATGTTGCCCTATGCGGTCACCATGGTGCCGCTCTATATTGTGTATAGCAAGCTGCGCTGGGTCAACACCTTTCTGCCGCTGATTGTACCCACCTTTTTTGGCAACCCCTTTCTCATCTTTCTGCTGCGCCAATTTTTCCGCACGCTGCCGGAGGAAATTATCGACGCCTCCCGCATTGACGGCGCCTCTGAAATTGGCATCTTGCTGCGCATTATTCTGCCGCTCTCCGGTCCAGCGCTGATCGTAGTGGCCATTCTTTCATTCCAGAATGCCTGGAATGACTTTATGGGGCCGCTGATCTATTTGAACGACACAAGTTTGCATACGCTGGCGCTGGGGCTTTATCAATTCCGCGGCATGCCGGGGCAGGGCTCACTTTTTAATGAACTCATGGCGGCATCGGTCATCATGGTCATGCCCATGCTGATCATCTTCGCCATTTTTCAAAAGCAATTTGTCCAAAGCGTCACGCTTTCGGGGCTAAAGGGGTAATGTAGTCCAATTTCGGAAAGGAATCTTATATATGTTAACAGAAGCGTCCACCAAAACGCTTGTTACCGACGAGCAGATTGCAAAGTTCAACGAGTTTGGCTACCTGGTCGTAGAAAATGCCATTCCGCGCGCAAAAGTGGAACAGCTTTTACGCGTCATCGATCGGCTCAAGATTCAGCTTGATCAGTCCCACCAGCGCAAGGAGGTTTTTGGCCTGGACATCCGCCCCATTGTGGACAAGGACGACGCGTTCCTGGATCTGATGGAGTGCCCCACCACCTTTCCGCTGGCGGTACGTTTTCTCAATCACTACAACGTCCAGCTTATGACCTCGCATCTGATCATGGTGCCGCCCCATCCCGACAAGCGCAACATCGGCTGGCACGATGATGGCGGTTCGCCAATGATCGGCGTCAACGGTATCCGCGCCTTTGGCAGCCTGAAGGTAGGCTTTTTTCTCACCGATCTGCTGGAGCCCAACATGGGTTCGCTCATGGTCGTGCCGGGCAGCCACCGCTTGCAGGGACGACCGCCCTTCGAAGAAGGCGCACGCGACCCGGTGGGTGCAGTGGAGCTAAAAGTGAAGGCGGGTGATGCAGTGATATTCCAGCAGGGGACGTTCCACGCCGGTGCGCCCAACTATTCTAACCAGACCCGCGTGGTGCTCTACTATGGCTACAACTTCCGCGTTTGCCGTCCCATCGATTATGATGTCATGCCGCAGGCGCTGCTCGACAAATGTTCACCCATTGGCAAACAATTGTTGGGCCACAAGGAGACGCATCTGGGCTACTTTATCCCTACCGACGCCGATTGTCCGCTCAAAGCCTGGTTTGCCCAACACTTTGGGGAAACGTGGAGCACGGGGCGGTAGGAGATTGACAAGGCTGAAGTACTACACGAAGGAGTCTGACTATGTTACCCTACACACCAATCCCCCGTGAGCAGATTCGCCAATTTGACGAAAATGGCTATCTGATTGTCCGCAACGCCCTGGACAGCCAGACCATCTCCAACCTGATCGAAGTCAGCGACCGGCTGATTGCCAGCGACATCCAAATCAACCGGCAGCGCCGCCCGGACGGCCTCTACGATGGCTTTCGCAACTCGGTGACGCTGGACGACGCCTATATTCCGTTAATGACCCACCCCACCATTCTGCCGCTGGTGGTTCATCTTTTGGGCTCAAATCTCCAGTTGATGACATCACACCTGATTTATAAGCACCCCGACCCGCCCGGCACGCCTGAGACGCATCGCCAACCCGGCTGGCATCGCGACTATCAGCAGGCCATGATGGCGCTGGGCCACTACAGCATTCCGCGCATCGAGCTAAAGTGCGCCTACTATTTCACCGATCTCAGCGCGCCCAACACGGGCGTTACAATGGTTTCGCCCGGCAGCAACCACTTGACGGAACCCATCGAAATTCCCGCGGGCCAAATCGATCCGGCCAATGCGGTCGAGCCGCTGCTGAATCCCGGTGACTGCCTTATCTTCGAAAATCGCACCTGGCACGCCGGCGGCGCTAATCTCTCAAGCTGGATTCGCAAAGGCATTATGATCGGCTACGGCTACCGCTGGGTCATGCCTATGGATTTTCGCAAGCAGGATGAATCGTTTGTCGAAAAGCTGACGCCGTTGGAACGCTTTCTGGTGGGCGAACAGTACGATGACGTCAAAGGCTTCCAGCCCAGCGGCGGCGCCAACCCACTGACCGATTGGTGCAAAGCGCACGGCGTGCCAACGGCGCGCCACTTTGGGCCGGACAATCGGGTCACCAATGTCTATTAGTCATCACGCGGCCGTATAGATTTGGTAATGACAAGATGAAGGGATGACAAGATGAGCGAATAGTCATCCTGTCATCCCTTCATCTTGTCAAAAATTGACCGCATTGGAATCAACTCCACCCTACTTCTGCACCACCTGCCCCGGCATGGCGCCCGTGTGCGCCCCATCGACCAGCACCGGCGTGCCGTTGACCCACACGTGACGCACGCCCTCGGCCAGTTGGTGCGGGTTGTCGAAGGTGGCTTTGTCGATGATCGTATTGGGGTCAAAAAGCACAACGTCCGCCTGATAGCCCTCCCGCAGCAGGCCGCGCCCGCGCAGCCCCAGCCGCGCCGCCACGGCCCCGCTCATCTTGCGCACGGCGTCCTCCAGCGGAATCACAGGTTCGTCGCGTACGTATCGACCAAGGATGCGCGCGTAGGAACCGTATCCGCGCGGATGAATTGGGCCGAGCTTGCTGGCCCACGCCGGATCCATCCCGCCGGCATCCGTGCCAATCATGATCCACGGCTGCTTCAGCTTCTGTTTGACCTGTTCATCGGTCATGGAAAAGTAGATGGTGGCAATGCGCTGCTCTTCGCTCAAAAACAGCTCCACGGCGGCGTCAAACCAGTGCACGCCCTTCATCTCCGCAATTTCGGTCAGCCGCTTGGCCACATATTGTTGGTTCTCCTCTTTTTCCAGCCCAACCGGCATAACATTCTCCGGTCCACATAAATCGGCAATGGCTTCCCAATCGCCGGACGGGTCCAGCGTGGCTATACGAATTTTCCGCATCTCGGGGTCGCGCAGGTTGTCGAAGAATTTGCCGTCGGCGGCGGCCCACGGCGGCAGAATAGACGAGAGGCCGGTCCCCATGGGCGGGGTACGGATACATGTCGGCGGTGATGTCGATGCCGTCGGCGCGCGCCTGGGTAATGCGCTCGATGACGGCATCGATCTTGTGCCAGTTGCGCTGACCGGCGACTTTCAGTGATAGATTTGCACCGGCACGTTGGCGCGCTGTCCCACCGCAATGGCCTCCTCCAGCGCATTGAGAATGTCGTCAGCCTCAGAGCGGATGTGGGTAATGTAGACGCCATTGTGCTCGCCTACAACTCTGGCAGTTTCGACCAATTCATCCGTGTCAACATAAGCGCTGGGTGGATAGATGAGCGCTTGCGATACGCCCATGGCGCCATCTTCCATAGCCTCGGCCATGACGCGGCGCATGGTGGCCAGTTCATCGGCGTTGGCCGCCAGCAGCCATGCCCTTGCCGTAAGAGCGCAGCGTGCCGCCGCCCAGAAATGAACCAATGTTTGAGGAGACGCCGCGCGCGGTCATGGCCTCCAGCCAGTGGCGGAAGCGGCTCCAGCCCTGCACTTTTGGCACCCAATCGTCAATATGGTATGCCTTGGCTGCGCGCCGCATAAAGTCCAGCTCGATTTGGCCGCCTTGCGGCGCCGGCGTCCACCCTTCGCCCATAATTTCGGTGGTGACGCCCTGTTTGATTTTGAGAGGCAACGTCCATCGGCCATGAGCGGGATAATCGAATGGCTGAGGATGTCGATAAAACCGGGGCAAAGCACCAGGCCGCGGCCATCGATGACGTTGGCGGCGTTCTCATGAGGGATGCTGTTGGGTGGTGCAATGGCGGCAATCTGTTCGCCCGCCAATGCCACATCGGCGTAGAACCAGGGGTTGCCCGTGCCGTCGACTACGCGGGCAGAGTGGATGAGGGTGTGGATGTTGGTCATAATGAACCTTCTGCCTGATAAGCAACAGCTAAAGAACGAGATTCTAGTTTGGCAATATTTGATATGGGAGCGCCATAATCCATACGCACTTCGAGAAGATGAGCGAGCCTACTCTGAGAATATGAAATGCCCAGATGAGCCAATATCATCTGGGCACACGCGGGGAGGCAATATCCATCCTGTTGTTGTTTACTAAACGGGACGCTTAAAAGTCTTGCCATTCTCCAAGAGAATCCTCATCGTTTCTTGCGGGCGAATCACCGCTCCATCAATGGCATTGATCATAATGTGACCAACGGGTCCCCAGGGCTCATGGGAAGAGGCAGTGATAAAAACCTCAAAGCGCCAGGTCCACTGTGGGTCTTCCTGAACTAATGCGCCATTCTTCGCCATCAGCATATTGCCAACATCGCTAATTAACCAGCCGTTCGCTTTACGTCTGGCGCCATGTTCCGTAAGTGTAGCAGGAATAACCAGAACAGTGCTACCATCACGAAACTCTGTTGTTGACGGCAATTCTATCTTCCCATTATTTACTGTGCCTACATAAGTCGCTATCACAGTTTTAATATCTCCAAACTATACGCATACTTTCCCCTGAGAAAGGAGCGATTCGCCTCGTATCTGCCAATTGCGAGTTTAACCTGATTGCTCTCACGTTTCGACATGGGTGATGGTATACCATGATAGAAATTTCGTCAATTTATATGAAACTCCCTCCCCTTCGTATCATATCGTCTCTATGATTTGTTCTCAATTCATTAGTGTTCATATACATGTTCATACAGCACCTTGTAAACAAGCCGCCCCTTCATTACGCGCATTATTCACATACGTGCTCACCGGGCGAAAGGCCATCTTTTCCGGCGCAAAGGGGCGCAGCAGATGTTGCAGCTCGGAAATGTGAAACTTGTCGTCCTCGTTGCCGCTGCCTAACCAAAATTCGTAATCTTCCGGCTCAATAATCACCGGCATCCGGTTGTGCAGCTCGCTCATCAGCGCATTGGCCTCGGTGGTCAGCAGCGTGCAGCTCTCCAGCGCTGAACCATCGGCGCCCTCCCAATATTCCCACAGCCCGGCAATGGCAAAGGGCGCCGCCCCCGTTTCATCAATGGCGCTGGCCCCATTTTGCACAGTAATGTGATAGGGCTGCTTTTTGGAGCCTACCTTTTTCCATTCATAAAAGCCATCCGCCGGCGCCAAACAGCGCCGCCGCTTAAACGCCGCCCGAAATGACGGCTTTTCGGCCACGGTTTCCGAGCGGGCGTTGATCATGCGCGCGCCGATAGTCGGGTCTTTGGACCACGAAGGAATCAGCCCCCAATGCGCGTGCGCCCATTCGCGGCGGTGTGTGTGCGGGTTCATGCGCACAATGGCCACCGGCTGCGTCGGCGCAATATTATAACGCGGGGCCAGCGGCGGATCGCCCGCCACTTCCGTCTCCGTCAAATCAAAGAGCGTGGCCAGAATCGAGGCCGGCGCCCGCAGCGTAAATCGTCCACACATGTTCTCCTCCTTGGAAATGATAAGATGACCGGGTGACAAGATGACCAGTGCGCCGTGTAAAATCTGCGCAAATCGGTCAAATCTGTGTCATCTGTGTTCCATTTTCCTTGCTTTGAATTTCTCTTCACTCCGCTCCAAGCTTAGAAACGCGTCCAACATATGATATACTCTACGCGGTCAGGAATCAAATCTATGCACGCTAGAAACAGACGTTCTATTTTATGGATGATCTCCAATACCCAAGCACGCTGCTCGCCAGCCCCCCATTTGCCAATGGCCAAATCGCCGGTCATATTCCGCGCGGCGTGGCCGACTATTTTTGGGAAGACGCCACCCAGCGTCGTCAGCTTGAAGCCCGGCTGCTACATGCTTTTCGGCTTTGGGGCTACACCGACCTGATCCCTCCCACCATCGAATATGCGGACACGCTCAAGGCGCGCGCCAATGCCGATCTGCAAACCAAAATCTACAGCTTTTTGGACCACGACGGCAAAACGCTGGCCCTGCGCCCGGACATGACCATCTCCGCCGCCCGCCTGGTGGGCACGCGACTACACGATGCCCCCATGCCACAGCGCTTCTGCTATGTGGGTGCGGTCTTCCGCCACACCGAGCCGCAAGCCGGCCAGCAGCGCGAATATTGGCAGGCCGGCGTCGAGCTGATCGGCGCCAATTCACCCGAAGCCGATGCCGAGGTGCTGGCGCTGACGGCTACGGCGTTTCAGACCGGCGGCGTCGCCGATTTCTTTTTAGTGGTGGGCCAAATGCATTTTTTCTTTGGCCTGCTGGACGAATTGCGCCTTACGCCGCCCCATCAAGCCCAACTGCTGCAAGCCATTGAGCGCAAAAGTGAGCCGGAGCTGGCGGAGTTTCTGCAAAACGCGCCGCTCGAATCCGCCGCCCGCCGCGCGGTGGAACGGCTGCTGGAGCTGCACGGCGCCGACCCGCTGCATGTGATTGATCAGGCGCGGGCGCTGTCGCTCAACGCCGCCATGCACGAATCGCTGGACAATTTGCAGGCCATCTATCAGGTGCTGGATGCCTATGGCGTGGCCGACCGTATCCACCTGGACCTGACCGAGATTCGCGATTTGGGCTACTATACCGGCATCACCTTTCAAGCCTTTACGCCCGAACTGGGTTTTCCCATTGCCGGCGGCGGCCGCTACGACAACCTGATCGGCACCTTTGGCGCGCCCAAACCGGCCGTGGGCGTGGCCGTGGGCATCGACCGGCTGCTGCTGGCGCAACGGCTGCAAAATAAGGAGCGCCGCGGAAAATCGCCCGCCGCGGCTGCTGGTGACGGCCAATCACAACCCGGCCTGCTATCAAATCATTCAAGCCTGGCGCGCTCAGGGTGCAATTGTTATCATTGATGTCAATGGCCGCACGGGCGCCGACCTTGTGGAAGCAGCGCGCCCAGCACGCCAATCTGGCTTTGAGCTGGACGGGCAGCGGGTTTGATGTATGATGTGGGCCAACCAGCGAACTTGCTGCGCACCTATCGGCGGATGATAGTGCCTGTTTTCAAACCGTGTTGGGATTACTTCAGTCTGAATAATTGGCTATGAGAGTTCGGCCATATTTGAAAGTAGGGTCAGAATTGTCATTTGGAAAATACGCTAGGCAAGTAAGGCATCCCAATCTCTCACTGAGTATCAAGCGTTCAGCACTTGGTTCATGTATGATGCATATGAGCCATTTGATGCGCTGCCGGAGATCTCAGATTTCCAAAAATTCCTGGAAATGTAATTTATCCACGGCAACGGAAACTGAATTGTTGCTGGCGCTTGCAAATTTGGAAAGAAATCGCAATATATTTCTTCAAAACTTAGACGATACGAACAACGCGTCCGTCAGAAAAATCAAGGCATGCGCAGCCTCGCAAAATTGATACACTTTGGATGATAGTAGATAACGAGGAATGGCTCGCTGAGATTAGTACCAGATCATCCGCAAGAAAATGAATCTTGACGGTGCTAGATTGAATCAAGATGAAAATGCGCTATATTGTTTTTGGGCAATCGACTACTCCGTACGCAATTCTGGTGGTATAGGTGAGGCGTTAATATTGCATCCGCCCGCCGTAAGTGAATTACTTGATTATGCGCATTCATCACTTGGTAGAGATAACTGACTTGCTCAGTCAAATAGATATTGAAAACCTCAATGAAAAGTATTGTGTTGTTTTGATGCTGTGCACGATTACGAGCGATAACACAATTAATACCTGCACACCCCTGTTTAACCATCGCTCGGTCACGTCGTAAAAGCGGCTGAGCAGGCTGATGATGGTAGTTTTGCCGGCGCCCGTCGGTCCCACCAGCGCAATGGTCTGGCCGGGCTGCGCTTCCAAATTTACGTCCATCAGCACCGGTTTGCCCGGCGTATATTCAAAACTTACATTCTCAAATTTGACCGCGCCCTGCAATTCCACCGCTTGCGCATCGGGCGCATCCTGCACGGTGGGCGCCGTATCCAGTACGGCGAAGATGCGCTCGGCGCCAGCCATGGCCGATTGCAGCCCGTTATAGAGCATGGCAATGGCGCGCATGGGGCGGAAAAAGTTCATAATATAGACCACAAAGGTGGCGATGACGCCCACTTCCACCAGCCCGCGCAGCGCCAGCCAGCCGCCCAGCAGCGCCGTAATCGAAATGGTCAGCGTGCTCATGGTGGTGAACATGGGCCCCAATGCTGCCGTAATCACATCGGCCTTGACGCCCACTTTGCGATAGTCCAGGCTGGCTTCGGTGAACTTCTCCAGCGTATCGGCCTCGCGGGCAAAGGCTTTGACCACGCGGATGCCCGCAATATTCTCTTCCATAACGCCGTTCATGGCGCCCAGATTGCGCTGCACCTGCCGGAAGGCCGCCCGGCTGCGTTTGGTCACCAGCGCCGTGATCCAGAGCATGATCGGCAGCACCGTCACCGTGCCCAGCGCCAACTGCCAGCTCAGCACAAACATGCTCACCATAATGCCGACGAAGAGCAGAATGTTGCCGGTAAATTCGATGAGCCCATCCGAGAGCGCCCGGTTGATGGCCTCGGTGTCGTTGGTCACCCGACTCATCAAATCGCCTGAGCTGTGGCTGTCGTGATAGGACATGGAAAGGTGCTGCAAATGCCCAAAAAGCTGGGCGCGAATATCGGCCACCAGCCCCTGCCCCACGCCCACCATGAGCCGCCCCTGCAAAATGGCGCACAGCCCCACCCCGGCATAGACCGCCAGCATGGTCAGCGCCAGCCGCGATAGGCCGGCCATGTCGTTGGGGATCACGTAGTTGTCGATGGCGCGGCCCAGCAAAATGGGGCCGGTCAGGTTGCCCGCCGTGCTCAAAATCACCAGCCCGGCCACGATCAGCAGCCGGCCGCGATAGGGGCGCAAATAGGTCAACAGGCGGCGCACCGTGGAACGCGTATTGCGCGCTGAGTCACCTGTAAAGTTGCCGCCGCCTACACCAAAGCGCACGGCTGCCGGTCTGGAAGTGCCTTGATGGGCCATAGGATGAAGTCCTCTCTAGTTAGGGAGTAGGGAGTAGGAAGTAGGGAGTAGGGAGTAGGGAGTAGGGAGTAGGCAGTCGACGTTCCCCCTAATCCCTAATCCCTAATCCCTAATCCCTAATCCCTAATCCCTAATCCTTACTCCCTACTCCCCCAAAAAGGAACCCCACATGACAAACAACATTCGCATCGGCGTAATTGGCGGCAGCGGCGTCTATCAGATGGAGGCGCTGCAGGATATTGAAGAGGTGGCGCTGGAGACGCCTTTTGGCAAGCCGTCAGACAGTTACATTGTCGGGACGCTGCATGGGCAGAAGGTGGCTTTTTTGGCCCGCCACGGTCGCGGTCACCACACCAGCCCAACGCGGCTCAACCAGCGCGCCAATATTTACGGCTTCAAAATGCTGGGTGTCGAATACCTGATTGGCGTCAGCGCCTGCGGCAGCCTGCAAGAGCAGTACGCGCCTGGCCACATTGTGATCCCCGACCAGCTTTTTGACCGCACCAATGGCCGTGCGCTCTCCTTTTTTGATGACGCCGCCGTGGGTACCGACGGCATTGTAGTTCACGTCAGCGTGGCCGACCCGTTTTGCGGCTATCTGAGCGAGATCTGCCATCAAGCCGTGGCCGAAGCGGGGGCGCCGGTCCACATGGGCGGCTCCTTTGTCACCATTGAAGGGCCGCGTTTTAGCACCAAAGCCGAAAGCCGCGTCTTCCGCAGTTGGGGCATGGACATCATCGGCATGACCACCACGCCCGAAGCCTTCCTGGCCCGCGAGGCCGAGATGAGCTACGCCTGCATGGCGCACGTGACCGATTACGACGTGTGGCATGAAAGCGAGGAGCCCGTCACCGTGGAAGCCGTCATCCGCACGCTGCTGCACAATGCAGAGGTGGCCAAACAGTCGGTGGCGAATGCGGTGCGCCTGTTGGCCAACGCCGGTCCATCGCCACACGCCGACGCGCTCAAAGACGCTATCATCACCTCCAAAAACATGGTCCGCCCGGATGTAATCGAAAAGCTGCAATTGATCGTGGGCAAATATTTCTAACTTATGAATCCCAAAGGCAAAGTAGCGCTCATCACCGGCGGGGCGCATCGCGTGGGCAAAGCCATCACCATGATGCTGGCCGAGGCCGGCGCCCACGTGGTGATCAACTATAATTCATCGGCGGAGGCGGCCAACCAGACGGCCTTCGAGGCGGAAGCGCGGGATGTGCAGGCGCTGGCCGTGCAGTGCGATGTGTCTGATTATGATGCGGTGCAGCGTATGACCGGCGCCATTTTAGAACGCTTTGGCGGTGTGGACATTATCGTCAATGCCGCCAGCCTCTTTGGCCGCTTTCGCTTCCCCACCGACAAGCCCGAGCATATTGAACTGTGGCAACAGGTGACGCGCATTTCGATTGACGGCCCGTTTTACGTCTGCAACAGCTTGGCCCCATCCATGCTGGCGCGGGGCGGCGGCGCCATTGTGAACATTGTGGATTTGTCGATCTGGACGCCCTGGCCCAATTTTACGGCCCACGCCGTGGGCAAGTCCGGGCTGATGGCATTGACGCGGCAACTGGCGCTGGAGCTGGCGCCTACGGTGCGCGTCAATGCGGTGGCGCCCGGTCCCGTACTGCCGCCGGACGATTATGGCGAAAAAAAGTTGCAGCAAAAGGCCAACGCCACGCTTTTGGACCGCTGGGGCAGCGCCGATGACGTGGCGCGGGCGGTCAAATATCTGATCGAAGCGGACTATGTAACCGGCGACGTGATGACCGTAGATGGCGGCGAGCGCTACGGTCACAACAAAAGGAAATCGAAGTAACTATTCAAGCGCTCCCTTCGACAGGCTCAGGGAGCGCTTGAATAGTTACCAAACAAAGCAGAAAACATCATGATGATTGACCGTCAACAACTGGAGCAGCGCGAAGAGCAGACCTTGGCCCCTTACGCCATGCACAGCAGCCAGAGCCGCGGCCGCGTCTACCCCGAGACCGAGCACGATTATCGCACCAGCTATCAGCGCGACCGCGACCGTATTATTCACACGACGGCCTTTCGGCGGCTGGAATACAAGACGCAGGTTTTCGTCTATTCCGAGGGCGACCACTATCGCAACCGCCTGACGCACAGTATCGAAGTGGCGCAGATCGGGCGCACATTAGCGCGGGCGCTGGGCTGCAATGAAGACTTGATCGAAGCCATCTGCCTGGCCCACGATTTGGGTCACCCGCCTTTTGGCCATGTGGGCGAAGCCACGCTCAATGACCTCATGCGCTATCACGGCGGCTATGATCACCAGAAGCAGACCTATCGCATCATCACCAAATTGGAGCAGCGTTATCCTGACCATCCGGGGCTCAACCTGACCTATGAAGTGCGCGAAGGGGTCGTTAAGCACGACACGTCATACGATCTGGTGGATGCCCGCGATTATGACCCCGATCTGCGCGGAACGTTGGAGTGCCAATTGAGCAATCTGGCCGATGAGATTGCCTACAACACCAGCGATATGGACGACGGGCTGCGCAGCGGCATTTTGAAGCCAACTGAAGTGGGCAAACTGGCCATTGCGCAGCAGATTTTGGCCAGCCTGGGCGAAACCAATGCCGCCGCGCTGGGCTCGGATGACATGTTGCGCCACCGCTTTATCCGGCGCTTAGTCGGCGTGGAGGTGAGCGATACGATTGCGGCTACGGCGCGCAACATTGCGGAAAACGGCGTCGCCACATTGGCCGAGTTGAAAGCGCTGCCGCACAACGTGGCCGGCTATTCAGCCGCAATGGAGGAGCTGAATGGCGAGTTGAAGAAATATCTGTACACCAATTTCTATCGGCACTATCGGGTGGTGCGCATGGCCACCAAAGCGGAGCGCGTGCTGCGCGAGCTGTTTGAGGCGTATGTGGAAGAGTCAGAGCAACTGCCGGACAGCGTGCAGGAAAAGCTGCGCCATGCCTCGGCCAATGACGGCGGCAATCTGCATCGCATTGTCTGCGACTATCTGGCCGGCATGACCGACCGTTACGCCATTCAGGAACACAAGCGGCTTTATGATCCCGAGGAGCGGGTGTAAATGGGGATCACGCAAAGACGCGGAGACGCAAAGACGCGTCACAGAATGAATTCTGTGGCTGGTATGGGAAACCGGTTAGACGCCGTGTCTATAACGTGCTGAAGCACGTTTACTTTAGCAGGCGGGGAACTCATTCCTAGCCCCCCCTTTGCGCCTCTGCGTCTTTGCGTAAGAAATTAGTTTAGGCGTCTTTGCGCCGTAGCGTAAATTGTACTTCTAGGGTGTCGAATATGCCGGGCGCTTCGGCGTCTTCGGCATATTCTGCCAGCAGAATTTCGCAGTCAAGACTCAGGTTTTTGCCCTCAAGTTGAAAAGTCATACCCTCGGTGGGCAATACGGGTTCACCGCTGGCGGGGTCGCCCGCCAAGGCATCCTTCAAATCTTCCTGCCCGTTGGCATATTCGCTGAGCAGCACCTGCGTTTTATAGATGGCATTTTTGTCGTCTGTCTTATCAAAAAGCCAGATGTCCATGGCGATGACCTGGCTGGGGTCGGCGCCCAGGATGCCATTTTTATAGTTGACCCCAATGCCATATTCGCCCAGCGACGCGCCAATGTCGTCGGCTTCATCATTTAGAATGTTGCGCCGCTCCTCATAATCGAGCGCGCCCTGTTCATAATGGGTGATATATTGGTCCATAATCCCCGCGGCCGCCGCTACGTCATCTTCCGCATCCCAATCGTCTTCATCTTGCTCAGCATCTGCATCATCCGCATAAGTTCCCGCCGCCGCCCGATGATAAACAGGGCGCTCAAAATCGCGGCGGGCCGTTTCATCAGCGAACTCTTCCTCGGCGTATCGATAATTTTCATCGTAAAGTTCGCCTTCGTATTCACCATCATCGTCAACTTCGGCTGCCTGACGCCTGGGGTCAAAAGGTGCGGCAGATTCACGCCCGCCATAGCCGGTTTGGCTCGGTTCGTCAAAGCCTCGCCGATCCATCACAGTGGTGCGCGGTCGATATTGGGCCAATTCGTCGGGCGGCGATTCATCCCGCGCAAAAGGCTCCACACGCGTTTGAGCAGGATGCGAATACGCGCTGATCAATTCGCGATCTTCCAAGCTCTCGGCGGGCAGCGCAACTTGCGCGTTCGCTGAGGGGCGGCGGTTTGGGCAGCAAACGGCAGCCAATTGTTGGCGCGCGCCAGCCGCAACAAAATGTAGAGACCCCCTAGCACCAGCAGTAACGAAGTTAAGCCCGACAGGAGCAGTCGGAAGGTATTGCTGGTGCTAAATTGGTCAATAGCCGAAGGCTGGTCAACAGCAGCAGGGGCGGCGCCACTATCGCCAGCTCGGCGGCACAGCAACATCACCCTCTTCGCTGGAAGTGCTGGCGGCCACATCAACGGCAGCAGCTGGCGCCTGCGTATTAACGCCCAAGCCGCTGGCCATGCGCATCAAATAGCTGATGCGGATGTTGCCGTCAATCTGCATGCCCTGCTGATAGACGTCCACCGTCTGGACTGGGTCGCCCTGCATACTTTGCTGGAAATATGCCACGGCATTGGGAATATCGATGGCCAGATCCAGGCCCTGTAGCCGACGTTGCGCTAAGATGAGCGCGTTGGCGTCTTCGCCGCTGGCCACGTATGCATCGGCCACCGCTGGCCAGATATTGGGCTTTGGCATCGGGGTCTAAATCGGCTGGTCGGGCGCCCACCCATTCGACAGGCCAAACCTGCCATGCCATGAAGAGACCAATCCCCAACCCTATGAGGGCGCTGACCCAATGGCCTGATGATAAGATTGGCGCACCATTTTGCATTCGTGCCAATCCGCTCATTGGCTCTTTGCACACTGCTCCGCAGTTGGGCTCTGGAATCTTTGGTTTGAGTGCATCAATGTACTCCTCGAAGGGCCTGCTCTCGAAGAGTGATTCGGCATGGGGTGTTCGAGAGAGGCTATAACAAGTCGTGGCGCCTTGGGCTTTCAGCGCTTCCACGACGTTTTTCACTTTTTGCATTTGCGACTTGGGTCCCACCAGCAGCGCATCTTCCGTTTCGACAACCACGATATCCTGCATGCCGATGAGCGTCACCATTTTGTCGCTATAGACTATATTACCGCAGCTATCTTCTGCAATCAAATCGCCTTTGGCCACGCAATTGCCCTTTCGTCGCGGGCCAGCACAACTTCCAACGCATCCCAACTGCCCACGTCATTCCATCCGGCATCCAGCGGCGTTACGGCCACGCACTGGGCGCCTCCCATCACCGCGTGGTCAATGCTGATGTTGGGCATCTGCTCCCACTCGGCCTGCAGGATTTCGTCGGCATTGGACGCACCCAAACTAGCCCCAATCGCCTGCAAATGGGCATATCCGTCCGGCAACTGGCGCGCCAGTTCACCCAACATACGGTCCACGCGGCAGATAAAGATGCCGCCATTCCAGTAGTACCCCCCTCTTGCAGGAAGCTTTCTGCCGTGGCCAGGTTCGGCTTTTCCAAGAAGCGCTCCACGCTATAGACCGGCTGTTGATCTTGCTGCGCCGGCAGAATCACCTGGTCGCGCTTGATATACCCATAGCCGGTGTGGGGCGAATCGGGCTGAATGCCCAGCGTCACCAGATGACCTTCGGCGGCGGCCGTGGCGCCGCTGCAGGGCGGCGCGGAAACAATCCTCGCGCAATTACGTGATCCGAATGGATAAAAGCCACAATAGCGTGCGGATCGCGTTGATGCAAATGCATACAGGCCAGGCCAATGGCCGGTCCCGTATTGCGCCCACTCGGCTCAATAATGATATTTTCTTTGGGAATCTGGGGTAACTGCTGGGCAGTCAACTCAGCGTATTGGCTGCCGGTGACAACGTAAATTTGATCGTTGGAGGTTAGCGGCGCAATGCGCTCAACCGTGGCCTGAATCATGGTGCGTCCATCCCCAGTGATGTCGCTAAACTGCTTAGGACGAGATTGGCGGCTGCGGCTAAAGCCGTGTGCCCACACCGCCGGCGAGAATTACAATATGCATTTTGTTAGTCACTCCTTTGTAACTAAGTTACGAATTGATATAGCCAAACACATTCAGAAAATTGACACCGCCGAATGAATTCGGCGTCTGCCAGAGCAAACCGGCTTAAGCCGGTTTCCCATATCAGCCACCGGTTTTAACCGGTGGTGTGCTTTCTGCCTGCACAGTATATCCAAATATTCCATTTTATGTTGTTACAGAGCCGTTACAATTCTATTGATACAATGGGTGCTAGGCGCGCACAAAGCTCATGGCGCCCACCTGGCGCACCAACCCTTTTAGCTCCATCATGGTGAGCAGGCTGCTCACCTGGGCGGAAGCCATTTGGCTGTTGCGCACAATGTCATCAATCGAGCTGGGTTCACGGGTCAGGTGGGTTAAAAGTTGGGCTTCAAGCGGATCGGTTGGGGCAGTATCACGAACCGATTGTAGTTCGCGAATGTGGGTCAGGTTGAGTTGTTCGAGGACATCGTTCGATGTGAGCAATGGGGTTGCTCCATTTTGGATCAGCATATTGCAGCCGGCGCTGCCGGGGTGCAGAATGCTGCCCGGTACGGCAAATACATCGCGGCCCTGTTCGGCGGCAAAATTGGCCGTGATCAGCGCACCGCTGCGCTGACTGGCTTCCACCACCACAATGCCGCGGCTCAAACCACTGATAATGCGGTTGCGGGGAGGAAAATTGCTGGCTTCCGGCCGCACGCCCAGCGCATATTCGCTGATCACCGCTTCCTGTTTGGCAATCTCCAGCGCCAGCCCGCGATTTTGCGGCGGATAAATCTGATCGACGCCGCTGCCCAGTACGGCGATGGTGCGACCACCGGCGTCCAGTGCGGCTTTGTGCGCCACCGTGTCCACCCCCAGCGCCAGCCCGCTGACAATGGTCACGCCGGCGCGCGCCAGGTCGGTGGCCACCGTGTGCGTCACTTCGCGGCCATAGGCGGTGGCGCGCCGGGTGCCCACCAGGGCCACGGCCCACTCATCGCCGGGCAGCAGTTCCCCGCGCACGTACAGCACGGGCGGTGGGGCATCGGTCTGGCGCAGATTGGCGGGATATTGGGCATCCTCCCAGGTCAGCACCTGGATATTGGCGCTGTGGATGCGCGCCAGTTCGGCTTGCGGGTCAATGGTACGGCGAGCTTCCAGCAGATTCTCCAGGCTGCGCTTGTCCAACCCCGCTTCCTTGAGCTGCCGAATCGATGCCTTCCACGCCGCCTCCACCGAACCACAGGCACTGATCAGCAGTTCGAGGCGGGCCGGTCCAATACCGGCCACTTTATTGAAGGCGATCCAGTATGCTGTCTGATCCATGCTGAGTTAATCGATAATACCCGGCGGCAGCTTCACAATGAGCCGCCCTGCCCCAATGTCCACTTTCTGGATGACGTCGGCAATGGCGGGCAGCAGAATTTCGCGCCCCTGGTTCAGCAGCCCGACTGGCGCTATGATATAGACATCATTGGCGCCGGTGGCCAATACCTCCGACACGCGCCCCAGGTGCTGCCCTTCATCCGTATACACCGCCAGGCCTACAATCTCGTGGACCCAATACTCGTCTGCCGCCAGCTCCACCGCATTTTCTTCATGCACAAAGAGCCACATATTGCGCAGCGCCTCCACGGTGCTGCGGTCTTGATATTCGTCGAACAAAATCAGCATGTGGCCTTTGTGCGGTCGGGCCTGTCGAATGGAAACCGGCTGCAATTCCTCACCCAGAAAGAGCTGCAAGCCCGGCTGAAAGCGATCCGGGAAATCGGTGTGCAGTTCAACCTTCACTTCCCCCCGCAGCCCGTGTACGCCAATCACGCGGCCCACCGCCAGATATTCATCCGGCACGTGGACGCGCTGGTTGCGGTGCATATAAACAGTCTTTGCGGGTTGCGTAGGGTTCATTGGCATGTGGGCAAGTTGAACTTGGTGATTTGGCGGCTCAATCCAGACGCATCATATGAAAAACAGCGGAAGGAAATCCCTCCGCTGTGATACTCGCGGTTGTCATAAATCACCATTTTTACCTGGGTAAAAAATGGTGATTTATGACAGAGCCAAGTATATCGGTGGCCACCCTGTGCAGCAATTTAGTCGATTTCTAAAATAACGTTGCGGTCTTCATCAAAATTAGCGGCGCGCAGGACGGTGCGCAACGCATTGGCCACGCGTCCATTTTTGCCAATGACGCGGCCAATATCATCGGGCGCCACTTGCAGTTTATAAATATCTGCATTGCGCGTCTCTTTGACATACACATGGACCTTTTCCGGCTCTTCCACCAAAGACTGGGCCAGAAATTTGACGAGATCTTCCATTAGGCATCGCTCGCAGAGGATTCATCAGCGCTTTCGGCGGCTGGCTCATCAGCCGCTTCTACTGCCGGAGCTTCAGCTTCCGCCTCCACGGCGACTACCTCCGCGACAGGGGCGGACGTTTCGACCACGACTGCGGCCTCTGCAGGAGCGGCCGTTTCAGCAGGCGCTTCATAGGGAACCGGTTTGCCCTGTTCGTCCAACAGACTAGCATTTTTGAGCAACCGCGCCACGGCCTCGCTGGGCTGGGCGCCGACGCCCAACCAATGGGCGGCCCGCGCGTGCTGCAGCGATACCGTCTCCGGCTGCGTCAGCGGATCATAGGTGCCGATGGTCTCAATAAAGCGACCATCGCGCGGCGAGCGCTTATCGGAAACGACGATTCTGTAAAATGGCTTCTTTTTGGCGCCCATCCGGCGCAATCGAATACGAACCACTCTTTTCTCCTTTTGATAGCAATTTTATTTTTTAATCCATCCTGTAACTACTCAACTTCCCCCTTCGACGTCCCAAATGCAGTTTGGGCGCTCAGGGGGGCGGTTGAGTAGTTACCCCATTCCAAACATACGCATGAGATTACGTTCGGCGCCGCGGCGTCGTTTGCCTTTGCCGCCCATAATGCCCATTTGTTTCATCATCTTTTGCATTTCACGGAACTGCTTGACCAGCATATTCACATCTTGGACGGTGGTGCCGCTGCCCGCCGCAATCCGCCGCCGGCGGCTGGCGTTGAGCAGATCGGGCGCGCGCCGCTCTTTGATGGTCATGCTGCTAATAATCGCTTCGGTCTTTTTGAGGCTGCCCTCGGCGTCCTCCATGTCGATCTCTTTGGCCATGCGGTTGACGCCCGGAATCATCTTGAGAATATCTTGCAACGGCCCCAACTTTTTGATCTGGCGCAACTGATCTAAAAAGTCCTCCAAATCAAACTGGCCTTCCTGCAATTTTTGCTCCATGGCCAGCGCGTCTTCGGCAGTAATACTCTCCTGCGCCCGCTCGATCAGGCTGAGCACATCACCCATACCGAGGATGCGACCGGCCAGCCGTTCCGGGGCGAATGGTTCCAGATCGGACACTTTTTCGCCTGTACCCAAGAATTTGATGGGCACCCCAGTCACTTCGCGTACGCTGAGCGCCGCGCCGCCGCGGGCATCACCATCAATCTTGGTCATAATCAGACCGGTAATGGCCACGCGCTGGTTAAAGCCCTCAGCCACCTGCACGGCCTCCTGACCGGTCATGGCGTCCACCACCAGCAGGATGTCGGCCGGTTTGCTCACCATTTTGACCTGCTCCAGCTCCTGCATCATCTGATCATCGATTTGCAGACGACCGGCAGTATCCAAAATGATTACGGTGTACGCCTTTTCGCGCGCTACCTTTAAGGCGTTTTTGGCAATGGTGGAAGCCGCCACATCGGCGCCTTCACTATAGACCGGAATGTCGATCTGCGAGCCCAAAATTTCCAACTGCTGGATGGCAGCAGGCCGGTAAATATCGGCGGCCACCAGCAGCGGACGTTGACCGTCCTTACGTAAGCGTGTGGCCAACTTGGCCGCCATGGTGGTCTTACCGGCACCTTGCAGGCCCACCAGCATAATCACATGGGGTAACGGGCCGGAAAGATTAAGCGACTCTGCCGTGCCCAACAGCGCCACCAGCTCATCATTGACGATTTTGACCACCTGCTGCGCCGGCGTCAGGCTTTGCATCACCTCCACGCCCACGGCGCGCTCTTTGACGCGGTTGACAAAATCCTTGACCACTTTAAAGTGCACGTCAGCTTCCAGCAGCGCCAATCGCACCTCGCGCATAGCAGCGTTGACGTCGCTTTCGCTCAGTTTGCCCTTGCTGCCCAGCCGGTCAAAGATATTTTGTAGTTTGTCGGTTAAATTTTCAAACACAATAATTGCTCAGAGTTTCGTACCTACTAAGCCCCTCGGGGCCCGCGCCTGTCGAAGTCCGGGTTCCCATCGACAAGCTCAGGGAACGGCTTGGTAGTTACAGAGTTTCAATATGCGGGCCATCAATCTGCCAATGCTCAACAGGCGCGCTAAATAGACCCAAATAACGCTTTATTTTACTTGAAGTATGGGTGTGGGTCAAATAGCGACAAGGATCAAACAATGATAAAAACGGGAATACGTGAAATCTCGGCTCACTATCCACCAGAGTCTGCTGGCGGCTGTTCAACCGTCGGCACAGGGGTCGGCGGTGGCGGGATTGGGGTGGGCGCCGGCGGTAGAGGCGTATTCGTGGGCGGCAGAATTGGATTGGCCGGTGCAGACGTCGCGCTGGGCGCCGTGGTCGGGGCCTGTGTGGGCGCGGGGTTTTCGACCGGTTGCGTAGGCGGTGGCGCAATGGTGGCCACCTCTGTGGGGGTAGATGTAGGCGACTGGGTGATCACAACCGGCGTCATATTATCGGGGGTGATTTCGGGCGTGGCGGTTTGACCGCTATTGCCATCCACAGGTGTATCGCCAGGCGCGACGACACCGCCGCCACCATTTTCGGTGATCGGCGTCTGCTCGCGGACGGGTACGGTGGGCTCTGACGTGGCCGTCTCCGGCGAGGCAGCGGTGGGCGCGATTGTGGCTTCACCTGGCGACGCGGTGGATGTTTCCGGCGGAATCTCCGCGGTGGGCGACTCTGGCGGTGGCGACTCGACAGGCGTAGGCGTTTCTGGTGGCACCTCGGTGGCAGCGGTCGGCATCTCTTCTCCACCCCCTGGCTCCGTCGACGGGGCGTCCTCGGTGGGCGTTGGCCCCGTTGGCGGTTCGACCGTCGCCGTTGCGATCTGCGTGGGAGTCACAGCGGGTTGCGTGCCGCTTACAGGAGTACTGGCGACCGGGCTGGTTAAGGTGGCGCTTACGTCTGGCAAAGGCGTACTGGTTACCACAACGGTGCTAGTGGGAACGACTGTACTTTCCCCAGCGCCTGGGCCAACAACCGTAACCGTCGTCAGTGCGGTCGGCGTGATAATCGGGGTTTCCAAAGCTGGGCTAGCCAGCGCATCGGCAGGCGTACTGGTCGGTGCAACCGCTGGCGCCTGTGTTTCTGGCACAAAAATTGCCATACCGGTCTGAATGCTATTGGCGGAAACCAAACAGTTGACCTGGGCCAAATAACGCGTCGATACGCCACTGCGCACCGCAATGGCGCCCAGCGTGTCATTGGCGCTTACAATGTATTGGACCCAACCGCCGGGGGGGGAAACTCGGCAGACCGTAGGCGGCGGCAGTTCAGTAGCCGTAGGGGCCGCCGTATTGGTGGGCGCCGCCACCATTGGAGCAGGCGCGGCCAGCACCTGCACAGAAATCCCCTGTACAATGCCGCTCTGACCCTGCTGACCAGGCATGATCTGATAGGTCAGCTCCACTTCCGCACCCGGAACCAGTTGACCCTCCACCGCCATGGGCAAAAATTCCGTATTGGCGTTGGCATCTGGCTGATAGCGGGGCATCACCACCACCGAGCCAAAGGTCAGCAGACCGCTGCCATTTTTCTCACCGTGATAGATCTCGGTCACCGTTTCAGTAATGACGATAGAGTTGCGGTCCGCCTTCTCAATGGCCTGCGCCACTTCTTGGGCTCGTACTTTATCCTGCGCCTCGCGAATGGCTTCGCGCTCACTCTCCGGCACAAGTTGCAGGCCCACGCGCCGCGACCACTCTTTGATCGGGTAAGTCAAATCTCCCGGAATAGACCAGGCCACATTGAATACGCTGATGGAGCCCAAGAGCATGACCACGACTAGGGTCGCGATGGGGGCCAGACGCATCGAGCTGAAACCAAAAAGGCTGGAGATTCCGGTATTGATACTCTGTGTTAAATTGGCCCAAAAATCTGGGCGAGCTACTTTGCCAGCTCCATCCGTACCCGCTTGTTGGGGTTTGCCAGGGTGATGTTCAACAATGGGTTGCCCAACTTCGGCCAGCACAACGTCTTGGGGGGACAGGCTGTGCCCCGGGTGGGCAACGTGATTGGATGAGTTTATCGATGCAGGGGTTGGGCTTTGCGCACGCAGTTCAGCCGCGACAGCCAAGAATTGCGCTTTGGCTGCCAACCGCCGCGAGGCGGGTACAGGCGGAGGAGGCGTCGATGCAACATATTTGATGACATCGATCACCTCCAACATATCTCGCAGTTCGCCTCGAACGTCCGCCGGGTACGATGAAAGGATAGCATCAAGCGGCTCTCCGGCTTCAAGGCGCTCCATGGCCTCAGCCAGATAGTCTTCGGGACCTAAATTGTCCAACTGGTCAAAACTATCCATTCGGTCGCTCCGAATTTCTCCCTTTAAGACTACTTCACATATGGTGATTTACGATGGAGGATTTACGATTTACGCGACATCTCCGCGCAGGGATTCTTTCGTAAATCGTAACTCCCACTGACGTCCAACTTTGTGGCGCATATACGCCATCTTTATTAGTGTGCAATCGAGGTCATTAAGTTAAGCGATTTCAGGTCAAAGTAACCAGTTTTCAGTACTCAGTTTTCAGTCTGAATTTCTAGACTGACCACTGAAAACTGAGTACTGATGACTATTAATAACTTAACGACATTGAGTGTGCAATTGCCGCTACATCAACTGCTCATTTTCGAGCAATTGTCTGAGGGTGGCAACGGCACGATATTGCAGCGCCTTAATGGCTCCTTCCGTTTTATCCATTATGGACGCCACTTCATTAATACTGTAACCTTCTAAAAAGCGTAAACTTACCACTTCGCCTTGCTCATCCGTTAAACGGCTAATGGCCGAACGTAATTTGTCTGTCTCCAGATGTTGCTCCGCCACCCGCACCGGGTTGTCGTTGCCCGCAATCAGCACCGGCGCATCATCTATGGGCACCTGCTGATCGCGGTCGCGCCGACGGTAGTGATCGATGACCAGATTGTGGGCAATACGATACAGCCAGCCAGAAAATGAACTGTGCCAGGCTTTGCCGCCGTGCAGCGCCTCCAGCATCTTGAGGAAGACTTGCGCAGTCAAATCTTCGGCAAGCGGCTGCTGGCCCGTACGGCGATAGATATAACTATAGATTTTGGCCTCATACCGATCGTACAGTTCGCTCAATGCTCGATCATCCATGTTCATGGCGGCAGTGAGCAGAACTTCCTCGGTGGCTTCGGTCAACAACATGGCCTCTCAGTAAAGTTCCGGTGCAGTGGGCCCTTTGTCTACAATTGATGACGAAAAAGATGCAAAAAAATTACGGGTAATTTTGTAGGACATGGGCATCGTTGAAATGGCGTATACTAAAACTATAAAACTCCTGCATTTAGTCTGGTGGCGGTACACTTATTGGCTGTTGGTTTGTGCGCCAATATACCTCATAAATCCGCTGGAAAGCTGTAAAATTGGTAAAAACGGCCAGCACCCACAGGATAGGAAGCATCCAACCGGAGAGCAGACCCAAAATCACCAGCACGACCCGCTCGGGTCGTTGCAGCCATCCCGCTTTGCATTCCACATTGAGCCCTTCGGCGCGCGCCCGCGTATAGCTCACCATAAGCGAGCCCACCAGAATAAAGAAAATCAATACCAACGCAGTGCGTTGCTGTGGCTGTGTGGTATAAAAATAGGCCAGGGCCAGGAAGGTGGCGCTTTCCGAATAGCGGTCTAACGTGCTGTCCAAAAACGCGCCAAAAGTGCTGGGCTTGCTCAACCGCGCCAGCACCCCATCAAGCATGTCCGACAACGCAGCCACCCAAAGCACCAGGCCGCCCCACACAAAATAACCAGCCGCAATGATCAGCGACGACAGGATTGTGAGCGCAAAGCCGATCAGCGTCACCGTATTGGGCGAAACGTTGGCGCTATGCAGCCGAGCGGCCAATCGCGCAATTGGTTCAGCAAATATCCACCGCGCATACTTATTCAGCATCGACGATTTCCCGTGATCATAATCCAATATCAATAGCCGCAATCGCCAGCTTATGAGCATCTGTAACGCATGTTTGAGTTACAGAACTTACGCTGCAAACGGTTGCGGTCTATTGATTTTACGCTATTTTGTTCAAGAATTGTGGAACAAAACACCAATATCATACACATATATTGATTGCAGTTATACATAGATGCTGCAATCTTACTACTTCAATGCCTGGTAGTCAAGCATATTGGACCACTTCGCATACAGATCTGCTAGACCGTTTGCCAATCTGTGGGCTATGATTGACAAGATGACCGGGTGACCGGTCGCCTTGTCGTCCGTGGTCGTTATTCTGGCAAATAGTATCAGTTTTTGACGATAGGCAGGTGAACGATCAGTGAGACCTCGGCATTGGTACACAGGTAGCGCACCGGCACAAAGCGCACATTTTCCGGCGCGGCGCCCGCCCGCGCGTCGGCGATCACAATCATCAGCACCTGCTGGTCGTTGATGTTCGTATCCAGTTTGGCCGCATCCAGCGTCACCGTCATTTGCTCATTGGGCACAATCGTACCCGAGGTGGACGTTGCTGTGATCCAATCCACGCCGGAGGGCCAATCTACATCGATACCGCTGGCCGTTACTTCTACCTTGGATTGCGTGTCCAGTTCGGCGCTATGGCCATAATTGTCGCGCAGTTCCAACACACCATCTTCGCGCAGCTTGCCGCTAACCCCCCCTTGCAGCGACTGGCGCGCCGCATCCACGGTGGGGATATCCGCAACCACAGCGGTGTAGTTAAGCCCCTGGGTGCCACCCACCTTGAGCACAACATCCGTGTTGTCTGGCGTACAAGTAGTTGCGCCTTCGGCTGGTTTAAAGACAAACGCCGCCACCGAGGGTGTAAGAGTGATAGCTGCCGGCTTGACCTCTATACTGATGGGAATGTTAAACGGGTTATTGACCACTTCGGGATTGCCGGTGGTAATGCGCAAGTTCACATTGTATGTACCGGGCAATAGATCGGAAGCATCAACCGGTATGGAAAGCGTGACGGGTGTTGTTCCCCCCTGCGCACTTAGCGGGCCAACCCACGCCGGCGGATTGATCAACTGTGCGTTGAAGCTTACATTCTGGCCGCCGCCGCTGAGCGCCACAAATACCAGACCGGTACTGCCGGACGGAATGCCATTTTCCAATCCCGTAATGGTGGCCTGCAGCTCAATCCCGGAACTAAAGCCGTTCCGATCCAGATCACCCAATTTCAGGGTGCGATCATTGGTACCCACCGAATTTTCCAGCGTATTGTTCATATTATTAATCGGGTCATTATAGACCCGAATCTGCCCCGCCGCCATAATGACCAGTTCATCGCGGCCATCGCCATCCACATCTCCCCCGGCGCCATTTTTCCAACGATTATCTGAATCGAGCGCCCGTTCGATGCTGCTGGTGCTAATGCTGTCATCGCCGCGGTTAATCGCAATCAATCGAATGGCAGCAGCGTTATTGCGGACGCTGCGCAATAAAAAGATCTCTTTGTCGCGCACGCCGTTGACTTCGCCATTAATATTGGCCAGAAACACCTCGCGTGGGGACGGGCTAATAAAGATGGCGTCACCTTCGTCTTCGGCCAGACCGGCGCTGGAGCTATATTTGAAGATCAAGATATTGGATGGCCCCGTAGAACTAGTGTTGCGAATCGCCACCACCTCATTGTTGCCGCCAGCTTTGACATCCCCAATCGCCACGCGACGCCACTCATTATTGGAACTCGAGTTGGAGAAAAAGGGCGAGTTATTGGCCAGCCCCCCATCATTGAGACGATATACCGAGAGGCGGCTGCGATTCTGATTGAGCACGGCGTCATCATCAATCAGCACCACTTCCTCGGTGGACGAACCATCAATTTGCCCCACCGCCACAAAGTCCCAGTTATTCTCAAAATCCACGCGCGGAATATGATCCAACCAGCCGCGGCCGTCAGGCGTCAGACTGTTGCCCTTAATGACCGTAATGGCCGACGTGTACGTGCCGGTTTCAAAGCCAAAGATAACTTCATCGCCAGGAATATTATTGTCCAGATCGCCGGCGCCCACAATGACCGGTGTGGCGCCAATCACGCGTTCGTATAGCTTGGCCCAAGGTACGTCGTTGATCTTGCCGCTAGGTGGAATGCTGGGTGAATTGACAACCGGATCATATACCACCAATTTGCCCGCAGCGCCCGTTCCCTTAATGCCAATAATTTCCTGGTCGCCGTCGTTGTTCACATCACCCAACGCGAAATCATAAAAACCATCTTCATCACTAAACCACTGAATCAGCTTTGCGCCCGCCTGATTTGTGTCCAGCACGCGGATCACCCCGGCGCCGTCAATATATACGATTTCATCATCGACAGTTTGCGCCTGCACAGTAGTCTGCGGCGCCGCCACGGTGGGCAAAAGCGCCAGAATAAGCGCCGCGATTACAAGCAGCGACACTATTTTGAGGCCGTGCACGCGGAGTGGTACATACAAAATTCGGGCGAAATGGTGCTGCATATTGTTTCTCCTTGTCAACTGAGCGCGTTTTGGGCAACGTGTTTTGCTTGACCGCATAGAGATCACCCTTAAACATGGCACAAATGTAGGTTTTTCATTCGAGGCCATTTGCGCCATGTTTAAATGGTTTGTCCATTAGTCATGTGCGAACTGTCTCTACCCCTCCGCAGCGAGGCGGAGTGCGCCGGTTGTTGTACTTTGATTGAGTTGAGGATTTAACCATTAACGCTTATGTCTACTAAATTGTTCCCTTTTTTGGGTATTGTTATCAATAGAATCGCACCACGTACAGCCGTAATCGAGTCCCATTCAGTGCGGTTTTCGGCGGCATGAAAAGGTTGTGATATTCTACATGAGCCTGTGTTTGAACGATGGCACAGGCCAAACGTCCTCTATTGTACATCAAAGCACAACGCGTCCAAAGAATCCTAAAGCATATATGTATTCTTGGCGCAAAAAGATACATCAAAATTTGCACATACGGATCAATCAATAGATTAAACAAAAAGTGAGGAGAGTCACAATCATGAAAACACCAATTCGGGTAACAGTTACCGGGGCGGCGGGCAATATCGGCTATGCCCTGCTTTTTCGCATCGCCAATGGCGATCTCTTTGGCGCAGATCAGCCGGTGATTTTGCAGATGTTGGAAATCACCCCCGCCATGGGCGCGCTGGCCGGTGTGGCCATGGAACTGGATGACTGTGCATTCCCACTGTTGGCCGATATGGTCTTGACCGATGACGCCAATGTGGCCTTCCACAACGCCAATTGGGCGCTGCTGGTGGGCGCGCGTCCCCGTTCCAAGGGCATGGAGCGCAAAGATCTGCTGGACGCCAATGGGGCCATCTTCAAGCCGCAGGGTCAGGCCATCAACAATCACGCCGCTTCTGACATTCGCGTGCTGGTGGTGGGCAACCCGGCCAACACCAATTGCCTCATCGCTATGCGCAATGCGCCCGACGTACCAGCCCAGCGCTTTACGGCTATGACGCGCCTGGACCACAACCGCGCCGTATCACAGCTCGCCCAAAAAGCCGGCGTGCCCGTCTCGGAAGTGAAAAAGGTGACCATTTGGGGCAACCACAGCGCCACCCAATATCCCGACGCCTTTCACGCCGAGATTGCAGGCAAACCGGCCCCCGCGGTCATTGGCGATGACGCCTGGATCCGCGACACCTTTATCCCCACCGTGCAAAAGCGCGGCGCCGCCGTCATCGAAGCGCGCGGCCAAAGCAGCGCGGCCAGCGCCGCCAACGCCGCCATCAACCACGTGCAGACCTGGTACAACGGCACGCCCGCCGGCGACTGGATCAGCATGGGCATCCCCAGCACGGGCGCGTATGGATCGCCGGACGGCGTCATCTTCAGCTATCCGGTCACCGTGCAAAATGGCCAATATACAATTGTAGAAGGGTTGCAGCTAAGCGATTTTGATACGCAAAAAATCGCCGCTTCAGGGCAGGAATTGCTGGAGGAGCGGGCCGCAATTGAGGAAATGCTGTAACTTGAAGTTCACCCGCTATTTTGGAGAGTACGGGAGTTTGGGCGCGAAATGGCTGATGGGCTGACCGACGCGCGTATCATCGTTCGTCCCGAACTTGGACAAACCAGAACCAATTAACGGCGAATACACACCGATTTTTTATCGGTGTGTATTCGCCGTTAATTTTCTTGCACAAATTACAACTATTTGACTGGTTAGGGCTATTTCACACGATTGACACATGCGCATATTTCTGCTATGATGCGCATACACATTGTCAAAGGTGGTTGTGTATGGCACAGCAAGTTGGAGGTGATATGGCCAATCTAGATAAGCGGGTGCAACTTCTGTTGCCCGAAGCCGAATGGAAACAATTGAGCTACCTGGCCCAACAGCAGAATCAATCGGTTGGACATCTGATTCGTGAGGCCATTGCGCAGGTGTATCATGTGGGCGAACGCGCGGCAGAAACGTCGGCGCGATCTGCCATTTTGGACAAATGGTCGCGGATGAGTCTGGCTGTGGACGAATGGGACGTAATGGAAGACGAAGTGATGGCGCGCTATGACAGTAGCGAATGAAGCGGTCTATTTTGTAGATACCAATATTGTTATGTATGCCGTGGGCGCCACGCACGCCCTAAAGCAGCCGTGTCTGCAAATCTTTGCCGATTGCCAGCGCTTCCCTTTGACGCTCACAACCAGCAGTGAGGTGCTGCAAGAGCTTTTGCATGTTTACACGGCGCGCGGCCAGCGCGCAACGGCCATTGAAATCTGTCGCGATTTTATGACCACGGTCGACCAAATTTTGCCCGTTACCGAAAACGATTTTACGTGGGCGCTCCACTTCCACCAACAATATAACAGTCTTCCTGCACGTGATTCCGTCCATGCCGCCACTATGATCAACAATGGGCTCACCTACATTTTAAGCGCCGACAAACACTTTGACGGGCTGGCTGGCATTACACGCGTCGATCCAACAGGGTGGGCGGCTCATCTGAAAGCATTAGGCATGAGTTGAGCCTGTAACCTCCGGGTGAATTGCGAATGAGAGGGGCGTTTGTAGCCGGCCCCGTTCACAATTCGCAATTCACTATTTACCATTTACAATTTTCTTCGTTCTTACTCCTCCACAAACGCCACCGCTCGACAAAACGCCGCTTCCCCCCCTTTGAACAGCCACGGGAAAACGCCAATCGTCAAGCGCCGGTTTTGCAATTCCGGCGCGCCGATCTGGCCGCCCATGTTTTCCACATGCACGCAGTCGTGGGGGAAGAGCGCGTTGTGCGTAAGTTGATACGCCTCGGGCGGGAAGAGTTCATCCACTTTGTCTGAGCCGCCAAATTTATCTTCGCAGATTTTGCGCACCTTCTGCCAATGCTCCAGCCCGCCTCTGCCCAAAAAGCGCCCGATGGGCAGATTCATGGGGTGGTCGGTGGAGATCATGTCCACGCCCCAGACGTGAATCTTCTTGTCGATCAGCCACTGGCAGATGCTGTGGTGCGGGCCGGGGTGGCGCTGAATGTAACGCTCCTCATCGCCATCGGGGGCCAGAAACGTATATTTGTGCCAGCCCGTGTTGATGATCAGAATATCGCCCTCGCGCACCTCTACCCGCGCCTCAATATCCTCCGGCGTAAAAATATCCAGATCGTCGAGCATATCGCTCAAATCCACAATCACGCCATCGCCATAGAGCCACTCGAGCGGAAGCTGGTCGATGGTTTTGCCATTGGTCACAAAATGGCGCGGCGCATCCAAATGGGTGCCCATGTGGTTGGAGGTCTGAATATATTGGGCATTGACGCCATGTTCAGATTTACGCTTGAAATATTTGACTTCAAAGGGGGGATAAAAGGGCCAGAAAGAACAGTCCGCATTCAGCGGTTGGGAGAGATCGTATAGTTTCATAGATTTACCTCGTTGGTCAATTATGATTTGGTTTGTGAAAGCGTTCCACAGAATGAATTCTGTGTCTGGTATGGGAAACCGGTTAAAACCGGTTAGGCACCGCGCCCATAACGCGCTTTAGCACGTTTGCTGTGGCAGGCTGGGACTTCATTCCTTGCCCAGCCTTGCAGCAGAGCCGCCTATAGTTACATCAGCATAGCAGAATCGCGGCGATCTTCCAAGAACCGGCCAAAATCGCCAGCTATGCACAATTAGCTACGCAATGTCGATAAGTTAGCAGTGATCAGTGCTCAGTTTTCAGTGTTCAGCCTGGAAGTTCACCCTGAGAACTGATCACTGTTCACTGCTCACTGTTTACTTTGACACCAACATCCTTAGCTTAATGACATTGATTAACTACTCACCAACTCGTCGCCACCAATTCCTTAAACGCCTGAAAGACCGTCCCATTGACCTGCATATCGGTCTCAATTTCCAAGATACCGGCGCGACCGCGCGGGCGGAAAAACTCTTTCAGCGCCCATTCCAGTTCATCCCCATTCGCGCAGCGCCAATAATCGCAGCCATGATCGGCCGCCGTGCGCTGGGCCGTCAGCGGCTGCGGCGTGAGGAAATAGGTTTTGCGCAGCGCCGGGTCGAGCTGATGGGGGCCGTCGATCAGGTCAAAGATGCCGCCGCCATGATTGTTGAGCAGCACAATGCGCAGATTGCGCGGCACGTGGGCGTGCCAGAGCGCGTTGCGGTCATAAAAGAAGCCCAGGTCGCCCACCAGCAGCGTGGTCAATTCGGTGGTGGCCAGCGCCGCGCCCACCGCCGTGCTCACCGCGCCATCGATGCCGCTGGCGCCGCGATTGGCATGCACCGAAACTGGGCCGCTGCTAAAGTGATGGCCCGGCAGCCGTCCAATAAAATTGACGTAGCGGATGACCATGCTGTTGCCCACTTGCAGCCGCGCATTCTGCGGCAGCTCTTGCAAAATGCGATAGACAGCCTGAAATTCGCCAAAAGGCGCCTGCGCGAAAAATGGCAGCAACTGCGCCCGCGTTCGTTCGCAGCGCAACCAGTGCGCTTCGTAATCAGTATCGGCGCTCGCCGCGGCGGGCGGATTTTCTGGCCGCGGCCTGGGCCAGTTGGTCGAGAAAGAGCGCGGGCCCACCGGCAGCACGTGTCAACGTTTGAACGTAAGCCGGGCGGCCAGCCCGCCCGATGCAGATGCCAATGGGCGGCGGGCGACGACGGCGCAAAAAGTTCTTCAAATATTTAGAAACCACCGGCCCCAGCGCTTCCAGCAGATCAGCTTTCAGCGCATCCAGCTGCTGTTGCGGATTGCGCGAGCCTAGAATAGCGTCTGAAAATGGCCTGGCGGCGCGCAAGCGTCGGGGGAGATGTTGCCGGTCACGTCGCCGATGATGGCCACGCTGGGGTCGCGGTCCAGATGGCGCAGGCTGCGCTGCAAGCGGCTGCTGGGCGTGCGTCCCCACCAGCACCAATTTGCGGCGGCATCGTTATCTGCGCCGCACTACGCCCATTGATCGGGCCACCAATTGCGGTGCGACAGCGGCCGTACGGATGAGCTTGGCGGTCGATTGGTGCCTGCGCGCCATAGAGCGGTTCGCGCAGCGGCGCGTTGATTTGCACCGGTCCGCGCACCGGTCCCAGCGCGGCCTGAAACGCTTCCGAAATCAGGCGCAGCGCATACCATTGGGCATCGGCGTGGCCATATTCCACCGGCAGCTCAAAAAAGCCGCGGCAGTGCGGCGCATAGAGCTCTCGCTGATGGATGGCCTGGTTGTCCTGCTGATCGATCCATTCGGGCGGGCGGTCCGCCGTAAAAACGATCAGCGGAATCTGCTGGTAAAACGCTTCGGTGACGGCCGGCGCAAAGTTGAGCGCCGCCGTGCCGGAGGTGCAGATCAGGCCCACGGGGGCGCCGCTCTGCTGGGCCAGCCCCAACGCCACGTAGGCCGCCGCCCGCTCATCGATTACCACCCGGCAGCGCAAATCCGGGTGCTGGACCACGGTGGCTGTCAGCGGCGCCGAGCGCGAACCGGGCGCAATAATAAAGTCACGCAGACCGTGCTCCACACAGGCTTGGGCAATTTGGGCTAAGATTTGTTGGCGAATGTTTAGTTCATCGGACATAGTTGATCTTACTTGTCCAAAATCATGGTGGTCAGGCGGCTGATGCAGACCGGGTTTTGGGCGTCGTCCGCAATGCGAATGTCCCACACGTGCGTGCGCCGCCCCACATGGATGGGCGTGACGGTGCCATAGACAAAGCCGGCGCGCACGGCGCGCAAATGGTTGGCGTTGATCTCCACGCCCACGGCATATTGGGTTGCAGGATTCAGACAGCAGAGCGAGGCCACGCTGCCCATTGTCTCGGCCAGGCTGACGGAGGCGCCGCCGTGCAGTTGGCCAAAGGGCTGCACCGTACGCGCATCCACCGGCATGCGTGCCCGCAGAAAATCGTCGCCGCGCTCGATGAACTCGATGGCCAGGTGTTCAACCAGCGTACCTGGGCTCCACTGGTTGAGCTGCTCGATGGTGATGGCGGGGTTAAATTGGAAGGGTGGAGCGTCCTGTTTTGGTTTTTCAGACATGGTTTGGCCTGTAGTCTGTTGGATTTGAATAGATGAGTCTTTATTCTAACATACCCTGTCGCGATTGTTACTTCGTCCTTTGCCACTATGCAACTCTGCCACTTTGCAACTCTGCCACTTTGCAACTCTGCCCGGCTGCGTAGCCACAAGTTACTTTGCACAGAAATTGACACTGCAATCCACGCTGTGCTACACTCCCCTCAGTTCTACTCTACCTATCACCTTTATCCCCCGGACAGCGTTGTCTCGCACATTTCAATATAACGATTTCGATCTCAAGTTTGGCATCATGCGTGCTGGACGGCCATGTCTTGAGCGAGTCCCCTTATCTGAACCAGTTCAGACCCAATATAGCTGTTTGATCCCTCCATAATATTGCATGTAGTTGTATTTGACCCAGCATAAAAGGAGCAAATTTATGATGAAGAAGCAAAGTGCGCGCGTGGCCCATGAGCTTTCGCGCCGCCAATTCCTGCAAATTAGCGGCGTGGGGTTGTCGGCTGCATTTATAGCCGCCTGCGCTGTACCGGCAGAGCCCGGCGCCGCGCCGGCCGCCGGTGATGCCGGGAGCAGTAAACCAACCAGCGGCGGTACCCTACATTTAATGGGCCACCAAGAAGTGGCCGGTCTCAGCCCGGATGACTCCGGTCCCAGCGTGCAGACCACTATGATCCTGGCCATCCACAATTCGCTGTTGCTGGCCGACAAAGATCTGGTCACGCAGCCCCAACTCGCCGAGTCGTATGAAGTGGCCGAAGATGGCTTGACCTATACCTTCAAGCTGCATCAAGGCGTCAAATTTCACGACGGCAAAGAGTTCACCGCCGCCGATGTGCAGTATACCTATGACTACTATCGCAACCCGGACAATGGCTCCACGCTGATCAACAATTTCCTGGGTATGGACAGCATTGACACACCGGACGATTACACGGTGGTCATCAACATGGCCGAGGTCAATGCGGCCTCGCTCACCACTTGGGCGGAAACGCCGATTGTGCAATCGGAATATCACGCTGAAGTGGGGGAAGACGCCTACCGCACTGCACCCATCGGCACCGGCGCTTTCAAATTGGTCGAATTCAATCCGGCCGAGGTGGTGCTGGTGGAAGCCTTTGACGATCACTACCGCGGGCGCCCCAAGATCGACATGATCCGCCAGGAGGTGGTGCCGGAGCCATCGGTGCGCACCATTGCGCTGGAAACGGGCGATTCCGACTCGGCGCTGTGGCCGTTGCTGGTGGAAGACAGCCTGCGTCTGGCCGAAGACCCCAATTTCACCGTCATCAAAACGTCGACCGGCGGCGTCAAGCACATTCCGCTCAACAACAAATTGCCGCAGCTTGCGGACAAGCGCGTGCGCCAGGCCATGATGCACGCGTTGGATCGCCAGCGCATTATCGACGACTTGTGGAACGGCGCCGCCACGGTGGCCAATTCCAATTTGGGTCCCAAATTTGCCTTCTATTCGCTGGATCAAGACCCCAATCTCAAGCGCTACGATTATGACGTAGACAAAGCCAACGCGCTGCTCGATGAAGCCGGCTGGGCTATGGGCGCCGACGGCGTGCGCGAAAAGGACGGCGAAAAGCTCACCTTCACCTGCACCACCATCACCGGTGACAGCGCCCGCCGCCCCATTGCCGAGTTTGCCCAACAGGCCTTCAAAGAGGTGGGCATCGACATGCAGTTGGAAGAAGCGCCCATTTCGGCCATTCTGGAAGGGCTGACCAACGGCACCGTCGACGCCTCGCTCTTCAACTGGACCTACGGCTCGGTGGACCCCGACCCCTCCAGCACGCTGCGCTCGGATGGCGGCCAGAACTGGAACTCGTTTGAAAACGCCCGCGTCGATGAGCTGATCGACCTGGGTCTAAAGACGGTCGACCCCGAACAGCGCCGCCAATATTACCACGAAATCCAGCAGATCGTGGTTGAAGAAGTGCCCATGCTCTATCTGCAATGGGACGACTGGTATAACGTCTTCACCGCCCGCGTCAAAGGGCTGCCCGACTCGGCCAACGATGCTTTTGCCATTTACTTCAACGGTCTGCACGAGTGGTGGCTGGACCCGGCGTGAGCTAATTTATGTTCGCGGGGCCAACTCCGCAGCATGGAGCCATAGTTATCATCAATTTTAAGGAGAAAACAGATGAGTGAAAAAGTGAACCATCGATTGAACCGGCGCCAATTTCTGCAGTGGACCGGCGGCGCTTCAGCCGTTGTCTTCTTGGCTGCCTGTGCGCCGGCGGCAGCGCCGGCTGGCGGTGGTGAAGAGGGTGCGGCCGCCGAAGCATCGGCGGGTGGTGAAAGTGCGGCTGGCGGCGGCACCATGATCTGGGTGGGCCACCAGGAAGTGGCCGGTCTCAGCCCCAACGATACGGGGCCGACGGTACAGTGGGCCATGATCAGCAACATTCACGATTCCATGTTGCTGCTCGATGACAATTACGAGCTTATACCCCCGCTGGCCGAATCGTACGAGGCGTCGGCCGATGGATTGGGTTATACGTTCAAATTGCGCCAGGGCGTCAAATTCCACGACGGCACAGATTTCACCGCCAAAGATGTCAAATATACTTTTGACTTTTACGCTGACGCATCCACTGGTTCGACCCTGGCCAACAACTTTCAAGGCATGGAATCGATAGAGACGCCCGATGACTACACGGTGGTCATCACCATGACCCAACCCAATGCAGCATTTTTGGTCAACGCGGCCACCAGTTTCATTGTGCCGGCCGATTATCATGCCGAGGTGGGTGAGGACACTTACCGCACGGCGCCCATTGGCACGGGCGCCTTTAAGCTCAAAGAGTGGGTGGCGGCTGAATACACATTATTGGAGGCCAATGAAGACTATTTCATGGGCCGCCCCGACCTGGATTTCTTGCGCCAGGAAGTGGTGCCGGAACCTTCGGTGCGCGCCATAGCGCTGGAAACGGGTGACGCTCATTACGCCACCTGGCCGCTGCTGGTGGAAGACAGCATCCGCCTGCGCGATGCTGGTGAAGGGTACCAAGTCTTCTCTACGCCCGCCAATTCGGTCAAGCATTTCCCGCTGAACAACGAAAACCCCGTGCTCTCCGATAAGCGGGTGCGCCAGGCCATGATGCACGCCCTGGATCGTCAGCGCATCATCGACGACTTGTGGAATGGCGCCGCCGAAATAGCGACGGCCAATCTGACGCCATCGGCGCCATACTATAATCCCAATGTCAAAACGTATGACTACAACCCCGATACGGCGATGGCGCTTTTGGATGAAGCGGGCTGGACCGTGGGCGCCGACGGCGTGCGCGAAAAGGATGGCACAAAGCTCTCGTTCACCTGCACCACGATTACGGGTGACCAGGCTCGCCGCCCCATTGCCGAGTTGGCGCAGCAGCTCTTCAAAGAGGTCGGTATCGAGATGTTGCTGGAAGAAGCGCCGGTGGCGTCCATTACGGAAGCCATGCGCAAGGGCGAAATGGATGCCTCACTCTATAACTGGACCTATGGCAGCGCTGTCGACCCAGATGCGTCGACCACCCTGCGCTCCGATGGCGCCAACAACTTTTCCCACTTCAAGAACGACCGGGTGGATGAGCTAATGGATGCCGGGCTCGTTGAGACCGATCCCGAAAAACGGCGGCAGTATTATGATGAGATTCAAGAGATTGTAGCCGAAGAGGTGCCATTCCTCTTCCTGCAATACGATGCGTGGTTTGACGTGTTCCGGCCCGAAGTAACTGGTTTGCCCGAGCCGGGAACAATCAAGAACGCCAATCGCCTGATGATTCAGGCGCGTAAAATGGGTCTGAACGGCTAGCGATTTACGATTTTGGATTTACGATTTACGAGTTTTCTCGTCGACCAGGTGACTCGTAAATCGTAAATCTGAGATCGTACACATCTTCTTACATTCTTATGCTCAACTATATCATCTCACGCCTGCTGCAGGGCGCGCTCGTCATTTTTCTGATCAGTCTGGCTACTTTCTTCATCATGCGCATGTTGCCGGGCGACCCGGTGATGTTGCTGCTGGGTGAGGGCGAAATTCAGATCACGCAGGAGCAGATCGACGCCATTCGCGCCAAGTGGGGGCTGGACCGACCTTATTACGAGCAGTATCTGGTCTGGGCCGGCAATATGCTGCGCGGCGACTTTGGCGATTCGCTGATCCGCCGCGGCGTGCCCGTGCGCGATATGATTTTTGAGGCGGCTCCGGTTACCGGCAAGCTCAACATCATGGCCTTTGCGCTGGCGTTGCTCATCTCGCTGCCCGCCGGCATTGTGGCCGGCGTCAAGCGCAATTCCGCCTTTGACTACGCCACCACCCTTGGCTCGACCATTGGGGTGGCGCTGCCCAACTTCTGGTTTGGCTTGATGGGCATCATCGTCTTTGCGCTTGTATTGCGCCTGGTGCCGCCCTTTGGACTGAAGACATGGCAGGGCTATATTTTGCCCGTGGTGGTGTTGGCCAGCGAACAGATGGCCGTCTTTGCCCGCGTCATGCGCGGCGCCACCATCGAAACGCTGAGCCAGGACTATGTGCGCACGGCCACAGCCAAAGGGCTGTCCCGGCAGATCGTCATTCTGCGCCATGCCGTGCGCAACGCGCTGCTGCCGGTGGTGACGGTCATCGGCTTTCGCATTGCGTTTCTCTTTAGCGGCACCATTGTGATCGAGCAGATTTTTGCGCTTCCTGGCATCGGTCGCCTCTTTGTGGATTCGCTCTATCGGCTCGATTATCAGGTGGTGCAGTCGCTGGTGGTTTTGCTGGCCGCGCTGGTGGTCTTTATCAACCTGCTCACCGATCTGGCCTACGCCTTCGTCGACCCGCGCATCCGCATCGAGCGGTGAAGTCTTAAACCACAGATTACGCAGATTTCACAGATTGCCGATCTCGTAAATCGTAAATCAAATGTAACTATCCAGGTCTATGGCTGTCGCACAACTCGACCAAAAACAACAACTTGCCCTTGGCTAAACAGACCGAGCGCCGTTCGGAATGGCTCCAGTCATGGCGCCGCTTTCGATCAACAAGCTGGCCGTTTTGGGGCTGATCTTCATTTTGCTCATCTGCCTCATGGCCATCTTTGCCCCCCTGTTGGCCCCCTATGACCCTACCGAAATCATCGCCAAGCGCGGCGCACCAGCCACTCCTGAGCATCCGCTGGGTTTTGATGACATTGGCCGCGATCTGTTGAGCCGCGTCATCTATGGCGCCCGACCGGCGCTGATTGTGGGGCTGGTCTCCACCTTTGTGTCGGTAGTGATTGGCGTGCTGGTGGGGGCAGCGGCGGGCTTTTTTGGCGGCTGGGTAGATGCCGTACTCTCGCGGCTGATCGACACGCTCATGGCCTTTCCGCTATTGGCGCTGCTGCTATTGCTGGCTTCCGTGCTCGGCCCCAGCCTGTGGACCACCGTGATTGTCATTGGCGCCACCACCTGGGCGCGCTTTGCCCGCGTGGTGCGCGCCGACGTGCTCAGCTTAAAAGAGACCGATTTCATTACTGCTTCGCGCGCGGTGGGTGTGCGCAATGGGCGCATCATCTGGCGCCACATTGTGCCCAACATTCTGGGGCCGGTGATTGTGCTGGCCTCTCTCGGCGTAGGCGGCATTATTATTTTGGAAGCGGCGCTCTCCTTTTTAGGGCTGGGCTTGCAGCGGCCCACGCCCTCATGGGGGCTCATTCTGGCCGATGGCCGCGCCTGGCTGCGTCAACATCCGCACATTGCCACCTACCCCGGCGTTATGATCTTCCTGACCGTGCTGGCCTTCAATCTCTTCGGTGATGGCGTGCGCGATGCGCTGGACCCGCGCCAGCGTGCGGATTGATACAATTTGATTATGACAAATCAACTCGACCCCAATCAACTCTCCTCCCATCCCCAGCAGCAGCTCTACAACAGCTTGATCAGTGACTATCCCGACTTGGCCAACAGCTTGAGCGGGGGACAGCTTTTTGACGTGGTCAACCTGATCTGGAGCCAGCGCGATAAAATCCTGGGCGCGGCCGATCTGTTGTGGGATAACCGCGATGAAATCGTCGACGCCGTCGAATACGTCATGAATCAGCGCGAGCGCATTGCTGATTTTCTAGAGAAGGTACCCGAATTTCTGGGCAAAACCGCCCACTTTATTCACGAAGCGGGCGCAAGCGCCGTGCAGGCCAGCACCTATTTAACCGGCGAGGGCGGCCAAAAGGATTCCACCAGTGTGCGTGAACTGGCCGAGTTGGCGGCCGGTGCGCTGGAGCGCTGCAATGAAGAGTTACGCGCCACCGCTCAATTATTGGAAAATTTGGGCCGTCAGATCGATGACGTAAAAATTCCTATGCTCAAGCCCGAATATAGCGAAATCATGGGCTTCAACGTGGTGACTGGCGTGGAATGGAGCGAATCCAACCTGGTGGACGATGCCGCTGAACAGCTCAAGCGCGGCTCGGCGCGCCTCAACGAGATCGGCGACGATTTTCGCAACGTGGCGCAGAACATGCGCAAACTAGGCGGCGTCATCACCGATGCCGGCCAGGATCTGAGCCACGTGGGCGCCAAGCTTCAGGAGAGCAGCACCATGCTCACCACGCTGACGCAGCTTCCCCAGATCAAGGTGGATTCAAAAAAGCCCGCTAAAAAGCTGAGTTTGAAATCGTCGACGGTTCCTGCCTCACCGAAACAGTCAAAGGCGCCAAAAGGAGCATCTCAAGAAAGCCGGCCAAAACTAAAGAAATTGAGTTCGCTGAAGACAAAGAAATAGGGGTTAAAACCAAGACCATTCAAATAGCGGAGACTGCGATGCACGGCTACAGAAACCCCGGCTTGGTAGTCGAGTGGTCAGCCGTGCGTTGCAGTCGTAGCGGCCTTATTTGATAAATGTTGGGATTAAAACGGTCGCGGAGAAAATTCTGGAGAGTTTAAGACCTGCATCAGGTGATCGCCCATGCCCAACACAATGAGGCCCAAACGTTCGCCATAGCGAACCAGGCTGTTATCTACATATAACGAGCCAATGGATCCAACGACCTGCTTCTCTTGATAGCGCGGGAAATAGTCACGTATATTGGCAAGCAGATCGACAAATTCAGCGAGATCTTCAGAGCGCAGATTGCTCTTGGTCTCATTGATCAGCAAATAGTCGCCACAGAGCGCCACTACATCAAATTCGCGCTGCTGTCCCGTAGCCTGATTACGCGCTTTGAAACGGACGGCTTGCCAGTCAATCCGGTCATCTGGGCAGCCCACGGTCTCTTTAAAAATCCGCCCAATGCTGGGCGCAACCAAATCTTCGGCCATGGTACCCATTTTGTTGGACAACTCGCCCCACTTTTTGTTCATTTCCGTTTTGAAGTCGCGCATCTCGTCCTTGAACTCACGCATCTCATCCTTGAACTCACGCATCTCATCCTTGAACTCACGCATCTCGTTCTTGAACTCACGCATCTCGTTCTTGAAGTCAAGCATTTCGTCCTTGAACTCGCGCATCTCGTTCTTGAAGTCAAGCATTTCGTCCTTGAACTCGGCATCTCGTCTTGTAAGTTGTCTACATTGCGCGCCAACTGACCGACGTTACGTCAGCGCCACCATCATCTCTTCTAAAGTTGTGATTCGCTCTTCAAGGACGGGACTACCCGGCATCATAGATAATTTCCTACAAGCTACGCGCTTAACCAATTTTAAGCAAAATCATCTGCATGATTAGTATATCACACCAAGGATTCACATGTCTACCACCACGCCACAATCGCTAGAGACCCAAATTCAAGCGCTCGTTGACGCCAGCGGAGCCGAATTTGGCGTCTCGATCCTGCACCTCGAATCGGGCCAGGCGATCAACATCAACGCCGACGCTTCGTTTCCCATGGCCAGCGTACTCAAGATTCCCGTGCTGTGCGCGGCCTTTCGCGATATTGAAAGGGCCAATTTAAGCTGACCGACCGCTGGGAGCTAACTATGGCCGAAAAGAATATCGGCAGCGGCATCCTCACTTGGTTTGATGATGGGCTGCACCCCACCGTGCGCGATCTGCTGACGCTCATGATGATCATCAGCGATAACACGGCCACCGACATGATCATGCATCGGGTGGGTGTGGCCAATATTGACGCCTTTATGAAAGAGCTAGGGCTGGCCCACATCCATATGGCCATGGACATCCGCGGCATCTTCGACGACATGATGGGACCGGAAAATGCCGACCCGCGCCGCCTCTTTGTGGACCTAAACCAGAAACGCGCAGCGCCCGACACCCGCCGCGACGGCAGCGCTTACAGCCCCGGCCCCGACAACAACGCCAGCACCCCGCGCGACATGACCCGCCTGCTGGCCATGATGGCGCGCGGCGAAATCGTCAGCCCGGACGCTTGCGGCAATATGCTTTACATTATGCTGCAACAGCAGCTCAACCAGCGGCTGCCCCGCTTCCTGCCCTATGGCGTCCCCTTTGCTCACAAGACGGGCACGCTGGGTGGCATCCGCAACAATGCTGGCATTCTGTACGCCAGCGACGAATCGCACGTGGCGGTGACCGTCTTTTGCCGCTGGGATTTGGAGGCCGTGAGCGTCGATAAAGTGGCGGAAGATATGCGCGTGCAGGAGTTAGACCGCGTCTTTGGTCACATTGGTCTGGCGCTGTACGAACACTATGCCAATGCCCAGCAGATATTCCTACCCATAACCGCTACCCCGCTCCCAAAGATCTATCTACCCTACACACCCAAAGCGTGAGCTGATGTTTGACCGCTCTTTTTTGCCGCCGGCCCACTATGAATTTGTGGTCATTGCCGACACTCATTACATGATCGATCCCACCGGCCAGCACGTTGAATTCACCTCGCGCCGCCGCCAAACTGCGGGCAGAAAACGCGCTGCACCAGGTGGCGGATATGATTGTTGGTCAGGAATCAGCGCTCATCATCCACATGGGCGACCTGATTCAGGAGTTTCCCGAGCGGCCCAATTTTGCCCA
Organism: Caldilineaceae bacterium; assembly: GCA_041391125.1. GTDB lineage: Bacteria > Chloroflexota > Anaerolineae > Caldilineales > Caldilineaceae > JACKBC01. The sequence continues at coordinate 42,101 of JAWKON010000020.1, forward strand.
AGCCCGTGACGAAGCGTTGGCGCAACTGGCGCGCCACTTGATGGCGCGCCACAATGTCGGCCGCGCTTGTGGCCGGCAACCACGACGTGGGCGATAAACCCGATCCCACCATGCCCGCCAGTTGGGTCACGGCTGACTTTCTGGCCGACTATCACGCACGCTTTGGGCGCTCCTGGTACAGTTGGCGGCAGGGCGAACTGTCCTTTATTGCGCTCAATTCGCAGATTATGAATAGCGCGCTGCCCGAGGCCGCGGCCCAGCAGACGTGGCTGGAAAATGAACTGCCTCAGCACGATGGCCAGCGCATATTCCTCTTTCTGCACCTGCCCCCATTTTTGCACGATGAGCATGAGCCGGACTTGGGCCACTACGACAACCTGGCCGAACCGGCGCGCCTGGCTGCTAAACCTGGCAGCGCCATCGCGTTGAGCGGATTTTTGCCGCCCACGTTCACTGGGCGTTTTACAATCAAATTGGCGATACGCGCTATCAAACCGTGCCTTCGGTCGCCTTTACGCCCCGGCTTTAGCGAGCTTTTCTCAAGCGCCCCGCCCGCCGAACAGGGCCGCGATGATGTGGCTAAGCTGGGCTTTTTCCTCGTGCGCGTGCATGAACATGAGAGCTGCGGCCCATTTCATCCGTACCAGCGGCCAGACCGAATCACCGCCGCACCCGCCGCCTGATCACCGGTATAACCGCCGATCTGCCCCACTCGCCATTGGGATTGACCGCACTGCACCCCATTGCGTCCACTGGGCAGGTCCCCGCGCCTGGCCCTCCACCATCCGCCAGCCCGTGCGCAACGATTATGGCCTGCTGCAAGCGCTGGAATTGGGCGTGCGCCATCTGCGCGTACCGGCTGCCGATCTACGCGATGGGGTGCAAAGCGAACGGCTGGCCATTCTACGCGACCACGGCGTCAAGTTGACCGCGCAGTGGCTTTGGTCGCCGGGCCTCAAGCTGGCCGAGGACGTGGCGCCCTTGGCGGATCAATTGGATGGCATCGAACTGCAAGTGCTGGGTTATTTGTGGCCATCAGCGGAACCATTGGCGCATTTGCACCGCTGCGCAGCCAGTTACGACAAACCAATAACTCTCTCATGCGTAGTTCCCGGCCAGAACATACCCGGCAAGCGGCATGGCCGTTCGCAGATTGGCTATTTGGTGACGCAATTAGCGGAGCTAAACGAATGTTTGGCAAAGGCAAATGTGTACGTGGATCGTGTCTGTTGCCGTTGGCCCGCTGTTGGCGATGAGTTTACGGCGGATTTCACAGCGCTGCCCACCTGCTCGCACATTGGCGCTTTTGACTGGATTTATGGGCTGCCAACCGGCGACGAAATAGCGCAAGCCAATGGCGCGGCCGCCACGCTTTTTCAGATGCGCAGTCGGCCCGGCGACCGGCTGCTTGTCGAGCCGTACGTGGATTTTGACCGCACTATGGATGCGGGTCTCGGTTTGCTAGATCGTCGTTACAATCCGCGACCAGCTTTTCATGTGCTGCGCCATTTGAACACGCTGCTTTTTTGTGAGTTCGCGGAAGCGGCGTCCACCATCACCATCAATGCGTATGGTGGCTATCGCCAATTGTTGGATGGCCAACGGCTGCTCATTTTGCCCGAGTCTGGCGGAGAAGACGTACCAATGTCGACGAACACAGTGTCAGCGTTGCGAGGTATGCAATTGAATAAAGAGGTGGGGTTATGTAGCGGCAGTAGCCGGGAGCCTGCAGGTGGAACAATCCGTGAACCATCACTTTTTATGCAGAGATAGCATTGCCCCAGCGAAATATGACTGATTTGTTCAGCAGCATTTTACCACGACGGGAAAATTTGACGAATCGGCAATGTAATACCAAGCGTTTCGTCTTCGACATCACCTTCCGTAAACGAGATGGATTGATACGGCGCGCTGAAAACGGAGACCGTCTTGGCGGTCGGAAATACAATCCAACAGGAGCGAACGCCAAGGGCAAAATAGAGCTCCAATTTATCAACCAAAAGTTGCGGCGCTTGCATGGGCGACAAGATTTCAATGACCAGCAATGGCATTTCGGCCATTTTGAGGACATCTTTGGTCATATTCACTTCACGCGTCGGATAGATAGCCAAGTCGGGTACAATCGAATCGCCAATGTGCGGAAATTGGTCCTTAATGGCGCTAGTATCCAGGCTCAATTCCGTCAACGCCATGTATTCGGGCATATTTACAAATGCCGCGCCTAACTTCATCTGCAAATAGCTGTGATTAAATGAGCCCATATCTTCGGCTTCTGTAAGATGAAACTCATCACTCTCGACTGTGATTGGTTTTTCTAAAATTGAAATCGCCATATTATCAACCTCATCGCACCGCCATGCACTGAACGTTCAACCTTAGCTATCATAGCACGACAGAGGCGTTTATTCAAACATATCATATTCAAGCTGTGATCCATTCGGAGGAACTCCATGAAACTTTTCACCACCATGATCGGCACCGAAACCAACACCTTTTCTCCTTTCCTCACCGGCTGGCCCAACTTCAACCAGACCTATATGGTGCGCAACGGCCAACATGGCGCAAACGTTTTTTCGCTGGCCCTGCCCCTCATCCGCTGGCGCGACATGGGGCGGGCGCGCGGTTGGGAAGTGGTGGAGAGCGTGGCGGCTTTTGCCGTGCCGGCGGGGACAACCATTCGCAGCGTTTACGAAGCGCTGCGCGACGAAATGCTGGCCGATCTGCGCGCGGCCCTGCCGGTGGATGCGGTGCTGCTGGACATGCACGGCGCCATGGTGGCCTTTGGCTATGATGATTGCGAAGGCGATATTACGGCCCGCGTGCGGGCGGTTGTGGGACCGAATGTACCCATCGGCGTGGAGTTGGATTTGCACTGCCATTTGACCCAGCAACTGGTGGAAAATGCCAACGCGGTGATCACCTTCAAAGAGTATCCGCACACCGACCCGCCCGAGCGCGCCGAGGAGCTTTTCACCATTATTGCCGATGCCGCCGCGGGCAAAACCAAGCCCATCACCTCTTTGCACGATTGCAACATGATCGGCGTTTACCACACGTCGCACCCGCCCGTGCGCAAATTTGTGGATAAAATGTCATCATTGGAAGGCAAAGACGGTATCCTGTCCGTTTCGCTGGGGCATGGCTTCCCGTGGGGGATGTGCCGGACCTGGGGACGCGTGCTGGTGGTGACCGATAACCAGCCCCAAAAAGGAGAGATGCTGGCCAAACAACTGGGCGACGAATTCTACGCCATGCGCGACATTGTGCAGCCCACTTATGAGACGATGGACAGCGCGCTAGACAAAGCATTGGCGCTGGATACGCAGCCGATGGTGCTGGCCGACGTGTCGGACAATTCGGGTGGCGGCGCCCAATGGTTCTACCTTTTTCCTGCGCAAGCTGCTGGAGCGGGGCATCGGCAATGCCGCCATCGGCTGCATGTGGGATCCAGTGGTGGTGGAGGTCGCCAAAGAGCTGGGTGAAGGCGTGGAGGCAGACTTACGCATCGGCGGCAAAATGGGTCCCATGTCGGGCGACCCGGTGGATTTGCGCGTGCGCGTGGGCAAAATTGCGCTGGATGCGTTTCAGAGCTTTGGCCAAGGCCGCGCCAAAATGGGCGACGCCGTGGCGCTGCACGGTCCCAACGGCATCGACATTGTGGCCATCAGCCACCGCACGCAGACCTTTAGCCCGGAAGTCTTTTCCAATGTGGGCATTGACCCTCTGCAAAAGAAGATTCTGATCGTCAAATCCATGCAGCATTTTTATGCCGGCTTTGCCCCCATTGCCGCCCAGATCATGCACGTAGCCACACCGGGCGCGCTGGTACCCGATGTGACGCTGCTGCCCTATCAAAGCCGGCGCACTATGTGGCCCATGGGGTGATTGAGTGTTGGAAAAAACAATGGCCCGATCTGCCGTGCGGATGAGTCACGGCAGATCGGGCCATTGTTTTTTCCAACACAGTCTATGAAACAGCACTGTTGAGAGCGCGATGCCCGTTCTCTTTTTCGACGGGCGCCCCCGGACGCGGCAGATGTTTGGGCAGGCTGTCGTTAAAGTGCAGCTCCATATCGGGGAAGGTCAGGTTGATGTTGTGTTGGCGGAACTCGCGCCAGATGGCTTGCGTCACATCGCTCTTGATCGATTCGATGAGCATGGGCGAGTTGATATACATGACCACTTTGTAATCGATAACGTTGTCGCCAAACGCCTCCTGCACCCACACATCGGGCGCCGGCTGGCTGAGCACTTTGGGGTGCGCGGCGGCGGTCTGCTGCAACATGCGGATGATCTCTTGGATGTCCACTTCATAACTCGTGCGGATCAAGAGGGAGACGCGGATCATTTTGTCCGAGCCGGTAAAGGTTTTGAACGACGAGGTCAGAAAGGTCTGGTTGGGGATCACCAGCTCCACATTATCCAGCGTGCGCACTTTGGCCGCCCGAATGCTCAACTGTTGAACCACGCCCATTTCGTTATCTACAGCGATCACGTCGCCGGGGCGCAGCGAATTTTCAAAGAGCAGCAGAATGCCGCTGATAAAGTTGCTGAGCACCTCGCGCAGCCCAAAGCCAATGCCCACCGAAAGACCACCCGTAATGGCCGCAATGGTGGTCGGGTCAAGCTGAAGCTGGCTGAGTGCAAAGAAACAGCCGGCGATGATTAGCCCATAATGCACCAGCGTCAGCGCGGCCTGCACAGAGCCTTCCTCGGCGTCGGTGTGACGCGTAATCAGGTTGAGCACAAAGGTGTGCAGGGCGTTGGCCATGTCGGTCCAAAAGTAGAGGCCAAAGGTGGCCACGAAGAGCGCGCCCAACGAGATAGGGCTGTCGAACAGGCGCAGGATCACAATCGACGCCAGTTCGCGCACATCGATCATGTGGTTGAGCCCCTGGAAGAAAGTGATGCAGATCAGCAGCGGCAAGAGCAGCCGATAGTGATAGCGGCGCGTCTGTTTGGCGTCCAGGTATGAGTAGAGCAAGGTGGTCAGCAGATTGAAGGCGATGATGGTGTAAAAGATGCGCTCCATTTGGCTCAACAGCCCGGTCAGTTGGCCCCAGGATGTCAACAGATCGATGGCTCGGTTGGTCAAAATGAGCCCCACAATGGGAAAGGTAAGCGCTTTAAGAGCGGCCAAGCCAAAGCGCAGCAGCCGCCAAGGCCAGCGCACGCGGGTGGGACCAGAAAGGAACCGCCGCATACCATCATAAGTGAAGCGCCACGCGAGATTTGTGAGCAGCGCGGCGAGTGCAAAAATAGCCAGCAATGTCAGCAACTGTTCTTCAACTTGCGGCCGTCGGATAAAAATCAAAAGCTGGTCGACAATTTCTTGTAAATGCAAAATAATGGCGGCCATGTTACTCCTTTTTTAATGCTCTAATGTAATTTGTAATTTCGCGGCCGCCTCATGCGGCGTGACGACACCGTGCAATAGCGATTCGTAAATATCTCCCCCCAAATGGAAGAGATGATTCTGCACATCGGCCAGGGCAAAGGGAATCACGATAGCGCGCTTTTCCTGGCCGATGAGGGTGGCTTCCATGGGGCTCACCCGACCATCAATGACCACGTCTGTGTTGACCGGGATGCGCCCTAACCCGCTATGCGAGATGCGCCGCTGGATGGGTGCATTGGTCAGAAAGTGGATCAGATTGATGCTCAGGTCGACGGCGGCCGAGTAGCGATTGACGGCCATGCCTCAATTTCCAAAAAGGAGCCCGGCTCGGCGTTGATGGCGCCGGGCAGCGGCGCCATGCCCAAATGATCGGCAGACAGGCGCTCTTGAAAAAGCGGCAGCTCTTGCGAACTGCCAATAAAGTAATCGAGTTCGCCATTTAAAACTCTCGCGCAGCTCGTAATAATCGGTGTCGAACAGAATGCTCTTTTCGCCCTGCACCTGCACCACCCACGCCAGCCAAGCAATAAATCCGGTATCGGGCGCAAGCTGGTTGCTCTCACCAAAAACGGAGCCGTTAAAGGCGTCCACGCCCCAATAGGCATGGAATAGGCCCAGCGGGATGCCAATGCGGTGACCATCGTGCGCCACACCCATCAACTGTTCCAGATTGCCAATCGGCTCCGTCACGCGCCTTGTTGAAGTACATCACATCGGTAAACCCGACGAGTGGAACGCCGTAAAGCCGGTCATCCAAGCGCAATGCGTCGAGCGTCTTGGGCTGAATATGCTGCGTGTCGAAACTATAATCAGCCAGGTCCAGCAGGTATCCATCGCGGGCAAAGCGCCCCAAATGGTAAGCCTCCACACCCAGCAAGAGATCGGGACCGAGACCCGATGCCACCTTTTCTTCATAACGGGCCAAAATCTGATTGGCCGGCACATATTTCAATACAATATGCACGCCCGGAAAGAGCTTCATATAGCTGGCCATTAACTCTTCCAGCAGCGCTGCATCCGGTTCCGGCCAGTCGTGCCAGACCAAAATGCGGCCGCGATCCGGGCGTCGTCCGCCAGCCCCAGCATCTCCAAATCGATGGTGCCGCCGCCGCCCAATTGGAGATACTCGGCGCCATTGGTGGATGAGCAACCGGCAAGCGCAATGAGCACAGCGATTATGACGCCCAAATATAGCAGAAATTTAGACATGGCTTCAAAACTTTCTCAGTTACAATTCATTGAGGCGTAAAATAAGATCAAAAAGCAGGTGGGGAACATCCGATATAGTCGCTCTTGAGCAGAGATTAAAAAATGGATCTGTTGAGAGCCGAGCAGCGATGCTCATCAATGCATGATCCAAGCATGTTTTGTCGTGGTATACTGAATAGAAATTTTTCCGTGGAGTCGACTTGCGTGTAGAATAGTACAAACGGCTGGGAGGGCAATAGGACAAAAGTACCATGCCCAATATTGTCTCGTCGAGATCGCGCGTGGCAACACACGAAATACGAGGTGACAGATGTCTGCTGTCTGTTCCAGAATCAATCAATATCTTGGCGTAAACGCACACATGCACAGCCTGTGGCAAAGCATGGGCAAGTGGAATCGCTTTCACAACGTGCATATTGCCCAACTTTGATGGCGCTGAAATCTGACCTGTTGCCTATGGGCTATACAGCCGAAACCGAGGAATCATTGCAGATTCGGCGCGGACCGATGCCATCAGCTTGCCGCGGGCCGATATTCTTATCGGCAACCGATCCGCAGCGCCCTGCAGCCGCCCCAGCCCTCTTGGGGCGGAACCCAATCCCTAGCGCTGGTCGATCTAATCGAAGAAGATGAAGACGCCGAACATCCCTATTATGCGGTGGCCATTTATGAGCGTTTGAGCCAGCCGACCTGAGTATACCCGTGGCCTGGCTCGAGCTGCTATCCCCATCAAATAAAGGCAGTACGTTAGACGCCCAGCCTATCGTTCAAACGCAAACGGCTCTTGCAGAGCGGTCTGGTTTTGTGGAGATCGATTATCTGCATGAAACGCCTGCCACATTTGAACATTTAGCCGACTACACCCGCCATGAGGATGGCAGCCATGCCTATCGGATTGTCGTGCTGATCCCCGCCCCAACTTTAGAGCCGGTCGTGTGGCGCTGCACGAGTTTGACGTAGACAGCCCCATGCCCACGGCAGAGATTCCCCTGCACGGCGAGGATCGGCTTATTTTTGACTTTGATCGGGTCTATCAAAAGACTTTCATAGAAGCGCTCTATGGCTTCGACATGGATTATGGTCAGTGGCCGCCCAATTTGCAACGCTATAGCCCTGCTGACCGAGAACGAATTGGCGCCCGCATAGTAGCCGTGCTGGAGGCTGTCGTCAACAGCGTCGATCTCGAAACCGGTCCATTGCCCATCCAGCCCATACCGCGCAGCCGCGCAGAAGCGCGCAGCAACCCTCAATCAACTGCTCGCCCAAGAATAGGAGACACCCATGAGGCTTGGCGTTGTGGGCATGTTGCCCGGCGTACTCGACGAAATTACCCCCGCCCACTTAGAAGCAATTCAGGCCCTGCAACTGACCGGCGCCGGAACCCACGTGGCCGGCGCACGCATGAGCGCGGTGACGCCGCAAGCATGCCGCCGCGTGCGTCAGCTTTTTGCCGAAAAAGAGATGGACTTGGTGCAATTTGGCGTGGGTTATGGCCAGTGCTTGTTTGATCCTGATGCCACCGTGCGCGATGAAGTGATTGGGCAGATCGAGCGCGGCATCGAAGTGGCGCACGAACTCGGCGCACACGTCACCCTAATTCGCACCGGCAGCCTAAGCCCCCGCGGCTCATACAGCCCGACGCGTGCTAATCACGAGCCAGTCTGTCGCCAGCGGCTGCTCGATTCATTGGGGCGCATTGCGCGCAAAGCGGAAGCGGTGGGTCAAACCGTGGCAGTCGAAACGCATGTATTGACAATTATGAATTCGCCGGAAGTTAATGCGGAGATTATTGCGGAGGTTGGCTCGCCGCGCCTGGGCGTAATCATGGATTACGTCAATCACTTTCAGGCGCTGCACCAGGTCTATGACAGCACGGCGCGGCTCAACCACATTTTCGACGTGATGGGCGCCATCAGCCCCGTGGGCCACTGCAAAGACATCCGCGTGCGCGACGGCTTTGTGACCCACTTTGATGAAGAAATTCCCGGCGAAGGCGAGTTGGATCTGGCCACCGCCCTGCGCCGCTGGCACGAACTGCACCCCGACGGCTACATGCTGCTGGAACACCTGCCGGTCGAACAGTTCCCCTTGGCCAGCCAAAACACACACCGGATTCTACGCGAGGCGAACATCCCGGTTTATTAAAAACAGAAGATGTGATCAACAGATTTCACAGATTCTAAAGATTTTGGTTCGGCCTCCCAAAAAGTCCAGGCATTGATAAACCCGTGACAAAAAATCTATAAAATCTGCGTAATCTGTTGATCCCAATTTCTTACCGCGTGAACATGTTGCGTTTGACGTATTCGGCGTCGTCGGAGGCCAGGAAGGCCAGCAATTTGCCCACGCCCATGGGGTCGCCCAGCCGTTTAGCGGCTTCGGCGGGGTCAAAGGGCTGGCCCTGATATTCGGCAGCGGCGCGCATCTGGTTGAGCTTGAGTTCGGTGGCAAGGCTGCCGGGGCAGACCACGTTGACGCGGATGCCGCGCGGCGCCAGATGTCCCTCCAGCGTCATGCCCAGCCCGTTGACCGCGCCCTTGCTGGTACCATAGGCAATGGATGAACTGCCGCCAATCACGCCGGCGCCGGACGCCACCAGAATGATGACCCCTTTTGCGCTGGCCGCCAATAGTGGCGTGGCGTACTTGGCGCACAAAAACGAGCCCTTGACGTTTACATCCATCACAAAATCGAACGTTTCCACCGGAAACTCTTCGGGCTGCAACAGCGCGCCTTCCAGCACCCCCGCGGCGCTGATCAGCACGTCCAGCCGGCCGTAACGCTCCTGCACTTGGGCAAATACGGCCTCGACCGCGGCCGGGTCGCGCACGTCGAGCCGGTAAAATTGCACATCGTGACCGCGGCTGCGCATAGAGCTGGCAAAGGCTTCGCCTTTGTCAGCGTTAATATCCACTGCAATCACACGGGCGCCGCGCTCGGCACAGATTTGGGCCGCGGCGCCGCCGATGCCCTGGATGCCGCCGGTAATGAGGATGACTTTGTCGTTCATGTTAGCGATTTCCGCGGCCCAATCCGCTGCCCACCAAATATTGATAGCTCTTTTCCACGGCGATCATCATGTCGGTGGCGCAGCGGTCCAGCTCGACAATCAGCCATTCGGTGTGCGCTGCCCCTGCACTTACAATGGCCGGGATGTCCATAACGCCTTCGCCCGCCGCCACCATATCGCCTTCACGCGTGGTGGGGCCATCTTTGATGTGCAGCAACGGGATGCGCGCACCCATGTAATTGATGAGATCCACCGGATTGTGGCCGGCCGTCTGCGCCCAATAGGTGTCCAGCTCAAAGAAAATGTCCGGCGCCAGATTTTCGGCAAAGACCTGCGAGGCATTGGCATCACCCAAATCGGTGAACTCCCACCAGTGGTTGTGATAGCCCAGCCGTAAGCCATTGGCCTTGCACACCTCATTGGCTTCATTCAGCGCCGCGCAAACCTCTTTGACGCCCTCCGCCGAGTCAAACTTGTCGCGCATGAGCGCCGGGCAGACCAAATAGGTGCAGCCCAGTGCGGACATGGTCTCCAGCACCTCATTTTTGCGGTCACCCACGGGCAGGGGTGAATGGGCCGCCGCCACCTGCAAGCCCAGGTCGGCAAACAATTTGGCTGCGTCTTTAGGTGTGGTGCCGGGAAAACCGGCCGTCTCCACACCGACGTAACCCATCTCGGCCACACGCTTGACGGTGGCGTTGAAATCCTGATTCATTGCTTCGCGCACTGTATACAGTTGCAGCGCAATTGGAGCTGCCATAGTTGGAATCCTCTCTTGAATGGATGGAAGAATTTAACGCGAACGACGCAAGAGACGCAAAGGACGCAAGCGTTTTCAACCCCTTTGCGCCCTTTGCGTCGTTTGCGCCCCTTGCGTTAAAAATGCGTTATTACCTCGAAACACCAATTTTAATCGCTTGCGCCGGGTTTGTAAAAAGCGTGTTGAACAGCATCGGTGCATCGTCAAAATTTACAATTGGATCAATAATCGGCTGGCCGCTGATGACGCCGCGGCCCAACAGCGACACCACGGCTTGATACGCCCGCTCCGGGTCCCACAGCGGATAGTCGCGATCCGGGTTGCCCCAGCCCGCCCACGCCTGGCTGCCGATGATGGTGGGCCGGTTCAGATGAAACTCCTCGTCCAGATGAAGCTGGCTGGCATCCTTGGGTCCCCACGGCACGTGGACCACCGTGCCGCACTGCCGAATGCAGCGGATGGCCTCGTTGAGCGCCGCGCTGTTGCCCGATGTCTCAATGGCCACATCCACGCCTTTGTTGGCCGTGGCCCGTTTGATGGCTAGCGCTGCATCGCCCGCCAGCGGGTCCAGCACCTGATGGGCGCCCAGCCGCTTGGCGCAGTCGCGGCGCAGCCCAATAGGGTCGATGGCGGCCACATGTTCGGCGCCGGCGGCCAGCGCAATCTGCACCGCCATGAGCCCAATGGCGCCCAACCCAAAGACAGCCACCTGGTCGCCAATGCGCACGTTGCCATCGCGCACGGCCACAAAGGCCACATGACCTGGATCGGCACTCACGGCGTCCGGCGGCGACAGGTTGCCTAGCGGACGCCAGTGCGTTTCCGGCATCTGGTGCGCTTCGCAAATGGGGCCGTAGCCAAAGACCTTGTCGCCGGGCGCATAACGCGTCACCTGGCCGCCCACCTGGCTGACCGTCCCCACCACCATGTTGCCCACTGGGCGCTCCGCCGGTGCGGGCGGCGCTTCATCGCGCGGCAAAAAGAGGCGCAGCTCCGGATCCCAACGCTTGCGCTGCTGCACGCTGCCGCCGAAAACGTGGCTCTCCGTGCCGTGCTTGGGCGCGGCAAATTCCAACTCCACGCGCACATCGAGCGGACCGGGGGCTGGCAGATCATACGCAGACCAGTGGAAATCAATACCGTCGGTTGTGACTAATTTGCGCATTTTTTATATCCGTACCAAAATCGAAAAGGTCAGCAAACAAGCCTGATTGACCGGCACATTTTTTCTACCGCAAAGAGCGCTAAGCACTCGAGAAGATTCTTCGCGCTTTGCGATCTTTGCGGTAAAATAAGATTTGTCATTCAACCAGGCAACCAAGCTCAAAAATTAAAAAGGGCGTTGCTTTGTGCTTTGAAACTCGGCCACCTTTTTGAACCCGATCTTCTCCCACACGCGCATCGCCCGCTTGTTGAAACGCGCAATGGTGACGCGCAACCGCGCTGGCGCGTACTGACCTATAGCAAAGTCCGTGACAGCCGTAGCAAAGATTGCGCCTAATCTTCTCCCCGTCAGATCAGGGCGCACGCCCATGCCAATATCCAATGCATCCAAACCATAGTCCCCGCCGGGGACCTGCCCGTCTTTCCCAAAGGAACAGAAACCAGCCAGTTCACCTTCGGCATCCACAATGGCGTGAAAAGCAAAGGCGGGGTCTAAAATATAGCGTAGGGTCTCCTCATCCGGCGGGCTTCCCCAATTGTAAATGTCATACGGCGGTTCGTAGCGCCAATTGCATATTTGAATAGCAAAGTTGCGATTGATCGGCTGAATCGAAAGCTGCACAATCTGTCCCGGAACGCTATGAAGACGTAGGTCACACTTGCAGTGTGACTAGCTCGGTCAATCGCGGCCGCCTGTGTACACAACCATGTCACACTGCAAGTGTGACCTACGCGCTGGGCAATTAGCGATTTTGCAAATAGACGCGACGCGGAACAGGGCGGGCACGAATTGCGGCGGCGACACGATCTGTTGCTGGCTGACGTGGTCCCGCCGCAATTCATGCCCCTACGCTGACGCCATTCCGATACGGTTTACGCTCTATTCCGCCGCATCGGCTGCCTCTTTGAATCGGCGGACCGTCTCCAAATGCTGTTCGACAGACGAATATCCCGCATCCATCGTATTGATGCCAATGTGGGTCGCGCCCAGGTTGCGCCAGCGCTGGATCAGCGCCGGCCAGGCCTCCGGCCCGGCGCGATTGGTGCTGATCCACACATCGATGCCAAACGCGGTTTCGTCGCGCTTGTCCTCGGCCAAATAGCTGCGCAGTTGCGCAATGACGGCCTCGCCATTCTCAACGGTCATGCCGCCCGCCATCCAGCCGTCGCCCAGGCGCGCGGCCCGTTTCAGAGCAGCCGGCGCCGAGCCGCCAAACCAGACCGGAATGGGCCGCTGCACGGGCAGCGGGTTGATGCCCGCATCCGGCACCGAATGGTATTGGCCCTTGAAAGTGATCAGCGGCTGCGTCCACAGCTCGCGCATGAGCTGCACCTGCTCGTCATAGCGCTGGCCGCGGGTGTGGAAATCCTCGTTGAGCGCTTCGTACTCGACCGGATTCCAGCCCGCGCCCACGCCCAGCCGCAGCCGCCCACCGGACAGCAGATCGACCTGCGCCGCCTGTTTGGCCACCAGTGCCGCCTGCCGCTGCGGCAGGATGATGATGCCGGTGGTCAGCTCAATGCGCTGGGTCAACCCGGCCAGATAGCCGTAAAGCACAAACGGCTCATGAAAGGCGTCTTTGTACGTGTACGGCCCGTGCCAGCCGCCGGGCCGGTCCGGGTTGGCGCCCAGCACGTGGTCATAGGAGAGCAGATAATCATAGCCCAGCCCCTCCGCCGTTTGTGCATAATCGGCGATCACGGCGGGATCGCTGCCGATCTCGCGTTGCGGGAAGACGACGCCCAATTTGGTCATGGTGTTAACGCACCCCCAGCAGGAGATCGATCACAAGCTGATCCAGCCGCTCGTAGGGCTGCCCTTTTTGGGCGATGCCCACGCGGTCAAAAGTATGGGCCTTAAGTGCGCTGGCCTTGGCGCTGGAATAGCCGCCGCCAAATTGATCCATAGAGCCATCGTCAGCGGTGATTTCAGCCAGTAGCGCCTGGATTTCGGTATCTTGGTTAAAACGCTCCGCCTTTTCTTTGAAGATCATATAGGTGCGCATACAGCCCTTAGCAAACTCTTTGATGTCGGCATCATCCGCCGTGCGATAGGCGTGAGCGTCAAAGTGACGCGAGCCGTCGTAGCCCACATCTTCCAGAAATTTGACCAGGAAAAAATTCTGCTTGATGTTGTGCGAACCAAAGCGGAAGTCCTGATCGTAGCGGCCCGGATTCTGGTCGTTCAAGTCAATATGGAAGAGCTTGCCCGCGTCATAGGCTTGGGCCACGGCGTGCATAAAGTTGAGGCCAGCCATGGTGTCATGCGCCACCTCGGGATTGAGACCCACCATATCGGGGTGATCCAGCGAATAGATAAAGCCCAGCATAGAGCCAACCGTGGGCAAATAGATGTCGCCGCGCGGCTCATTGGGCTTGGGCTCCAGCGCAAATTTGTAATCGTAGCCCTGATCCATGCTGTATTCGCACAGGAAGTTGAGCGCATCGCGGAACCACTTGGCCGCGTCCAGCGGATTCTTGCCGGCGTCGGTCTCGGTGCCTTCGCGCCCGCCCCAGAAGACGTAAACTTTGGCGCCCAATTCGGCGCCCAGATCCATGGAGCGCATGGTCTTTTGCAGGGCAAAGGCGCGCACTTTGGCGTCGTTGCTGGTGAAGGCGCCGTCGCGGAAGATTGGGTCGTAAAACAGGTTCGTCGTGGCCATGGGCACCACAATGCCCGTTTCATCCAGCGCCTTTTTGAAATCCGCCACAATTTTGTCCTGCTCGGCCGCCGTGGCGTCAATCGGCACCAAATCGTTGTCGTGGAAGTTGACGCCATACGCGCCGATTTCGCCCAGCAGATGCACGATTTGCACCGGCGACATCGATTTGCGCACGGCGTCGCCAAAGGGGTCGCGGCCGGCGTTGGCAATGGTCCACAGGCCAAAGGTAAATTTCTGGGCGGGGGTTGGTTGGTAATTCGACATAGATAGGGTTCTCCTTAAATTAATGGGGTTATTGCGGTGTTGCGTTGCTGATGCTGTATTGCTGCAAAGCTGTCTCGGTCAGTGTGGAAATACAGCAATACAGCAATAAGCAATACAGTATTAGTTCGCTTTCAGCCGGATACTGCCAAAGGCAGCCGCGCCGGGGAGGAACCGGCAAAAATATAGGGGGAACGACCACTAATGTTCGCATATTCTTGGGCGATTGACAAAACCGTTTCTGCGGCATCGCGCCGGGCCAGGACAGCCACCGTCTCGCCGGAGCCGCCGCCGGTGATCTTGGCGCTGTAGATGCCTTGGGCCGGCCCGGCTGCGCGCGCCAATTGCACAAGCTGATCGGTGCCGTCGGCGCCCAGCCCGCAGGCCGAATAGCTGGCGTGGGATTGGTACATGCATTCGCCCAGCAATTCCCGGCATTGGCCATTGCGTCGCCCCTGCAGCAGGCGGCCAAAGGTGCGCACGCGGAAATGCTCGTGGATAGGGTGAGCGGTGGGTTGGCGCACGGCATAAGTGCCGGATCAACGGATGTGACGCGGTCGGTGGTGGCGCCATACTGCTTGAGAAATTGGGCCCCCTCCATCTGCTCCACCAAGCGCGGGGCAAAGCGCTGGGCAAATTCGGACGGCGCAGATTGGCTAGATAACCGCCCCACTGCGTATCGGCAATGGCATCCACCGGCGTGCTGGCCGGGGCCACACCCGCCAGATCCAGCAGCACGCGATAGCCCATAAAGGCGCCCACCGGCACCGACGTGTAATCGGAACCCGACACGGCGTGGCGGATGCCCGAATCGATGCCCCACACGGCCAGTTCGGGTGGAATGGCCACCGGCGCCTGAATTTCGGCGGGCTGGCAGAGCAGCGCCAGCAGCCGATTTTCCTCACCGCAGGCCGAACTCATCTGGTCCATAACGCCGCATGGCGCGCCCACTACGCGATTTTCTATCATCTGGCACAAATGGCCAGCTGCGCGGCGCAATCTCCATCTGATACGCCGCCGCAATGGCCGACATGGCCGCCACCTCCACCGCCGCCGATGAGCTGACGCCTTTGCCCTCGGGCACGTCCGAACGCAGCAGCAGCCGTGCCCCTGCGCAAACTCAGCGCCCCGTTCAAGCATTAAAACCAGGAAAGCGCCCGCCACATAAGCTGCCCATGCGCGCCGGGTCGCGTTGAAAAAGCTGGCGCGCTTCGCTTCGTAAGTCAATGGCTGCCCATTGGGCGTCAGCGCATCCAGCGCTATGCGAAAGACGGCGCTCTCATCCTGCCGGTCAGCGCCTAGGCTGACGATGGTGAGGGCGCGGTCATCGGTCAACTGGATGGCGGCCAGCGTGGCTTCTGCGAATGGGCAGTTGCAGCACCAGCGACCCCGAATAGTCGGCAATGCCGCCCATCAGGTCCATGCGGCCGGGGGCGCGCGTCACAATCACGTCCGCAGTGGCGTCAAACAGCGTGCGCACGGCGGGCAACGGGTGCTGGTCAAGCTGGTTGAGCAGGTCGATAAAGCTGACTACATCGGGCAAAGCGGAGTGCGGTGTATTATTTGGCAGGGGTGTACATAAGAATTGTCCGGGCAAATATTATTTGAGTTTGGTGGGCTGGAGCTGATAAACGCCGATTCTAGCAGCTTGTCGGGGAGAATGCTAAAACAGTTTTTGTACGCTGATAAACGCTGATTTTCGCAGATTTAATAGCCAAAAAATCCGTGTGAATCCGCCCAATCTGTGTACAAAATCCTCTTTCCACACCTTGCTAGGATGATGGCTCAACATCGGCGCGGGCCAGCACGCGGCGGGCCGCCTTCATCATGGGCGCATCGACCATTTTGCCGTCCAGTTCAAAAGCGCCATCACCGGCGGCCTGGTGCTCTTCAAAGGAATGGATGATCCGGCGCGCCTGCGCAATTTCAGCAGCGGAGGGCGTAAACACATCGTTGATCACGGCCACCTGTCGCGGGTGAATGGCCAGCTTGCCCATAAAGCCCATCTTTTGCACCTGTGCCGCCTCGGCGCGCAACCCGTCCAGATCGTTCAAATCCACAAAGACCGTGTCGATGGCCTGAAGACCAAAGGCCGCCGCCGCCGTCACCAGCGCGCTGCGGGCGTAGAAAACTTCCCAACCCATAGAGGTACGCGTGGCGCCCATATCGCCGGCCAGGTCTTCGGCGCCAATGGCCAGCGCATCCAGCCGGGACGAGGCCGCCGCAATTTCGCGCAGATTCATGACGCCGCGGGCGGTCTCCACCAGCGCCAGCAGCCGAATGGAGAGCAGCGGCCAATTATTGCGCCGCTCGACTTCGGTCAAATATTGGTCGACGGTAAGCAGGTCGTTTGCATATTCCACCTTGGGCAGCACGTAGCCATCGGGCTGCGCCTGCACGGTGGCTTCCAGGTCCACATCCCACAGTTGGCCACCCATCGGGTGGTCGCCCACCGGGTTGATGCGGATGAGCCTTTCGCGGTGGCCAAAATCGAGCGTCTGTAAAGCCTCCACAATGGTTTGGCGACCGGTGGCTTTGCGGTTGTGCGCCACGCCATCCTCCAGGTCCATCACAATGCTGTCGACCGGAAGTTGGGCAGCCTTTTCAATTTTGCGCATGCTGTCGCCGGGCATAAAGAGCAGCGAACGCCGCGTGCGCAGGGCAGGTTGGGTTGAGGATTCCATAGGGTAAAAGTATACTTGTTCCAGGGGTAGAGTGCAAACCATTCTGTGGACAGCCAGCGATTGTGATAACAGGCTGACTCTGTTGCGCACGATACACGCCGATGCTATACTGACAACAGTTTTCCCGATCCGCGTGTACAATTTGCAACTTTCTATCCGGCTCCCAACCGTGCTGACTATTCAATTGCTTGGCGGTTTCCAACTTGCCATTGACGGTGAAGTGCTCCCTGGGCTGACCAAACCGCGGGGCCAATCACTGCTGGCTTATCTCCTTCTGTACAGCGACACGCCACAGTCGCGCGCCCATTTGGCCTACACCTTCTGGCCCGACACGAGCGACAGCCAGGCGCGCACGAATCTGCGCCGCGAACTGCATCAACTGCGCCAGGCCCATCCTCTCTTTGCTGAAAATTTACACAGCGATGGCCAACATGTCCAGTGGCGCATGCCCGCCGGCTCCACTGTGGATGCGGTTAGGTTTCAGCAGCTTTTACAGGAAGCGGGACAAGCCGTTGACGACGCCTCGCGCAAGGCGTGCTATCAAAACGCCATCGACCTCTATCAGGGCGACCTGCTGCCCGGCCTCTATGACGAATGGGTGCTGACCAAGCGCGAGGAGCTGCAGCAGGCGTTCATCCAGGCGCTGGAGGTGCTGACCAAGTTGCAAATGGCCGACCGCGACTATGCCGCCGCCGTCAGTCTGACACAGCGGCTGCTCCAGCATGACCCGCTCTATGAGGCTGGCTATGCGCAATTGATGCAGCTAATGCTGCAAAACGAGCGCGCCTGCTTTCCTGCACACCTATCATACCTGCGCCACCATTTTGGAGCGTGAACTGGGCGCACCACCGGGCACTGAAATTGAAGTGCTCTATCAGCGCTTGCTGAATGCCGATAGCGCGCCAGAACAGCGCACGATAGCCGCTGATACCATCAAGCCGATTGGGCGCAAAGCGGAGTGGCAGCAGCTATTGGCCACGTGGCGGCAGGTCAGTGCAAGGGGGAGGCGCACGGCTTGCTGATCGAAGGCGAGGCGGGTATCGGCAAGACGCGGCTGGCTGAAGAGCTGCTGGAGGGACTCACCGCCAGGGCATCTCCACGGCGCGGCCGTGCTCATATGCGGCTGAGGGCAGCCTGGCCTATGCGCCCGTCATCGAGTGGGCTGACGAGCGGGCTCTGCGTCCAGGGGTGGCCGCCTTTGCCCGCGGTCTGGCGCACCGAGGTGGCCCGCCTGCGCCCCGAACTGCTGACCGAATTCCCGACCTGCCCCGCCCCCGAACCGCTGACCGAACGCTGGCAGCGCCAACGCCTCTCTTTGAAGCGCTGGCCCGTTTTTGCCGATTGATATCACCCGCCCCAAGCTGCTGCTCATCGACGATCTGCAATGGTGCGACCAGGAGACGCTGGAGTGGCTGCGCTATCTGCTGCACTTGCCCCGCAGGCGCCGCTGCTGATATTGGGTACGGTACGCAGCGAAGAGCTGAATGATGACCATCCCCTGCACGCCCTAACCTGTGAACTGCGCGCCAGCGCCCAATTAACTACCATCGAATTGCCCTGCTCAGCGCCGCCGAAACCCACGATCTGGCGACTCAAGTCCACGGCAACACCTGGATGACGCCGCCGCCAGCCGCCTGTTTGACGCCAGCGAAGGCAATCCGCTCTTTGTGGTCGAAATGGTTCGCTCAGGCCTGAAAGAAGTTAATAATCATGAAGACGCCGCTTTCACCCGCCACTCGCAACCCGCAACCCGTCACGTCCCTCCCACCCAAAGTCTACGCCGTCATTCAGCATCGGTTAGCTCAACTTTCCCCGAATGCGCAATAGCCAATATGGCCGCCACGTTGGGTCGGGCGTTTTCGTTTGAATTGCTAGTGGCAGCCAGTGAGGACGATACGGAAGCTGTCGTCAACGGGTTGGATGAACTGTGGCGGCGACGGCTGATCTGCGAGCGCGGTGGGAATGAGTATGACTTTAGCTATGACCGCATCCGCGAGGCAGCCCATGCGGGAGGTGAGTCCCATGCGGCGTAAGCTGCTGCATCAGCGAGCAGTGCAGGCATTGGAGCAGGTGTATGCGTGGACGATATGGATGAAGTTAGCGGCCAGATGGGCTGCATTGCGAGCAGGCAGGCATGATAAAGGAGGGCGGTTGACTGGTATGGGCGAGCGGGGCAAGAAGTGGAACGATCTTCTTTTGCATATATCGAAGCTATAGACCATTTTGAGTCTGGGCTTGCCCTGCTCAGCATAGTGCCAGACGGCGTTAAACGAAAACAAGAGCTTCATTTACTAGTTGCCTTAGATAAAACCGTCAAATCTGCCTATGGAATCGTACATCATAGGCGCCTGGAAATTTCTGCGCCGAGGGCAAGCCTTGGCGATCCATTTGAACGACCACAATGCATTGACAGAGATATTTAGTGAGCTATCATTCTTTTACCAAGCGAGCGGCGAGTATCAAGAGGCGCAAAAGATTGTTAACGAACACTTGAAATTAACCACTATTTTGGACGAATCTTTCAGAAATCCCAGGCGTACATCCGAATTTGAATATGTCAATGGGCGTATTCGACGCCGCAAATCATTATATGCAAATAGCATATGCTTATGTAGATGATGGCCAGGGGTTGTACAAAGGCCACAGCCATCTGGAAACAACAGATGTTTCACATCAATAGCTGGTGGCTCTTTGTAGTGTGGATATTTGGGTTTTCCAGATCGGTCACAAAAGATGTTGCAGCAAATGTTTACACTACTACCAGAGTTAGTACCGAGTAGGCCATGCGAATGCACCATTTTTTGCATCAATAGTTTACTGAAATTTAGGACTGAGCCAGCAATTATCAGAGCAAATTTGAAGCTTTGGCCAGCCGGGGAGAGAAATATAGTTATCAATTGTCTATACAAAGCGGTATGGTGTTTCGTGGATGGGAGTTATCACCGGAGGGCAACTGAGAGAAGGCATAACTCTTACACAAAAAGGGGTTGATAGCTTTCGTCGTGTTGGTCATACAGTGCTCCAAACCCACCGGTTAGCCATGCTCGTTGAAATGCACATGATGGCTCACCAATTCGCTGAAGCGCAAATAGTGCTCGCAGAAGCATTTTCAATCTCAGCCGAAAAAGGGGAGCATTTTTGGGATGTAGATCTTTATCGTCTCCAGGGCGATCTCCTGTTGGCGCAAGACGAACCTGAAATTAAGCTGAAAATGCCTATTTACGCGCCATCGAAATTGCCCAACAACAAAGCGCTAAATCCCTGAACTGCGCGCCGCCACCGCCCTCTGCCGCCTCTGGCAGCGACAGGGCCGCACACGGCGAAGCGCACGAACACCTGGCCCAGATCTACAACTGGTTCACCGCGGGTTCGATACACACGGATCTGCGCGGCGCGGAGTTGTTGGCGCAGCTCGCCAAAGATGAGCATGCATGCATAGCGGATTCCTGTATTACGGAGCGATCCTCATGCGTCGCAATATTCCATTGTGGCTTGCGCAATCAGGCCCGACCGCGCTTCACCGCGCCGCGGACGCAAAGCGGTCCATGGTGGCGACCAACCGTTCCGGCAAGGTGTTTATACGCTTGGCCTTTCCCGGATAGCTTGATAAGATCCACTGCAACAACAGCCCAAACACCGTCAGCATACTCATCATTCTGATAATACTCTTCAATTGTACGCGGATGGAATAGGCCCTGATCCAACAGCAACCCTTCAATATGGCACTCAATGGCCTCAACAGCTTCCACCAATGCCTCGTCTAACGTCCCTCCATGCTAAAGCAACCCGGCAGATCGGGAACGGTCACGCCATAATCACTGTCTGCATCTTTATGAATCACTACGGGGTATCGCATCTTTCCGTTTAGTCACCCCAACCCGCCCGCTTGTTTATAAATACTGCGCACGGCGACCTTGGGCAAGTCGCTTGGGATGTGGAACGGTCACGCGGCCAGGCTTCTCGGGATGCTTGTACTGATGATGGCTCCCTCGAATGTTGACAAGAACCCAGCCTTCTTCGAAGCCGTTTCACAATCTCTCGACTTGACATACAGATATTATACACACAATACACACTTGTGCCAACTTGACCAATAATCCAAGAACCCCCCTAAGCGAATACGAACGCTTTATCCCTTCCCTGCGAACGCTTCACGAACGCCCCACCTGCTACACTCTCCACAACCCGAACGCATTACTCATCACGCCAGGGGCTGCTCCGACCAACGGACCCCGTCATCCGTTCATCCGGTCATCCCCCATCCTGTCAACGTTCCCAATGGAGGCGCTGTGACCAGTGATTCCGATCGCCAAAATCGCTCGCAACTCTTCACCGTGCGCTTGTGGATCGAGCCGGGCGTTCCCCGCCCAGGCGTTTGCCTGCAGGGCGAGTTGCGCTTTAAGGTGCAGCACGTATCGTGGCGAAGTACGTTACTTTTATGATTGGTCGGCGCTCATGGCGTTTCTGCTCTCCACAGCCGGAGATGGATGAGGATGCTCCTCGGAGTCTCATCCGTCTGAGGAGGTGACGTTGCCGATTAACGCCCCAATACATAGCTTTATACACAATGTCCTCGCCCAATATATCGGGGCCATTTATATCAACCCCATAAGCTTCCACAGCTCCGGTCATCTATTTCACAGGAAAGTTCAATGACTGCATGGCAAGAAAATCTGGCATATCAAATTCTGGCGGCTGGCACGTCGGGCAGCCATCCGGATGACTACATCATCGGTATCGACATGCGCATAGGCATGGCAAAGCCAGCGGCTCCATTCGGTCAAAAACCAACCCAGCACGATGGCTATGTCACGCTCATGCAAAACATCCGGGCGGATCGCTATCGGGGTCAACGCGCAAGTGGTTGTCCGGCTATGCTAAGGGGAGCAACATTACAGGCTGGGCGGGTTTGTGGATGCGCACTGACAGCGCGCAGGCTGACGTTCTAGAGTTCGACAATATGGAGAACCGCCCCATCATCGGCACAACGATTGGCAGCCGGTTGCCGTTGTGCTGGACGTGTCGGCGAACAGTGTGCTCATCGCCTTCGGTCTCTTGTTGATGGGCCAGGGTCAGGTATGGATTGATGGATTGCAATTCGAGGCGGTCGGGGCGGAAGTAGCATCCACCAACATGCCATTTGAAACGCCAGCCCCGGGCAGTGCCGAAGAAGTCGCCGAAAACCGGCGCCGGCAGGAGCATCTCGAATTGCTGCCGAAAAAGTTGAAGCGCTCCCATGGGAACCGGTCAATTTGGATTTTGGAACGCATTGAACAGTCATTCACACAGAAAGGAAATCTCTATGAAACGAATGCATGTTGTTTTGATCAGCGTTCTGTTGCTGGGGCTGCTGGCGGGTTGCGTTACGCCCCCGATGGCGCCCCCGCAGGCGCCCATTGCGCCCGCAGCCGCCAACTGTGGGGAACCTGGGTGCTCGCTCCAGCGCCGAATTGCGGTCATGGCCCCGCCCAACGCCGCCGCCACCGCCGATGAATTGGCGCAGGTGCAGGCTATGTTGGCGGCCAACGACGATACGACCAGAGCCTCCAGGTGCTCTATTGGGACGCCGGGACGCCCACCTACCGTTGGCTGAGCTGGCGCTGGCGCGTTTTGGCAAAGGCCCGCCCAACCCGCGCGCCAGCCGCGATTGGCGCTGCTCAACGTAGCCATTTATGGATGCTATTGTGGCTTGGGATGCCAAATACGCCTATAATCGGCCACGCCCCAGCGGCATTACGCCGCTGATCGTGGAGCCCGCCAGCCCCTCCTATCCGTCCGAACATGCGGCGGCGGCAGGGGCGGCGGCCACGGTGCTGGCCTATCTCTTCCCGACGAGGCCGATTTCTTTGCCGCCTGCCGCAGCGGTCGGCCGCGCATTCATGCGGGCGTGCAATATCCCAGCGATGTGGAGGCCGGTCTAGCTTTGGGGTGGCGTGGGTGATAAGGTGGTGGCGTGGGCGCAGAGCGACGGTTCTGACGCCGAGTGGGATGGCGTCATGTCGGGACCGGGCTCTGATAAGGGTTCGGCGAAACTCCAGTCACGCCGCTGGCTGGGACGTGGAAGACGTGGGTGATTGCCTCGCCCGATGATTTCTTGCCACCGCCACCGCCCGCTATTGATTCGGAAAAGATGCAGGCCGATCTAGCCGAGATCAAGGGGGTTGAGCGCACGTTGCCCCAACTGTTGGGCGCGTGGAGCTGGCATTCGTTTGAGCGGGCCTATCCCTGGTGGTATCGACACATCAGCACGCGGCTCTTTGAACAAAAAGCCACCACCAATATTCCTGAAGCAGCCATGATGTACGCCGCGCTGGCCGTCACCTATCACGACACCATTGTGGCCTGCTTCAATGCCAAATACACTTACTGGATGATCCGCCCGCCACAACTGGACCCGGAAATCGTCAATATCTTCCCCATCCCCAACCATCCCAGCTATCCAGCAGCCCACTCCTGCGCGTCCATGGCGTCAGCCATGGTCATCAGCGACTTCTTCCCCGCCGATGCTGAGATGATCCAGGCCGCGGCCTATGATGCCGGTAACTCGCGTGACAGGTCGGCATCCACCATCCCAGCGACCGCGATGCCAGGAGGAGCTGGGGAAAGGGTGGCGACGGCGGTGCTGGCGCAGGTGCATGAGATGATGGGTCAGTAGGTGAAGCTCACGCATTTCAGCCATATTGACACAAATTCACGTTCTGTCGATGAATCATTCCCGCCCAGCACATAAGTTGATGATGGTTTTCAGACTATTTAACAAGAACAATTGTTTACCAACGAAAGGAGTACATGCATGAAATCTATTACCCCTACGCCGTTCTGTCGTCTCTCGATCATTACCTTTGCCATTAGCGGCGTCGTGCCATGTGCAATCCGCCAGCAGCAATATCTACACGGGCTGCTGAAAATCAATGGCGGCGCTCTCAAAAATGTGGCCATTGGCTCGGCGCCGAATTCAGCCCTTGCTCCGGCAACGAAACGCAAATTAGCTGGAATGAGAGCGGCGCCATGGGTCCGCGGTCCCGCTGGTCCGCCGGGGGAGCAAGGCCCACCTGGGCCACAAGGCGGGCCTCGGTCCGCAGGGCGACCCTGGACTGCGCGTCCAGTCGGCCCGCAAGGTGATCCGGCTCACAAGGCTGGCTGGAGCGCCAGGTCCGCAGGGCGATCCAGGTCCCGCTGGGGCACCCGGTCCATGAAAGGATCCGGGTCCGCAAGGTTCTGCTGGGGCAACCGGTCCGCAGGGCGAACAGGGTCCAGCCGGTCCGCAAGGAGATCCCGGTCCACAAGGGCCAACTGGAGCGCCGGGTCCGCAGGGCGATCCTGGTCCGGCAGGGATTGCAGGCTACGAGCAGGTCGTGGTGAGTTATGGTTCGGGGATTACCGGCGGCAATGGCGGTTTGGGGCCGCGCCGTTTGCACGATTGTCCAGCAGGCAAGAAGGTGTTGGATGTATCGTATGAAATCCTCAGCAGCGTTGGACCGCCAACGTTTGTTCCCTATGCACTACGCCCCATTGACGATGATACGGTCGTAGTGCGTTTTATGAATGTGGGAACCACATCATCGTCCATCTCCGTCGAGGTGACGCTGATCTGTGCGGTGGTGGCGAACTAGTAGTACGACAATGTTAATTTACCGGATAAGAAACTGAGTTTTTGGCAAAAACTCAGTTTCTGCTTGCCGACAATTTAAGCTTGCTCGACTATACCAATTGCCAATCATACTGACCAGGAATCTTTGACAAGGTGACCGGGTGACGCCTGGCCGGTCACCTTGTCACCCCTTTACCTTGTCACCCCTTCACCTTGTCATTCATGGCGGTTAGCCTGCAAAATGGCATTATTTCCCCCCATCAATCGCCAGCACCTGCCCGCTGATCCACCCGGCGTACGCCGACGCGAAGAAGAGCACCCCGTGCGCAATATCCGCGGGCGAACCCAGCCGCTTGAGCGCGATGCGCTCGACCAGCGCCTGCTGACCTTCCGCCCCGTAGGCTTCCCACTGACGCTCGGTGGTGGGGTTGGAGCGCACAAAGCCCGGCGCAATGTTGTTGACCGTAATGCCCCACGGCCCCAGTTCGTGGGCCAGTTGGCGGGTCAGCCCGATTTGGGCCGCCTTGGCCGAGGCATAGGCTTGGATGCCGGTCAAGCTGATGCCCAGACCGGCGCCACTGGAGATGTTGACAATGCGCCCATAATGGGCAGCTTTCATGCCCGGCGCCACCGCCTGCGCACAATAAAAGGCGGCGGTCACGTTGACATCAAAAATGGTTTGCCAGGCATCGGGCGTAATCTCCTCCAGCGGGCGCCCCACCTGCCCGCGCACGCCGCCCGCATTGTTAACCAGCACATGCACTTGGCCCGCCGCGGCCGCCGCCTCATCCACAAAGGCCGCCACCGCCTCACGCTGACCTACATCTACCGTGCGCACATCGCACATGCCGCCAATGTCGGTGCAAAGCCGCCCCGTCTCCGCCAATTCATCAGCCAAAATATCGCACGCCCAAACGTGCGCGCCGCGCTGCGCAAAGGCCAGTGCAATGGCGCGCCCAAAGCCATGCGCGGCGCCGGTGACGATAACGGTCTGGTTTTGAAATTCAATGTTCATGGGTGTGGGCCTTTGGGTTTTGGGAGTAGGGATTAAGGAGTAGGGAGTGGGGAGTGGGATGACAAGATGACAGGATGACAAGATGAAGAGCAAATCGCCCTGTCATCCTATCATCTTGTCATCTGCTCACGCGCAGCAGATCAAGCGTCTCCAAACTCTGCGCGCGTCGGCCTTCCTCCAGGTCGTGGATCAGTTCGATGAGCCGCGCCGTGATGGGGGTGGGGACGCCGTATTGTTTTCCGAACGTGACAATGGGGCCTAACTGCGGGTCCACTTCGGTGCGCCGTTTACGGATGGCCAGGTCGCGCCAGATGCCGCTGTGGGTTTTGGCCGATTTGCGATTGAAGGCCACCATTTCGGCCAGCGAAGCATGGGCAATGGCGTCATCGGCAGCGGGCAGGAAGGCGTGGGGGTTGAAGCCGTTGAAGGCCTCGGGCTGGATGCCGGCGGCGCCCGCCACGCGCATTACCTCGCGGGCCAGCGCAATGTAAAGGTCGGCGTAGCGCGGGTCGGCCAGACAGTCGGCAATCGAATCGTTGGTGAGCGCCGTGGCAAAGAGCTGGGCGCCGTAGGCCAGCTTGCCCCACAGATAGCCAAAGATGTTGCCTGTCATAATGGCGTTCGGTTCAAAGGCCAGCAGCGTGCTGTGCAGCGTCTGCAAACGGGGCGTGATCTGCCCATCCAGCTCACCCACCACCACAGCGCCGCGCCCGCCAAACATCACTTCGCCCGGACCGTGGTAATCCGCGCCAAAGTTGACAAAGCAGCCCATCGTGCGTTCCCGCCCCACAATGTCGGCAATCACCAGCTCGTTCAGTCCATTCTGCGCCGAGACCACGTAGCCGTCGGCGCGCAAATGGGGTTGCAGCGCCCGCGCCGCCTCTTCGGTATCTTGCGCTTTGACGCAGAGCAGGATGACCGCGTGCTCACCGGTGAGTTCGTCGGGCGTAAAGGCCGGCGCCTGCACGGTAAATTGGTCGATAGGGCCGGTAATGCGCAAGCCGTCGGCATTAATGGCTGCCACGTGATCGGCGGCGCGATCCACAAAGGTGACGGCGTGGCCGGCCCGCGCCAGGTGTGCGCCAATGGTCCCGCCAATAGCGCCGGCGCCCCAAATGAGGATATTCATATTTTTCTCACTTTAATGGGTTATTTTCAGTGAAGACACATCAAAATGTAGCGGCTAAAACCATCGAATTCAATTAGTCGGCATTCTATCGACCACTTCCTTTCGGGAGAAGGGCAATCAAGCTGCGCAATGTCCTATTCACAGTTTCCGCATCCTTAAAATAGAGACGCACATCGGGATCCAAGAGTGGCTTCCGGTGGCAACTGCATTTCTTGGATTTCTGTTGACCCGTCAGCCTTATGGAGGATGACGCGATAGCCATTGCGATATGCCTCTGCATGCTTGCCCCGTACCCCGGCCGAGAAATCGTATTCCGGCAACATTTCCTCATCATCGGTGTCTACTGTGTTTCTAACTTTTATTTCGTTCATACTGTTTTTCTTCTGCAGATGTCGCCTTCCGGCAACTAATAATCCGAATTCGTTCCGCACGTTCCGTATACACAACCACGAGCAGCCTACCGGAGCTGGACATGCCAATGTCAATAAACCGCTCTTCATCGACCGAATGCTGAGGGTCAAAAATTGTGACAGAATTGAGATCGGCAAAGATGCTTCGCGCCTCATCAAAACCAATTTTATGCTTTCTTAGATTTGCATCTGCCTTATCTTCATCCCACTCAAAAAGCAATTCCATAGCGCATCACATACAGTCTCATGTTTGGATATACAACGCGATGGCCTAATTTTACCAGGGAACACCCATCTTGCCAACCCGTTTTAGAGCACCATTAGCCCTTGGGTCATTTATCATGTATTTTGGTCATGTGCCGATCCATTTGGCGAAGCACACGTCATACACCCAAAATCCTAATCCCAACCTTCCTCAATCAATGCACGCGTCTCCGCTACCGCCACCTGCCAAATCGACAGCATCTCGTCATCCGAACGCTGATAATAGCCGCCAAAGTTGCCATCATCCAAAGCCGCCCGCAACTCTTGCCCCACCAGACGCGGGCGACCGGCGCGGTTGCTCATGGGCTTCTGCACATCCGGCTGTTCGGCGCCTGCCAGCCGCGTCCACGGGAAGTTTTCCATCCACGAAGCGTGGCTGGCCACCGGGTCGATGGCCTGCACGGCGGCCCACGTCTGCGGCCCGCGCCACCAATCGTAAAATTTGATGCGCACGATGGGATTGTCGGCCATCCACTCAACGGTCAACCCCTCGACCGGGCTGTTGCCGCCGTGGCCGTTGACAATCAGAATGCGCCGAAAGCCCGTGCGCGCCAGGCTGTCCAGAATGTCGCGCACCAGCGCCACATAGGTCGCCATGCGCAGCGTGATCGTGCCGATAGGCCAAAGTAGGGCGTCAACCCATAGGCCACCACCGGAAAAAACCGGCACGCCCAGCGGCTCGGCAGCGTCGACCGCCACCCGCTCAGACAGAATGCTGTCCACGCTCAAGCTCAAATAGGCGTGCTGCTCGGTGCTGCCCAGCGGCACAACCGCCCGATCATCGTTGCAGATACGCCCTTCAACCTGCATCCAATTCATGTTGCTGATTTTCATGTTGGTTCTTTAGAGTAGGATTAGGGAGTAGGGAGCAGGTGTGGCTCGTCGCTTAGCCTACTTCCTACTCCCTAATCCCTACTCCCTACCCCTACCCCTACCCCTACTCCCGCGGCCGCAGCAGATCGCCCAGCCCGTCGCCGATCATGCTGAAGGTGATGCCGGCCAGGGTGAGGGCCAGGCCGGGGAAAGTCGAGATCCAGGGGGCGGTGGTCATAAAGTTTTTGCCGTCGGCCACCATGAGGCCCCACTTCGCGGCGGCTAGGCCCCAACCCCAGATAGCCCAGGCTGGCCCCCAATAAAATGCCCAGGGACATATCGGTCATCCAAAAGGTGAGGGCGCTGGCAATCACATTGGGCAGCAGGTGGCGGGTGATGATGCGGCCATTGGTGCAGCCGATGACGCGCGCCGCCATGGTGTATTCCACCTGCTTCTGCACCAGCATTTCGCCGCGCACTAGCTGGCCATAGACCACCCAGCCCACCGCGCTGACGGCTATACATATTCGGTGAGCCCTGGCCCCAAGAAGGCCACAATGGCAATGACCAAAATCAGAAACGGGAAGACCACCACCACATCCACAATGCGGCCAAAGATGGCGTCCAGCCAGCGGCCATAATAGCCGGTGAGACAGCCGACAAAGGTGCCAAAGAGAAAGGGGATCAGCGTCGTAAAGAGCGCGATTTGCAGGTCCAATCGGGTGGCCCAAATGACGCGCGAAAAGATGTCGCGGCCAAAGTTGTCGGCGCCAAAGGGATGGGCAGCGCTGGGCGCCTGCAAAATGGCGGCGTAATCAAACTCGGTGGGGCCGTAGGGCGCAAAGGCGGCCGGCGCAATGGCCACGATAATCAACATGGCCAGCAGCAGCAGACCGCCCACCAGCGTCAGCTTGATGCGCACACGGCGACGCGGTTGCGCTTTGATGTCGATAGCCGGGGCAGCCACTGCCGCCATAGAGTGATCTCCTGTGAAACCAAAAAGCTTTTTAACGACAGATTTCGCAGATTTTTTTCAGGATGGTTCAGAATTAGGTTTACATTTTTGGGCGGGACCAGCGGCGGTTGAGTAGGCCCAGTAGTTTGGGCCGTATCGAAACCAGAGCGGGTCGACCCGTTCACTTTGGTTTCGATACGGCTGCATACTGCCGCAGCCTACTCAACCGCCGTTCACTAATCTCATTTGTAAACCCATCTTCTCGACTAAATGAACCATCCTTTTTTTCTTTGAGAAAATCTGCGAAATCTGCGGCTTTTTCAGCCCTTATGTCATCTCAACGCGTGGGTCAAGTTGGGCGTAGGCCAGATCGGTGAGCAGGAAGACGATGGAGACCAGGATGGCGAAGGTGAGCGTCAGCCCCTGGATCACCTGGTAGTCATGGCCGAAGATTACTGGAGTCGATCATCAGCCGGCCCACGCCGGGGATGGGCAAAGACAGACTCGGTGATGACGGCGCTGGCCAAAGAGGCGCCGATATTCAGACCGACCAGCGTCACCGTCGAGATCATGGTGCCAGCAAGACGTGGCGCAGAGCACCTGCTGGGCGCCCAGCCCTTGGCGCGCATAACGAATATATTCGGCGCTCAGCACTTCGATGATCGATGTGCGCAGGTTATGCAGCAGGATCGCGCCATGTTAAAGCCCAACGTGAGCGTCGGCAGAAACAGGTGGTAGAGATGATCGACAAAGTTGTCGCCATAGCCGCCAATGGGAAACCAGCCCCACCGTGCCCCCAGATAGGTGAGCAGTTGCAGCGCAATATAAAAGGTGGGCATGAAAGCCCAATCTGAAAGAGCAGCCGGATAAGGTTGTCCACTGCGTGTACAGGACGCAGCGCCGCCCACAGCGCCAGCGGCCGCCAGCAGCACCGAGATGAGCAAGCTTGTAGAGCGTCAAGAAACCGTCACCGGCACGCGCTGTTTGATCAGGTCGAAGACGGGTATTTGAGATTGAGCGAATCGCCCAGATCGGGCTTGAAAAGTTGCGCACAAAGATGCCAAACTGCACCAGCAGCGGCTTGTCCAGCCCCATCTTGGCGTTGATGCGCGCCACCGCCTTCCGTGGCGCGACGCCTGCATTAGCGCTAGGCCGGGTCGCCCGGCAGCAGCCGCACCATCATAAAGACCAGAAACATGATGATGAAAAAGGTGGGGATGATTTGTGGCGCAGGCGCGCCGAGACGCAGTTGCCGCGGGCCATGGGCCATTGCTCCGTAAGCGATTAGGAAGTAGGGCGTATAGGCAGGTCGCGTTTCACTCCGCTCCTCAATCCTTACTTCTACTCCCTACTCCTATTCCTCATTTCTCCACCTTCACCCGTGTAAAGATATTCTGACCCAGCGGCGGCCTGGAAGAAGCCTGTGGTCGCGCAGGGCGACCGGATAGGGCGTTTCGTAGAGGAAGATGATGGCGTAGCTTCGGCGAACTGCTGATCTGCGCGCATTGGTCGGCGGCGTGGCTACATCCACCCACGCTGGCTTTCGTCAAAGAGTGTCTCCAGATCGGCATTTTGGAAGCCGGTGTGCAGCGATTCGACCACGCCGTAGATGCTGCAAAATAGGCGGTGATCTGGCCGGGGTCGTTGATGTCGTTGGTCCAGCCGCTGGTGCGCATCTGATAGTCGTTGGCGCGATAGCGGTCGGTGCGCGTGGGGGCGTCAAGCTGTTCAATGTTGAGCGTCACGTTGACTTCGGCCCACATCTGTTGCAGCGCAGTCAGCAGCGGCTGAGTCGTCGGCATTGCCGGCCAGCGCCATCGAGGTCACCCCAAAGCCGTCGGCAAAACCGGCGTCGGCCAGTAATTCCTTGGCTTTGTCCACGTTATACGGATAGAGTTCCTGCGGCTGCTTCACACAGTGGGGTGGTCGAGGACATGTACGATTGCATGGCCTTGCCCGTGCCAAAGGCGACCAACTGAATCAGCGCATCCTTATCGGTGGCATAGTTGAGCGCCTGGCGCACGCGCACATCGGAGAGCGGATTGGCGGCGCCGTCGTTCAGTTCAGGGCGGTTGTTCATCAGAATGTAATTGACTTTGTGAGGGTAGAGTTCCATGTCAATATTGGCGTCGGCTTGGAGTTCGGCCACGCGGCTCACCGGAATAAACTCGGCCGTCGATCTCGCCGGCTTGCAGCTTGAGAATGCGCGTGGCGTCTTCGGGGATAATCTCAAAGCGCACGGCGTCCAGATAGGGCAACTGTACGCCATTCTCATCTTTTTCCCAATAATAAGGATTGCGCTCCATCACCATGTAGGAGCCGCACCCATTCGGTCAGCATAAAGGGGCCGGAGCCAATGGGTTTTTCGGCAAAGGCCTTGGCTTTCTCTTCGTCAGAGATACGCCGGGCATGGCCTCAAAGAGCTTTTGCGGCATAATCTCGGAGTTGAACATGGCTGTACGCTTGGGGCAGCGCCGGATCGGGCGGTTGAGGTGTAGCACCACGCCGGTGTCGGTCGTGTCGACGCTATCCACCGCTTCGAGCGTGAAACTCCAAATGCCGTTGTCGGGGTTGCGCGCCCGTCCAGCGTCCACTTCACATCGTCTGGGGTGATGTCCGGAGCCATCGGCAAACTTGATGCTACCTCGGCAGGGTGACGGTGTGTGCGTCAAACCGTCGTCGGATGCTGACAGTCGGTGGCCAACGTCGGCTCAATGCCCTGCCCATCCTCGGTGGAATGGAGCAGTGTGTCATAGAGGCTGTTCAGCACCCAAATGTCCAAGCGGCGTCGTTGAGCACCGGGTCCAGGAAGAGAGAATCGGCGTAGCGGCTAAAGATCATGGCGCCGCCTGCCGCCGCTTCACCAGCAGCGGGTGCCGCCGGCGTGGCGGCTTGGTCACCGCTGGTGGTGGCCGGCTGGGTCGGCGCTGGGGCGCAGGCGCTCAGCAGCAGTGCGGCCACGGTCAACAGACTGAGCAGAAGACAAAACCGAAACAGCGAACGTGACGAACGTGAAATCTGTAACATTGGTTTTCTCCTTGGTGTACGCTCATCAGACGAAATCGGGCAAACGCAATAATTTCTCGGCCGAAAAATCGGTTTGCCAAATTTGTCTAGATGAGCCTTGATGCAAGAATCGATGAAAAACCGACAGCGCAATATTTGGTTATTGAAACGGAACTACAGAAACGTCAGGTGAAAATAGAGGCAACAAAATAAAATTGAGGAGCTGGCCGCAGCATTATAGCCGTCTTCCACTCATTGCGTCAACTGTGCAAGAAAGTTTCCAGATAATTGTCCATATTGTCTTCTGCCGGCACTTCGGCTTGGCTCCAGGTGTGCCATCAGCTCCTTGACCGCCGATTCTATCTGCCCCAATGCCTCGGCAGCCGTCAGCGTGCAGATCGCCCACGTCCCAATAGTCGATGCCCGGCCCAATTGGGCACCGCTCGCGCATGAAGGATAATGTTCGGTCCGTCCAGGGCAATGGTCAACGTCGCCGCTTGTAAATCGGCCTCCGTGGCTTGTTGCGGGGAGCGCATAGTCGTGGGCAGCGGTATGGCCAGCGCCTCTAAGCGCGCCAACGTATGCGGCGAAATCGGCCCCACATTGTTGACGCCCAGCTCAATGGCCAGCCCGCGCGAATCGGCCTCCCAAGGCGCGCCCTGTTGCGCGGCCAGATGGCTAAACAGCAGCTCGGCAAAGCGGCTGCGGTAATAGTTGCCGGTGCAGAGAAATAGGACTTTAGCTCTCATCTATTCATGCCTCTCATTTTCCGTTTTCCATTTTCAATTGCCTATTTTCGATTAAAATCGAAAACGGAAAATTGAAAATTGAAAATAAACCTTGCAACCTATGGTATGATTATCGCATATCCGAAGCCATTTGAAACAAAAGCAAATACAAACCAAGGAGACTCCCCACCTATGACAACACCCGTACGGATTGGCGTGGTCGGCTGCGGCAGCGTCATGCAGCGCCCCTATACCGGCCAAATTTCGCAGCTCAAACAGCGCGGTCTGGTGCAGACCGTAGTGGCATGCGACGTCAAAGAGGAGCGCCGCCCGTTGATGCTGGGGCCAGACTTTGGCTATCAGCGCTTTACCACCGATTTTGAAGAAGTGGTGGACGCCGAAGATGTGGACCTGGTGCTGATCACCACCTCCATGCAGGAGCACGGCATGATCACCAAGGCCGCGCTGCAGGCGGGCAAGCACGTGCTGGTGGAAAAGCCCATGTCGAGCAATCTGGCCGAGGCCGCCGAGATTGTAGAGATGGCCAAGACGAGCAAAGGCTTTCTGGTGCCGGCGCCCCACGTGGTGCTCAGCCCCACCTATCAGCGCATGTGGCGGCACATTCATCGCGGCGATATTGGGACGCCCTATCTGGCGCGCGCCTTTTATGGCTGGGCCGGGCCGCATTGGGGGCAGTGGTTCTATCGCCAGGGTGGCGGCTCCATGTTCGACCTGGGCGTCTACAACGTGGTGAGCTTGACCGGCTTTTTGGGACCGGCGAAACGGGTCACCGGACTGGTGGGGACGGCGGTGGCGCAGCGCGTGGTGGAGGGCGAGTTGATGGACGTGGAAGCGGATGACAACGCCCACATCTGCATTGAGTTTGCCAACAATTGTTACGCCGTGGTGACTACCGGCTTCAACATTCAGAAATATCGCACGCCCGCTATTGAAATTTACGGCGACCGCGGCACCATCCAGATGATGGGCGATGACTGGGACCCCGATGGCTACGAGCTGTGGCAAAATGGGGTGGGCGCCTGGCAAATCTTTGAAGAGACGCACCCCAACTGGCCCTGGGCCGACGGCATCAACCATCTGGTCGAGTGCATTCGCACCAACACGGCGCCCATTGTCAAGCCTGAACACGCCTATCACGTCATCGAGATTATGGAGGCCGCCCGCGCGGCCGGTCGCGATGGCCAGCGCCGCGAAATCGAGAGTACTTTTACGCCGCCCAGCTTCTTCAGCGCCGAAGAGGCGCAGGAAGCGCTGCATCTGCGCCACGACCGCACAAACTAGAGAACTCAAGCAATATGGCCTACAAACCTTCCCCACGACCCACCTTTCTGAACCAACGCACATTCGCTACGCGGAGGTGACGCGCCACCTGTGGGGCGACCCGGTGGCGGGAACAGTAGCGGACTGGATTTATGTCTCCAGCGACAAGATTCATCAGCTTGTGTATGGGCTGGGGCCAGGCGGCGCCTTTCGCCATTCGGACGAATTCCGCACCATCTTTGGCGCCGACCTGGTCTACTATGTGTTGAGCGGGGTCATGGTGATCGCCAACCCGCAGACGGGCGAGGTGCAACGCGTGCAGCCGGGCGAAGCAGCCTTTTTCCGCCGCGACACGTGGCATCACGTGCTAAATTATAGCGGGGAGCCGCTGCGCGTGCTGGAGTTTTTTGCGCCGCCGCCGTCGCAGGGCGCGTCGGGCGCGTATGCCCGCCAACAGCCGCTGCTGACCGAAACACGCTATCTATGCGAAGAGGCTGTTGGCCGCTGGCCAATGGAGCGGCGGGAAATCGAAGCAGCGGCAACACTGCACGTAGTGCGTGAGGCGGATCTGCTCTGGCAGCTCATCCCCGGTGAGCCGCACGAGACACTGGTGGGGCTGCTCGTCTCCACCGAGCATTTGACCGTGGGCAAGATGACGCCGGCCCGGTCAGCACACCCAGTTGCACCAGCACCCCGGCGATGAAAGCCTCTATGTACTGGAGGGTGCGCCCCAAATGTATTGCCCCGAAAAAGAGGGGCAGATGTGGTTTGAGCTGGCGCTGCAGGATGGGTTTTACGTTCCTGCCGGGGCGCCACACGCCTATTATAATCTGAGCGGTCAGCCAGTGACGCTGCTTTGGGGTGCCGCCAACATATCGATAAGAAACGAGCTTGTTTAGACCACCTCCCCAATATATATCCACGAAGTCACACGAAGGTTCACGCAGATACACCAAGTCACACAAAGGAGAAGACCATGTATGGAGTAGGCCTATTGGGCGCCGGTTGGGTGGCGGCGGAATATATCAAAGCGTTTCGCGACCATCCGCTAACCGAAGTTATCGGCATCTATAATCGCACGCCGGGCAAAGCCACGCAGCTAATGCAGGCCCACGGCGTGGCGGGCAAAGAGTATGCTTCGCTACAGGAATTTTTGGCCGACGACCGCATCCAGATTGTGGTCTCCTGCACGCAGCCCAATGTGCGCGCCGAGCATTGCGTGGCCGCCGCGCAGAGCGGTCGCCACCTGGTACTCGAAAAGCCGGTGGGCATTGCGCGCGCACAGACCGCCGCCATCCGCGAAGCCGTAGCTACAGCCGGCGTCAAAACCGTGACCAGCTTTGTGCTGCGCTGGAATCCGCAGTTTGAGACCGTGCGCCAGCTCATCGACGACGGCGGGCTGGGCGAGCTGATCTACGGCGAGGCGGATTATTGGCACCCGGCGCGGCGGGCGCAGCCGGGCAGCGCCTATACGCGCAAAGACGTGGTGGGCAGCGCTTTTCTCAGCGGCGGCTGCCACGCTGTGGACATGCTGCGCTGGCTGGGCGGCGAAGTTACGGAAGTGAGCGCATACGCGGCGCCGCCCAAGCGCGTCAAGACTTTCGAGTTCGACCCGGTGGTAGTCGCTTCGCTGCGCTTTGCCAATGGCGCCGTGGGCAAACTGTCCGCCCTGCTGGATGGTGATACGCCCTATCGCTTCAATTGTCGATTGTTTGGCACCAATGGCTCGATTCAAAATAATGAAGTTTACTCCTCGCAAAAATATCCGGGCGCCCGCGAATATTGGACTTTCCCCACCATTACGCCCAACAGCGGCGACGTGTCGCACCACCCCTTCAAAGCGGAAATCAACCACTTTATGGAATGCCTGGAGCAAAATGTTGAGTCACACGCCTCAATTTACGACAGCTACAAATCGATGGCCATCTGCTACGCCATTGATGAATCGGTGGCCAAGGGTGGGCAGCCGGTGAAGGTGGTGGATGATTAATATGTACCACCACCCCGGCGAATACGTCACCGACTTCTGCATCATTCAGCGCGGCGCCGAATATCACCTATTTCATATCCGCGGCGAGCGCTGGACCTGGCCGGTGGGCTACCGCGAGCTGGACTTGGGCCACGCCGTCTCCACCGATCTGCGCGTGTGGGAGCCGCGGGAGCCGGTGCTGCCCGCCGGTCCCGCCGGGGCGTGGGATGAATGCGGCAACTGGGCTGCCTGATATGATCGAGGTGGGATGGCGTCTATTACTGCTATTACACCGGCAGCGATGTCAAGAACAACCAGGCCATTGGGCTGGCCACTTCCACCGACCTCTATCAATGGGAGAAGCATCCGCACAACCCGGTGTAGAGCCCGGCCCTGGTCGGACCGGCACGTGGGTTATGTGGCCGGGCGCGACGCCATGGCTCTGCGGATGCGGCGAATGCGCCATCTGCTCTATTACACGGCCACCATGCGCCGATGGCCGGGCCTGTATTGGACTGTCCGTGCATCGACCGATCTGGTCCATTGGCGCGACTCGCCCCACGTATGTTGAAGAAGACCGCAGCTATAACCGGTTGGAGTCGGCTTATTTGGTGCAGCACGATGCGTGCGCATTATCTCTTTTACAGCGCCAAAGGCGGCCCCAAAAGCAAGGGTTTTGCGCCCACAGAGTTCGCCCATTTTGACATTGTCTATCAGGTTCCGACTCGCCCATCGGCCCGGTGGCAAAAGCCAGCCAATCAATGAACTGCTCATCGAATGGACCTGCGCCAGCGAACACCCCACCTTGACGGCGTCACTTACATGTTCTACATCGTGCAGGAGGAAATCGAGGGCATCTGGGGCGCCTCGGTGCTGAGCGATCCCAAAACGGATCGCCCAGGCGGACGGCACAGTGCAGGTCCATGAGCATGTGCCGGACAATGTGCGCTACGAATCACTTTTTCAGGGCGCAGATGGCGAATTGGCAGGTTGGGTTGCGCAATGGCGGGAATTGGGATTGGCGTGATGAAATGTTGGGCGCAAATTCGGGCGATGATGCGTTTTACATCAACACGCTGTGGGGCGTCGATCTCTGTTGGCAGGCCGAACTTGCGTTTGGCCGAAGGTGCAGTGAGCTCGCTTCTGGTGCGCACCAATCCATCGGCTACATGGGCTACCGCATCGGTCTGGATCAAGCGCGCGGCGCGATTGGCCTGTATCAGATGATCCCCGGCCAGGAGGAAAGGTGGCCGCAAGAGCGCCCAGCCGAAATCGCAGCGGCGCATGGCATACAGTAAAAGTGGTGGTGCAGGGCGCGCTTTTGGATATTTATCTCGACAATGTTCTGCAAATCGTGCGCCACCATCGCACCTATGCTGACGGCTGTTTTGCCCGCACGCCCACGGCGACGTGCAGTTTCCCGCAACCTCTACGCCTATCGCCAAATCGGCCCCGAAGGTGTGCAGCCTGACTGGCAGCAGCGCTGTTTGCCGCGGCATCTATTCGCAAACCCTCTGTGACAACAATGCACTCATGGTAAAATAGCAGATATTATGAGGTTATACTCATGGGTTGGCATAGATGAAAAGGATTGCGCATGATTTTGGTCGAGTAGTCGATTTTCATCTATGACAGAGCCAAGTATATATTGATGCTTAAGTTCGATAAGCGTTGCGAACCGCCGTGTTCGAAAAATGAGTCGACTATGATTAAAGAATTTATTTTGGAAAACTGTGGTCCTCTTGGCCAAGATAGAATGGCAGCCCCTGCCTTATCTCAATTTGATTATTATGAAACGGTTCGGGCAAAGCCTTCTCATGAAGATGTTATACACGGCGTTACGCTCCACAGAGGAATACCATCGGGGGATAACCGCACAAATTTTAATGAGGTTTTGGGGAATAAGCTGCGTGATGTTTTTCAGGTTGAAAAATCGGCGATCTCGTGCGCAAGGGCGCAGACCGGTTAGCGTTTGAAGGGCTCATTGATGACCAGAAAATACACTTCTCATTTTCGCCTTCCGCGGCGCGCAATGTGGGCGACGCTTCCAAAATCGTGAATCCGCGTAGAGATACGCTGGCGCTTTTTTTGCCGCCCAAAGAAATTCTGTCGCTCACGCCCATCATCAAACGTTCCAGACTCCAAGATCAACTATTCGGTTTTGATGACACCTATCTCGATTTAGCCATTGCTTTGGAAGGCGAACCCACCAAAGGACGTACACATGCCAATCTTGCCCAAGCGCGCCGCATGTTGTCCGATCTCTTTAGCGGCCGGCTTGAACAGTCTGGCGATGGCTGGAAATTTCGCGACGGCAATGCTCAGTATTCAATTCATGTGACGGCGGAAGGCATCAAGCGGCTGGCGCTCATTGACCGGCTTATCGGAAATCGCTCACTCACATCTGGCTCCGTATTGTTTATTGATGAACCGGAGGCTATGCTGCACCCGAAAGCCATTATTGATTTTATGGAGATTCTTCATCTATTATCCAGCCAGAATATTCAGGTTTTTATGGCCTCTCACTCCTATTTTGTACTCAAAGCGTTATATGTCATTGCCAAGCGGGAAAGTCTCAATATCCAGATACTTTCTCTCTCTGCGGCCCGCGAACCGACCATTTCCAATTTAGCCGAAGAGATGCCCGATAATCCCATCATTGATGAATCAATCGCTTTATACGAAAAAGAACTTGATGCAGAAATGGCGTAAGTTATGTCCACTGAATTGGTGATTCATGAATCTGGGTTGACGTTCATCTTGGACCAAGACAGGGCTTATCTTCCCGAACGGGAAAGCTTTTATCAATCGCTAAGCGCCCAAGCCAGCATCAAAATATGTGACGTCATTTGCCTGAATTTGATTGATGAATTATTGGTAATCGAAGTCAAATCCTCCTCCCCTCAAGAACATCGTCAATTCGTCCAAGAGATAAAGCAGAAATTCGCCGACACCCTATTGCTCTATATTGGGACCGTCCTGAAACGCAAAAACACACAATCGGATACTCTGCCAGCCGCGCTGCAAGAGTCCGCCTTGCAGGGGAATATTCGTCTCGTGCTCATCATCAACGGGCACAAGCGCGACTGGCTACCGCCGCTACGCGACAGTCTGCGCAAAGAGTGTCGGGCGCTAGAAAAAGTCTTTTCGTTGGAAGAAACACAAGTCTATAATCCGCAATTGGCTCGCCAAAAACTATCGCTTAAAATCGAAGAACATCGTGAATGACAAGGAAGAACCACATGACTGACCACTTTCTCTACCAAGGCGCCAAAACCAGCCAGATCAGCTTCCCGCTGGGCGGCATTGGCACGGGCTGCATCGGGCTGGCCGGCAATGGCCGCCTCATCGATTGGGAAATTTTCAACCGACCCAACAAGGGCAGCGTCAACGGCTTTTCACACTTTGCCGTGCGCGCTGAACAGGACGGGCAGGTCGTAGACGCCCGCATTTTGCACGGCGATCTGCACGCGCCCTATCAGGGTGAACTCCAGGGGACAACTTTTAGCTCTTTTGGCTGGGGGCCGCGGCGCGAATATCTGACCGGCCTGCCCCATTTCAAAGATTTCACCTTCCGCGGCGAATATCCCATTGCCGAGCTGAACTTTCACGATGAGAGCTTCCCCGGCCAAGTCAAGCTGACGGCCTTTAACCCATTCATTCCGCTCAACGCCGACGATTCGGGCATCCCCGCCGCCTTTTTTGAGCTGAGCGTGACCAACACCACCGCTGCGCCGCTTACCTACACCTTCGCCGGCGTGGTGGCCAATCCGCTGCCCGCCAACAATTTGAACACTGTAGAGCAAGCCGAGTGGGGCGATCTGCTCTATTTCCACTCGGACGGCGTGCAGCCTGGCAACGTGCAGTACGGCAACGTCACCCTGGCCACCGATGCTCGCACCTCTGCTGGTGGCGCCGCCGATGACGTGCAGGTGAGCTGGCAGCAATATTGGTTCCGCGGCGCCTGGTTTGACAATTTGGAAGTCTATTGGAACGATTTGAAAACACCCGGCCCGCTCAAGAACCGCATCTACAATGACGGGGCGGCGCGCGGTTCCGGCCCGCGCTTCAATAAGCAAGAGGAGGGTGTGCTGGCCGTCCACGTTCCCGTGCAGCCGGGCGAGACGCGCCAAGTGCGCTTTGTGCTCAGTTGGAGCTTCCCGACCTGTGAAAATTATTGGAAACCGGCCGCCGAGGGTGAACCGGCCAAAGCCACCTGGCAGAATTATTACGCCACCATTTGGCCCGATTCCAAAGCCAGCGCCCAATATGCGTTGACCAATTGGGACCGGCTGTACGCCGAAACCAAACTTTTTAAAGAGACTCTCTTTGGCTCCACGCTGCCCGCCGCCGCCATTGATGCCATCACCGGCAACATGGCCATCCTCAAATCGCCAACCGCGCTGCGGCTGGAGGATGGCACCTTTTACGGCTGGGAGGGGCTGCATCCACACGCCGGTTGCTGCGAAGGAAGCTGCACTCACGTCTGGAACTATCAGCAGACGTTGCCATTTCTCTTCCCCAGCCTGGAGCGCTCCATGCGCAGCGCCGACTATGAATACAACCTGCTGGAAACTGGCTGCCATGCCCTTCCGCATCCAGTTGCCGCTGGGCGCCGAGCCGTGGCATTTCCGCGCCTGCTGCGACGGCCAGTTTGGCGGCGTTATGAAAACTTATCGCGATTGGAAGATCTGCGGCGACGATGCGTGGCTGCGCTCGATCTGGCCAGCGGTCAAAAAGTCGCTGGAGTTTGCCTGGAGCCCCGACAATCCGGACCGCTGGGACCCCGACAAGACCGGCGTGCTTTGGGGCCGTCAGCACCACACGCTGGATATGGAACTGTTTGGTCCCAATTCGTGGCTCAGCGGCTTTTACCTGGGACGCGCTCAAGGCCGCATCGGAATGGCCGCGCATTTGGGCGAAGCGGATGCCGCTGCCGAATATCAAGCCATTTTTGAGCGGGGCAAAGCGTGGGTGGACGCCAACCTCTTCAACGGCGAATTTTACATCCAAAAGGTGGACCTGGGCGACAAAGCGCTGGTGGCATCCTTTGCCGTGGCCGACGACACGATTATCCACGGCGGCGACGTGCTGCAAGCTATTGGAATGACGAGCACAGCGAAATCAAGTACCAAATCGGCGAAGGCTCCAGCATTGACCAGGTGCTGCCGCAGTGGCACGCCGCCCTCTACGGCCTGGGCGATCTCTACGACCCGGCGCAGGTCAAGC
This sequence comes from Caldilineaceae bacterium, assembly GCA_041391125.1. GTDB lineage: Bacteria > Chloroflexota > Anaerolineae > Caldilineales > Caldilineaceae > JACKBC01. Next base: position 83,640 of record JAWKON010000020.1, read on the forward strand.
AGGCCAGCGCCGCCATCTACAAACACAACTTTATCCCCGAAATGGGCAAAGTCTATAACCCGTGCCGCATCTACTGCCTGAATGACGAGGGCGGCCTGGTCATCTGCGCCTGGCCCGAAGGTACGCAAAAGCCGCTGATCCCGGCTCCCTATTCGCAGGAGACCATGAACGGCTTTGAATATTCCGCCGCCATCCACATGATCATGCAGGGGCTGGTGGATGAGGGCATGGAGTGCATCGAGGCCGTACGCCAGCGCTATGACGGTGAGCGCCGCAACCCGTGGAACGAGTTCGGAGTGCGGCAACAACTACGCCCGCAGCATGGCCGCCTATGCCCTGCTCAACGCCTTTAGCGGCTTTGAATTTGATATGGTGAACGGGATGATAGGGTTTAGCCCGATTGCGGTTGACGACAACGACGCATTCCGCTGCTTCTGGTCGCTGGACTCGGGCTGGGGTGAATTTGTGCAGACGGCGGATGGGTGCGAGTTGCGGGTGCTGAGTGGCGAGTTGGAATTGCGTGAGTTGCGGTTGGGGTGTTTGGTGGATCAAGGGGTGGCGACTGGTCGGTGCTGGGGATGCAGTGTCATTTACGCAAGATGCCCAGGCACTACATTTCTCAACGCCAGTGCGATTGACGCCGGCCCAGAGCCTACGCATGCAATTCTCCTAATATCTTCACACTAGTATCTTCAGACGACGCACCGGTCGCAGCCGTATTCCTGGCTGGTGCGTCGTACACCGCCTTCGAACTTACTGACTCCAGTCATCTAAATGCAAATCTGGAATTTGTTCAAAGTCGCGACGATTCCGCGTGATTAAGACTCCACCTTGACTGAGGACGATTGCAGCGATTCGCTTATCCAATGTGCCGATACGTAGCCTTCTCGACTGAAGCCATTCGAGTTGTATCTGTGCCGCTTCATCGAATGGCAAGACAGTCAAATCACAAAAATAGCTGGCTGTTGAACTCAGATGCGAGTATGCCAGTGCCAAGGCTATGCCACGCTGCCCAATCTGCGCCAACCGTCCTTTCATTTGCTCTTCCAGCGTGACAACGGTCACCGCCAATTCTGAGGGGTCATGGGATTTTAGCCTTGCTATAACTTGGCGGTGGCCTCTTTGATGTAGAGTAACATGATCTGTATCTAGGATGTACAGGCTCATGTTTGGTCTACCATCTCATTTTCGTCCAAGTGTCGACGAAAGTCGGCCATCCGTTGGATGAAGTCATCCCAAGTTGGGTCTGTGGCAAATAGACCGGCCTTTGCGAGCCAGGGGTGATCTGCGGGAACATCCACTTCCACCTGCACCAACTGTGTTCGGCTGAGCAAATCGCGAATTAGAACTTGAACGCGTTCCAACGCCTCTTGCCTAGTTGCTCCCTGCACAGAAGTATCGGGCCACAAAACCGGACGCGCCAGATAGCCATTATTCGCTTGCTGCATCAAGATTACATCGAATGCCATTGTTTTTGCCCCACAAATAATTACACATCACCGATTCGTCGAACTGTTTCCAACACCAACATACGCACTTTGACCTGCTTCAATTCCTGCCATTCTGTGTGATTGACAATGAAAGCCAGCGGCTTCCGATACCGTTTAATAACGATTTCATGTCCGGCCAGCGCATCATCTAACATGCTGCGCAATCCCTTACCACATCCTCAGATGCTACCGTTTTAATCATAATGGATCTCCTAAAATTATTCGACTGAATCTGTCGACATATTATCACTACTTACGACACCTGCCCAAATGCAGACAAACTTACAAAAAACCACAAATCCTCGCATTCAGGTCAAATGCAAGTCTTTTTTCCAGCCCCAAACTTATGCCTCCCCGTTTAGTGTGAGGTATACTTAAATCAATGTTTCACGACTCAAGGGATGATGGCGCCAATGCGCAGCTCCCCCCTGCACCCTTTCACCTCTTCTCCCTTCCAAACAAAGGAAAACCCTATGCTCAACGAACAACAAATCGCCCTCTACCAGCGCAACGGCTTTGTCAACGGCGGCCCCGTGTTGGATGATAATACGGTGGAAGTGCTGCGCGCCGAGGTGTTGCGCGTCATCGACGAGCGCGAACGCGCAGACATCCCACAGCCGGTGCTCTGCCGCGATCTGAACAACAACCCCAACTCGCCCATTTGGCAAATCGTAAATATCTACGAAGCCAGCCCGGCCTTTAAAGAACTGGTCACCGATGCGGCCATTGCGCGCATGGCGGCGCAGCTCACCGGCTCCAATGAGCTACGCATCTGGCACGACCAGATCCAGTATAAGCCGCAGGCGCAGGGCGGCCGCCTGCACTGGCATCAGGATTCGCCGGCCTGGGCCACGCTGCAACCCAAGCACGCCCAGATCACCGCCTGGGTGGCGCTGGATGACGCCGACTATGACAACGGCTGCATGTACATGGTGCCCGGCTCGCAGAACTGGGGCGACCGCCAGCCCTACTTGGGTGAGCAGCCGCGCGATGGCTCACTGCCCGCTGACTTTGAAGGTAACCCGATTTACATCACCATGTGTCCGGTCAAGAAGGGGCACGTGCATTTCCACCACTGCCTCACCTGGCACGGCTCCGGCGCCAACGTCAGCAACCGCCCACGCCGCGCTATTGCTATCCACTACATGACCGAAAACACGGTCTATCACGCCGCCGGCGAGCACCCGATGAAGCCGTTTATCACTGTGGCGGATGGGGAAAAGCTGGTGGGGGATGCGTTTCCGCTGGTGTGGAATAGAGGATAGCTTCCTGTAAATATGATCAGAACCATTGCCATTATAGGCGGTTTTTTGGGCGCAGGGAAAACTACGCTATTGCTAACGGCGGCGCAGCGACTGGCGGCGCGCGGTTACCGTGTCGGCCTGATCACCAATGACCAGGGCGCCGATCTGGTGGACACAGCGCTGGCGGTGCAAGCTGACATTCCGGTGACAGAGGTGGCGGGCGGCTGCTTCTGCTGCCGCTTTCCCGATCTGCTGGCGGGCTTGCAGCGGCTGATCGACGCCGCCGACCCGCACATCATTTTGGCCGAGCCGGTGGGAAGCTGCACCGATTTGATCGCCACCGTGCTGCGTCCGCTGGTTAGCTTTTACGGCGAGCACTATCGGCTGGCCCCGCTCACCGTGCTGCACGACGCCACGCGCCATCTGGATGCGTTTGCGCCCGACGTGCGCTATCTGCACGACCGTCAGTTGGCCGAAGCCGAGCTGATTCTGCTCAACAAGTGCGATCTGTTGGCGAGAGACGCTGCGCAACCTTTGGCTAACTTAGCGACGACATATCCCCAAGCGCAAGCGTTTGCGGCATCCGCCAAAAGTGGCGAAGGCGTTGATGCCTGGCTGGACATTGTGCTGGGCCAGGAGAGTCGCAACCCCGAGGCGCTGCTCATTGACTATGAACGTTATGCGCAAGCCGAGGCGGCGCTGGGCTGGCTCAACGCGCGCGGATTGGTGCGCGCGGACGAGCCTTTTTCTGCCGCGACGTGGCTGGAGGCGCTGCTCATCGGGTTAGCGCAAGCCTGTGCGGATGAAAAAGCGCCCATTGCGCACATCAAAGCGCTGGTCACCACGCCGCAGGCCAGCCTCAAAGCCAGCCTCGCGCAGTCGGGTTCAGCCGTCACGTGGGATTTGCGCGATGATTCAAGCGTGACAAACCTGGAATTTACGCTCAATGTGCGCGCCAACGCGGCGCCGGGGTGGTTGGAGCAAATAGTTCATCGCATCGTGGAGCTTGTGAAACCATCGCCCGACGCCCGCTACTATTTTACGCACTTTGAATGTTTTAGCCCGTTGCCGCCCCAGCCCACCCATCGCATTGAGACGCCTGTTGCCGAAATGCACGTGGCTGACCGCTGAAAGGAGAGGATGTCATGAATGTTCAAAGCGCCCCATCGGAAATGCAGCGCTACACGAAGGAACTGCGCGAACAGTTCAAACAGAACGGATATGCGATTGCGCGCGGCTTATTTTCGCCCGCCGAGGCTGCATTTTACCGCGAGCATTTCATGCAATTGCGCCAAACGGGCCAATACGCCAGCGATCTCGTCAACCAGTGGGACGACGGTGAACAGGATCCGCTCAAACTTTATCCGCGCATGTTCAATATGCACCACTGGGATGATGTCAGCCGGCGCTGGCTGCTGGATGAGCGCATTCGTCAATGTATGGTGGCCATGTTGGATCGGGAGCCCTACGCCATCCAGACTATGCTCTATTTTAAGCCGCCCGGCGCGCGCGGGCAGGCGCTGCACCAGGATCAATACTATTTGCGCGCCCGGCCCGGCACCAGCATCGCGGCCTGGATGGCGCTGGATCCCACCGATGAAGCCAATGGCTGTCTGCAAATCGTGCCGCAAACCCAGGACCTGCCGCTGATTTGCCCGCAACAGGCCGATGAAAGCGAAAGCTTCACGACCATTGCCGTGCCGCTGCCACCGGGGATGCAGCCAATTCCCATGCGGCTAGAGCCGGGAGATGTGCTTTTCTTTAACGGCCAGATCATCCACGGCAGCTTTCCCAACACCACCGCGGATCGCTTCCGCCGTTCGCTGGTAGGTCACTATATTGAGGGCCATGCCCAGCAGGTGGCGGCGTTCGATCTACCCGTTTTGCGCATGGATGGCACGGTGGTCGCAGAGATGGGCGCCAGCCCCGATGGCGGCGAATGCGGCGTCTGGATCGATAAGGATGGGCGTCATCTGGTGGATGTGAATCAGCTTTATGAGGCGGCGGGGCTGTTGGAGACGAGCGCACTCAATCTTGAGGCGAGATGACAGGGTGACAAGATGGCAGGGCATATGTATCAAGCCAAGGTGTATAAGGTGCCCGACACAGGAGCGAACGGCGGTTGAGTAGGCTGCGGCAGTATGCAGCCGTATCGAAACCAGAGTGAGCGGGTCGACCCGTTTGGTCTCGATACGGGGCATACTGCCGCCCCTACTCGACCGGCACTAATATCACGCCTTCTCTAGCTCTTACCATGATACATATGCAGGGTGATAAGGTGACAGGGTGAATTTTGTCTTGCCATCTTGGTGCGAGCTTGCTCAAAATTCCATCTCTGGCGCGAAACCTAACTCTGAACGTATATACGAAATATCATACACTGCATCGCGCGCGTGGCCCGGTCGCTCGTAATGGGCGAAGTCGATTTGGTCGGCGTCTTGGCTATACCATGCACGCAGCAGCTCAGGTACCGTGCCAGCCACATTGGCCTGCGCGCCCACGGCGTTCATAATACGCACGCCCGGCTTGTGGGGCGCATCAACGGCCAATGTCAAACAGCGCACCGTATCGCACAGCCGCATGAGCGAAATGGAGCCTATGCCCATTCGGTCAGCGGACCGGCAGCGTGGCGTCACCACGCGGTCATCGGGCACAATGCTGACCAGGCGGATGTTGATAAAATCAAGTGCGCCATTCTGGCGCGCCAGATAGCGGGTCACTTCTTCCATCATATATTGGAAAAGCCGTAGCCGTCCCGATCCAGGCAGGGGTGTTCATCCGGCATGGGGAGTTGCAATGGGCGAAAGCGCAGCGACTGCATGCCCACGGCGGCAATCGAGCTGGCCAGCACAAATTTCTGCACCCCACGGTCGATCAGATAGCGCAGCAGGTGGTGCGTCCCTAGCACGTTGACGCGCAGACCGTCCTCTTCGTTGCAGCCGCCGGTCACCGCCGCCAGATGCACCAGCATGTCGATATCGGTGGGCATCCAACTTGTGCAATTCTTCAGGCTGCGAAAATCGCCCTCAATGGCCGTGATGCCCGCCACATCTGTTGGCTGTGCGAGAGGCCGATAACTTCATGCTTTTGCGCCAGCGACATCGCCAACGCTCTTGCCGATAAATCCGTGGTTCCTGTGATCAATACTTTATGCATGATAGTTCTCCAAATTATCGAATACCATATGTTCAAATGTACAGGTTCATGGTAAAATAGATGTATGGACCGTTATGAATGGGATGAAGCCAAAAACCGCGCCAATCGCAATAAGCACGGTATCTCCCTTGAAGAGGCGACTGAAATTTTAAGGGTGATACCTTTAGCCGGACTGATTATCGTGATGACTATGGAGAACTTAGAGAAATCACCATTGGCGCAATCCAAGGGTTAATCGTGTTGGTCGTGGTACATACGGAGCGCAATGGCCGCATAAGGATTATTTCTGCGCGTAGAGCAAGCAAAAAAGAGCGAAAAGATTATTATGAGCATATCATAAGAACGACTTAGAGAATTACAAGCACTGCAAGATTCAGGGATGAAACAATAGATTTCTCTGATATTCCGAGCTGAACGCCGATTTCTGGAAACATGCCCTCTACCGAACGAACCCTATAGACCGATTAGTCAAACGCGCAAGAAGTGTGAAAGTTACGCTATCGCTTAGCGAAGAAAGCGTTGAATTTTTTAAACAGAAAGCCAATGACGCAAACATTCCATATCAGAAGTTGATTCGTCTTGCTATAGACGACTACATTGCTGGCTTGACATAGCGTAAAAGCAGAACCACCCCCTTTATGACTCCATGTAGGACAAGCTTTTAGCTTGTTCAAGGCGACAAACTAAAAGCTTGTCCTACATCACAGCAGAAATTTTTGCACCTAATCCCACTGAATCACGGCGCCCATCATGTCGGGCATTTCGTTGCGATTGATGGCGGCGTAGAGTGCCGGCGCTTCCGCCGCATCCACCCCATGGGTGATGGTCTTGTGCCAGGGAATGGCGCCCGTGGCAATATTGCGCAGCACCGCAGAGCGACAGGGCGCCAGCCCGTCATTGCAGGAAGAAAGCGGTGAGCTGTTTGCCGTGCGGCACCAAAAAGTGAAACGAAATGGGTGCGTTGCCATAGTTGCCCAAAAAGACAAACTTACCGCGCAGCCGCGCCAGCGGAAACGCCAGATCCAGACAGGCGGGGATGCCGCTGCCTTCAAAAACCACATCGGCGCCGCCCGGCTGGATTTCATTGACCCGCGCTTTGATATCTTCCGCACCCGCATTGATCACATAATCTGCACCCAATGCTTTGGCCATCTCCAACCGCTGCGGGTTGAGATCAATGGCAATGGTCACCGCACCGCGCAAGCGCGCCGCGGCTAATGCGCCCAATCCAATTAGCCCCACGGCGTGAAACGCCACCACATCGCCCATCTGCACGCCCGCCATGTCGACGGCATTGTAGCCCACCGCGGGCATGACAAACATAGAGCCGGTGGCGTCATCCACACCGGCGGGCAGCAGCTCCACTTCGGCATCCTCGGGGATGACGGCGTGCGAAACGTGGGCGCCGGCGCAGGTGTTTATCTTGTGGGCGCCCCACTGCATGGGCATAAAGTTGCGACGGTAATAGACCTTATCGCCCGGCTTGAATTTGGTCACCGTGGCGCCCACATCTTCTACAACACCCACAGCTTGATAGCCAGTGCAGACCGGAAACGGTCCCCAATCCAGCTTGTGTTGGATAACGGCAAATTCGGTGCCGACGCTCACGCCCGAATAGGTGTTGCGCACCAGAATCTGGGTTGCAGCAAGTGTGGGAATGTCGAATTCTTCGATGGAAAACTTCTGGTCGTCGGTGCAGATCAGCGCTTGGGTTTTCATGGGAGCCTTTCCTTATGGAACTCTATTCAGCAAGAGGATTGTGTATTAAAGTATCAAAACCAGACAGGACGCACCCGCTCACTCTGGTTTCGATACGGTTGCAAACCACCGCAACCTACTCAACCGGCGTTCGCTTAACAGTTGGCAGCACATCTTCACGTCTTGCCCATAATTTTATCCTAAAATACAATAGCCAACAATCACCCCGTTCCCCTCACAATCAAAACAACGCAAAGGAGCTTCCAACATGAAAATCGTCGACATCAAAACCACCGTGTTGTCCATGCCGCACCTCTTTGGCATTCAGGACGCCACCATCCGCCACCGCGGGCAGGGCCGCACCCAATGTTTCGCCCACGTCATCACCGACGAGGGCATTGAGGGCTTAGGCATTGGCGGCGGCGCGCAGGCCGCGCGCGAAGTCATCGAGCGCACGCTCAAGCCTATTTTGATTGGCCAAGATCCGCTCTATATTGAAAAGCTGTGGGACGATATGTTCTGGGCCATCCGCGGCGTCGGACGCAAGGGGTTAGCCTTTTCGGCGCTTTCGGCGGTGGACATTGCGCTTTGGGATCTGAAGGCCAAATATTTCGAGACGCCGCTCTATAAATTGCTGGGACCGTATCACGATTCCGTGCCCGTGTAGCTGGCAAGCGGCGGCTGGACCAATTTTAGCCAAGATGAATTGGTGGCCGAGCAGATGAGCTATGTGGAGCGCGGCATGAAGGCGGTTAAAATGAAGGTAGCCAAGGATTTTGGACAGAGCGAGGGCGAGGATGTGGCGCCTGGCCGCCGTGCGCGAAGCGGTGGGTGACGATGTAGAAATTTTTATCGACGCCAACAACGGCTATTATGCCAAACAGGCCATCTACATGGCCCGCAAGTTTGAACGCTATAACGTGGGCTGGTTTGAAGAGCCGGTGCTGGCCGATGACATTGAGGGCTTGGTCGCCGTGGCCAAGGCCATCGATCTCCCTGTGGCCACGGGCGAACACGAATACACCAAATATGGCTTCAAGGATCTGCTGGCCCGCGGCGGCGCCGACATTGCACAGCCCGATGTGGGCCGTGCCGGCGGCATTACCGAGTGGATGAAGGTGGCGCACCTAGCCCATGCGTTTAACTGCCGGTGGCGCCCCACGCCTATCAACTCTTCCACCTGCATCTCTGCTGCGCCATTCCCAATCTGCGCATTGTGGAATATCTGGGCGTCACCGAGGAGGCGGATAAGATTATGTTTACCGAGTTTGCTCCGCCCAAAGATGGCCTGTGGTCGCCGGATGCCAACAAGCATGGGCTGGGTCTGGAACTGGATCCAACAGCGGTTAAGACTTATGCTGTTTAGGAACGAAGAGCACCCAAATTAGTCTGGTTATTATTGCATGAAACGGCTTTACCACCGCGGAGCGAAAGGTTAGCAAAGATATTTTGGTTCAACAGGACCTCATGTGGTTAACGAGTGACAAGCGGCGGTTGAGTAGGCTGAGGCAGTTTCCAGCCGTATCGAAACCAAAGCGGGTCAACCACATGAGATCCAAAAGAGCCAACATTTTTTGCGTTTCCTTTGCGAATCTTCGCGCTCTTTGACGGTAGAAAATTGCCTTATCACGCCCGCCACAGCGTGGCCGCCAGATAGCGCTCCCCTCCGACGTATCGTTGTAATAGTAAGCCGTGACAATGGCTCCATCGGGTCGCTGGATTGTGCGCGGATAGCCAATGTCGTGGTTGCCGCCATCGGCGCGCAGAATGATGTCGTCGCTCCAAGTGGCGCCGTCATCCTTGCTGAGCCGGGCGCGATGTCCGTATGGTTCGGCGCGGTAGCCGTAAACCAGACAGAGCCGTCCATCGTGCAGCTTGGTCAACGTGGGCGGGTTGCCGCCGCGGCCGGTGTCGGGAACCGGTTGGCCAATTTTGGTCCAACTTTGTCCGTTGTCGTCCGACGCATACAAATCGATAGTGTGCTGAGCCTGCGTGAATTCATTGCCGCCCACTTTGCAGCGCACGGCCACCAAAATACGCGCATTCGACAAGCGCAGGCTGGCGGGCATGATTTCAAAACCGGCCGGCTCTGGACCAATGGTCGAAAGCAGTTCAAAAGATTTCCCACCGTCCGTAGTTTGCGCGCAGAAAATGCGCCCCTCTTCCCCATCCGCCTTGGACGCCGTCAGAAAGAGCATGCACGAATCCGGTCCATTGACCAGATAATCCGTGCGCGCGGCAATACCCGTCATGCCAAACATGGGCAGCCGATATGGCCCCTGCCACGAACGGCAGCGGTCGTTCGAATGGTAAAACCAGGAGACCGAGCCCGCTCGCAACCCAGAGCGCGCACACATCAGTGCGAAATCGGGATGCGTAAAATCAATGCCGCCGGGGCAGACCGGCAGCGCATTTTCATCATCGAAAAGTGAGCGGACGTGCAGCCCCGCATTCATGTGCTCATCGGCGGAAAGGCCACGGCCGCCGGGCGTTTCACAGGGCGTGGGCTGCACGTCCCACGTGGCGCCGCCGTCCAGGCTGCGCGCCTGCATGGGCAAAAAGGGGCGCGTTTTGTCGCGAGCGTGGAAGCCGCCCGCCGCATCCATGTGGCCCAGTGTAAAGCCGACCACAATTTCGTTGCCCCAAGACCAGATGCCATAATTAGCGGGCCAGCCGGCAAAGCGGCCCGGTTCGTGATAGATGGTAACGTGTTGCATCGGATCAGCCACCTCCGCCAAATTCAGCGTGAAATTTGGCCCACACGCTCTCCGCAACCGGCGTGCTGGCAGCCCAGATATTGGCTTCGAGCTGCGCGGCGTTGAGGCTGCCAATGGGGTTGGCGTGGATGCGCTCTTCCTTCAGGCAGAACTGAATGGCCAGTTGCAGCAGATTGACTTCCTCGTGCTTGCACCATTGCCAAATGCGGCGCGCAGCATCCACATCGGCATCGTTTTTGTAGCGGCCTTTTTCACGCGCCTCGTCAATGTCGATGCCGGTCAACAGGCCGCGCAGGATCGACCAGCCATTCATCACGCCGATGCCGGCAGCCGCGGCGGCGGGCAGTAGCGCATCAGTTGCGGTCTGGCGGATCAGGTTATAATCGTTAAAGCAGAGCATCAGATCCACATCGCCGGTGGCAATGGCCTTGAGATGAAACTCATGGGGCCGCATCCCGTAGCCCACATTGCGCACCAGCCCGCGGCCCTTGAGTTGCAACAGCCCCTCTAGCGTGCCGCCTTTGGCCAGCGTGGGCTCGATCTGGCGCGGGTCGTGGATCAACATGCCGTCAAAATAGTCTGTGTTCAGAATAGTGAGCTGATCTTCCACATCGCGGATGACGCGTTCGGCCGAATAGTCCGGCTCGCCTTCGCCGTAAAAGCCCCATTGCGCGGCCGAATGACAGCAAAGCCGTCCGGTGATGATCACCGATTCGCGCGGGATTTCCAACAGAGCCAGCCCCAGCTTGCGCAGCGAATCGCCATAGCAGCGAGCGCAATCAAAGTGGTTGACGCCCAGCGCAATGGCGTGCTTGACCAGCGCCACGGCGTCTTCATCGGAAACAAAGCCAAAGTTGTTGCCAAAGCCCTGCGTGCCAAAGGGGATGACGGGAATGTCCAGGCCGGTTTTGCCCAGACGGCGGCGGGGGAGAGGAGGGGAAGGAGGAGTTTGGGTCATGTTGGGTTCCTTTCTACCTTTGTGGGAAAATTGTAAATGGTAAATGGTGAACGGTGAATGGTAAACGGGGCCGGCTACTCGCCCCGCTCATTTACCATTCACCGTTCACCGTTCACCGTTTATAATTCGGTTTTTGCGCACCAATCCAAACAGTTGCGCAGCAGTGCCTGATACGACGGATGATGCCAAATTTCCAGATTGTGGCCGGGCGTCAGCACGCAGACGCGCCCCTGGCCTTCGCGGCGGGTCCAACCGCCGGGCTGCGCGCCGTGTTCGGAGACGGTGTGGAGGAAAAGGTCCACATTGGGGTCGTTCATCTCCATCTGATAATGCTCATCTTTGCCGGTGAAGGCGGCGCTGCCCACGGTCAACGGATGACCGGCCAGCGGTTCAACTGTGACTGGGCATTGGGCCGGATGGCGCACGAAAACGCCGCCCATAAGCTGGCAGAGCGAAGGCGCGTTGCTGTAGAGCGCCGTGCCGGAATGCAGAAAGAGAATGTTGCCCCTGCCGCACATAATCGACAAAAGCCGCGCCGATTCCCTCATCGGCCCAGGGGCCGGCTCGGTGCGCGAGCGGTTGTTGGCCTTGGAGAAGATGACGAGCGGATAGCTGTTCATCACCACGGCGGACCATTCATCGGGGTTGGTTTGCCAATCAAATTCGTAGCCGCACTCGCCCAGGCCGGTCAATCCGTCTTGGGTCATGCGGCGGGGTGGGCGGAGTCGTCGCAAAGCACTAATGCGCGCATGGTGGTTTTCCTTTTCAGCTTTGTGTAAATTCAGACATTAGCGATTATGGGAAATAAGAATAGGGTACGCGGATGAACACAGATGAACGCTGATTTTCTCGGCTAGAATCCGCGGCATCGGCGTGAATCAGCGTACAAATTCTCAATTAGGTTATTTCCGATAATGTATGTTAGTTTCTGTTTGCCAATCGGCAATATTGCGACTTTCTGTGTCAAAAGCAATGCCGATGAGGATGATCGTTTTGCCGCGCCCTACATAGGGACCGGCATACTGCTTTTCGTGAATCTGCTTGAGCGCGGCTTCTGCCGTTGTCAACTTGAATTCCAGGATGTAGACCAGTTCCTCCAGTTCCAGCACAGCGTCAATACGCCCCAGATTGGTGGGGCGCTCGGCATCGATGCGGAAGCCCAGTAGGCTTAGCAAGAGATAGACCAGCGAATGATAGTACGCTTCATAGGGTAAAAAAAGGTGATGGGGAATGCTGGCAAAGACACTTTGCAGCACAGTCACGAACTCCGCCACATCTTGATTTGCCAAAGCGTTTTCTAAATCGTAGAGGATGACGCCGCTCACCTGGCTAATTTGGGTGTCTAAATAGTCTGCCAGTAGATATTTTTGAAATGACTGCCGCACTTCATAATTGGGGTACCCCAGTTGATAACGCGTTCCACTCAGGCTGTGCTGCACGCGCTTTATCGTCAGATAGCCGGTCTGAAAGAGCAACGACAGGATGCTGATGTTATTGACATCGGCGCTATTCAGCAGTTCGGCGCCGCCACCGGTGGCTTCTAAACGATGCGCGGGAATCCGGCTGGCGCGCAACAGTTTGATCAGAAATGTAGGGGTGGCGGTGCTGAACCAATGATTTTCGAAAGTTTGCTGTTGCAGGAAGACCAGAGTAGAAAACGGTACATAGACGCGCTGGGCGCCATCCCATGAATAACCGTTGTACCAATATTCGACCTGCTTTAATATCGTCTCTCGCGCGGTATTGTATGCAACGGCCAAATCGCTGATATGATCGCCAAAAGTATCTTCTAATTCGCGCTGCGTATAACCCAGCAGGGTAGCAAAATCGCGATCGGTCGTCACATCTAAAAGGTTATTTAGGTCCGAAAATATGGAAAGCTTGCCATATTTGGACACGCCGGTCAGCAAACCAAAGTGGATATGGGGCGATTCGGTCGATTTAAGCACCGCATAGAAATTCTTCAGCGTATCAATATGTTCGGCGACTTTTTCGCTATTCTCTAAAAGGTCCGTAATGGGCTTGTCATATTCATCCACCAGCAGCACAACCTTGTTGCGGTCGGCCAGCCGTTCAATTAGCTCTAGAAATTTCCCCTTATATTCGGTGGCGTCCAGCGTGATCCCATTGAGCCGCGCCTGCTTATCCATCTCCTCTCCAAGCGCGTCCGCCAGTGACTGTGTACGATAGTCCAGATCGTTGAAATTTAACAAAATGACCGGGTGGGGCGTCCATTCGATTTGGTCTGCGATCCAAAGGCCATCAAACAGCGCCGCGTTACCCAAAAAGAGTTCACGCAACGTGGTTGTCAACAGTGTTTTGCCAAAGCGGCGTGGGCGCGATAGGAAAATAAACTTAGCCGTGTGAATGAGTTCATAGATCTGGCGCGTCTTATCAACATACGTATAGCCGCCCTCGCGCAATTCCCGAAAATCGTCGATGCCGATTGGTAATCTCTGCATATCGCCCTCACTCAACCTCTTGACTTCGTGTCGCCCATGGGCACAATCGTAACACGATTTTCAAGCAGAGGTAAAACGCCTGACTCACCAGCCGCTGCCAACGGGCAACACATCGCGCATGCGCCCAATGTGAACCACCAGCATGGTTTTGTCATCGCGTTGCAGACCGCGCAGAAGCCACTGCAATTCAAGCGTGCCGTTCCAGAAACGCGCTCGATCAATGTGTTGGCCAATTTCAGGATAGGTGCGGCTCATGCGGCGCAGGAAGGATTCGCCATATTGGTTGATGATAGTGCAAAAATCGACCGCCGGATCGCCAATACCCGCCGTGCCGAAGTCGATGACGCCGTTGAATTGATTGGTCTGGCGGTCAAAAAGGAGGTGATAGGTGGCCAGATCGCCATTCATGAAGATGGGCTCGTGATCCATCAACGAATGATCCGCCAGTAGCGGTGCAAAGTGGCGGCGCACCCATTCGCGCCCGTCTTCCCACATGAGCGGAAAGAGATGCTCTTGCACTTCTTCATAGAGTTGCAGCCAATCCTCCACCGTGCGCACCGTGTCCGAGCGCTGAATATTAGCCGCCCGCACCTCGGGCATAGGAATCGTGTGCATCTGCTTGAGAAAGATGGCCAGTTTATCGGCCACGGCATCTTTCTCCCGCTCACTCATGCGCAAAATGTCATCGGTCAGCAGCGGGTCGCCGGCGATGAAGGGATACGAGATCATCTCGTCGCTGCGGTAATCCCAATTCGGGATGGGCATATCCACATATTTGCGCACCAGATCCAGCGCATTCATCTCGTTGCGCAGCAGTTCAACACCCCACTCCGCACGCGGAAAGCGAAAGACGCGCGCCCGATTCACGATCACCGACACGTTGACCATGCCATCGCGATTGATGTGGACGTCTTGAATGTCAAGAGCGGGGAACGTCCTTTTTATGTGATTAAGGTATTCAGATTCGAGAATCACAAGGTGTGGATGAAAATGGTACTCTACTCGACGATTTTTTGCAGAGCTTCTTGGGCCAGGGCGTTGAGGCTTTTTCCCTCGGCTTCGGCTACGATTGTAAGCCGTTCGTGCAGTTGCGTTGGGATGCGAATATTGAATCTGCCAGAGTAACTACGGTAGGGTTCAATTCCGCTTTCCCGACAAACTTCAAGAAAGACGTCAAGCGACTTGCGGAACTCGGTGCGGAGTTCATCGGGTGTCTGCCCATAAAAATCAGCGCCGCCGTTCAAACCGAGGATTTCACCGCGAAACATGTCCAGTTCCGCATCATATTCAATTTTTGCATGGTGTTCATCGACAGTCATTAAACTCATGGCGTTACTCCGTGCTGCTCCAACCACTTGCGAATACTTGCGACCGCCCCTTTGTCCGTATTTGGGCTCGGATGCGGTCGATGAAATACTTTAACTTCACCAAAGAGAACGACAGCCACCCGGCTTCCTGCTCGCTCACTAACTTCGGCGCCGAGTTCCACAAAAAGCGCCTCAATATCGCGCCATTGAATGTTGGCACTGACAGGGTGAGCAAAGATCAATCTGCGGGTATTCAGGTGCTTTCGTTTTATCGCAGGATGGTACTACATTTTGGTGTCACCAGCAACTTCTCTATTGATCGGCGCAATGTAATTTGGAGCTATTTTTTGTTTATGGTCTCGGCAATGCATATTCCAACATGCCCTCAATATCCATAGGGTCCACACCGTGTTTTTTCTGCAACGCCGCCCGCAACTCATTTTCCGATTGCAGCTCACCGGTCAGCGGCAGCGCCAGGCGTTGACCCTCGCGCAGCGCCGATTCGCGCGTGCCCACCTCCATCATCATAGCCATGAGCGCGTCCTCGTCGGTATATTCGGACGTTTTGACGCCGCGCACGGCTTTGGCAAAATCCACAATGTGGTCCATGATGGCCGCCGTGTAATAGTCGCGCGTAGCATGGCCCGCCTCTGGGTTGGCAGGCTTTGAGTAGGGGTTACGGTATTCGACACGCCCAATGGGCAAGTCGACATATGTCGTTATCCACCAACCGTCTTCGACCATATGCTGGATGGGAAAAACCTGGTCGGCAATAGCCTGCACGTTAAGTACGGCGTCGGAACAGTAGCGCACTTCCGCATCGGCGTACCAGGCGCGTTTGGGATCGTTTTGGTCGCGGGCCGCGCGCACGATGGCGCCGCGGGCGCCATCATATTCGGTGTAGCCCGGCCGCGGATAGCGCCCCAGCAGCCCTTTGATATTGGCGGCCTGATCGATAACCAGCCTGTTGCCGGGGAAGGTGAAGAAGTGGGCGCGGAAGGTTTCGGTGGTATGGAAGCGGTGGGCCGATTCGTTGTGCGGGATCACCGGCATGGTGTGGCGGATGGCCTGCACGCTCTCGGGATGATCGCCCATAAAGTAGATCCAGCGCGAGTTGTTGTGGTAGCCTGTGTGATCGTGAAAGCTGGTCAGCCGCTTGATCTCGCCCAGAAAGCCGCTGCGATCAATCTCTTTGACAATACGGTCAAACGGGAAGCGGAAAAAGTTCTCGGCAATGCGCAGCGTCACGTTGTGGTCGCGCGCCGTGCGCACCATCTCCTGCCCCTGCATGAGCAGGCTGCACATGCTGGTCTCCACGTGGCAATGGATGCCGTGGGCCATCAAATAGCACGCAATGGGATGGTGCGTCTCAATGGGAGCCACAATCAGCGCCGCCTCCATGGGCCGCGCCTTGACCAGCTCGCGCACGGAATAAAACGCCTCCACGTCCAGCCGGTCGGCCATGGCGTCGGCATTGGCTTTCACCGGGTCGCACACCGCCGCCAGCCGCACCCACGGCTTGAGCGCTTCAAAAAGGGGCGCGTATTGGGTTTGGGCGCGGTTGCCCGTGCCGATAAGGGCGATTTCTAAGGGTGGGTTTAGGTTCATTGGTTGGTTCCTAGAGTAATATGCAATCAGAATTTTAGCGATTGAGTCGGTTCCCATTGCCGCTATGTATCTGATAGCACCAGTGGTAAAATAGCGATATTAGAATGGTTGAACGCAAATACTTACGACATGCGTACTGGAAGGAGCCTATCATGGCCGTTGTTCTTGAAGCCCCTGCAAACGTTGATGCACAGCCCACTCCACCTTTAGAAGCCGGCGACAGATTGACGCACCCCGAATTCATGCGGCGCTACAACGCCATGCCCAACGTCCACAAAGCCGAACTCATCGAAGGAGTTGTCTATATGCCATCCCCCGTTCGTCACAGCAGTCACGGGAAACCCCATGCTAACATCATTACACTTCTTGGGCTCTACTGTGCGGCTACACCTGGCACAGAGATTAGCGACAACGCCACTGTTCTCCTCGACATGGATAATGATCCCCAACCTGACGCCATTCTACGTCTGGACGAGCGGGCGGGCGGTGCATCCTCCGTCAATGCCGATGGCTATATTGAAGGGCCGCCTGAACTCGTGGTCGAAATTGCCGCCAGCACGGAATCTTATGACCTGCACGATAAATTTAGAGCCTATCGGCGTAACGGCGTGAAAGAATACATCGTCTGGCGCGTGCGCGACCGCGCGATCGACTGGTTCACGCTGGAACAGGGCCAATATCAACGGCTGCCGGTGGATGCCGACGGGGTCGTACGCAGCCGCGTCTTCCCAGGCCTCCATTTGGCCCTGGCCGCTCTGCCCGCCGACGATCTCGCGCACGCCGTCGCCACGCTTCAGCAAGGCTTGGATTCGCCAGAGCATCGCGCCTTTGTGGAGTCCCTTGTCTAATCTCAAGACCATTCAAATAGCATTTTTGAGGCCATGTTACGTATCTTCTCGATAAAGAGCAGCAAATATGACCCGTTTGGTTTCGATACGGCCACAAACTACCGTGGCCTACTCAACCGGCACTAACCTCACCCCATTTTATTGAGAAGGCACCATGTTACCAAAATAACTACGCCATAACGAACAAACTTCTCAACCGGTACACGCAATATGCAATACGCATACCCGGAATGGCCTTACAGATCACCTCTCTTCCACCGCCACCTCATACACCTGCGCGAATCCCGTCCGATCGCTCGTATAAATCACAAACCGCTGATCCGGCGAGAATGACGGGTGCGGATGCGTATATTGCGGCGCATAGACGTTGATGGGGCCATTGTCATACGGAAACGGCCCGTTCCAATGTTCGCCCAAACTGGACGCTTCGGGATAACAGAGCGTGGTCGGCGCGCCCACGCCATCGAGCGGATCAAAAATCTGAATGCCGATGTCAGGGAAATTGGTGTCCGCCACCATGCGCGTCCCGTCCTGGCTGGCAATAGCGTGCCAGGCGTTGAACGACGTGACCCGCCGCACCGCACCCGTATCCACATGCACGGCGACCATACCGTTGGGCCAATCGACCAGCCCCAATTCACGCGTCCCCGGTATCCACGCCTCATGGGTGATCCATTGGCCAGGCGTGCGCTCATAAAGTCGCCGATTGTTTGTCCCATCGCGGTTGATCACCCAAACGCGGTCGGTGAGCGGGCCAGCGTAGAAGAGCAGATTGGCGTCATCCGGGCAGAACTGCATGTGGGCCACGCTGTCACGCCGCAGGATCACGTCCCACTGGCCGCTGGTTGTGTCCACCACGGCAATGCAGGCGTCGGCGCCGTCGCTAAAGCGGATGGCCCACCAGCGGTCGCAGGCGCTCAACGCGGTGGTACCCATGGCAGCCGCCACCATGCCCTGTTCGCGCAGTTGCGCTTGCCCCAAGTCGATGAGCAGTTCCTCTTCGTACGTCTCCGTGTGGACGCGCCAGCCGCCGCTGCCCGCCGTAAAATAGACATATTGGCCATCGTGCGATGGATAGATCGAGAAGTCGGACAGGTCGTCACGGTCGGTCAACTGGATCAGGTTGCCCGTGGCCCGCTCCTCCACAAAGATCTGCGGTTGGCCCGTGCGCGCGGACGTGAAGACGGTCCAGCGCATGGCGTCATCATACGCCGGGATCAGAAAGAAGGGCTGATGATGGATCGACGGGTGACTGGTAATTTGGCGGATGCGGGCGCCGGTGCACGCATCGGTGTGTTGGATGCTTTCGGGAGGATGGATGGTTCCTTTGGTCAACGCGGTTCGCTCCTTAATGCGCTGCAGCTTGGTTTTCAATAGCCATTATCGGTAATAAGGACATCTAAAAAAATTGTACGCTGATTCTCGCGGATGAGCGCAGATGTTTCAGAGAGAATCAGCGTTCATCCGTGTTCATCCGCGTACCTAAACTTATTCCTAATAATCTATATAGCTCTCTTATCTGCTCAAGTGTTAGCATCTCAGGTGGGTTCTCCGCAAACCGCCGCTTCATTTCCCAAAATTTCAAACGCGCTTGCAGAATTTCTTCGGAATGCTTTTTCTGATCCCACTCGAGGATCGATACCTGAGAACCTTGGGGATTCTCGTCATGCTCTTTCACCTTTTCTTCTCCTGTGGGTGTTCAATCCACCGTAAACACCGTCCCCGCAATATGCCGCACGCCCCCATTCTGCTGCACCGCATCATCTGCCCGGTTGAAGTAATAGACCACCATCACCTGTCCGTTGGACATCTGCACCGCGCGGGGATAGCCCAGATCCCACGAACCGGCGTCATCGCGCAGGATGATCTCTGGCCCCCAGCTTTGGCCTTCATCCTCCGAGACGCGGGCGCGGATGCCGTAGGGCTTGACACGGTAGCCGTACGTGGCCAACAGCCGCCCATCGGCCAGTTGCAGCAAATGTGTCGGCCCGCCCCAGTCGCTAATGCGCGTCACAAAGCGCCAGGTGCAGCCGCCATCATCCGAAGCAAACAGCTCGGGCCAGGCGTTGCGGGCGTCAATCTGGCAGCGCATGGCGGCCAAAATGCGCCCGCTGGGCAACAGCACCGGGCTAGCATAGTAACGGTTCACAAAATGGGCGTCTGGCGCATCAGACAAGATCGGCGCCAGATAGTTCCACGTCAGGCCGCCATCTGCCGTGGCGTAGACGGCCACAAAGCGACTGCCCGGTCGCCCATCGCCAATGCCCCACCGTCACAAAGAGCAGCACCAGCCCGTCCGGCCGCACCAGAAAGTCCGGCTTGACCTGCACCCGCGAAGTTGAAGGACGGCACGAGAAACGGCCCTTCCACGTGTGGCCGCGATGCGCGAAGCCTGGATGTAGCCCACTTCCTGCGCGCCTCTGGGTGGAATGCAAAACCGGCGCTCAGGCAGAAGTCGGGCGAGGACCAGTCGAAGGGCGTTGCAGGCGCCGTCGGTGCAAAGCCGGCCAACAGTTGCCGGTCAAAGTCAGAAGCGCGTACCCAGACTGCACCTGCTCCGCCGGCCAGCTTTGGCCGGCGTCGGTCAGCACGCCACCACATATTCACCGCCCAGCGCATCCACTACCGAATGGCCCATGTCATGCGCGTCTGCATAGCTGCACGGCCCGCGTGAAAAGCTGACCAGCAATTCGTCATTCGCAAAGCGCCAGAAGCCGTGGTTAAAGGGCCAGCCGCAGAACTCGTTGCGGTTGTAGTAGATGGTGATATTTTCGGCATCCGCTGGGCGGATGGAGCGATAATCGCGCGTCATGCCGGAACCGCCTCGGCCAAACCGTGCTCGGCTTGATAGACGGCATACCACGCATCAAAGCCGGACTCGTCGATCTCGCGCTGGATGCGGGCGATTTCGCTGGTGGAGAGCGGGCGCAGCGGCGGGCGCACGGTCATGCCGGGGAAGCGGCCTTGCAGCGTCATGGCCACCTTCATGCGCTGGTGGGCGTCGCTGGACGGTTCGCCAAAGCGATAGACCGCCTTGTTGAGCCGATGCACCACTTCCTGCACCTCCTTGGCTTCGGCATAGTTGCCCGCCAGCGCATTATGAACCAGCGCAATGATCAGCTCCGGCAAAAGCCGGCAAAACCCACCAGCGCGCCATCGGCGCCAGTCAGCAGCGAAGCCAGCAGATATTCATCGTGGCAGGTCAAGTGCGGCACGTCGGGATGAATCTCTTTGAGTACGCGATATTCATGCTCCAGCCGCGAAAGTTGCGGCTGCCCATCTTGAGCGCCACCACCTCGGGCGGCAGGCGATTTCGGTCAGCTCCTTGAGCGAATAAGAGGCTTTGGTCCAGTCCGGATATTGATGCACAATAATCGGAATACGCGCGCCCTCGGCCACATCCTGAAAGTAGCCCACGGCGGTTTCGGGCGTGCGGCCAAAGCGCAGCCAATGGTGCGGCGGCATGAGCAGAATGGCATCGGCGCCCGCCTCTTTGGCCTCGAGGGCGTGGTCAATGGCCTCAAAGCTGCCGTCACAGCAGACGCCGGAGATGATCTTAACCTGATGGCCCACTTCATCGGCCATAATGCCGGTCACCTCCGCGCGCTCACGGGCGCGCAGCCCCATGACCTCGCCAGTATGGCC
The DNA here is from genome assembly GCA_041391125.1 of Caldilineaceae bacterium. GTDB lineage: Bacteria > Chloroflexota > Anaerolineae > Caldilineales > Caldilineaceae > JACKBC01. The sequence goes on from JAWKON010000020.1 coordinate 104,773, forward strand.
GTTGCAGACCAGCCCGCGCATTCCCTCTACGCCGGCCAAATAGCGCGAATAGGCGCGCAGCCCCTCCTCATCAATGCTCTGATCTTCTCGAAACGGACACAGCGTGGCGGCAAAGACACCGCTCCAGGATTCTCGAACATGGTTTTTTCCTTTCGCGTAGAATGATGGTTTTCGACAAGTTTCGTTCGGTTGCTGAAAAGGTGACCGGGTGACAAGGTGAACCCGTTGGTGAAATATGCGGTAATCCCCAACCGCCGGTTGAAATCCGGCGGCTGCTATGGAAACCTGCTCAAGCAGGTTAGATATGGCGCCCAACAGGGCTTCAGCCTGTTTCCTGTACCTGCCGCCGACTTTTATCGGCTGCCCGCCTGACAAGCGCCGATTCACAAACAACATCACAAGGCGACCAGGCAACCTCGACAGGCGCGGTCACCATGTCACCCTGTCACCTTGTCAGCATTTCAACCGCGCCCATCGCGCAGCGCACTCGTCACACTCCGCCCTGCGCCAATCAACAACCCCATTTCGGAATTGACGCTGATCATCTGCATGCCTTTGCTCTGCCAATAGGCGCCCGCTGCGGCGTCGGCCACCTGGATGGCGGGGGTGACGTTGTGGCGCTGGCAGGTCGCAATCACCCGCTCAATGGCGCCCAGCAGCACGGGTGAATCGCTCTGGCCCGGCACGCCCAGCGAAATGGAGAGATCGTTGGGGCCAATAAAAGCCACTTCCACGCCGGGAATGGCTACGATCTCCTCCACCTGATCGACGGCGCTGGCCGTTTCGATCTGGATGATCAGCTGCGTTTCCACATTGGCCGCCGCCATAAAGTCGACCAGCGGGCGCGGGCCAAAGTCGGTGTGGCCGCGGTTGAGCGCACAGCCGCGCGCCCCCATGGGCGGATATTTGGTCATCTGCACGGCTTGATGCACCTGGGCGGCGCTGGTAATGCGCGGCAGCATGAGCCCCTGTGCGCCCGCATCCAGCGGTTGGCACAGGAAGGGATAGAGCAGGTCCGGCACGCGCACAATGGGGGTGACGCCTACGTGGCGGGCCGCCCGACAAAGTTCGGCAATGGATTCAATGTTGAACGGGCCGTGCTCGTTGTCGATAATGGCAAAGTCAAAGCCGGCGTTGGCCAGCGCCTGCATAATGGTGGGCTGGCGAATCTCAGCCACCATGGTGCCGAGCACGGTTTGGTCGTCGCCCAATTTGCGGCGGGTGTGGTTGGGAGCGATTAGTTCGGTCATTGGATTCTTTCTGTTGCGCCTTGGAATAAATTTCGGCAAGCCGCCTTGGAATAAATTCCAGGCTAATAGTTGAAGTCCACTGAAGTGGACTGGTCTGGCGAGCATAGGTGTAAACTTAAGAGATGGGCTCAGTGCCGGTTGAGTAGGCCCCTGCAGTTCGGGGCCGTATCGAAACCAAACGGGTCGACCCGCTCACTCGGGTTTCGATACGGCTGGAAACTGCACCAGCCTACTCAACCGCCGTTCGCTCAGCCTCCGTTATAATCATCGATCCCACGGAAATGCGAAGGTGGGCTGATTGGCGTAGCGCTGCATTTTCAGATGCAGTTGACCGCCGCAACCCGGTCCCAGCGAGACCGTGAAGTGATCTGCATTCACCTCTATTTGTACGCCATTTAGCGTGGCGCTCTCGATTTGATGTTCGGCATAGGCGCCGCCCTGCACTACCAGAGTGACCGGGTCGACCTGGTTTAGGTTGACCAGTGACAGCACGGTCACATCGGCGGTCATCTTTTCGACCAGCGCCGCCACGTTCTGCGGCAGACCGGCGCGGCGCAGCACCGGGTCAAAGTAGCGCACGCGACAATGTAACGCGCCGCCAACACGGCCGGTGGGAATGCCGCCCAGCATGAGCTGGATTAGGGCGTCGGTGGTGGCGGGGTTGATGTGGTTCATGTCGTCGGAGAGGCGCGTGTCCGGCGTGGTGGCGTCGGCGCGCATGAGTTCCACTTTGCGGCGCACGTGGTCCAGATCGTCTTGCAACGCAGTCACCGGATAGGCGTCATTTTCGCCGCGCAGATATTGGACCCAGCCGTCGTGGGCAACCAACTCGGCGTCGCGGTCATCCATGGACCAATAGTAAACTTCCAGCGCGCCATAGCGGAACGGGTGCGGCTTCCAGTCGTACCAATCTTCGTCGCCAAAATAGTCGCCATAGGCATTGGGCCACATGGTCTGGCCGTCGATCTCACGGGCATTGGCGTTGATATATTCGAGCATGCCGCGCCAGGTGTCCACATATTTCTGGTCGCCGGTCAGCAGCAGGCCGCTGCCAAAGCCGTTGATGGCGCGGGTGTGCGAATAGGTGCGGTGGGCCAGCGCGCCGGTCTGCGGCACAATCACCGTAAAGCCCCAGCCGTAGATGCCGCCATACCAGCGCCCACCGCACTCGCCGCCAATGGTCCCGTCCAGCCCGATGTTGGTGGGGATAATGCCGCCGTTCTGGCGGGTGCGCTCGACCCAGGCGTCGATATATTCGAGCGCCCAGTTGCGATATTTAGCGTCGTGGTTGAGCATATAGGCGTTGAGCGCCAGGGTGGTGGTGGCGAGATTCATGGGGTTGTCGCCCACCACGTCGTTGTAATCTTTAAAGTGGGCCACCATCTCCGCATACGAGCGCTCGCCGTGACCGAGCCGGAAGCGCCCCTCGATGTCGATGGGGTCGCCGGCCCAGTCCAGCCCGGTGGCCTTGCGCAGCAGCGGTCCGCGGCTGCCGTTGAAGCACGAGCGGATAATCTTGTGCTGCGGGTCGTAGTTGGGCGCTTGCGGGTCTTCATTCATATAAAAACCGGCAAAGCGACGGCTGCGCTGCTGAAAGTAGCGGTCGTACGGGTCCGACAGCCCCTGCAAAAAGAAGGCCGAATAGCCCTCGCCATTGTGGAACCAGTCGAACATGACCGGGAACTCTTTGTAATACATGCCCTCGCGCGCCAGATCCACCTCCACCGTTTTGGCCTCGGTGTACTGGCGCAGGTGGCCATCAAAGCCTCGCTTAAAGCGCTCGAGAATTACGTCATCAGCGCCCAGCGCGTGCAGCATGGTCCAGTTGAGCTGGTTCTCGGCGGCGTCATCGGGGCCATCATCGCCACCCCAGCGCGGCACGCAGAGCAGAAAGCCTCGGTCGTCAAAATAGTGGTCGTAAAATTCAAGGCAGGCCTGGGTTTGGGCGTCGAGCAAGGCCCGCTCCAGCAGCGCCCAGTGGGGGAGGTGTGGGAGTGGTCAGTGAGATCGTCAGTGGATGGTTCGCTCCTGGTTTTTGGCAGATTGGGTAATTGCATGCCGTATTGGCAATGCGCGCAACCTGAGAGAGCTTGTTTTTGTGCGGGAAAGGATTGACTAGACGAATTATAGTATTCGTTCCAGTCGATGGCAAACTCGCCCCATATTGTTGCCCAATAGGTTTAGGCGAAGGAGGGGCAGTCACACGGAGAAACTTCAATTCCGGCGCAAAAGCCCATTATGAAAGAGGCTGCAACCGCACGGACCAGCGCGCAAGCAGTTGCAGCCTCTTCCCAGATGGGACATATGGCAGGGCTCATCAACCGATTTCCAGTGGCAAGCCCTGATTGAACGTACGGCTATTGATAGTTCACACGTACAGCCACCCAATCGAGCGAAAAGTCGCGCGAGGTGGCGCGCGAACCGGAGGCCACATTGGTCACGCGCAGGCGGAAGTTAGCGTTGGTCAGATCGCTGGTCGTCCAGGCATGACCCCACGTGTCAGCCGCGCCGCCCAATATATACGTCGCCTCCGACGTGCTCAGCGTCGAACTTTGCTGGACGGTTGTCCAGGAGGCGCCGCCATCCCAAGAAAGTTCCACACACATCTTGGGGCTGTTGGAGCCCACTGAATCCACAAGGGCATCCAGCCGTACTTCAATGCCGGTGACCGTGACGCCGCCGGGCAGGCTGACGTTATAGTTGTAGAAGTGGTGTTTGTCCTTGGTGGTAGCGGTGCAGGACGAGCTGCTGTTGGTGCCGCTGTTGGTATCGACAGCCACACCGCCGCCGTCGGCCAGGGCATTGGCTGGGCTGGTCTGGAAGCCGTTGTTGTCACCGGCGCTGCTGGTTTGGGCGGCTTGGGCGGACGGACTGAGGAAGCCCGTGTTGCCGGCCACCGGTGTGTTGGTTGGTGTCGGCGTATTGGTGGGGATGGCCGTATCGGTCGGCGTCGGCGTGACGGTTGGCGTATTGGTCGGCAAAGGTGTATTGGTCGGCGTCGGCGTGTCCGTGGGAAGTGGTGTGTCGGTCGGCGTCGGCGTGGGGCCATTGGGGGTCACCCACAGGAAGGCCGCGCTCAACACGCCCCAATTGCCATTGGCGTCTTGCCCCTCCACAAAAATGGTGTGTCGGCCCAAAGCTAGGGCGCTCGTGTCCAGGCTGGCCGTGACGCCTTCCACCGTGGCGTTGAACGCGCCATCGCTGGCGCTCATGGCCACCGGGACGCCACCTGCCCATGAGGGAGCGTCGATGGTGTATTGACCGGCGGCAATGTTCTGTACCGGCTCATTGCCCCAGCCGTTGCTGTTGTAGCGGGTGTCATCCAGCGTGGCGCTGAGCGTAGCGAAATCGCCTTGCGGTACGGTGGCTGGGCTGACGCTGACGTTGAGCGGGTCGGGACCGGCCGGGTTTTGATAGGGCCGGCGGGCGGCTTTGGCGGCGTAATACAAGGCAGGCATGTTGAGCGGCAACGTGCTCGACGTAAAGGACGCACAGGATTCGAAGAAGGCCGTGCCTAATTCGATGGTGTAGCTGGCCACGCCCAGTTCGCCATACGTGTAATCGTCGGTGGTGCCGGAGGCATTGTAAAGACAGATCGGCCCATTGCAGACCTGATAGCCGTTGTAATAGCCAAACTTGCGACCCAGGGTGGCCAGTTCGGTGATATTGGGCGACGGGGTGGCCGTATAGCCCCAGGGGTAGAGCACCAGTTGGGCGTAGCTGTGCAGGGTGATAAAGACGCCCTCGGTGTCAGCAGGCGCCGGGTCGCTATCGTTGGGGCCGCGCTGGTCGGGGAAGATGGTGGCAGCGTAGTTTTGGATCACCTGCACTTCGGGCTCGGAACCGGCGCTGGGACCACGATACGTTTCATTGCAGGGGAGACTGCTGCTGCCGCCGTTGTTCCACTTGAAGCTGCTGTTGCGATTGAGGTCGGTGCCCCACGTGCTGGAGTTGTTACAGCCATCATTATTGTCGGTATTCTTGCGCCACAGCAGACCGGTTTCGGCCTTTTTGCGGCCATCGGGGTTGACCTGCGGGATAATATGGATCTCAAAATAGTCGAGCAGCCAAGTCACGTCCGGGTCGACGTTGTATTTGCTGATCAGCTCTTCGGCAAAGCGGGTGGCCAGCTCCGCCGTGGTGTATTCGCGGGCGTGGATGGCTGCCATCAGCATGAATTTGGGTTTGGGGCCGGGAATGGCGCTGTTGGTCAGCTTGAGCGCATACATGTCATAGCCCGCGGCGCCACCCGGCGTCACCTTTTCCCACGTATCGCCAATATCGGTCCAGGTGGCGATCTGCGGATTGGCCGCGGCCAGCGCCGCCAGGCTGCTGTAGGTCTCTTCCACCGTGCGATAACAGGCATAACCGGGAATCGACTCGATGGCGTCCACCCCGGCCGCCCGCACGGCCCGCTGCACCTGAGCTACATCGGCAGTCAGTTGGGCCGTGCGTTGGGCGTCAACGGCCACCAGGCGGCCCTCATCCGCCAGGCGCTGATATTCAGCCGTGGAAACCAACGCCACCAAGCAGCTCTGGCCGCAACTCTCCTCGAACACATCATATGCGGCAAGCAGGTATTCCAATTCGGCCTGCGAACCGTACAGGATGCGCACCACCGTGTCGCGCGCCGCGGTGGGCTGCTGATCCGGTTGCGCCGATGCGTTTAGATTGATGGTGGGCAAATAGATGGTTTTGCCGCTTGTGGTGGACGATGGCGCATTATCCTGGGCGCGCGCAATGGTCAAATATCCCAGCGCGCCCATGATCAACGCAGCCATGAGCAGGAAACGAAGTTTTCCCATTATGTTCTCCTTGAAAGCATAGAATTGACGAAAACGAAGAGATGTCCGCGCCGCTCCGTTTGGGGCCTTCCCGATTATGGAAAGGAAACGCACTGACGCAGATATTGGGGTTGGGTTTAGCCAATGGGAGACGGCAAGCCCAACCAACGTTGATTCAAATGTGATAGTGGTAAATCCGGGAAATGGAGTAAAAGAGAGGAGTACCTAATAAGGTTGCAGAGCGCTGTTGCCCAATCAGGTGACAACGCGCATTGTATCACGAAGGGACTGGCTTGACAAGCTAATCAGCCACCTTTCGGCAAACTAACGAACAGTACAAAAAAAATCAACGCGGACACCTACCCAGAGTCAAATCAAATAAGGTCATACATGCGCACTCACGCCCATGTATGACCTTATGCAAATCCAACTCACGCCAGCGCCCACGGACTCTTCATCACCCCACCATCATCAAAGGCCAGCGGAATCTCATCCACCACCGTCAGCCGCTCATGCTCGTCGGCCACGCAGCGCAGGCTGGGGCTGATCCAGAGCTGGTTGAGCGTCAGCGTATCCTGAATGAAGACAAACTTGGCCGTCTCTTGCGGTTGACCACAGCCGCGCAGCGCCACGCTCAACGTTTGGAAATCGTTGTTCATGGTGATGGGCAAGTGGTTGCGCCGCATCCCGAACGAACCAGAGGTAATGCCGTTCATGTAAGTCACTTCCCAGTCGATGGCATTGGCCACGCGTTTGGTGGTTACATCGGCAAAGCCAATGCCGGTGCCGTTGCCGTGGGTGGCCGGCGTCAGGTCCATGACGGCGATGACGGCCAGGTCCGGTCCCTTAAAATTCTCTGCCTCGCGCGGAATCATGAGCCGCCCGGTTACATTGGGGTCCATGCCGGCGCCGCTAATGTCCTTGCCGATCTGGCGGATCGCCAGCACGTCTACCACGGGGAACGGAATGCTGGCCATGAGCGACTTGGCCTTCTCCAGCAGCTTCGCTTCGGGCTCCAGCCCCACCTCGGCCGCGGTCAGCGCCTGAATAATGGCCGTTTCGTCGTAGGCATTTTCCACAATACCCACGGCGCCCACAAAGTTGGTGTTCGACTCGTAAATGCGGGCAGCGGGCGCCAGATATTGCTGAAACGCCGGCACGCCGCCGGTGTGCATAATGGCCGCGCCAAACTGCTTGCCCAGCCCAATGACGCACATTTTCGACGGTCCGCTCTCCAGGTGGCTGCGGAAATCGGTGTGCGGCTTGATGCGGCTGACCAGGATCACGTGGTCGGCGGCGGCGGCGTTGACATCCTCATAGAGCTTGGTGCCGTTGGCCAACTGGCCAATCTCGGTCACCTCCATGGTGGCCTTAAATTCGACGTCCATACTGGCGGGCGTCACGCCCAGGTTGGAGAGCACGTCGAGCTGCCCTTCGACGGTGGCGCCGCCGTGGCTGCCCATGGTGGGGATGATGTAGGGCTTCATGCCCAGGGCCTTCAAGTGGTCCACCGTGGCCCTGACGATGATGGGCAAATTGGCAATGCCGCGGCTGCCCACACCCACCGCCACCGTGGCGCCGGGCTTCATCTTGGCCGCCAGCTTATCCACCGCCTGCCGTGTGGCCGCCGGAATATCATCGATCTTGGGCGCGTCAAAGCGCTGGTCCACCACCAACAGCGACTTGGGCAGCGGAGCCGGAAAGTTCAAATGGGGTATCTGTTCGATTAAGCGCATGGTATCCTGCCTTTGTGTTTATAATAAGAATTGGATCAACAGATTACGCAGATTTTTAAGATTATTTTGTAGCTGCTCAACATTCAGAGGGGGGACGATTGCCGGTTGAGTAGGCCACGGCAGTTGTGGCCGTATCGAAACCAAACGGCTCTACGTGCCGCTATTTATTGAGAAGACACTCAATTTTGAACTACAGATTTTACGGATATACAGATTTTCTATCAAGAGAAAGCCAAATCTTTTCAATCTGTGAAATCTGTTGATCCCCTCTCCTCAATCTACCAAAGAGCATAACCGCCATCGATCACCAGATCGTGGCCGGTCATGAAATCGGAGGCGACGGCGGCCAGGTAGACCACACCGCCCTGTAACTCGCTGACTTCGGCCATGCGCGCCATGGGCGTCATGCGCATCCAGACCGGCACGACTTTTTGACCTTCGGGCGTGTTAATCAGATCTTCGACGAGATCTGTACGCGTGTAGCCGGGGCTGATGCAGTTGACGCGGATGCCGTGCGGCGCCCATTCCGCGGCCAGGCTGCGCGTCAGATGGATGACGCCCGCTTTGGACGTGTTGTACGCGGCCTGATCCTGCGGCATATTCACAATGCTGCCGGACATGGAGGCGGTGCTGATGATCTTGCCATAGCCCGCCGGCAGCATGACGCGCGCCTCGGCCTGGGCGCAATAAAAGACGGCGTTGAGATTGATGTCCATCATGCGCCGCCAGTCGGCGGGCGTCATCTCGGTGGCGGGGACCCAGTGGCCGATGCCGGCGTTGTTGACGCCGATGGTCAGCTTGCCCCACTTGTCCACCACGGCGGCCACCATAGCCGCCACCGCCTCGGGCTGGGTTACGTCGCAGGTCAGCGCCATGGCGTCGATGCCTTTTTGGCTCAATTCATGGGCCACGGTTTCGGCGCGCGCGGTCACAATGTCCACCACGGCCACGGCGGCGCCTGCTTCGCCCAGCGCATGGGCATAGCCGCGGCCAATGCCCTGCCCGGCGCCTGTCACCAGCGCCGTGCGGCCATCCAGCCGAAAACGCTCCAGGATCGGCGCCGCCTCCACAATCGGATCGGTCATAGGTTGCTCCTCGATTCAGCTTATTTCCTTTGTTCAATCTCTGGGGAATACAACCGAAATTATAGACGAACTTGCGCGGACTGTCATGTTTGGGGAGTGGGGAGTGGGGGAAGAGGCTGAGGGTAAATGGAGCTTTATGCGTTGCGACAATCTGTATACGCTTTAGCTGGACAAGATGACAGGATGACAAGATTAGGCTCATCTTGTCATCCTGTCATCCTGTCATCTTGTCATCCTACTCCCTCTCCGCCAGCGGCATGTAGATCAAAACGCCGCCGTCGAGCAGTTGCAGCTCCTGCACCAGCAGGGCGTCGAGCAGGGCTTCGGAGCGGTCGGTGGAGGACGCCGTGCGTATCGGCTCATCCGTTTGGTTGGCGGATACTTGCGATGCGGCCGCACCATAGGTGACCACCAGTTCGGGGGCATGGGCGCCCTCTTTGGCGCTGTAGAGCACGCTGTTGGATGAAGGCGTGTTCAGGCCTAAGGAGAGAACCCCATTGCCGGTCACCACGGCCGTCACATCAAACTCCACCCACACATCGCTGGCCACCGCACCCAGCGTGCTGAGCGGGCTGCCGCTGATAACGGGCGCATTGGCCCAGGTGATGCCGCTTTCGGTCCACAGTGCACCGTCGCTGCCGTTGTTGGAAACTGCATAAACCGAACCACCGCTGTTGCTGGCATCGGTTACATAGAGACGCAATTTAGCGCTCTGCACCGGGCCATCCACGCCGCTCACGTTGAACTGAACGTAGCTCGTGTAGAAGGGCTCGGTGTCGCGCAGACGAATCGTGCTGACGGCGCCGTAGTTGCGAGTGGGGCTGGATGATTTGACCAGGGCGTCCGCGATCGATGTGAATGTGAGTTGGCCGCTGCCGCTCCCGCCACCGCTGCTGGCCGCGTTGACCGTGATGGCCACATCGTCGCTGACCGCGTATTCGCCGTCATTGGCCGTCAGCCGCAGCACGTACGCACCCGCCGCCGGGAAGGTGACGGTTGTGTCCGGCTGATTGGCGTTGGCGAAAGCTGCCGCCGCCGGGCCGCTAACCTGGCTCCACACAATGGACAACGGGCCGGTTACCCCATCATCATTGACCGCGCCGGCCAGCGTGGCGCCAGCGGGCAACGTAATGGTCTGGTCCGCCCCGGCGTTGACCGTCGGCGGCTGATTGAGGGTCGGCGCGGCGTTGACCGTGACGGTCACGTCGTCGCTGACCGCGTATTGGCCATCATTGGCCGTCAGCCGCAGCACGTAAGTTCCCGTCGTCGGGAAGGTGACCGCCGTGTCGCGCTGGCTGGCATTGGCAAAGCTGGCCGCAGCCGGGCCGCTAACCTGGCTCCAGGCAATGGACAACGAGCCGGTCACGCCGTCGTCATTGACGACGCCCGCCAACGTGGCGCCGGCGGGCAACGTGATGGTCTGATCCGCCCCGGCGTTGACCGTGGGCGGCTGATTGACGGCCGGCGCGGCGTTGACCGTGATGGCCACGTCGTCGCTGACCGTGTACTCGCCATCCGTGGCCGACAGCCGCAGCACGTATGTCCCGGCCGTCGGGAAGGTGACCGTTGTATTGGGCTGGCTGGCGTTGGCGAAAGCAGCCGCAGCCGGTCCGCTGAATTGGCTCCACACAATTGACAGCGAGCCGGTCACACCGTCGTCATTGACCACGCCTGCCAACGTAGCGCCAGCCGGCAATGTGATGGTTTGATCCACACCCGCGTTGACCGTGGGCGCTTGATTGGTGGGGCCGCCGCCACTGCCGCTATCCACCGTGATCACCAATTGGGGTGGGTTGGCGCCCTCTTTGGAACTAAAATAGGCGCTGTTGCCGGAAGTGGTGTTTATGCCAAATGAGAAGTTTCCATTGCCGCCAATGGCCGCGGTCACGTCATACTCGGCCCATGCGTCAGCATTGATCGCACCCAATGTGGTGAGCGGGCCGCCGCTGATCACGGGGGCATTGGCCCAGGTGATGCCGCTTTCGGTCCACGGTGCGCCGTTGCTGCCGTTGTTGGAAACGGCATAAACGGCGCCGCCCACATCGCTGCCGTCGGTGACGTACAGCCGCAGTTTGGCGCTTTGCACCGCGCCGCTGAGACCGGACACATTGAATTGCAAATAGCTGTTGTAAAGCGGATCGCTGCCGCCGCGCAGCCGCAGCGTGCTATCGGAACCATAGTTGCGGGTAGCGCTGGATGATTTGACCATAGCGTCGGCCACCGGCACGAAGGTCAATGTGCTGCCGCCGCTGCCGCCACCCCCCGCATCGTTGACGGTGATGGTCACTTCATCAAAGCTGGTGAGGCTGCCGTCGCTGGCCGTGAGGCGCAAAACATAGGTACCCGGCTGCGTAAAGCTGGCCGTGGTGCTGGGGCTACTGGCGTTGCCAAAGGTAACGCTGCCGGGACCACTCTGCCGGCTCCAGGCCATGGTGAATGAGCCAGGTGGATTAGGCAGACCATCATCGCTGGCCGCGCCGCTCAGAGCGGCTGCCGCCGGCAGGGTGATCGCCTGATCGGCGCCGGCGCTGACCACCGGCGGCTGATTGGTGGGCTGACCGCCTCCGCCACCGCTGCCGCCGCCTAGATCGATGTAATTGTGATAGTAGTAGTCAGTAGTTTGACTGCTGGCCAGCACGACAATGCCGGACGCCGCATTGACGTTCTGCTTGGTCGAGGTGGGATTGTTGATTTTGTTGTCACCGCTTTGGCCGATGAAAAGATCGCCTTCACCGGCGGGAAACGAAATGTTGTCCAGGCTGCTCATTTTGTGGCGGATCTCGCCGCCGCTACCCGTGTTGGTGGTAAAAACGTGCAGATCGCGGTGGTCGGTGTCGATGAGCAGAATGGGGCGCGTATCGCCGTTGCCCTCGGTGTAGACCAGATGTGCGCTCCACTGGCCCGGCGAAGTGCAGGGCGGGCCGTTGCAGACCAGCAGCAAAATCAACGGATCCGTGGCCGAGGTAAAGGAAGTTTTGGTCACGGCGAAAATGCGTCCGGCGCTGTCCGATTGCAGCGTCTTCAGGTTGATATGATCATCGGCGCCGCTGCCGCCGGGGTTATAGGCGCTGACGCTCTGCCAGTTCTGGTCATCGGCATTGTTGCTGTCGTGGCGGGCAAAGTACATGATCTTGGCGGATTTGTTGCCCACATAATGCCGATGTAATTTTCATAGGCAATAATGGCCGAAATGTCATCGCTGGAAACGGCGGAACCGGTCACCGGCAACTGGTACGGCGTCCCCCAGTCGGCATCGTTGCCGTTACGGCTGTGGTTGACCATCACCTTGCTGCCTTCCACATAGGACACCCAGAGTTGGCCCGTGGCGTCTTTGGCAATGGTCAGCGTTTCGACGGCCGCGCGTAATATTGACCGGGAAACCGGCGTCCAGCGCATATGTTTTGGCGCCAGCGTTGTAGCTATAGCGATAGAGCCGACCCCAATCCGATGATGACGAGGTGGCGGCGGCGCTGGTGGTGAAGACGTGCGAGGCCACATAGAGCTTCTGGCTGGCGGCGTCCCACAGGACGTCGGCCTTGGAATTGGGCCGATCATCGAGCACAGTTTGGGTGTCGATCCAGTCTTGGGTGGCTAAGTTAAGCCGGTAAATGTGATATTCATTGGCGCTGCCGTTACACAGGCTGCCCCACCAAGAACCGTCGAATCCAGAGCTTGCTCTCCGGCTTTTCGCCCGTGGGCGTCGAATTACAGGTGGCGCCAAAGGAAAAGGTGCGGAAGCCCGCATCCACCGCGCCGGCGGCTGCGGCCGCGGCTTGCAGGCGGGGCTGGCCGCCAGGCTCCAGATGGACAAAAGCAGGATCAGACAGACCGCCATCCGACTGCGGTGCTTGTGCAAACATAGATTCGGGGTATGCATGTTTCTCCTATTGTAGACAAGGCGCAATTGTAAAGAGTAAACGGTAAATTGTGAATGGTAAACGCCGGCGACTCGCGCCACGCTCATTCACAATTTCTAATTCACCATTTACCCTTTACAATTCGCATTCTTAGCGCTGAATCACCGGCAGATAGATTGCTTGGGTGCGGATCACAGTGATGGGCAAGGCGCTGTTGTTCGGGTCCAGCGCGGCGTTGAGCGCACCGATGAGCGCTACGTTGAGCGCTGTACCGCCGTTGAACAGCGCGCCCAGGTTTTCGCCCACCGTCACCTGGGTGCTGGTGGCGCCGGGCGCAATGCTGACGGTGCCGGTCAGCGGCAACGCCGAACGCAGCGTGTGCGTGACGGGTATCCCTTCCTCCGCCAGGGTCTGGTCGTCGCCGATCAGATAATCCACAGTCACCGTCATGGCGGAACCGTGGCTCAATTCGATGCCAAAGGTCAGCGGACCGCCGGGGGTGTCGGAAGTTAGGCGATAGCGCGGCTGCGTAAGATGAATGACGGGGAAATCGTCGTTATCGCTGATGGTCACGATGGCCTGCGCGGCTGGGCCCAGATTGGCATTGGACGGATTCTGCAACGCGAGCACAAGCGTTTCGGCGGGCTCGTCGAGCGGATCGTCCTGAATATTGATGGTCACCGTTTTGGCGCTTCACCAGCAGCAAAGATGAGAGTCCCCGCGGCTGGCCCATAATCGGCGCCAGCCTTGGCCGTGCCGCCGGTCACAGCAAATGCAACGGAAACCGCGAGTGCGGAGGGCGCCGAAAGCACCACATCCACATCAACCGACCCGTCGCCTTCGGCGACCGCATAACTCGGGGCGTCAAACTGCACCGAGACGCGTTCATCATCCATAATGACGAGTTCAGCCGCAGCCGGGGTACCCAATGCGCCATTTTGCGGATTGCTCAGCGTCAGCGCCACCGTCTCGTTGTCCTCCTCCAGCGCATCATCCAAGATTGGCACGGTGAAAGATTGGCTGGTTTCGCCCGGCGCAAAGATGAGCGCGCCGCTGGTGGCTGCATAATCACTGCCGTTTGTGGCCGATCCATCACTGGCGACATAATCGACAGAAACGACATTGACCGACGGCGTGGTGAGCGTCACCTCGATGGTGGCCGACCCGGCGTCCTCATTCACATGGTAAGTGGCCTGGCCAAACTGGATGCGCACCACGTCGTTGTCCACAATGGTGATGGTGGCGCTGTCGGGCGTCTCAGGGCGCCGTTTTGCGAGTTGCTCAGCGCCAGGGTGAAGTCCTCTACCGGCTCATCCAAAGCGTCATCGTTGATCGGAATGGTGATCGCTTTGCTGGTTTCACCCGGTGCAAAGGTAAGCGTGTCGCTTTGCGCGGTGTAATCGCTGCCCGCCTGCGCGCTGCCATCGCTGGTGGCGTAATCGACTGCAATTGTCTGCCCCGAGGGCCCGTTCAGCGTGACAGATATGACAAGCTCGTCATCTTCATTGACCACGTAGCTGGCCGCATCAAGTTGGACCTGCAATTCATCATCGTCGGTAATGGTCAGCATGGCGCTGATGATCTTGCCCAGTTCCACATTGACTGGGTTGCTCAACGTCAGCAGGATGCCCTCATCACTTTCATCAAGCGGATCGTCCAAAATCGGCACGGTGAACGATTTGTTGGTTTCGCCCGGCGCAAAGGTGAGCGTGCCGCTAGTCGCCGTGTAATCGTCACCCGCCGTGGCCGTGTCGTCGCTGGTGGCGTAGTCGACCATCACCGTTTGCAGTGCGGGTGCATTGAGCCGCACGCTGATCGTGGCTTGACCATCAACTTCGCCCACGCTGTAGGCCGTCAGGGCAAAACTGACGCCGGCCACGTCGTCATCCACAATGGTGAGCTGGGACGCCGCGGGTGTCCCCAATGCCGCGTTTTGCGGATTGGCCAGGGAGAGCGTCGCCTCTTCGCTCGCTTCCACCTGTTCGTCATCAATGGGGGTGACCGTAAAGGATTGGCTGGTTACGCCCGTGGCAAAGGTCAGCGTGCCGCTGATCGCCGTGTAATCATCTCCCGCCACGGCGGTGTCGTCGCCGGTGGCGTAATCGACGGAAACGGTGCGGTCCGATGGGGTGGTTAGTTCCACGGTGATGGTTTCCCCGGCGCTGGCGGCTTCAGCCACCGTGTAGCTGCTGCTGCTAAATTGGAGCCGCGTGGTCTCATTATCCACAATGGTCAGCGTGGCGTTGGCGTTGGCGCCCAACGTGGCGTTCGAGGCGTTGCTCAACGTCAGTTGAATGGTTTCATCCAATTCATCAATAGCGTCATCCGCAATAGTCACGTTGAATGTTTTGCTGGTTTCACCCGGCGCAAAAGTAAATGTCCCATTGCTGGCGCTGTAGTCGCTGGCAGACTTGGCCGTGCCGTTGCTGGCGGCGTAGTCGACCTTCACTTGGACAGAGGCCGCGCTGTTCAGCTTGACCTCAACGGTGGCGTTGCCGGCATCTTCATCCACGCTCAGTGCGTTGCTGCTGAACTGCACCAGCGTGCTGTCATCGTCGATTATCGTGATCGTGGCGCTGGCCGGCGCGCCCAATGTGGCTTTGACCGGATTGGAGAGCGTCAGATTAAAGGTTTCGGTCGATTCAGCCGTGCCGTTATCCACAATCGGGATGGAGAGCGATTTGCTGGTTTCTGCTCCGGATTAAAGGTAAGCGTACCGCTTTGCGCCACATAGTCACTGGTATTGGCGGCAGTGCCGTTGCTGGTGGCGTATTGCACGGTGGTCGCCACATCCGCCGCCTTGTCGAGCAGCACATTGACCGCCAGCGCGCCGTCATTTTCATTGATGGCGTAGGTCGCTGCTTCCAGCGCGACCACGGGTGCAACCTCATCCTCAACGATGGTCAGCGTCGAGGAGGCCGCGCCCAGCACGGCATTGGTCGGGTTGCTCAAAGTCAGGTTGACGGTTTCATCGCCTTCATAGAGGTTGTCGTCCAGAATGGCGACATTGAACGTTTTGCTGGTTTCGCCGGCGCCAAAGTTCAGCGTACCGCTGGTCGCCGTATAGTCGCTGCCCGCCGTGGCCGCGCCGTTGCTGGTGGCATATTGGACGCTCACCGGACTGCTGTTGGCGCGGCTGAGGTTGACCGTAATCGTGGCCGAAGCGCCATCTTCAGCCTTCTCAAAAGTGGAAGTGCTAAAGTTCAAGGCGTTGATATTGGCGGTGGTGAAGGTGTTGCGGCTGCTAAAAACCTGATCCACATCCAGATTGCTCGGCGTATCGCTGACGCCCACGTACCATTCATATTCATGATTGGTTTGCAGCCCGCTCCAGTTCACGCTGGTGCAGGAGCCGGAGGCGATGCTTTTTTGGCCGATAATCTCAAAGGGCCGCCGGAATGAACCGTTGGCAGGCGTATCCCAGGAGACATTAAAAAGGCTGTTGGAATCGCTTTCGGCCTGACTGCGGTAGGGTGAGTACGTGTTGACCGTCATCGTGCTGCTGGAGCCGCTAAACTCCATATAGCGCATCCAGCCATCGCCGCCATTGCTGCGGCCCTGATAGTCGGAGACCATGATGTTGACCTTGTTGCCGCCATAGCCGGTCTCCACAATATTGGCTTCCCCGCTGTGATGACCCGAAAGCATCATCAGAACATTGGGATGTGCTTTGACGGCGTCCCAAATGGCCTGACCTTGCGGGCGCAAATAGGGCTGGGGATGCAATATCTCGTGGGCCGAAACAATAGCCCAGCGGTCGGGGTGCGCATCCAGCAGGGAATTGACCCACGTGAATGTGGCGCTGGGCCGCGAGGTGTCAAACTCGAGTGCAATCGCAATAAAGTCCAGATCGCCCACCGAAAAGAGCTGATAGCTGTTGTCGTTGTCCGACCCGTAATGGCCGCCATAGTAGCCCCGTCCCGCAAAGCGGCTGATGCCAAAATATTGGTTAAAGAGTTGCGTCTTGCTGGGGTCGCCGCTGGTCGCCGTTTGATCGTGGTTGCCCACAGCAATGCCATAGGGCATACCATCGGTCAGACCAGTGGTCGTCGGGTTTTCAATAGTGGCCATGACCTGGTCGGCATAGGCCCACTGTTGATCCGCCGTGCCATCGGCGGAGGACTCGCCGGTGGTACCCGGCACGCTGCCATCCTGCACCACATCGCCCAAGTGCGAAACAAAGACAATGTTGCGGCTGGCCTTGTTGGACACAAGCCAATCAACCTGCGATTGGAACATCGCCTTTAGCCCTTTGTAGCCGTAGTAAAACTGCGTATCGGGCAGCGCCGCAATCACAAAATCCGGCACGCTGATGGGCGAAATGTCGCGGCCATAAAAGGTGACGGTCAGGTTGCTGCCATCCGGGTCAGAGGCGCAGGCCTCTAGGGCGGCGGTGGGGTTGGCGACGCCGGTGGCCCCATTGGCCGGGCTTTGCAGCGCGGGCGTATCGGGCGCGGCCGCGGCCTGCACCTGGGGATCCGCCGGCGCCTGCGCGATGGGGATATAGATCAACTTTTCGCCCCAAGGCAATTCCTCGGGCGGCAGATCATGCACCAGCGGCGAATTGGCGATAATCAGGTTTTTGCGCACCACGCTATCGGCGCCGGCGCCGTTGCTGACCCGCAACGTGACGCTGTAAGCGCCGGGCGTGGCGTAAAGATGCGTCGGATGCTGCGCCGTGGAGGCGGCGCCATCGCCAAAGTCCCATTGCCAATCGGTGGGCGCCCCGCTCGATTCATCGTGGAATTGGACCAGCAGCGGCGCCAGCCCGGCCTCCACATCGGTGACAAAATCGGCCGTGGGCGCGGTCTGGGCCGCGTAAAGCGGGGCCGGCGCACCGGTGACCGGCAGCAGAAGTTGGGCGATCAGCAAAAGCCGCACGGCCCAGAAAAATGCCCGCCGATTAAAATGCTGTCGGGCCAGTGTGTACCCTAGACCTGTCAGGTTTGGCAAACCTGACAGGTCTATCCGTGCGATGATGGTTCGTTGGATTCCTTTCATATTCAGTTGGGTATGGCGTACTACATTTCTACTCATTGTTCGATTAGGGTAGGTAAATTCGTGTGTTAACAAAAATTAAGGTGGCGCTGCTCTGGCTGCCCAGTGTGGCATTGGTAGCGCTGAGCAACTGCACGGTGATGCCCGTTTCCAGCTCGGTGGCCAGTTGGGTGGCGTCAATAGTGACCGACTGGCTGGTTTGGCCCGGCGCAAAGGTGAGCACGCCGCCAATGAGCCCATTGGGTTCCTGGCCGGCGGGATTGGTGCTGCCATATTCGACCGTGATCGTCATGTCCGAGGCGCTGCTCAAGGTCACCGCAAAAGTGAAGAGCGGCGCGCCCTCCGGCACACCCAGGAACGAGCTTTCAAACTGCACGGTGGGCGGATCATCATCATCGGTGATGGTCAGCGTGGCCTGTGCGGGCGCGCCCAGGCTGGCCACGGTCGGGCTGCTCAAGGTAAGCACCACGGTTTCATCGGCTTCATCCACCGTGTCATCGGCGATGGTGACGGCAAATGTTTTGGTGGTTTCGCCGGGTGCAAAGTTCAAGACACCTGTAGTGGCCACATAGTCCTGGCCGGCGCTGGCGGTGCCATTGCTGGTGGCATATTCAACCGCCACGGCCGCCGAGGCCGCCCGGCTCAATGTAACCTCAATTGTCGCTACGCCGCTCGACTCCACTACGCTGTAATCAGCCTGTGCGAATTGCACGGTCAGCGGCTCATCGTTGTCCACAATGGTGATGACTGCCTGACCGGGCGCCGTCACCTTGGCGCCGTTCGGGTTGGAGAGCGCAATCGTGAAGCTCTCGTCGGCCTCGTCTGCCGCATCATCGCTGATCTGAACAAGCAGTTGCTTGCTGGTTTCACCGGTAGCAAAGGTCAGGTCGCTGTTGATGGCCACATAGTCGCTGCCCGCCGTGGCCGTGTCATCACTGGTCGCTACGTGGACCGTCACTGGATGGTCCAGCGCGGTGTTGAGCAGCACTTCCACGGCCAGCGAACCGGCCTCCTCATTGACGCTGTATGTCGCTTTGCCCAAGCGCACCAAAGCGTCGTTATCCGCAATGGTGAGCACGGCGTTGGCCGCTGCGCCCAGGGTGGCATTGGTTGGATTGCTCAAGGCCAGGGCCAGCGTTTCGTCGCCCTCATCCAGCAGATCATCGGTGATGGGCACGCTGATGACTTGGCTGGTCTCACCCGGCGCAAAGTTCAGGGCGCCGCTGTCGGCGGTATAATCGGCGCCGGCCTGCGCCGTGCCGTCGCTGGTGGCGTAATCCACGGTGATGGGCAGACCGGAAGCCGCGCTCAACGTCACCGTGATTTGGGCGGCGCCGCCGGCTTCATCCACCTCAAACGTGGGTTGGGCAAACTGGACGGTGGGCGGCAGATCGTCATCCACAAT
>JAWKON010000021.1:0-117662 GCA_041391125.1 Caldilineaceae bacterium
GCATGAGTTCGACCGTCGGCTGCCGGAACGCTGCGTCCTGCAAGATGCAGTCAGTCCAAGCCATCGCTGTGGCGCCGGGCCAAATCTGCGCATTTAACCATTCGCCCGCTTCCACCAAGTCCACCGTACGCCCATTGCGCACAATGAGTACTTCGCCCGCCAGCACTTGGTAGCCATGATAGAGAACGTCGGCAGATGAGAGAACCTGCCCCCGCAACGCCACAATGGGTTGGGGGTGGGATGGATGTAGATTGGCCAATTTTACGTTCATGGAACCCTCCTTGATTAGGCTAGACATTGACCTCCGCTGTAGCTAATTACATCACAATTTCACCCTCAAAAACAGCAACTAGGCGTTACTAAAAGTATTACAGCTTGTGCTACAATAAAAACTCAGTACATCGCAACGGTGTGGGCGATACGGGCGTCGGTCTCGATTGGTGAATCCAGCCCTATCTCGCCCCGTTGTGATCTACTGCAACTAAAGTGTCTTAGGCCGTATTAACGAAATAAGTATGCCAAAAAGAACAAACGCCTCGACCGGTATACGCAGCACGCAATACGTATACGCGGCGTAATCACTTTTCTACAATGACCTTATAGTATCTTGACAGGTACACCCATCCTATGGTCACCACGGCCACCCATCCACCCACCCTGGGCCGCTGGCTCAAGCGGCTGCGCGCCCAACATGATTTGACTCAAGAAGCACTGGCCGAGCTGGCCAATTGCTCGGTGCAGACTATTCGCTTTTTCGAGAGCAGTCGCCGCCGGCCCTCGGTGGAAATGGCCGACCACCTGGCCCAAATTCTGCACGTGCCAGCCGACGAGCTGGAACTTTTTATGCGAACGGCGCGCGCCCCGCTTTCCACAGCGGATGAGATGGGTGAAGACGCCCCCATTGCCCCACCAGCCTCCACACAACCAACAATTCACCCGCAAACCGCACTGCTACTCCAACCCGCCAATGACCTGATCGGTCGCCAGCCCGAAGTGAATATTTTGACCCGCCTGCTCGTGACGGCGCGCCATCGCCTGGTCAGCCTGACCGGCATGGGCGGCATGGGCAAAACGCGCCTGGCGCTGCACCTGGCGCACGAGTTGCGCACCCATTTTGCTGATGGGACGGCCTTCGTGCCGTTAGCATCGCTGACGCACGTGACGGAAATCCCTGCCGCCATTGCCGGCGCCCTGGGCGCGCCGCTGCCCAAAGAGCCGACGCCGCGGGCCCAAATGGATGCGCTGCTGCAGGGCCGCACGCTCTTGCTGGTGCTCGATAACTTTGAACATCTGATCGGCGCCCCGGATGAACCGGCGGCGGAACTCGACGCCTTGGCTTTGGTCAGTCATCTGCTCCAGCATCATGCCGGCGTGCAACTGCTGATCACCACGCGCGAGCGGCTGCGGCTGACGGGGGAGCGCACCTTTGAATTGGGCGGCCTGGCCGTATCGCCAGCGGAGAGCCTGACCGACCTGGCCGAAAATGAAGCGGTGCTGCTCTTTGTGCAGCGGGCCACGCAGGTGGCGCCCGCTTTTGCGCTCACCCCGGCCAACCGGCAGGCGGTTTGGCGCATCTGCACGCTGCTGGAAGGGGCGCCGCTGGCCATTGAGCTGGCCGCGGCCTGGAGCCACGTGCTTGCGCCCGCCGAAATCGCCGCCGAAATCACGCGCGATTTGGACTTCCTGGCCCGCGGCGACCGCAACGCGCCCGACCGCCATCGCAGTCTGCGCAGCCTTTTTGAACATTCGTGGGTGCGGCTGGCTGATGATGAGCGCCAAGCGGTGACCAGGCTGGCGCTCTTCCGCGGTGGCTTTACGCGCGAGGCGGCCCGCGCCGTGGCCGGAGCCACATTGTCGCTGCTGGCCCAATTAGTGGACAAGTCGCTGATCCGCGTCTTTATGCAGCAAGCGACCGCCGGCGAAAAGGCGCCGCGCTATTACATTCATAATTTGCTGCGCGTCTATCTGTTGGAAAAGCTGAAAAGCGGGGAGGAGGCGCTCGCGGCACAGCAGCAGCACGCAGAGTATTACTGTATGCTGGCTGAACAGGTCGAATCGACCCTGTATGCCGGCGACTCGGGACCGGGGCTGGGTCAACTCAATGCCGAACACGCCAATCTGCGGACCGTGCTCCAGTGGGCGCTGGCGGAGGATGGCGATCCGCGGCTGGGGTTGCGGATGGCGGGAGCGTTGGGTCGCTTTTGGCACCTGGCCGTGCATTGGCGCGAGGGGCGAGATTGGCTGGAGCGGGCGCTCTCTAAACAGCCGGCGACTCACCGGTCACCCGATGCTGAATATATAGCCAAAGCGCTGCTTCATCTCGGCACGCTTTATCACGCATTGGAGGACAATGGGCGAGCAGTCGAGCTCTTGGAGCAAAGCTTGACCATGTGGCAGGGTTTGAATAACACGGTTCAATCGGCCTGGGCGCTTTTTCAATTGGGCTCCGTCATGAGTTCGGGGGGTAAATATTCAGAAGCAGATGCCTATCTTGCCGAGAGTTTGGAACACTATCGTATGTTGAATGACCGCTGGGCCATGGCCACCGTCCTCAACCAGCGCAGCGCCATTGCCAGCACACGTGGGGATTATGAAACCGCCGGGCGTATGTTGGATGAAGCGCTGCCCATTCTGCGCGAAGTGCAGGGGGCGGGCGGCGGCGTGGCGGTGTCGCTCAATTTGCTGGGGCGCATTTTGCTGGGGCAAGGGAATGCGCCGCGCGCCCTCACATTGTTCGAGGAGGCGCTGGCCATTACACGCCAAAACCAGAATCGCGAGGGCGAAGCCTGGTCGCTGCTCAACCTGGGCCTGGCCCACCTGGCCGTGGACGATCTGGCGGCGGCGGCCCAGGCTTTTCAAGCCGACCTGGCCATCAATCAAGAATTGGCGCGCAAAGGCGGCAGCATGGCGGCGCTGGAAGGGCTGGCCGCCGTGGCCGCCGCGCAGAGCGATGTTGAGGCAGCCCAGCGGCTCCTGGCTCAAGCCGCGCAACTGCGCAGCGAGATCGGTCAGCCGCTGACGGCCTATGAGCTGGAGCTGCACGAACGAACGCTGGCGCAGATCGCGGCCGCGACGCAAATCTGAAGTGTCTGAAAAGTAGTTGGGTAAACGGAGGCTGAGCTTGTCGAAGCCGGAGTGGCCCCGGCTTCGACAAGCTCAGCCTCCGCTTATATTCCTGTTTTCGTTCGTAACGCACTGCAAGAGCGACCGGTAAGCAAATCAAAATTGCGCTGCGATTCTCTCCAGCGCCTCCTTCAGCATGGGCCGCGGGCTGGGTACGCAGATGCGCTGGAAGCCTTCGCCCTCCGGTCCGAACATTTCACCATCTTCCAGCACCACGTTGGCCTCTTGATAAATCCGGCGATGCACCTCTTTTGAACTCAACCCCGTTTCGCGAAAGTCGAGCCAGCCAATATAGGTGCCTTCGGGAATTCGGTAGCGCACCTGCGGCATGCGCTCCCGCAAAAATTCGCCCAAATAGGCCAGGTTGCCGTCAATGTATTCATTGACTTGCGTCAGCCAATCTTCGCCCTCATTGTAGGCGGCAATCAGCGCCGTGATGGAAAAAGGCGTGGGCAGCTTGAAGCCCAGCGCTTCACTAAATTTGGTGCGCATCTCCGCATTGTTCAATATGATGTTGGAGCAGTGCAGCCCGGCCATGTTGAACGTTTTATTGGTGGCCGTGCAGGAGATGAGCCGGTCATCATCCACCAGCGTGCAGATGGGCGTATGCACCTGGCCCGCCCGCACCAGGTCGCCGTGAATCTCATCGGCCACGAGAACCACGTCGTTGGCTAGGCAGATTTCGGCCAGTTGGGTCAGCTCGGCGGGCGTCCACACGCGGCCCACCGGGTTGTGCGGGCTGCATAGGATGAAGAGCTTGTTTGCGGGATCTTTGGCTTTGGCCGCAAAATCGTCAAAATCAATGGTGTAATAGCCATCATTCTCAATCAGCGCATTGTTGACCACCTGTCGCTTGTTGCCTTCGATGACGCGGGTAAAGGGTGAATAGACCGGGCGCTGAATAATCACGCCGTCGCCCTCATCGGTAAAGGCGCGCACCAGCGCATCCAATGCCTGGACCGTGCCGGGGCTGTACACAATCGACGCCGCGTCGATCTCCCATTCGTGCCGCCGCCGGAACCAGTTTTGGATGGCGTCGGTGTATTCGCTGGTGGTGGTGTGCAAGCTGTAGCCAAACATGCCCGCATCGACGCGCTTGTGCAGCGCATCCAGCACCGGCTGTGGACATTGAAAATCCATATCGGCCACAAAGAGCGAAATTGTATCCTCGTCGAAGCGTTCGGTCAGGCCGAATTGTTTTAACATGTCGCCCGCCTCCCACTTCATGGAGTTGGTGCCGCGGCGGTCGATTACTTCGTCAAAGTTGTATTTTATCGTGGGTGTCATTTTGCCTCGGAAATTGAGTTTAGAATGGGTCAAATTGTATGGGGGTAAACATCATTCTACTCAACAATTATGTCAAACGAAAATGGCAGAGCGCTAAAAGCTCTGCCATTTTCGTTTGACGTGATATTTTAGATGGACGCTGCTACGAATCCACTCGAGCGACTGAGCGGTCCTATTGGGGCAATCAAGATTCCGGCGTGACCAGCAGCGCCCACTGCAACTGACGAATCCGTTTGTCCGTTCCATCATTCACTCTATCTGCGCTGCTCGTTAACTCGGCCAGCTCCACGCATAGCGCCTGCCAACGGGCAAAATCGAGCAGCCGACCCGGTGCATGGTCACCCGGTACGGCCAGCCAGCGCTGGCGATACTTTTCATACTCCGCCACTTTCTCCATTACTCTGTCACCTTGTCATCCTGTCATCCTTACCTCTCCACCGTAAACAACTCACCCGCGCTGCGCCCCCACACCCCGGGGAAATACATCTGCTCGCTATAGACCGGCAGCACGCGATATTCCCCCGGCACGGTGGCGCGGATTTGATACGTGTATTGGTACGCGCCGGCGGGTAGGAAAGTGGCAAAGAAGGCCACCTTGTCGTCGCGGATGTCCACGTAAGTGGGATTCCAGAACCATTTGGGCTGCTGCACGGGCTCGCTCTGCGGACCGTAGATGGCCTGGCTCTCGTTGGCGAAACGGGTGTCGATGGCCTCCGTCCCCGCCGGGATGGGCGCCTCCACCAGCACGTGATAGAGATCGGTGGGCGCCACCAGCGTCACCGTCACGCTGATAATGTCACCGACGCGGGCGCTGTCCACCGTTTGGTTGTCCAGCGCAAACGGCGGTCCACCACAATGCAAGTCGCGCGCCTCTACGTCCAGCGCATCCAGATAGTAACGCAGATGGGTGGTGTAATAGAGCTGGCCGCTTTGTCATTGCTGCGGCTGAACTGGAGCAGATTGGCCTCGTTGCGCAGCAGATGCGCACAGCGGCGGTCAGCGTGACCGGTTCATTCAAGTTGGACTGATTGAACTGGCCCGCCAAGGTTTTCGCCATTGAGCGTCACGTCCCAATCGTAGTTGGCCTCCAGTTCGCCGCTGGCTTCCAGCCCATTCGGTCAGCGCGATAATCGACCAGGCGTTTTCCTGCGTTGTGCTCCAATGGCCACCTTGCGCGCATCCATGAGCCAGCGCACCACGTTGGGCAGCAGCGGCTCCTCCGGCGCAATGCGGGCAAAGCGCGGCCAACACAATGGCCGTGGTGCGCGTATCGGTGTTGAGCGTGCGGTAGTCGATCTCGCTCTCCTGCCAATAGACGCCGGTGGCCGTGAGCTGGGCCTGCCAAACAGATTGTCCTTCAGCGTGTTGACCTGCGGATTGGCCGCGTCCGCCGACTCTTGCATATCGTGAAGCGCCATAGCCAAATAGGCCTGCCCATAGAGCGCCAAGCGATCGCGCTCGTCGTAGAGCGTGCTGAAGCAGTGGCCGGGGTCGCCCTGGCCCATTTCGGCCAACACGTAGAGCGTAAAGGCCATCTCGTTGAGCTGCCAGCGCTCGGTGATGTCTTTGGGCGCCTGGAAATGGCTGTTCAGATATTCGACGGCCAGATTGAGGTTTGTATCTGAGATAACGAAATCGATTGGGGCAGATTGCGCGGCTGCCCATGCCTGTGCATTCCACAGCCCCCACAGCACGTACGACGTGATAAAGGGCTCGCTCTCCTCACCGGGCCAATAGCCCCAACCGCCGTCAGGTTTTGGCTGGTCAAGCGCTGCACGGCCACGTCGATCTGCATCCAGGCTGCGAGCCAGCGCCTCATCCTCAATGTTGAGCCGGCGCAGCGCCAGCAGCGTGAACAGATTGGGCAGGAAGCGGCTGACCGTCTGCTCGTTGCATTCGTACGGATAGTGCTCCAGGTAGTTGAGCCCATCGATCTGTTCGGCGCCAAACTTGGCTCCAGCGTCACCTCCAATTCGCCATTGTCCGTCGCCGTGGCGACGGGTGGACGGCCTCAGTCACTCCGCTGGCCGGAACCGCGCCCGATGTTGCTACCACTTCCGGTGTCTCGTAGCGCCGCACCGGAATAGTCAGGCACACGGCGTCGGCATATGTATCGCTCTCGGCTGAAATCCCCGTAACCGTGACCTGGCCGGAAGCAGCATCCACGGCCACGGGCCAGACCAGATTCTGCTGGCCATTGGCGGGAATTGGGAAGCTCTCTTCCGGCTTGCCCTCTTCCAGTCGGCCTTCAATGGTCATCAGCAAGCGTACCTGGTCAAATCCGCACCGGACTGATTGAGCACGGTAGCGCCGGTAGGCGGTCACCCGCCGTAAAGAAGCGGGGCAGCAGCGGTCGCACCTGCAACTCTTTGGTGGCGACGATTTCATTTTCGGCCCTCGCCCACCCGCGTATCATCGCTGAGGCGCAGGCCTCAACACCACGTGGTCAAATTGTCCGGCAGATTGAGGCTGAACGCCACCTTGCCCGCGGCGTCGGTGACCAGATCGGCGCGCCAGAAGGCCAGATCGGGAAATCTTACCGCGCAACTCCAGAAAACCAGGACCACCGCCGCCACCGCCGCCGCCTTTGGCGCCTTCGGAGAGCTGTTGGCTAAGCCGGTCGCGGTTGATGTTGAGCAGCGCGCCGGTGGTCACGCCCAGCGGCTGCTCGTTGTAGAAGGCGTTGATCAGCGTCGTGGAATTATCGGCGGCCAGCGTAAAGAGCGCCTTGTCCACCAGCGCCACACTCACTTCAGCATCCGTAACTGGCGCACCATCGCTGTCCAACACGGTCAGCGTGTAGCTGATAGGATCGCCCGGTCGCAGCGTGCTGGCCGAGGGGGTCACATCCACCGTCAGCTCTTTCTGCGCCACGTCGACGGTCAGCTTGGCATAGCCCAGCCGCATGGCCGGGAAGGGATTGGTTTCATCCACGCCTTTGACCAGCAGCACGCTGACGTACACATTGGGGATGTGCTCGGCGGTGATGGGCACATCCAGCGTTTCGCTATTGCTTTGCAGCGTGACCACGCGCGATTCCAAAATGCCCGCCCGCTCCAGCGTCACCAGCGCCTGCACCGGCCCGGCAAAGGGGCTGGGGATCAGAATGTGGGCTACGTCGCCCGGCGCATAGAGTTCGCGGTCGGCCACCAGCTCCATACGGTCGTTGTTGTCGCGCCGCCACGGCACAAACGCATCCTGGCGCGCGCTGACCCAGAGATAGGCCGCACTACTCACCCCATTGCCCGCGGCATCCTGCCCGCGCGCCACAATCTGATATTGGCCGCCGCGGCTGGGCGTCCAGCGAATTTGCGCCATGCCGTCATCACCGGTGGTCACCGTTTCGGTGTAGACCGGCCGGCGTTCGGCGGTGGATTGCCAATAGAACGAGCCATCGGCGGCGCGCTGATAGACGCTGTTCCACTGCACTTCCTGTACCACCACTTGTAGATCCGCGTCGGCAAATGGTTCGCCCTGTGGCGTCACGGTCACCAGATCGATAATGCTTTCCTCATCGACCTGGGCCACATAACTTTGCGGGCTAATGCCGGCATAGAATTGGCTCTTGTGGACCGGCGCCGCCACGTTGCCGCTGACAAACTGATTGGTCGAGCTTTGCACCGTCACGTCAAAGGTCCAGCGCTGGCTTTGCAGCGCATTGGCCAGATCGGCCGTGGTGGTGAAGGTGAACGAGCCGTCGGCATTTGTCGTACCGACGCCTTCCTGCAATTGGCCAAAAAGCGTATTGCGGTAGGGGTCAAAATTGTCGTTTTCGGGGTCATAGGGCACGAAGCTGAAATAGCGACCCGCCGGTGCATTGGTCCAGTTGAAATAAAAAGGCTCGGCCAGAATGCGCCAGGTGACCGGTGCATTGGCCAGCGGGCCGCCGCTAAAGTAGTCCGCCTGCACGGTCACGCTGATGGCGTCGCCCTGCACATATTCAGTCTGATTGGCCTTCACAGTAATCTGAAATTCGGGCTTGCGGTAGGCGCCCACCTGAAAACCGACGCCGTTATAAATCGTGTTGACGCCTTGCTCGATGGTGGCTTCCAAGTAGTAGTAGCCCGTTGTGGCTTCGGGGGTCAGCGTCAGGCTGCCGTTAACCGTGCCGTGCGCGTTGGGCGTCACCTGCTGGCGGAAAATTTCATCGCCGCGGTCGTTGCGCACCACAATGTTGATGGGCAGGTCGGTGGGCGGCAGCGTGTATTTGTCCACATCCAGCCCGCGCACAATGCCCTTCCAGTTGACGGTCTGGCCGGGACGATAGATAGGCCGGTCGGTGTAGAACAACATGCGATACTGGTCGGCGCCATAGCCCGAGCTGATGTTGTAATCCCACGGCCCAATGCCCTCATACCAGTTGTTGGACGCAATGGCAAAATCAGCCGCGCCGGGCTGTCCGCTGATGGCGATGACGGGCAGCCACGATTGCTGCGCATCCAGCTCCAAATGGGCCGCGGCAATGCCGTTTTCATCGGTCACCGCCTGGCCCACGGGGCGTCCATTTTGATAAAAGGCCACCGGCTGGTTGGCCACGGACTGGCCGCTTTGCAGATCGGTGAGCCAGGCCAAGCTTTCGCCGTAGGGGCTGCTTTTGACGACCAGATTTTGGTTGGAAAGCACGATGATGTTGCGCAAAGGCTGGACAGTCATCTGCCCATCCTGCTGGGTGGCATCGGATGGCGGCGCGGGCGGCTGCTCCAATTCCAGCAGATAGATGCCCGGCGGCAGCAGATCGCCGCTAGGCGTGGTCAGGCTGATGATCTCCTGCGCGGTCACGTTGCGCCCGGCGCGCGGCGCGTAGGAGCGATCCCAAACGCGGTTGGCGGCGCGATCCGGCAGTTCGTAATTTTCCCAAAGCTGATACGAATTTTCGCCGGTCAGCTTGTTGAACTCGTCCGGCGGCAGGCGGAAAAGGCTGGCGTTCAGGCTGTCGATATTGCGATAGAGCACGCTGACCTGCGTCTGCGTAAAGGCGCTAAAGTGGGTGAACTGCGGCAGGCTGGTGCGCACAAAGGGCGCATAGTCGCCGGTGGTAAAGGAGGTGACATAATCCTGCCCCAGCGTGTTGCCATAATTGTCGCCAATGGCGCTGCCCAGCGTCACCGTGTAAGTTGTGTTGGCCTCTTTGAACCAGCTCAGCGTCAGCTCGTTGCTGTATTCCGAATAGTAGCTGTAGACCTGCGTGCTCGTGAGCAATGGCGCCGCGCTGATATTTTCTAACACCAGCGTGGGGCTGAGCGGTGCGTTAAAGCGGATCACCACGCTCTGCTCGGGGTCCACGCCGGTCGCGCCATCATCCGGCATGACGGATGTCACGGTCGGCAGCCCCGCAATCGAGAAGCGGTTGCCAATATAGTCCTGCGCCAGCGTGGCGCCGCCATTGGCCGATTGCGCGCTGGCGGCGATGTGAACCTTATACTGCCCATTAATGTCGAGCAGCGTCGTCGGCGTAAAAGTGAAAGAGGTGTGCAGCTCATTCCAGGCAAACGCGCCAGCGGTCGATTGACCCGAACTGGCCACGAGAGCAAACGCCGCCTGGGTGGAAGTGGGCTCCATGGGCTGATTAAAGCGCACGGTTACCACGCTGTCGGGCGGCAGATTTTCGCCCAGCGGTTGCGTCTCCACCACCTGCGGCGTGACGGTGGTAAAGCTGAAGCTGTAAGGCGCGTTCAGCGTTTCACCATTCAGGCTGCTAATATCGGCCACGGTTACCTGATAGGTGGTGGCGCCGGCCAACCCAGATTGGTGGGTTTAAAAACATAAATGCTGGTGTTGAGCCATTGCCCGCGCTTCAACCGCGGGCTCAATTTGCAGCGGATTGGGCAGATCGGCCTGCGCGCCCACACCCACTAGCGCCACCACCGGGCGGTTGAAGATCACCACAATTTCCGCCGTGGCATCAATATCGCCGCTGCCATCGCTGGGCTGCGTGGAGGTGACCTGCAGCGGCGTCGCCCCCACCAGCGCAATTTCGACCGAACTGCTCAACGCCACGCCAGCGGCGGATTGAGCGCGCGTATCGAGCGTAATGCGGTAGCGCTGGCCCGGCTCCGGCTTGGCGGCAGGCGTAAAAGTGAGCACCGCCTCGGCCACGCTGAACGCGCCGTCCAGCGCCGGGTTGATGACGGCAAAGTCGGCGCTGTCGGCGGCCAGCGGCTGGTCAAAGGTCAGCGTCACCGGCTCGCCGTTCCAGACTGCGCCATCGGTGGGACTGCTTGCAAGCAGCCCCGGCGGGGCGGCGGTTTGCCGTCGCGGCGCGGCGGCCAGATGCGGTAGGTGGGCGGCCGGCGGCAACAAGCCAATGGTGACGGCGGCCAGTAAAATGAAAGTGAAAATTCGGATGATGGGGGAACGTTTGAGACTCACTGTGTATTCTCCAGACGATCAAAGTTTGTTATTGGCTGACAAGAAGTAAAGCCTAAAGATATGCTAGGCAGCAAACCGCGTCAATCCTGCCTCGAATGAATTCTTTCAAGTGCTTTTTCGGCCAGAACAGCGATCTTATTGCCTTCGTAGTCAGTGCCATTATCGTGTGAACAAATGTGTTCAAGAACAGGGATAGACTCTATGCCACCAATGAGATATAGCGAATATACTGCTCTGTAACGAGCATCTGCATCCTCGTCCGATGTTGCAATTTTACAAAGAAACTCTTTCGATCTTGATTCGTCAAAATCCGAAAGCCTTTCCGCTACCGTCCATTTCCATGTTTCTGGACGAGTGTTGTAGAGATCTATCATAAAAGCAACCTGGTCAAACTTTTCGAGCTTCAATAGAGCGTCGAATGCACGCGATGACACAGCTTCGCCGTATCTCGCTTCATCAATTAAGCCTTGAAGGACGGGAACCGTTTCTTTCAAGGGGTAAGAATTAAACAACTGTTCTTCTTCATTGGTGATCGTGGTCGGCAATTCACATATTGTGTTAAACACAAAATCACCCAATGTATTGATTTTTCTCGTTTTGGGCATCATTTCTCGATAGACTTTTATCTCTGTCGTGCAACATGGTTGCTACCGCTACGATCTTGTTTCGTCGACCCGCGTGCATCGCACGGTCTGCCGGGGCGGCTGATAGGCCGTTAAGTTCCGCAGACCGTGCAACGCACGCTAGCTGCCTGCTGACACAAAAAGTGCAGTCAGTTCGGACTCAACCGAAGCCATTTGTTATGTTCAAATCTTTGCACTCCACGATGGGCAGCAAACGCGAATCCAGAATTGCCGCCGTCCGATGGCCCATACCGGCCAAATACTCTGCATTCGAGGAAAACGCCATAAAGCTTTCCAAAGAGCTTGCTTGACGAGCATAACAATATCCCACTGCTCATCAACGGGGCCAATGAAGAAGGGGCCGCCATTGCCGAGCAAAAGCAGTTCGCCACCACTTTCCTGCAAGTAGGGCAGTGTATGGTCGATGTACTTCTGCAAGGCGTCCCGGCCTGATATGGGCGTTGCGGGCGCTAACTCCGGGCTGCCCGAATAGTCGGCCACTTCGCGCAGACGCAGCAAATTCAGCATAATAACTTCGCCGGAAATGTTGCGTCTAAACAGCGCCGCTCCCGACTCTTGCGTAGGCGCTAAATACATATTTTCCACGTAGATTCTCCTTATTGGCCAGGCAATGTGTAAAGTCACCAACATTGTATCATTGTTGCGGGCAAAAAACTGCGATGCACGGCGACAGAGAGCCTTGTACTATTGACAACCGTATCCGCCGTGCGTTGCAGTTGGAGCGGCTGCGGCTGCGATCTGGTTTCGTTGACCCGCGCGCATCGCACGGTCTGCCAAGGCGGCCGATAGGTCGTTAAATTCCGCGGACCGTGCAACGCCCGCTAGCTGTCTATTGGCCCACGGCAACTTGGGCTGAGACGGCATTGAACGGCTCCACCTGTACCAGCGCTGGCGCCGAACGGACAATTTCATCATCCGCCGCCCGCCGTCCCTCCAGCCAAAAGTGATGCGTCCTTCCGCCAGCGTCCACGACCCTCTAAATGAGAGACGTTTGTCCCTTGCCAAAGTTGCTCGCCATCTTTCATCAAGCGCAATTCGGCCCATGCTGCGCCATCGGCCACGTAGCCGGATAGCTCAATGCGCTGGCGGTCGGCGGGCAGACCGGGTGGATCTGATACGCTGTGTTCGATGTGGGCGCCGTGAGCAGGAGCGGTTGGCCGGTTGATGGGGCGATGGCATTATTGGAATGAGTAAATTTGCCGGTTGAACGGGCACAGGCGGGGTGGCGCGATGGCAATACCCTGTGCCAACATCCACTGGCGATATGTGGGCGGCAGCCGCCAATAGGTGCGCTGGGCGCGGCGGTTGAGCGGCGTGGATGCGTCGGCGCGCTGGCCGGTAGCCAGATCGATGGTAATGGTTTGGAACTGGTCGTCGGGCCGGGTAGTTCCGTGCTGGCGATGAAGCGCTCGTTTCGCGCCCGTTGACAGGCGGCGTGGGCAGCAGACCGCTGAGACCGCAGATCGACAGCTCGACAATGTGATCCGGGCGCAAAAGGCGGCGGCGTTTGCGTGTGCGCAGCCAGCATCAGGTCGCGCCAGATGGGACCGGCGCCGTCGATGCCGCTCACGTCCAGCATGGGCGTGTTGTCCGCATTGCCCACCCAAACGCCCACAACGCTGCGCCGAATAGCCCACGGTCCAGTTATCGCTTAATCGGTAGTGGTGCCGGTTTTCGCGCGTGGCGGCAAAGGGCAGCTCCAATATGGAACCTTGCCCAAAAGCGGGAATGCGCGCCACCGGGTCGGACAAAATATCGGTGATCAGATAGGCCGTTTGCGGCGTGATGACCTGCGGACCGGGCAAGGCGGCGCTGCGCAATCGGCGCGTTGTTCTTCTCAATGCGCAAATGGCGCGCTCCAGCCGGTTGCCCTGCTCAAAGATGCCAAAAGCCGCCGCCGCTAACTCCAGCAGCCGCACTTCGCCGCCACCCAGCGTCAGCGCTAATCCGTAATCTCTCGTAAAAGTGCTGATGCCGGCCTGACCGGCGATTTGCTGCAGCGCGTCCACGCCGATCTGATCCAGCACTTTGACCGCCGGAATGTTGTAGCTGTTGGCCAGCGCCGCCCTTACGCTGACCGGGCCGTGATAGGCGCGATCATAGTTGACCGGCGCGTAGGGTACGTTGCCGATCTGCCGGCCAAGCTGGTCTACATCTTTTACGTAAAACGTGGTGGGCAGATCGGCCAAAATCGTGGCGGGCGTCAATGGCGGCTGGCCGCGGCGGGCGCTCCACGCAGGGTCCAGGCTGGCGGCATAAGTGAGCGGCTTGATGGCGCTGCCGGGCTGGCGCAGCGTGAGCGCAGCGTTGACGTTGCCCTGAATGTGCGAGTCGAAATAGTCCGGGCTGCCCACCATGCTGAGGATGTCGCCGCTCTGGCTGTCCAGCACCACGGCGGCGGCGTTGTCGACGCGGCGGTTGGGGTCGGTGTAGGCATCGCACACGCCGGGCGTGCGGCAGTTGAGCTGGTCCAGCCGCCGGCGCACCGCCGCTTCGGCCTGGCGCTGCAAATCTAAATCCAGCGACGTGGTGACGCGCAGACCGCCGCCGCGCACCGCCTCCACGCCCAGTTGCTGCACCAATAAATCCTGCACGTACATGACAAAGTGGGGCGCCTCAATATCAAAGAGATTGGAGCGATAGCGCAGCGGCTCGGCGGCCACCTGTGCGGCCTGCTCGGCGGTCAAATAGCCAGCCTCCTGCATGAGGCGCAGCACGGTGAGCTGGCGCGCCTTGGCCGTCTGCGGCTCCAGCAGCGGGTTGTAGCCGGTGGGATACTGGATGAGCCCGGCCAGCAGGCTGCATTCACCCCGGCTGAGCTGGGCGGCGGGTTTGGCAAAAAAGACCTGGGCGGCGGCTTCCAGGCCAAAGGCCCAGTTGCCATAATAAGTTTGGTTGAGATAGAGTGCCAGCAGCTCGTCTTTCGTATAGCGAAGCTCAAGCCGCCAGGCCAGATAGCCTTCGCGCAGCTTGCGGCGCAGGCTCTGTTCATAACGCTCTGGGGGCGGCATGAGGAGATTGCGCGCCAGTTGTTGGGTCAACGTGCTGCCGCCGCTGACCACCGCCCGGCCATTAAGATTTTGCCAGACGGCGCGGCCAATGGCAATGGGGTCCACACCGGGGTGGTAATAGAAGCGGCTGTCTTCGGTGAAAAGGGTGGCCTGGATGCAGGCCGCCGGCAGCGTCGCCAGCGCCAGGTTGATCTGCTTGCCGGCGTTGGGGTCCACCACTTCGTAAAGCAGGCGCCCGTGGCGGTCCAGAATCTGCGTAGTGGGGCGCACCAGGCGCGTCTCCACGCTGCTGATGGGCGGCAGATCGGCCAGCAGCCAGAAATAGATGGCGGCCGCTCCGCTGGTTAGCAGAATGACGCCCAAAATGGCAAATTTGGCGATAAGAACGCGGTCGAGAATGGATGATTTCATACTACTTCTCAACGGGAGTACTACAGCAAATGTTCCAACCTATTGAGCGACTAGGGCAGCAAGATCGCCACCAAGAACATTGGGCAAATTTCCAATTTCGTCCAGAGATTTTGAAGTGAAGTTAACGCCATTGAAACTGCTGACTAGTCAAGAAAATTGAACTCAGCGTATTCACGGCGTATATATCTGCTGGAAACGAATGTCAAGCTTTCTACACAATTCCCCATAATAATAAAAATCGTTCGTTAGTACAGACATATCCGTATCGGCCAAGCCGGACATTAGCAACGTGTGTAAAAGACATACCTGATTGAAGTATTCGCAATCATCAATTTCAATAAGTAGGTTCACCATTGCAGAATCCACATTTGGCACTCTTAATATCTTTTGTATGGATTCCTTGGATTTCACCACAAAATGATTCATAAAGTGAACCCAATTGCCTTTAGCTTCCACAACACCCAAACAAATTGGAGCTTCAGATTTCAATGTTAGAGACGACAATATCAATTGGACTTGTTCGATTGGGGGATATTCTGTAGTCAAATTCACGTTTGCATATTGGGAAAAATATCGGATTTGTTGCTTGTGATCACTAACGATATAACCTATCCTCTTAACAAGAAATGCAACAATCCTATCTATGCCATCGTCAGATTGGCTGTCCGCTGTTGTATTTTCAAATATACCGGGGTTTTTAAGTTTTTCGATAAGTGATAAGATGACCGGATTTTGAGGGTTAGTTACCGACATACCTTGAGCTAATTCAAGCAGTCTACCCTTGCTTTCCGCCCATTCAACCAAATTAAAAACAATTTCACTTAAATTCTGACCACCAGCTACTGTGTCAAGTTTCTCGTTCAGCTTGGTTCGTACAAAAATACGTAGCTCACCTTCATTTGCGAAGCAATCTTTAATGGTGGTACAAATAGCATCTATCAGTTTGCCGGATAGCTGACTGCTCATAGGCTTCACCTCCAATTCCAATTACATTATGTCCACGAGCATAAAACCAAAGCTCTACATTCCCAAATAGCAAATAGCTTGGCATACTTAAATCAGGCTATAGTGCTTTTCATTCGTGTAGCCATAAAACGTGTTGATTATCATATCCCAAAAGTCGCGCGAGACTTCATCCGTATGCTCACCCAGCAGTGGCGGCGGCGCGCTGATCTGCGGCGGTGTGGCGCGCAGCTTGGCCACGGGCCAAGCTGCGGGATCGAGCTGGTGATCGGGTGATTCACGTGTTGCACTATGTGGCGGGCAACGGCCTGTAGCTCTGCCAAGTGATGGGGATGTCGCTGACCGAGCTGCAAGTAGCGCCGGCTTCCACCAGCAGCTCGTACCAGGTGGCGGCCCGGCGCTACACCTTGCCCCCAAACAGAAACGCATCCAAGAATTTTGGGTGCGTACCAGATTTGGGGACTCGAGGGGAACCGCAACAAAAAGGCGATTTGGGAGCTCAAAATCGCTGGCTTCCCATAAACCTTGCTCGAGTGAAAATATTTCCCCCAAATTTAGGGTGCACCCAAGAATTTTACCCCTTTGACGCCACGGTTCCTAATGTGTTAAAATGTGTTGTTTAATTTGTCCGATGTTTGCATACACACATAGAGGGGGCATCCATGGCCATTGTACGCACGCGGGTGGCGGATGACACATGGGTTTTTAAAAGTGAATTATATGTAGAGGTAAATGCCGGTCTAGTGGTCACGTCCGAGGGCGGTATTCTGATCGATACGCTGCCTTTTCCGTCCGAGACGCAGCAGATCATCGATTTTGCCAAACGCATCTGTCCGCAGGGCATAAAATATGTGGTCAACACCATCAGCCATGCCGACCACGTGTATGGCTCCTGCTTTTTTCCCGATGCGGAACTGATTGCCCACGAGCAGTGCCGCGAGATGCTGATCGACCACGGCTTTGAGGCGCTCGAATATGCCAAAGAGCAGACGCCCGAGCTGCGCAATGTGGAGATTCGGCTGCCCAAGGTGGTCTTCAATGAAGGGATGGTGATTCGCCTAGGCGGCAAAACGGTCCATCTGATCCATTCGCCCGGACCCAGCCCGGAGGTGTGCGTGGCCCATGTGCGCGAAGACAAAGTGCTCTTTGCCAGCGATCTGATGATGCCGGTGCCCTATATCGCCACGCCATTTAGCAATATTGACGACTTCAAAAATTCGCTGCACAATCTGCACGACTTTAATTTGGAGTGCATTGTGCAGGGACATGGCGATATTCTGCTGCGCGGCGAGGTGATCAGCAGCGTTGAGATTAGCACGGCCTATCTGACCGATATTCAGGAGCTGGTGGATCAACTAACTAGCGCCGGCAAAACGCGCCACGACCTGCTCAAGCACGGCATCGAGCAGTTTGAACGCAGCCGCATTCCGCTGGGCGGTCTGGTGCAGCAATTCCACCAATCAAATCTGCTCCATTTATGGGAAGAGGCGCGTACGGCCAAGCGCCAAAAGCGTCAGACGGATGAGCAGTTGGATCGTGAAGCGGTGCCATAATGAACAAACTTCTCAACCGGTACACGCAACACGCATAGCCAGCCTAATTATTTTTTCACAATGGCGCAAGAAGAGTTTTGCGTGTACGAAGTAATGGGCAATATGATGGATGGAAGTGGGCGAGTGAATATCGAACAGATTGTCGACATGGTGCAGGCGCTGTCACCGGCGCAGCGGCGGCTGCTGCAGCGGCGGCTCCAGGTGAGCGGCTTGTGGGACAATGAGGTGCTGCTCACCGATCAGAACCGCCTCCGCCTGGCCCCGGCGCTGGGGCAGCCGCCAACGGTTGCCGACCCGTCGCCCGCCCAGCCCCAGCCCGTGGTGCGTGCCGATGCCGAATATCGCTCGCCGATTCGCGGTCATCTGGTGGTGGCGCCGGTAGAGAGCGATGAAGCGGCGCCCGCCGCGCCCGATCCGCATCATATGCCGCCGCTGCCGGGCCCGGCGCCCGAGCAGCCCATTCAGATTGTGTTTGATGGCGGCAGCCAGGGCAACCCCGGCCGCGGCTACGGCAGCTTTGCTATTGACTGGCCGGGCCAGCTCCAGCAGATCATCCGCCCCCAATTTGGCGACAACGTGACCAACAACGAGGCCGAATACGACACGCTGATCGCCGCGCTGGAAACGGTGCTGCGCAAGCTGGGCGATCAAGGGATTGATGCCGCGTCCGCCAAGGTGCAGATCCGGGGCGATTCGCTTTTGGTCATCAACCAGGTTTTGGATAAATGGAAGTGCAACGAGGATCGGCTGCGCCTGCGCCGCGACCGCGTACGCAGCCTGCTGCACCGCTTTGGCGCCTCGCAACTCATCCACCACGGCCGCGAAAACAGCGTGCGTGTATTGGGGCATTGAGGGGGAGTGAGTGGCGAGTCAATGTCGTTAAGTTATCAGTTATCAGTGGTCAGTTCCCAGTGTGAACTTCCAGGCTGGACACTGACCACTGATAACTGTTTACATTGATACGGTACCGCTTAACTTACTGACATTGCATAGTGAGTAACGTGCTACCCGCCACCCACATACATTCTAGTTTCACCGAGTTATGGCACGATACCCCCAATCACCTCTATTTCGACTCCGCGTAATTTACCCATTCCAGTCAACTTCACAGCAAGCGAACCGTCCGGTTGCGGAAAGCCATATTCCGCAACCGGCAGCACAATCTCAACTCCGGTGGGCGCCGGTAATTCAGCCCGAGTTTTGCCGCGGTTGTCGACAACCTGCAATGTTGCATCGGGCGCCGTGCGGTAACGGATGCGCAGCGCCGCCTCTGGCTGGGCATGAAAGACCAGCAATGTGGCCTCACCTGCCAGCAGCGGGCGAAATTGGCGGCTGTCCTCCTGTTGCAGCGGCCCCCAGTTGAGCGGACCCAACACGATATATGGCTGCGGCGCGTCCGCTTTGGGCGTATGATAGACCGTCAGCCGGTCGTCTTCAAAGAGGGGGGCGGTCTGGCCAAAGATGGCTTTGGCCAACGCTTCCGTGTATTCGCGCTCCAATCCACCGGGCATCTTATAGCGGTCCAACACCACATAATCCACGCCCAAATCATTGAGCACCGTCAGCCCCACTTGCCCTGGATCAACGTCTAAAATATCTGGTCCCAAATGACGAAAGTGCTGCAAAACGGGCGCCCGCTCGGTCAGCGTGCGCGGATCATCGCGGCTGATGTAGGCCACGGTGAGCGGCTTCTTGTGTACGGTTTGATAGAGCAGATAGCCGGGCCGGTCGTAATTCATGGGCAGGTTGAGCACGCTAGCCGTCACCGGGCAGATCGCGCAATTCCTCATAAAACGCGGGCGTATCCGGCGGGCTCAGCGGATAGGGGGCCACCCAATATTCGCCAAGCACAATGACGCAGCACAACACAGCGATGACGCCGGACCAAACCTGACAGGTTTTCCAAAACCTGCCAGGTTTGGTCCGGCGATTACCCTTTTAAACCAATCGCGGCCAGCACAGCCACGGCAAACTGCATCATGAGCGCATAGCGGCTGACGCTGCGGCTGATGCCCATGAAAGGAATTGTGCGGTTGAGCAGGCTAAAGAGCGTGGGCGTCAGCGGCGCGGCCCCTGGTGGCAGCATAGGTACGTCGGTCTGCACAATGTTGCCCAGGTGGATGACCGGCCCCAGGGCCAGCGCCAGAAAAAGAGCGCGCTAAAGAGCCAAAAGCCGCTCCGTTTGCGATCCCGCGCCACGCCCAAAATGGCCAAAATAAGGGGCAAATAGCCAATGGCGATGGTGCGCTCGCTGACCGGTGCAATCTGGTTGCCGGGCCACATGAAGCTGTCTGGGCGAAACAGCGTGTGCAGCCGGTTGGGAATCAGGAAGTCGGCCAGGCTGGCGCTCAGCGTGTAGAGATCTGTGGGCGGGCGCACCATAAAGTCAAACTGAAGCGCCTCGCGCACCATCGGAATCAGCATGGGGCTGAGCAGCAGCAAAAAGAGCAGCCCGGCCAATAGCGGCGGCGTGGTCCAATGCTCCAGGCTGCGCAATATTATGACGGGAAGATGGGCGCCTGTGGACCCGCGGCTGGCGCGCAACACATCCGCCGCCCAGTGCCACAGCACAAAAAGCCCGGTGAGGAAGAACAAATAGAGCACAAAATACCAGTCACACAGCCCCACTAGCGCCAAAAAGAGGCCCGCCAATAGCGCTGCGCGTCGCCATGCTTGGCCGTTGCGTCGCCGGTCCCGCGGCGCAGCAATGCCAATACATAAAATGGCAGCCATTGCAGGCTCATCACCTGCATATGGCCCAGCAGGTGCGCCATGTGAAAGGGCGAAAAGGTGTAAATGAGACCAGCGAGAAAGGCGGGGCTTGCCAAGACCCTTCTCCGGCCCTCCCCTGAGGAGGGAGGGGGGCGGTCGGTCGGCGACGAACAATCTGCCCCTCCCCCTCAAGGGGGAGGCTGGGAGGGGGTATGGTTCCCTCCCCCTTAAAGGGGAGGCCAGGAGGGAGTATTGTCTCCCGCAGCAGCCAGCGCGCCAGCAGAAACATGCCGTAACCACCCAGCACCCAGCTCATAAAGACAACCGCGTTGTAGGCCACGATCAGCCCACCCGTCAACTGAACGGGCAGCGTAATCAGCCCGTTAAAGGGATTGAGCGTGTGGAAATAGAGGCTGACGCCGGTGGGCGCGTAGAGCAGGTTGGTGGTGAGCGGACTGTGCAGCTCATCCACCAGCGCCGTCTTCATCCACCACAGATTCCAATAATTTTGCCAGCCGTCAAAGCTGTCGCCGGGGATGGCGCTGGTCAAATTGCGCGCCAGCGGCCAGGTCATCACGCCAGTCAACAGCGTGTATGCCAGCAGCACGAGCGCATGGGTGGAACGGCAGCGAGGTTTCACGGAATGGTATGGGAGGGAGTAGGGAGTAGGGAGTAGGGAGTGGACGACACGACCCGCTTAATCCTTACTCCCTACTCCCTACTCCCCTTTGGTGGCAGCTTCCAGCAGATTGCTCATCAGCATCATATTGGTGACCGGGCCGGCGCCGCCGGGGACGGGCGTCATCATGCCGGCGACGGCGGCCACGCTGGCCTGTTCGCAGTCGCCTTTGAGGCCGTCAGCGGTATAGGTGGTGCCAAAATCGACCACAACGGCGCCTGGCTTGACATAGTCGCCGGTGACCATTGCGGGACGACCCACGGCCACGCACAGAATGTCGGCCTGGCGGCAGATGCCCGGTAGATCGACGGTGCGGCTGTGGGCAATGGTAACGGTGCAGTGGCGGTGCAGCAGCAGCATGGCCATGGGTTTGCCCACAATGTCGCTGCGGCCCACGACGACGGCATTTTTGCCCTTAAATTCGATACCGGCTTCTTCCAACAGGCGAATGCCGCCGGCGGGCGTGGCCGGTACAAAATAGGGCGCGCGCTGCGCCGCCAGCCGGCCGGCATTGACCGGATGCACGCCGTCAATGTCCTTGCCCGGCTTGAGCTGCATGACCAAGGCGTCCATGTCGATTTGGTCGGGGACCGGTTCCAAAATCATAATGCCGTGGACATTAGGGTCGTTGTTCAGTTTTTGCAGAGCCGATGCGGCCGCGGTTTGCGTCACGTCGGCGTCCATGATCTCCGCGCGAAATTCGACGCCCACGCTGGCGCAATTTTTGGCAATGGCGCGGGCGTAGCCGGCGGCGGCTTTGTCATCGCCCAGGCGCATAACGGCCAGCGTGGGGACAATGCCGCGGGCGCGCAATGTTTCCACTTGGGCGGCCGCGGCTTCTTTCATGGTGTTGGCCAGGGCGCGGCCATCTAATAATTGAGCGCTCATAAGGGCAACTCCAGGGCGGTTTCACAGGCGGTTTTGCTCTGGGCATAGACCGCATTGGCCTCGGCCAACAGCGCATCGCGGCGGGCGGACCATTCGGCGACAAACGTTTCGTCTTTGATAAATTTTAGATTGATGTTGACATTGACGATGGCGCTTTTGAGGGCGGCATTGGCCAAATAGAGCGCGGTGGCGGCATCGGATGCAATATTGACGTTGCCCTTGGCGCCTACGGGACCGGCCAGCTTCATCACGGCCAAACTGGCTTGGGCCGTCTTAAAGGGCGTTTGCGCGGCGCCTTTAAGCGCGCTTTGCAGGGCGGCGGTGCGGGCGGATTTTTCGGCATCCGTGGCTTTGGGCATGCCATAGCAGGCTGACACCGCAGTAAACGCCTCCACATCTTCATCGGCCAGTTGGAGCAACTGTTGGCGCAATGCTTCGCTCTGGTGCAAATAGTCCTGCATCTCTGCTTCGACGGCGGCGTATTTCTTGACGCCGACCGTAAAGTTGAGCACCATGCTGACCAACGCCGCGGCCTGGCTGCCGGTGAGCGCGGCCGCGCCGCCGCCGCCGGGCGTAGACTGTTTGGCCGCCAGCTGATCTAAAAAGTCGCCGAGCGTTATGGTTGCTGTTGAGGTCATGCAGCTTCCTTTCACAAAAATCGAATCACTTTTGAAGACGAAATTATATCATAGAAAGGCGCCGATGCCTTATATCTATATGAAGTGAGATTCGCTGACAGAACGCATATAATGCAGGTGTAAAAAAAATCGTGTTGTATGGTATAATTGCCATAAGCTAAATATCTCATGACAGGAGGCGGCAACTTTGCATAAAAAGAGTTGCGCTATTATTATATCCTGTTGCAATATACATTTACACCAGAGCCCTTGCAAGGGGTTCCTGGTGAGGGAAGAGAAAAGGGAGTACCTGGAGCCCATTGTAATGGACAATCAGATGAATTATTTTGATTATGACGATTGGGATGACGCCGCTGACGATCAGGTATTATACGAATCTGACGAATATGTAAACCAGCAGGAGATGGAGGAAGAGGAAGAGCCCAACGCGCACATCTCCGATGATCTGCCCGTGTTGCCGCTGCGCGGCGCTGTTGTATACCCCATGATGTGGCTGCCGCTGCCCATTGGCCAAGAGCGCAGCATCCGCCTGGTGCAGGACAATCTCAACCAAAACCGCATTATCGCCCTGGTAACCAGCATTGACGAAACAGTGGAAGAGCCGGCGCCTGACCAGATCTATCGGGTGGGGACGGCGGCGCAGGTGCATCGCGTTTTGCGCACGCCCGATGGCACCATTCGGCTGCTGGTGCAGGGGTTGGAGCGCATTCGCATTCTGGACTACGTGCAGTCCGAGCCCTATTTGCGCGCCCGCGTGGAAGTGATTCCCGAAACGGAAAATCGGCCCACCAACGACCGCGAAGCCCTGGAACACGAAGCGCTTATGCGGGCCGTGCAGGATCTGTTTCGCCAGCTCATCGACCTGGAGCCGCAGATGCCGGAAGAGCTGGCCATCATGGCGTCCAAGGTGGAAAATGCCCGGCAGTTGGCCTATTTGGTGGCCAGCAGCATGAACCTGTCGACGCGCGATGCGCAGGGCATTTTAGAGCTGGACCGCATTGAAGAAAAGCTGCTGCGGCTGACCGCGCTGCTGAAAAAAGAGGTCGAAGTTCTGGAATTGGGGCGCAAGATCCAGTCCGAGGCGCATGGCGAAATGGAGCGCATGCAGCGCGAGTTTTTCCTGCGCGAGCAGATGCGCGCTATTCAGAAAGAGTTGGGGGATGATGACGAGCAGGCTGCCGATATTCGCGAACTGGAAGAACGCATTGAGGCCGCCCATATGTCCGAAGAAGCCGTAAAAGAAGCGCGGCGCGAACTGGACCGTATGCGGCGCATGCCGATTCAGGCCGCTGAATATAGCGTTATCAAAACCTATTTGGACCTGATGGTGAGCCTGCCCTGGCAGCAGGGGACAGCGGATAATCTGGACATCGACTTTGCGCGCAAGGTGCTGGAAGAGGATCACTACGGGCTGGATGAGATCAAGGAGCGCATCCTCGAATTTTTGGCTGTACGCAAATTACGCAGCGAACGCAAAGAGCGGCGCCGGCGCAATAATGATGAGGAGATTCGCGACAAAATTCGCCGCGAGCGCGAGGGCGTGGTGCTCTGCTTTGTAGGGCCGCCCGGCGTGGGCAAGACCAGCCTGGGCATCAGCATTGCGCGCGCCATGAACCGCAAGTTTGTGCGGCTGGCGCTGGGCGGCGTGCGCGATGAAGCGGAGATTCGCGGCTTCCGGCGCACCTATATTGGCGCCATGCCGGGCCGCATTATCCAGAGCTTGCGCCGCATTGAGAGCCGCAATCCGGTCTTTATGCTGGATGAGGTGGACAAGCTGGGCAGCGATTTCCGCGGCGACCCCAGCAGCGCGCTGCTGGAGGTGCTGGATCCGGAGCAGAATCGCGAATTCCGCGATCACTATTTGGACGTGCCGTTTGACTTGAGCCAGGTCATGTTCATTACCACCGCCAATGTGCTGGACACTATCCCCAGCCCGCTACGCGACCGCATGGAGATTATCCAACTGAGCAGCTATACCGAGGAGGAGAAGGTCAAAATTGCGCAGGGCTATCTGACGCCGCGGCAGATCAAGGAGAACGGGCTGCGCGAGCGCGAGATCGAAATTTCCGAATCAGCCTTGCGCGAAATCATCGACGGCTATACGCGCGAGGCGGGCGTGCGCAACATGGAGCGCGAAATCGGCAAAATCTGTCGCAAGGTGGCGGCGCGGGTGGCGGCGCGGCCTAGCGTGGGCCGTTCGGCTAAAAAGACGGTGGTGAATATCAAGGAACTGCCGGATTTTTTGGGCAAGCGCAAATTTTACAGCGAAGAGATTGCCGAACGCACCGAAATGCCCGGTGTGGCCGTGGGCCTGGCCTGGACCATGACCGGCGGCGACATTATGTTCTTCGAGGCCACGCGGGTGGCGGGGGAAAAGGGCTTTGTGGTGACGGGCCAACTGGGTGAGGTGATGAAGGAAAGCGCGCAGGCCGCCTTGAGCTATGTGCGCAACCGCGCGGCTGCCCTCAACATCGATCCGGAGGCTTTCCGCAAATCGGACATCCATATGCACATCCCCGCCGGCTCGATCCCCAAGGATGGGCCCAGTGCGGGCATCACCATGGCCACGGCGCTGGCTAGCCTGTTTACCGGACGACCCGTTCATCCCAATATTGGTATGACGGGTGAAATTACGCTGCGCGGCAAGGTGC
Organism: Caldilineaceae bacterium; assembly: GCA_041391125.1. GTDB lineage: Bacteria > Chloroflexota > Anaerolineae > Caldilineales > Caldilineaceae > JACKBC01. The sequence continues at coordinate 24,930 of JAWKON010000021.1, forward strand.
TGCCCATTGGCGGGCTCAAAGAGAAAGTGCTGGCGGCGGCGCGCTTTGGGTTGGATACGGTGATCATCCCCAAGCGCAACGAGGCCGATCTGGATGACGTGCCGGAGACCGTGCGCGGCAAAATGCAGTTCATTCTGGTCGATACGGTGGATGAAGTTTGGAATGCCGCATTGGGGCCGATGTTGGAGAATACCGGTTCGGTTGGTGTAGATTTGCCCCCCGAGTCGCCGGTCACAGCCAGCCAAAATGGCGCAGGCAAGAGTCGCGAAAAAGTTCAAGAGCAGCTAGGGAGTGCAAGCCATTTCCGCGGTTAATTTCAACACAGCCAACCAAACGCTCCGCCAACTTTTGGGGAATGGCCTGACCTATCGCGTCCCCCGTTTTCAGCGTGATTATAGCTGGACCGAGGAGGAATGGGACGACTTGTGGCAGGACATTTTGGGCATCCTGCCGCATGGCAGCGAACCGGCCCATTATATGGGCTACCTAGTGTTGCAGACCAACGATAATCGCACGTTTGAGATTATTGATGGTCAGCAGCGCCTCACCACTTTGAGCCTTTTGGTGCTTGCCATCTTAAACAACATCAAACGCTTAGTCGATGCCGACATCGACACCAAAAATAATCAAAGGAGGTTAGAGCAGCTCAGAAATTCGTATATTGGTTTTCTGGATCCGGTGACGCTGATTCCGGTCTCAAAATTGGCGCTCAATCGCAACAATGACGTTTACTATCAAAATTATATTGTCCCCTTGGGAAGACTGCCTCAACGCAATCTGAATTCTTCCGAGCGACTTCTGCGTATGCATTTTCGTGGTTTGACGCGACGATTCGCAAGCATTTTTGCGTCTACATCGGAAGGGGCCGAATTTGCCCGCTTGATTGATCAATTTGCCGATAAGCTTTTTTTTACCGTTATCACGGTGACGGATGAGCTAAACGCTTTTAAAGTGTTTGAAACGCTGAATGCGCGGTGTACGTTTATCGTCAACCGATCTGCTGAAAAATTACCTTTTTTCGGTCATTCATCGCGATGGCGCGCATGAGGGTGAAATCAATGCGCTAGAGCTGCGCTGGGAGAATTGTTGATCAATTAGGCAGCGAGAAATTTCCGGATTTTTTGCGCATCCATTGGAATAGCCGTCATAATTTTGTGCGCCATGCTGAACTCTTTAAGACCATCCGTGGACACATTAGTAGTAAGGCCCAATCGTTCCACTGGGTGCGTGAATTGAAGAGGATGCCGAAATCTACGTGGCTTTGTCTCAACCGGAAGATGCACTCTGGCAGGGACAGACGCAGCAGAAGACGCATATCGACGAATTGCGTATCTTTAATGTGAGGCAGCCCTATCCGTTATTGCTGGCCGCCAAACGCGCATTGTCCGCAGGCGATTTTACAACTGTTCTGCGGGCGTGCGCCATCATTTCTTGCGCTATAACGCCATTGGCGGTTTGGCTCCCAACGACCAGGGAGCGCGCCAATGCAGTCGCCGTTGAGATCGCGGTGGGCAAGTTAACCGGCTACGATTCGATTGTGCGGGCGTTGCGCACGATTTATCCGTCTGATGAGCAGTTTCGCAACGCATTTGCTGAAAAGCAGTTGCGTACGGTGAACAGCCGCAACCGGCGTTTGGTGCGCTATATTTTGTTTAAGCTGGAAAGCCATTTGACCGGGCAGGAGTATGATGTCGACAGCAGTACATATTCGATTGAGCATATTTTGCCCGAAAACCCGGACAGCGATTGGCCACAGTTTTCCGATTTGCAGGTGGAGCAAAATGTATATCGCCTGGGCAACATGACCCTATTGTCGGCAGATCGCAACCGCAATTTGGGGAACAAAGACTTTGCGGAAAAACGCAAAGCTTATGCAGATAGTAAATTTGAGATCACGCTCAATATCTCGAGACAATGATACGTGGACGGCGAACGCATTGCCCAGCGCCAACGCTGGATGGCCAAACAGGCCACGGCAATTTGGCGCATTGCGCAGTTAGCCTAGCACAGCGAAGCGTAAATTCTTTCCATTTTCTACCGCTAAGAACGCAAAGATCCGCAAAGAATATCCCGAGAGATGTCCTCGCAAATCTTTGCGCCCTTTGCGGTAGTTCCAGGAGTTTCGCAACAGGAATTATTGCAGGCGCGTCGCCACGTTTTGAAACAGAAAGCAGGTTAGTAAAATATTGTGACAAGAAGACGAAAATCGAATACAAGCCGCCAGGGGCAACCGGCTGCCGGCGACCGCAAGCCGGCGGATAAACCGAAGGCAAGCGAGCCATCACCGCAGAGCACGCCTCCCAAAGGGATGCAGCGCCAGTGGTATAAGGCTGATTTGCACACGCACACCATGGCCTCGAAGGATTATGAGCAGCCCAGCGCCACCTATTTGGACTATATGCGCCGGGCCGTTGAACAGGGGCTGGACGTTGTGGCCATTACCGATCACAACACGGTGGCGGGCGTAGGGGCCATCCGGCGCGAAATTGAGTGGCTGACCCGGCTGGAAAAAGACGACCGTTTGACCGAAGAGGAAAAGGCCCGTTTGGCCGAATGGCGCGAGCTTTCCGAAAAGGTGCTGGTTTTGCCCGGTTTCGAATTTACGGCCACATTTGGTTTCCACATTTTGGGCATCTTCCCGCCGGAAACCTCGGTACGCCATTTGGAGCACATTTTGCTCATGTTGAAGGTACCGGCCGAAAAGCTCGATGAGGGCAGCACCGAGACCGGCGCCAGCACCGACGTGTTGACGGCCTATCGGGTGATTCGCGAAGCAGGCGGGCTGGCCATTGCCGCCCACGCCAACAGCACCCACGGTGTGGCCATGCGCGATTTCCCCTTTGGCGGCCAAACCAAAATAGCCTATACGCAAGATGTCAATCTGGATGCGCTGGAAGTGACTGATTTGGAAAAACGCGGTCGTTCCACCGCCCGCTTTTTCAATGGCGTCAAGGCCGAATATCCGCGGCGCATGCACTGCATTCAGGGCAGCGACGCTCACCGCTTGATTGCCGATCCCAAGAATCCAAAGCGTCTTGGCCTGGGTGATCGGGCTACGGAATTGCTGCTCGAAGCGCCCTCATTTGAGGCCATTGCCAATATGCTGCGCAGTGAATCGTTCGAGCGCACGCGCCCGGCGCGCCCCAAAGACAAACCGTTTGATGCCGTGGCGGCCGCCCGTGAAGAAGGCCCAAGCATTACGCAGAGCTTTTATGAATCGGCCACCCAGCGCGGCGGGCGGCTCACGGCGATTCTCTCCGACGTGTGCGCCTTTGCCAACACCATTGGCGGCACCGTGTACGTGGGCGCCAGTTATCGCAAAGGACCGCCCACGGGCTTAAAGAATCCGCAACAGGTCTTGGACGAGATCAAGAATGCACTGTCCGAACGGATTACGCCGCCGCTCGAGTGCAAAATGGATATTCGACAAAGCGAAGGGGTGCAAGTCGTGCGCATGCAAGTTCCTAAAGGCGGGGAACGCCCCTATTGTCTGGACGAATTTAAGTTTTACATTCGAGACGAGGCCGAAACGAATCTGGCTGTGCGCGATGAAATTGTGGCGCTGGTTTCAGAAGTGCTGGCGGAAAAGCATGGCGGGGGGCAATCGTCCAAAGCCGCCCGGCAGCGCGATGACAGTCGCCAGCGCGGGAAACCAGTGCAACATACGCCCACATCCGAGCCCGCCAAGGCCAATGGCGCCGCCACCGATGACGCATTCTACCTTCCCCAAGTTGGTGTTGAGATCATAGAGACCGAGCAGCGCAACGGCCATCAGGTGCATTCAATTCGCGATATGCGCAACGGGCATGTGATCAAAAATGTGACCCGCCGCGGCTCGCGCAAGCTTTGGAACTATGCCATCCAGCGCCACGAAGATCATCCGGTCGATGAGAAGAAAGTGCAGTGGCAAGGGGATGTGGGGCTGGTGAGCGTGGATAAACGCGCCGGCAAAACCCGCTACGATCTGGCCCTGCGCGAAAAGGAGCAGATCCGCGTCTTTTATGGCGTCACCGAAGACGGCATGGAAGGGCGTTGGGCGGCCTTTTTGCAGGACGAGGAATAAGTACGATTGTAGTTGAGGCCATTTGTAGAAAAATACTTTCCGCCGGCTATGCGTGTTGCGTATTGCGTGTACCGGTCAAAAAATTTGTTCGTTATGGCGTAGTTATTGCGTTAACATGGCCCAAGAGCCATTGAGGTTTAGAGTGGATGAAGCGCCCGGATCGTACACGATCCGGGCGCTGTTTTATACAAAGTAGATCAGCGAGACCACGAGCACGGCCCAAAGTACGCAAGTGAGGAGCAAGTGGCGGTCTTTGAACACCAGTTCTTCGGGCGCGCCGCCCATTTTTTTGACGTGGATGAGATAGAGGTAGCGCAACATACCGTAAAAAACCAGCGGCGCAGTTAGCAAAAGACGACCACCAGATGCCAGTGCGGTTTCGGCTTCAAAAGTGTAGAAAGTGTAGGCGACTAGCGTGATTGTCACCACAATCACGAGAATCTGATCGAGCAGCGCCAGGTTGTAATTCCCCAAACTAGCCCGGTGACCGGCAGCCCCTTCCTCCAGAAGCAGTTTCATGGCGGCGTTTGCCAAAGCCAAAAAGAGCATGAGCATGGTGGCGCACACATAGAGCCATGGGCTAAAGTGGGCCACATGCACAATCAGCACACCGGCAATGACGCGCAGCAAAAAGCCGAAGGCAATGATCATCACGTCCAATATCACCACATCTTGAGGTAAAAACTATAGGCGATATTTTGCAGCAGATAGATAGCGATGACCAACCCCACCCACGGATCGAGCCAGGTGGTGATGATCAGGCTGCTCACGGCCAGCACAAACGAAGCGATCATGGCCAGCCTGGTTGAGTTGGCCGCTGGGCCAGCGGGCGGTTGCGCTTGCGCGGGTGCAGCCGGTCTTTCTCCAGATCTACCAAATCGTTGAGCAGATAGACGCTGCTGGAAACCATGCAAAAGCTAATCACCGTACGGTTGTCAGGTAGTGGAAGCGGTTCCGGCGGCGACCCAACTTAGATTCCGTGAAAAGTATAATTGGAATGGGGATGTTCTTTGAAGGTTTTCCGGCTTTGGTTTGATTCTCAGTTCTGTGAAGGGTCGATTGATAAGTCAAGTTTATTGTACCAAAGCATATGATACTGTATCGGTTGAGGATTAGTACGCCTGTCGCGCAGTTTATTCGGTGGTGTGACGGGCGTGCTATTTGATTTCGACACAGAGCACGCGCTCAGGAATTGCCATTACCCCCATCTATTGAATCATAGCTCTGGATATTTGCGGGACTCTGAAAATCGGTTGTCGCTAAAGGTCATGAGTATATCTCCACTCTTTTTCCTCGTACGCACAATACCCCGGCTTAGGCCCAATCTGCGGATGGCCGCGGCAGATTTCGGGCCGCTTTTCATAAATCGTGCAGCGGCGGCTGATCGGGTCCAAAAACGTGCAGTCCAAATTGGGGCGACGCGCCAGCGTAAAAATGGCGCGCGACGGGTTGTAATGCTCAATCACGTTGGCCTGCTTAAGCTTGCGCGCGATCCGCTTGAGCGGCTCCTGCAACTCAAATGGGTCCAGCACCTCCATGCGCACCAGATCGTCCAGCGTCGCCTCCACCGGCATCCGGCAACAATTGGCCACGCACTTGTCGCACAGCCCGCTGCGATAAAGCGTCCACGTATCTGTATTGTTTATATCTGCGTTTGGCTTTGTCATGCTCGTTTGCTATATTTGGGGTGTGAGTTTTCGTAGGTCACACATGCTGTGTGACAAGCTCTGTATAGCGGAGCCGCATGAATTCCCGGCCCTGTCACTCTGCAAGAGTGACCTACGCTACTCCGCCACTTCCCCAACTGCTCCATGTACATACATTGTCCCCCCCACCCGATGCATCTCCAACGCTGCCCTTGAGGCCATCGTTCCCACTGCCGGTTCGATGGTCTCGTCCACAATTTCGCCCGGCTCACCCTGCGGCTGGCGCATGATCTCCCACAGCACGCGGCCGTGCAGATGAGCGGGCAGCGGCTGTTCCAACAGCGTCAATACCGTGGGCAGCAGATCAACCGCTCCTGTGGGAATCTCCGACCAAATATTTTGCTGAAAGCTGGGTCCATTGGCAATGCAGACCGCGTGCAGATCATACGGCGACAGCGAGCCATGTGATGACTTGAGCGCGGCCTGCGTGGTCAGCGACATAACCGCGCCCGGCACGCCAAACTCGTTGGCCACCTCGCTCCATTTGGGCGAAACGGCCAGCAGCGGCCGCCGCGCATTGGTGTGGCCGCCCCATACCGTTTCCAAAGAGAAGACGCCCGGTAACTGCGCCAGATCGGGCCGACCGCCCAGCACCAGGCCGGTCCATGGCTGAGCCAGCAGCCACTCGACCAGCGGCGCCAGCTCATCGGCGGTGGGCTCACTTGTGCCAGGTTCAGCGTAAATATAGTCGCTGGCCGTCACCAGCCGCGGCAGCGGGCGGCCAATTTCGGCGGCGGCGCGGCGCAGATATTCACCCAGCGTGTTGTGCGCCTGCACGGTCGAATGGCCGTGGTCGGACAGAAAGAAGAGGTCGAACTGTTCGCGCAGCCCGCGGCGCTCCAGTTCGCTCAACAGCTCAGCTACGCAGGCATCCACCGTGCGCAGCGCTTCCCGGCTCTCGGGCGAACCCAGGCCGTAATAGTGCAGACTGGCGTCTGGCTCGCACATCCAGAAGACGATGACGCGATTGCGCGGATCGTCCAAATAGAGATCGGTCACGGCGCGGGTGGCGTAGCGCTGCGCCTCCAACAGCGGTGGGCGCTCGCGTGCGGGCAGTTCGCCCAGCTTTTCGCGCAGATCATAGAGATCGGCAAGGCCAAAGGCGCTGTTGGGGTTGACCACGCGGCTCATATGGCGGTGCGTCCATAACATGGTGGCGCCGGCGCTGCCCGTGCCGGCCACGGCGAGCCGCTCACCGCGCTGCCAGCAGATCGCCCAAGCCAGGAACCAGCAGCGCCTGGCCGCCGGTGGCCTGCTCCAGCAAGTTGATGTGCTGGTACGAAGACGTGTCAATAATGTGGTCTTCGGTAACCGCTCGGCCATCGACCGGCGGTGCGATCATGGTGTTGGCCATAAGACCGTGCTGGCCCGGCGTACAGCCGCTGGTCAACGCGCTCATGTTGACGCGCGTGTGCGTCGGGTACACGGCGTGGTGCTCGCGGCACCAAACGCCCTCGGCGGCCAACTGGCTCACCGTGGGCATCAACTCCGGCTCCAGCAGATCCGGGCGCAAGCCGTCCGCGCCGATGATGAGAATGCGACGATGTGTGCGGTTGTTCACGATGTCCTCTCGATTTTACGAAGGGGAAAGGGAGACGGGGGGAAAGGGGGAAAGGGCGCAGCGGTGATCGTCTCCCTTTCCCCCCTTCCCCCTTTCTCCCCTTCACAATTGCTTCTGCTCCAAAAACTCGTGTATAATCCCCCCGACTATATCACAAAGGAGCAACAACCGTGCAAATTCTTTTCCTGGGAACCTCGGCTTCCGAGGGCTATCCGAATGCGTTTTGTCCGTGTGAAAATTGTGAGGCGGCGCGGGCGGCGGGTGGGCCGAGCCTGCGCAAGCGCTGTTCGGTGCTGATCAACGACGACCTGCTCATTGATCTGGGGCCGGACTTGATGGCGGCGGCGCAGCAGCACGGCGTTTCGCTGGCCAACATTCAATACTGCCTGCAAACCCATGAGCATGAGGACCATCTGGACCCGGCCCACTTTGGCTCGCGCAGCCAGTTTTGCGGCGTTTATGGCACGCCCACGCTGCACTATTATGCATCGCGCGGGGCGTTGGAAAAGGCCGCAAGACTGTTGGGACGCAAAATGCCGCCGGATGGTCTGCTCGATCCTGAAGTGGCGGAACAGCTCAATTTGCGCGCCTATATTGTGGAGCCGGGGCAGCAGTTCGCAATAGGATCCTATTCTATATTAAGTGTCCCCGCTACCCATGCGCCCGAGCTGACCGCTATGCTTTACGTGATTTCGCACGGTGAGCGCACGCTTTTTTACTGTACAGACACGGGCGATTTGAGTGAGGAGGCGTGGCAGATGTTGGCATCATACGGACGGCAGTTCAACGTTGTAATCATGGATCACACCTTTGGCCTGAAAAAGCGCTCGGGCGGCCACATGAACAGCGCCCAATTTGTGGAACATATGGAACGAATGCGCGCGCAGGGATTATTGGCAGCCGACGCCCAAATTTACGCCACCCATATTGGCCACCACAGCAACCCGCCGCACGCTGAATTGGCTGAATTCGCCGCCCGCACCGGTTATCAGGTGGCGCATGATGGGCTGGTGGTTCAGGTTTAAGCCATGTAGTGCAGACTGCGATGCACGGCTCCAGAAACCCCAGCCTTGCAGCCGAGGTATCAACTGTGCGTTACAGTTCCAGCGGCAGCAATGTGACTTGCATATTGCGTGTTGCGTGAACTGGCAGACGATCTATGTGTGCGGCAACTTTCAATTTTTTGTTTACATTACAAAAATTGTGATGCAAGTTACCGAACGAGACCCTCACCTGGTAAACGCAATACGTAACACGCAATAGTCATTAACGAATTGGATTCAGCATATCCCCACCCCCTTGTCATGCCTGCTCCTCTTCGCTACTCCATTCGGTGATTTTACGCTCTTTATATAAATAGTTGGCGCCGACCAGCGTAATCGATTTGCCGCGCGCGCGGTACTTCTCGGCGTAAGCCTTGTCTTTTGTCTGCTTGAGCGCCGCCGAAGCCGTGCTGTTGAGCTTGAATTCAAAGAGGTAGACGCGGTCCGGCAGTTCGATAACCGCGTCGATGCGTCCGTTCCCAGTTTTGATTTCGGCTGCAATATTTAACCCCAGCAGCAGAAAGATCATGTAGAAGATTGACTGGTAATATTTCTCGTTTTCCAGATGCAGATCATAGTCAATATTGGCAAAAAAGATGTTGAGTGTCGTAAAAAATTGAGCCAGATCGTGGCTTTGCAGCGCACGGATGAGGCGGCGCAGGTGGGTGTCGGTCAAGGCAATGTCGCCGTTGTTATAGGCGTTGAGCAGATAGGTGACAAAGGCATGTTCTACCTCATAATTGGGATAGGACAGCGTGTACACTTCACCCAAGTCGTCTTCCACAAAGTCCTTAATCGTCAGATATCCCGTCTGAAAGAGCAGCGGAATAATCGCCAGGTTATCCAATTCATAGGTGTTGAAGGCAATCTCATCGACCTCCACGTGGGCCAATGAGGGAATGTCATATTCATTTTCGCGCAACAGCTTAATCAAAAAGCCGGGCGTGCCGGTGGCGAACCAGTAGTTGGCAAAGCGCTGTTTCTGAAAAAGCTGAATGGTCGAGTAGGGGTTGTATAGGCTTTCACCCTCGGCGGCAAAACGAAAACCGTCGTACCAGCGGCGGATCTGCGCCAGCAGCGCCTGCGGCGTCACGTTGCGCTTTTGCGCAAATGCCTCGATATACTCCTGAAAATAGGTGGTCAGCTCGGCCTCGGTAATGCCCAATGCGTTGGCCAATCGATAATCCATGGTCAAATCATCCAGGTTATTCATGGTCGAAAAGACGCCCACGCGGCTAAACTTGCTGATCCCCGTAATGAAGACAAAGCGCCAATAGCGATCCAGCGCTTTGACCACCCCATAAAGCGCGCGTAGCACATCGCGAATCTGCTTGGCTTCCTCAATATCGGAAAGATTATCCACTATAGGCCGGTCATATTCGTCGATGAGGAGTACGACTTTGCCGCCATGCGCTTCGGCTAGTTGGTACACTAAGTTACGCAAGGAATTTTGAAACTCGTCGCCTGTTAATGTGATCCCATATGTGGCAGCTATTTCTTCGAGCAATTCCTGAATGCCTGTTTGTAATTGTTCCGCAGTCGTAATGTTACTCAAACCAAAATCAATATGGATTACTGGATATGGTTCCCACTGATAATCGCTATCGTAAATCCACAGCCCTTGAAAAAGTTCTTTGCTCCCCGAAAAATCTCCTCCAATGTGGAAATCATCAAGCTCTTGCCAAAGCGGCGCGGGCGCGACACAAAGTATGTACCGGACGGATACCGCACCAATTCGTAGAGGTACTGGGTTTTGTCCACATAGAGAAACCCCTTCAATAATGTTGCGAAAGGTGTAGCTGGTGGCTTGGATCGGCTTGGGCATCTCATCCTCCTCATCACAAAATTTGACGGTGATCTATTATATCACAGTCGAGATAGTTAATGGTGGTTGGGGATGTTGGCCAACCACTATCGGCCATTCACTAAACATAACGCGCTTGTGATAAAATAATGAGGCAATTTGAGGCGATTGCGCATTCGGATTGCCAGTAAGTGTTTCAACCCACGTGTATACTGGACACATCCCCCGTTCTCCGCAGCTCGTCACCCCGCGAGCTGCGGAATATTCAACCTATCCATTCATTGCACTCCCTCATCGCGACCAAAAAACACCAGTACGAAAGGATGTTCATGTTGAATCGTTATAGTTTGCACCGCGCCAGCGTGACTGGCGTCCTCTGCCGCGTTGGCCGTCTTGGCGCTATCAGCGCGGCCGCGCTGATGTTGGCTTTGGCCCTGACCATGCTCGTTGCAGCTTTCGGTCAAGATGCCGCTATCTATGCCCAAACCGGCCCACTAGCTCACGGTTGGCATCGAATTAGATGGTAATCCGCCGTCCCTCCAGCCCGGCGATATTTTCACCCAGCGCATCAGCCTGAACTATACGGGCGGGGCGCAGGTCATTGATACCTTCTTTACCCAGCAGGTTCCGGCCGGCGTGCGCCCCGTTAGCGGCCCACGGTGAGCGAAACCGTGTCGCAAACGGTCACCCCGCTGCAAGTGCGGCGGCGGGCGCACCTGGGGCTGGCTGGGCAAAATGCGCCCCGAGGCTGAGCTGATCGCCACCCTAACCATGCGCGTGCAGCAGTGCTATGGCGCCGACCAGACGCTGACGCTGGATGTCTCGGCGCGCCGCCCCGACGGCGTGGACGTGACCGGCAGCGTCAGCGTGCCGGTCATCTGCCCGGATGTTTCGATTCAGGATATTGAAGTGAGTGAAGAGGTAATTTATGGCGAAGACGAGGCGCAAGCGGCCGCCATCGACTCCGCTGCCTTCAGCAATTCGTTTCATGTGCCGGGCATCCGATCAATCCTGCGCTTTACCTTGCGCAACACCGGTTCCGGCACGGTGATTCTCGGCACGGAGACCACGACATCATGGACGGGCTGCCTGACCTGCACCGTGGCGGCCAACGTCGTGGCGGCCGAACTGAACATGGCGGGCGACACCATTTTTCAGCCCTATCTGCTGGAACCCGGCGCAGCGGTGACCATTGACCGGCCCGTACGGCTCGCCACCCGTGGCCGAGCCAGGCGAAGAGGGCGAGCAGCTTTTGAAGCCGATTTGACCTATTGCCTGAGCGGCGGCGATGACAACGCCTGCCCGGATCCGGAACAGAACCCGACCCTGGCAGCGCTGCATAAGGCGCAAATTCGCCTGCGCCCCAACGATCTGGGCGACGCGCCGGACAGCACCAATCACGCCGGTGCGGCCATGACCGCCTATCCCGGCACGCCCGCCCAATTCCCCACCGTTTTCGATCCGGCCACCGGCGCCGAACAGGGGCCGCGCCACGTCTATCCCCAATTCTTCCACCTGGGCCGCCGCGTCAGCCTGGAGGCCGAAGCCGATATTGGCCCCGATCAAGACCCGCTCAATAATATTCTGCCCGCCGCCAACAACGCCGACAACGACCGCGGCGATGACGGCGCCAACCCGTCAGCCTGGACGCTGCAACACTGCCAAAAGGCCATCGTCCCCGTGCGCGTCTTTATCAGCCCCGCTGCGGTCAATTGGTTTCAGCAGCACGATGGCAAAGGCTATCTCAACGGCTGGCTGGACATGAATCGCGACGGCGATTGGGCGGACGCTTTCACCTGTCAAGACGCCCAGGGAGCGTCCCCAACCGCGGTTGAGCATCTGATTATCGACCACGAAATTGATGTGGCCGCGCTGGGCGCCGGTCTGCACACCATCAGCGTCCCCACCGGCGTCATCGTCAACAACCTGGCCCCGGTCAGCGACCCAGCTTGGGTGCGCTTGACGCTGAGCGAGCGCGTCTCCAATAAACCGTTGAGCAGCGGTTCGCTGAGCTATGGCGACGGCCGCGGCTATGCGCGCCCCTTCCGCACCGGCGAGACCGAGGATTTTCTTATGCGCCCGGCTGGCGATGCCGCCGCCGGTCCTGATATGGATGTACAGGTGCGCGGCAGTGCTGCCGAAGAATACCGCGATACGGCCAACGTGAGCGCGGCGCAGGTTGATTCCCTGGTGGTCGATTTCCGCGTGCGGTTTGAGATTGACTACGCCAACAATGGCACAAGCGACGCCAACGGCGCTTTGCTTGAGTTCCAGATTCCCGAGAAGCTGCGTACCGGCCAAATAGAGCTGCTGCGGGCGCCCGATATTGCCAATACCGGCATTACGCAGCTGCCCGACAAGATTCAGTTTGGATTGCCCAACCTGCGCCCCGGCAGTTTTGGCAAAATCACGTTGGGGTGGACTGGCTGCCTGACCTGCACCATGGCGGCTAATGTGCTTGCCCCGCTGGAAAGCTATGATGCCAGCGTCAACGTCACTTTGGATGGTGATGTGAACCCCGCCAACAACCAGGCCACGGCCCGCGTCGCCGGGTTAACGGTTGGCCCGCTGATTGGCGTCAAAAGCAAAGGCGACAATCTGCTGCGCAACGGCGGCATGACCTGCCAGGATAGTGTGCAATTTGCCGGCCGCGCGGCGCCGGAATCGCAACTGGTTGTCACGTTCCAATCGTTGGGCGCCCAATGTGGCAGCGGCCTATCGACATTCTGCACTGGTTCGCTGACTGAAACGGTGCAGGCCGATGTCTTTGGCCGCTGGACGTTGGATCAAGCGCTGCCCAATGGTCGCTACAAAGTGTCGGTGGGTCGCGGCGGGGGATTCGTCAGCGCCGCTTCGTCCAATGCGGCGGCAATGGCCAATAGCGCCGGTTCGTCGCTCTATCTGCTGGTAGATCATTCGCTGCTGCTCGACCCCATGACGTTCCGCATGGAGAATGCCAACGGGCGTAGTTTCCCAATACCTACCACCAACAAATTGGGCAACTTTGAGATCCAAGATTTAATGCTGCCGCCGGGCGACTATACGGCCTACGCCTATTCCTGCCCTGGTCTCTTGCTGCCCGCCGTACAGTTCAAGATCGGTGACACCACTGTAGACGCCACCCAAGCTGACGATACGTGCCAGCCCCAGGGCAGCGACCAGTGCGGCCCGTGGAGCGCAAAGATCACCGTGCCGGGGGCAGCCCAGGCAGCCGATGTGCAAGCGGCCTCAATGGATGCTGTGCTGCCGCTGGAGATTGTGGCAGTTTCGGCCGATTCTGCCGATACATTTGCGGGAAATGTGGAAAGTGGAACTGGTCTACTCGTTCGTAACGCGGCGGGACACGCTGTGGCCAATGCCGCGGCTACCCTGCTGGAGGCGTTCGACGCGCTGTATGAAGCGTGGCGCGGCGCTGATTATGGCCAGCCCAATCCGCAAACCACGGGCAGCGATGGCTTCGTTATCTTTGCCCCGCCCGCCGGAACTTATCGTCTAGCGGTGGCGGCCGACGGTTACCAGCCCTATTTGAGCGACGATGTGTCCAGCACGGGCGGGCTGCTTAGCGGCGAAGTGAGCCTGAGCCCGCAGATTGCGGCGGCGGCTGATTATGTTGTGCAGATTACCGAAAACGGCTTCGAGCCGGCGGTGCTCAGCGTGGCGCCGGGCAGCGTGGTTGAATTTGTCAACATGGACCTGGCCGATCACACGGCGGATGGCGGTGCGTGGCAGAGCGGCGTCCTCACCAGCGGCGCCGGCTTCAAAGTGCAATTGGATGATGAGGCGGTCTATAGCTACGGCGATGCGCTGCAGCCCATCCACACCGGTACTATCATCGTGGCGCAAGCGCCCGTGGTGAATGAAAATCCAAAGTTCTTCCTGCCCATTGTCACGCGCTAGCCGACAACGTAACCTCGTAGGTCACACATGTTGTGTGACAAGGGTGGCCAGATTGAAGCGCTTGCTCAATATGAAAGATGTCACTCTGCAAGAGTGACCTACGAGGTTAGCATAGTAAGTTTACAAGAGCTGGCGCGGAATGCTTTCCAGCCAGCTCTTTTCAAAAAAGCGGTTGCCGTTGAGATGCACCATGAGCTGAATGTCGATGTGAAACGCGTCCACCGTGCTGTGGATGGAGCCAGTGGCGCGGATTTCGGTCTGATAGCCGTGGTTGCGCAGCTTGTAGACCACCTCGTTATACATGCGGGCGTAGGCCGGCTCTTGGTGATAAGCCGTCATTTCCAATTTTTCCGAATTGAAGAGGGTGACGCCATTGGGCAAAAATACCCTGTCGCCGCCATACAGTTTGACCGTGACCGACTGCTTGATCACATCTTCGATGATCTGCCAGACCGGTGGTTCGTATAGATATTCGCCCACATCGATCAGGCGCGGCGGCGATGTTTTGAACGCAGGCGGCTCCACAACCGGTCGCTCCGCGGGCAGAACCGGCAAAACCAGCCGCGATGGCGTGGCGTCGCCGCGGTGCAAATGGTAGGTTGCTGCATAGGGCGCGGGCCAGATCACCGGCCAATAGGCGCTGGCGATGCTGATGCGGATGCGGTGACCGGGCAGAAAGCGATAGCCGGTGGCTTTGAGCGTGATGGGGATTTCGTAAATTTCGCCGGGCGTCAACGGCCGTGGGTCGGCGTGGCCGTGGCGGTGGGTCAGATTGAGAATGCCAATACTCACCTGGCTGGAGACGCCATCGGGCGCCACATCGGTCAGGCGCACCACGGCGTGGGCCACCGGCGCGCTGCTCCGCACGTAGAGCACCACCTGCGGAAAGCCCAGTACGTCGAGCGGCTCGGTGAGCGGGACGCTGGTGTAGGTCAGGCTCAACGCCTCGTCGGGGCGCAGGTCGCGGCTGAGGCCGTTGGGCGGGGCGCCGCCGCCATAGCAGAGACTGCCGCGCCCGCCCAGCGTGGGCCGGTGAATATATTCATCGGCGGCATCATCTGGCGGGGTGGGCCGTAATGTATTTGCACCCAAAAAGAAAGTTTGCTCCCCCCGATCCAGTGGCGGATAACTTGTTTCGCTTTGCCAGCCACCGTTGAGCCGGTCGGGAAACGGCTCCGGCTCGGTATATTCACGACGGAACCAGGTCAAAGCCGGTTCGTCCATAACGTTATTCTGTTCCCCTTTGAGCCAATAATCAAAAAAGCGGACCAGTTCGCGTAGCCAGTCGAGCGTTGGGCCGGGATAGCCATAGTCGGGAAGCTGATGCACCCAGTTGCCGATGATGGCCTTGCGCGGCGCCGTGCCGCGTTCCATCATGCGCAGCACCGGGTTGGTGTAGCCGTCATGCCAGCCACCGATGAGCAGCATGGCGCACTGGATGCGTTCATAGCCGGGCGCCAGCGAGCCGTTGCGCCAGTAGGGGCCGTCATGTGGCTGTCGCAGCCAGGTGAGCAACCAGGGCGGTGTCTGTTCCAGCCGCGCGCGCCACTGTTGCGACCAGTCGGCGCCCGCATACTCTGTGTTGGGCGGCAGCGCGTTCATGCCCACCTGGCTCACGGCGTATTGAGCCAATTCGCTGGCGGTTTTGCAGCCGCCAATGTAGTGAACGTCATCGGTGTAGCGATCATCGGTGGCGTAAACGGGCGCAATGGCCTTGAGGCTGGGCGGTTGCAGCATGGCCACCTGGATCGACGTAAAGCCGCCATAGCTGATGCCCCACATGCCCACGCGGCCATTGCACCATGCCTGCGCCGCCAGCCACTCGACCGTATCATAGCCATCCTGCGTCTCTTCAATTGTGTATTCATCCCACGCAATGCCCTGGCTGCTGCCGGTGCCGCGAATATCCAACCGGCAGCCCACGTAGCCCCGTTCCGCCAGGTAAGTCATGAGCCGGTGGTCGGTAATATAGCGCCAGCCGTCTTTGCGATAGGGGATCATTTCCAGCACGGCGGGGAAGGTTTCGTTGGGCTGGCGCGCCACGGGCATAAAGAGATTGGCGGAGAGTTCCAGGCCGTCGCGCGTGGGGATGCGGACGTTGTAGTGGATTTGAACGTTATAAAGGTTGGACATGGGGAAGGTCTTTCCGCTGCGAGTTCGCGTAAGGTTTTTCCAAAAAATTAAATATACCGGAAAACCTTCAAGCTAATCCAGAAAACCTCCATAATCTGAACATTTATTTTTCTGGATTAGCTAAAATGGAATCGCAGTTCTGTGAAGTTGAGAAAAGTTTGAAAGTTGCCGATTATCTATTCGAGAGTTGTGGTATAATCAGAGCGGGTAATGAATGGGAGTGGTCAAGTTATTCATGGGTTGGAATAGGCGTACGCAATGAACACGATTACAATCACGCTAAACGATGACGATAAGATTGATGAATTGTTGGCTCTGGTATCGGCTCTTCCGTATGTAGAGAGCGCTTCCTGTGACGATCCGCCAGAAGCTGTAAATGGCGTACATGATTTGAGCCTTACGGATTTGGATAGAGAGGCCAACCGCGATTATTCCCCCTTCTATCAAGATCCAAATACACAGTTGATGGATAAAGAAATCGCCGCCTTTGAAGAGATGAAAACGGAGTTAATCGCAAAGCATCTGGGCCAATATGTTGCCATCCATCAAGGCAAAGTTGTCGATTATGATTCTGACAAAGCGCTGCTGCGTGCGCGCGTTGCGCGAGTATATCCACAGGATGTTGTCCTGATCCGGCAAGTTCGCCAAACGCCTCGTCCCCCATTTCGGCTTCGTTCGCCAAGATTGAATAGAAATTGAACGGATCTCCAATGGCTAGAGACTTTCCCTACAGTAGACAATTTGGTCATAAAATAATTCTGTCTTTGTCCGCTTGAGGAAGGATCTGACGGATCAGAATAGGCTGATTTGGGAATTTTGCCGCCACTCTTCGGTACAGAGTAAGTTGATCCACATCGTGGTCAATGAACTTGCCATTGTGGATAGCGGCAAATTGATTGGGACGGGTAGCCCAGAGAAACTGGTGCATGGCGCGAAAAGCTTCCACTTCCTGATAAGGGATCTGCTTTTTTTCTTCATGCACAAATTTACGCAGAGCTTTTTCGGCCAGTGCAGAGCCATCAATCGCATGTATCTCAGCAAGCATCTCGATTTCACGAATTGTTTGTTCACTTAGAGCCAGTGCCATTCCATTTCTCCTGATATTCAGCTTGTAAAGCAGATGAATATTGCAATGACCCAATTATAACATATCCAAAGGTCATTAATTGCCCCCAGCATCCTGCGCCAGCGCAATCGCCCCTAAAACTCCGGCGCGCCCACCCAGCGCCGGCGGCACAATATAGCGGTCCAATTCCTGCATAATCTGCGGCATCTGAATATAGCTGTTGAGCAGCGTCTGCACCTCTGTGCGCATCAGCGGAAATAGCTGCGCTTGATCCATGACGCCGCCGCCCATGATGATGCGCTGCGGCGAAAGCGTGGTGATAATGTTCATGAGTCCCAGCGCCAGATAGTGCGCCTCCAGGCGCCAGGCCGGATGATCGGGCGGCAGCGTGGTTGGGTCCACTTGCCAGCGCCCGTGCAGCGCCGGACCGGCCGCCAACCCCTCCCAGCAGTCGCCGTGATAAGGACAATAGCCGCCATACGGGTCGGCTTCCCAATCGTGGGGGACCAGCATGTGGCCCATTTCGGGGTGCATCATGCCGTGCAGCAGCTTGCCGTTGACCATGCCGCCGCCGCCCAATCCCGTACCCACCGTGAGATACACAAAAGTATCCAGCCCCTGCGCCGCGCCCCAGCGGTGTTCACCCAAAGCCGCGCCGTTAACGTCGGTGTCGAAGCCCACGGGCAGATTGAGCGCATCGCGCACGGCGCCGGCCAGGTTGGTGTGCGCCCAGCCCGGCTTGGGTGTGGTGGTGACGTAGCCCCACGTGGGCGAATTGGGTTCGGGATCCACCGGGCCAAAGGAGGCAATGCCAATGGCGGATAGCGGCGCTTGCGCCTGCTGTTGTCGAAAAAAATTAATGGCCTGCCCGATGGCGTCTTGGGGCGATTGGGTGGTGGGGAAGCGAATTTCGGCCCGCATATCATCGGGACCTGAGCCCACGGCGCACACAAACTTGGTGCCGCCCGCTTCAATTCCGCCGTAAAGTGGCATGGATGGGTTCCTTTCTGGTTAGGGAAGGGGATTGGGAGTAGGGATTGGGAAGTAGGGATTAGGCGAGTGCTTCCTCCCTACTCCCTACTCCCTACTTCCCCGATTTCATAAAGCTCATAATCAACGTGCGCACGCGCTGGCGCAACTGTTCGCGTTCGCCGGTCCACCAGGATTGGGGCTTCATGCGTTGGCCAAAGCCCATGCGGGCGTCCAGCGCTAACATGAAGTGGCGCAGACGGGTGCCGGCCAGCGTGCGGCCCAGCCGGTTCCACCATTTGGTGTAGTCTTTGTTATAGGGGCAGACGCGGATGCAGATGGAGCAGTCGGAGTTTTGGGCGGCCCAGTAGCCAAAGCACTTTTCGCCATCCACCGACCATTTGCGCACGCCCTGAATGTTGGACTGATTGTAGACTTCCGCCGAGGGCGCTCCCGCTGGAATGGCTTTGACCGGACAGCTATTGGCGCAGCGGCGGCAGCTTGCGCAAAATTCGCGCACGCCAAAGTGGATGGGCGCATCGTGGGCCAGCGGCATGTCGGTGAAAATTTTGCCCAGCCGCACGCGCGGGCCAAACTCTTTGGTGATCAGCAGCCCCAATCGCCCGTATTCACCCAGCCCGGCTTTGATGGCCAGCGGAATGGCCAGCGCGGTGTCGTTCATGCTGGCAATGGCGTTGTAGCCCAAGTTGCGAATGTATTGGGCAATGGAGAGCACCACCAGTGCATCGTGTGAATAGCCCAGACCGGTGGCGGCGCCGCTCAGCGCTGAGGGCACCGTGCGGATCAGGTCGTAGTCCATGGATTGGGCGGTGACGATGACGTTGGTCAGCCCCTCGGGAATCTCCTGCGGCTTGGCGCGCTGGCTCATGTCGCTGAACTTTTGCACATACATCCAGCGCGCATCATAGCCGGTGACGCCCACCAGATCGGCGCCGAAGCCCTTGGCCACGCGCTTAATTTCCGCAGCCGCCTCGGCGGGCGTCCCCACATCGAGCCGGTTTTGAGACACGTCGCGGTAGAGCGAAAATTCGTCAGAAAAGCCCTCGCGCCGGTCCTGCTCTTCCTTGAGTTCGGTGAAGATGTCGCTCACGTGCCAGGCGGCGTTGCGCAGCGCGTAATCTTTTTGCGTAAAACCCTCGGCCTTGCGCCAGCTTTTGAGCGGCTCGCGATAGGTGGCGTAAAAGAGCTGCGCCTTTTCGCTGCGAATGCGTTCATCCCACCAGGAGCGGCGGAAAACGTCATCTTTTTGATGAAAGCGTGCAAAGGTGTCGAGCAGCTCAAAACCGGCGGCGGCATCGTTGTGATCGCAGATCAATTCGGAAAGGGGAACAAAGTTGGACCGGTTCATATCTGTGTAGGCTTCCGGTAATGCAGCGTCGGCTTCTGATAATAATGTGGCCATATTAATGCAGTTCTGGTGGATTGGCAGAGTGCTAATATCAGTGTCACACTATTTTACCACACTAACCCATAAAAAAAGGCTCTCTGAATCTGCTCTCGGCGCGTTTGCGCGATGAGCTTCAGAAAGCCTATGTATATTCAGTTTGTAAGTCCTAAGCCGCGACAAGTCTGTCGTTAGAAGCGCTAGTAGACTGCGGCTCAAATAGACCCATAGATTAGGTGCGACTTAGAAACCGAGTTTTTGCCGGTTTCTCGAACCCTTGGCTTATTTATGCCGTCATGTCCTAGGCTGGATGCCCCACAAACGTCTCATCTGCATCTGGGGCGTTGCGCCGTTCCGAATGTCTGCGTTCGGAAACGCTCGCCGGTTGATAACGCATGTGTGCAGTGGACATCTTTGGCGCGTTATGAGAGGACCGGCTGTGTACAACGCAGGCCGCAATGACTATAATTGAACAAATAATGCCGCCAATAACATATACCATTCCAAGGAAGAACAACATGGTAACTCCTCTCAAAACTGAAGGTTAAAACGATAAAACGGAGGATGGTTATAACTTAGTATGTTAAATTCTATGTAAGCAACGGGGAAGAGAGCGAAGCTGAATGTAGAATACTACGTAAAATCAGCTTTTTATATAGTACCATAGTACTAGACACCCGGCAAATTACTTAACACGTGAATTAAGGATAATTGCCAAAAGGGGCGAAATAGGGGCGTATTTCTAAAAAACTCCATAAAAAGCTTGTGAAGAGAATGCCGAGAATTACGGCATAGTTAAGTGCCACATACCTTAATGGGCAATTGGAACTGGAGGAGGTGACGGTTTTTCCACATATTGTGGCTCACGATGGGCCAGGCCGCGCACATCTTTCCATTGGCTTACACCATGTGTATTAGTCCAAGCAGTCATTTCATTTACGATCTGCTGAATGGCGTGGGCGCCCCCATAATAGATGGCGCTGCCCACGCCCACCACATCTGCCCCCGCCATGATCATCTCGACTGCATCGGCGCCGCTGGTGACGCCGCCGGTGCCAATAATGGGCGTTTCCGGGCATGCCTTACGCACATCATAGACGCACTTGATAGCAATGGGCTTGATGGCGGGGCCGCTCAAGCCGCCGCTGCGATTGGCCAAAATAGGCTGACCGCTCTCCAGGTCGATAACCATGCCGGGCATGGTGTTGATGACGCAGAGCGCATCCGCGCCAGCCTCTACCACGGCGCGCGCAATGCGTGCAATGCTCGGCACATTGGGCGCCAGCTTGATGATGACGGGGATGTCGGTGTGGCGCAGCGCCTGTTTGACCTGCTGCGTCACCCCGGCGGCGCTTTCAGGGTGGCCCGCAAAGGGTTCGCCAAACTCGCTGCCCACGTTGGGGCATGAAATGTTGACTTCGAGGAAGTCGGGCGCCGCCTGCGCCACCGTGGCCGCCACCTGTCCGAACTCTTCGTACGTACCCGCAAATATGCTGGCAATCAACGGCACGCCCAATGGCGCCAGCTCGGTTTTGGCTTTGGCCAATAGTTCCACTTCCGCAGCGGCGCCGGGATTGGCCAGCCCAATGGCGTTGATGAGCCCGCCGCCCCAATCCACGCACGATGGATTGACGTGGCCAGCGCGCGGCGTTGGCCCGCAGCTTTTGGCCGTCACCGCCCCGCAGCCGGATTGCGCCGCCCGCGTCAACAAGCTCACCGTTGTCCCCCAAATGCCGCTGGCCAATACGAGCGGCGTGGGCAACGTGCGGCCAAGAAATGAAACTTGCATGTTCATGGTAGATTCCTGGTTAAGAGGCTCGTGAGTGTTTGACGTGAATTTGTGAATCTGATAATGTGGGGAAAACTTGTTGCGGGTGGCGGGTACTGGCATAGATACCCACTGCGCGGCAAGTATCCATTTTATGTTAACCGAAAAAGCGGCTTGCCGCCATGTATGATGCTCAACGAACACCCGCTACCCGCTACTCGCCACCCGCCCCCTTCATCCGGAGACTCCAATATGCTGCCCCAATGCCTCATCGGCGTCGACATAGGCACTAGCAACATCAAGGCTGTCGCGTTTGGTCTGGATGGCGCGGAATTGCTGATTGAAAGCACGCCCACCATTACACACTATCCGGGGCGGACCGCGCCTTTTTGAGCCGGAGGAAATCTGGGACGCCATCTGCCGTGCTGCGCCCATTATGTCACAAATTGGGCGATTTGGCGCAACCGGCCGCCATTGCGTTTACGAGCATGGGCGAAGCGGCCATCCCGCTGGATGCGCAGGGCCGGCACACTTTCCCGGCCATTGCCTGGTATGATCGGCGCACGGCGCCGCAAGTTGAATGGTGGCGCGAGGCCATTGGCGCCGCAGAAACGGCGCAGATCACCGGTCTGCCGCTGAATCCGATTTTTGGCATTACCAAATTGCTCTGGATTCGCCAAAACCAGCCCGATGCCTTTGCGCGCACCGTGCGCTGGCTCAACATGGCCGATTATGGCGCGTATCGGCTGTCGGGCGCGCAGTGTACAGATATGTCGCTGGCCTCGCGCATGTTGGTGCTGGATTTGAAAGAACGGCGCTGGTCAACTCGTCTACTCAATGCACTGGGGCTTTCCGCCGATCTGCTGGGTGAACTGGTTCCCAGCGGCGTGCAGGTGGGAACAGTTCATGCGGAGGCCGCCGCGCAGACCGGGCTGCCCGTAGGGCTGCCGGTGGTGAGCGGCGGCCACGATCACATTTGCGGTGCGTTGGCGCTGGGCATCACCGAGCCGGGCGATGTGTTCGACTCCATGGGGACGGCCGAAGGGCTCTTTATTGCCACCGAACAGCCGGTCCACAACGCGCAGACGATGGCGTCGGGCGTGGGGCAGGGGGTGCACACGCGGGCGGATCGCTATTACGCCATGAGCGGACTCTATTTTGCCGGCGGCTGTATCGATTGGGTGCGGCGGCTGCTGCTGGCCTATGCGCCGGACCAGTCGTTTGACAAGCTGATTGAATTGGCCAATGCCGTGCCGCCCGGCAGCGATGGCGTCACTTTCCTTTCGCACCTGCGCATGGCCAACCCGCCGATTATCGACAGCCATTCGCGCGGCGCGTTTGTGGGGCTTTCCAGCGATGCCGGGCCGGGGCATCTGGCGCGCGCCGCCATTGAGGGAGTGGCCTACGAGTATCATTTTGCCTACGAGTCAATTGTGAAAACGTTTGGCCTTACGCCCGGCCGGCTAATCGTGACCGGCGGCGGCGCCCGCAACCGGCTGCTCTTGCAGATCAAAGCCGCGCTGGTCAACCGGCCGCTGCTGCTGCCCAAGATCAACGAAGCCACCTGCCTGGGCGCCGCCATGCTGGCCGGCATTGGCGCCGGTGTATACGCCAGTTTTGAAGACGCCGCCGACCAGGTGCAATTTGAGACGGATGTGATCGAGCCGGCTGCGCACCTGCATGAAATTTATGCCGCGCGTTTTCAAGAGGTCTATTTGAAGCTATACCCCGCATTGCGCGAGATCAATCGGACGATTAGCACGCGCTTTGTGGAGGATAATGCATGATAGATTATCGATAGGAATAATGTAGACGCAAATCTACAATTATCTGCTATAATAAAAACACCCAATCCAATACACCCGACCTGCGCATCAAGTAGAGCAAAACAACCCAACATTGCACACACCCAAGGAGACCGCTCATGCATGCGCTTCCCCCGAACGGGCGCCACGAGCTGTACCTGCAAAAGGTGAGCCAACAGCTGCTGGCGACCTGGTCTGATCAAAACCCGGCGACGACGCTGCGGTCGACGCTGATCGAAATCTTAGAGCAATTGGATCGCGAGGTCTTGCCCGACCTGGCGATTTCGGCTTCTATTTCCATTTTTACGGCCCGCACCAATAGCTTTGCCGTTGGCGAAGCCATCGGCCCCATGACCAAATTCTTCCGCGAACACCCTCCCCGCGCCGATGGCACCACCAGCTACGTGACCAAAACCAAAGAGCCGCTCTTTATTGAGGATGTGATGAACTGGCCGCCAGGCGTGCCGGTGCTGCGTCCGGCGCTATTGGATGAATACAGCATTCGCGCGCTGGCGCACCTGCCGCTATTGGTGGGCAAAGCGGGGCAGGAGACCATTGTGGGCGCCCTCTTTGTCTATTTGCCCGTGCAGCACAACTTTAGCGATGAAGAGAAAAGCGCCATCCGCATCTTTGCCGTGCAGGCGGCCATCGCGGTGCAAAACGCCTGGGTCTATCGCCGCCAATTGCGCGAGCAGGCCGCGCTGCGCGCCATCAGCAGCGCCGCTGCCAACATGGACCCCAACCAGGTTTCCCACGAGATTGCCCGCCAGGTCGTCGAATTGACCGACGCTGCCTATGCCGTGGTCTTTGCCGCCAATCGCAGCCACCGGCTGCTGGAGACTATGGGGATTGCCGTGGGGACGGGCAAGGCCAACCCCGGCTCCGAAATTACGCTGGAGCTGGATACGGTCAGCATCAACAGCCACGTTTTTACCACGCGCCAGCCCCGTTACGCGCCCGACCTGGCTGCGGAGCCGCTCTATCTGCACTATAAAGAATGGGATGAGGAGACCCGCGCGGCCTATTGCGCCCCGCTGCTGGCGCGCGGGGAAATTTGGGGTACGCTCTATGTGGCGGGCGATGCCAAAGATAGTTTTGATAGCGAGGATTTGCGTTTTATCGATGAATTGGCGGCCCACGCAGCGGTGGCGCTGCGCAGCTCCAAGCTGCTCAACGCGGTCATTAGCTTTCAGCAGCAAATCAGCGAAATGCGCACGCTGGCCGAGCAGTTCCAACAGATATGGCAAGAGCTGGCCGCGTTGGGCTACGATGTGAGCGGCCTTTTTGTGGCGCTCTATGATGCACCGCAGCAGTGGATTCACTTTCCCTATGTGCGCGAGAAGGGCGTGCTGATCGATGATGATGACCTGCGCAAGACGCCCGGTCAGGTCTATGGCCCGCGGCGGCTGGGCGAGGTGCGCGGGCTGGTGGAATGGGTGCTCTTTCGGCGTAGCTCTTTGCTGGCGCGCGACTTCCGACGCTCTCGTCATAGCCTGAGCATTGCCCATTCGCAGCGCGAAGATGTGATCTCCGGCGTGGTGGCCCCCATGCATCGCCACGGTCAGATCGTGGGCGCCGTCGGGTTGCGCAGCTATGATGAGAGCCGCGTCTTCACCGAATATGACCGGCAGTTTTTGGAGGTGGTGGCCAACCACATTGCCGTCATTTTGGCCAATGCCCAGCGCCACAGCGAGGAGGAGCGCCAGCTTCAGTTTCGCCAACGCATCAACCAGTTTCAGTCGCGCATTGTGGACGCGCTGCCCATTGACGCCCAAGCGCGGCAGATTCAGCTCGAATTGCAGGAATTGGGCATCGATACTAGCGGCTTCTTTATTGCCACTTATGACGAAACCGCCGAGCTGATTACGCTGCATGAAGTGTACGAACAGGGCCGGCGCATTCCCGATGCGGAGCGCCAGCCCGGCCACATTCATGCGCCGCGGCGTTTGGGCGAGCAGGCCGGCATAATCGACTGGCTGATTCGCCACAACAGCGATCTGATCAAAGTGGACGACTTTGACGCCTGGTATGCGCGCGAGCAGATTCACAGCGTCTTTCGCCAAAATCTGCGCTGTTTTATGGCCGCGCCCATGCGCCGGGGGGACAAGCTGATCGGCGTGATTGGTCTGCGCGGCTACGCACGGCCAGCCATGTTTGATGAAAGCCATCAAGAAATGCTGACGGCGCTGGCCGACTACATGGCCACCGTGGTGGAGAACGCCCAGAAACTGGGCAACGCTTTGGCCGAAGCGCGCTCTTTCAATGCCGAGTTGACGCAGCGTATTGCCGAGCTGGAGGCGGTCAGCACCTTTCAGCGCCAGATCAGCACGCTGGACCGCTTTGAAAAAGAGATCACCAATATTTATGAAGAAACCGAAAAGGCCATGCGCGGGGTGGGCATGGACACTAGCTATATGTATCTGGCGCTCTACGATGAAGAGACAGACACCGTCTCCTGTCCGCTGGTCTATGAACGGGGGCAGCGTCTTTTTGCCGAGCAGATGGGCTATGACCCGGCCTATGCCGAGCGTCCCGTGGGCGCGCGCCGAGATTTGACCGATTGGCTGATCATGCATCGCCAACCGCTGCTCTTTGGCAGCGCGGCGGAGATGGCGGCCTGGGTGGCCCATCAGGATGACGTGGAAAAGACGCCCACGCGCTCGCGCAGCTGGCTGGGCGTACCCATGCAGCATCAGGGCAAGCTGGTGGGCGTGATTGGGTTGCGCCATTTTGAAGAGGACAACAAGTTTAGCGAGCGCCATCTGGCCATGCTGGAGACCATTGCATCGCAGGCGGCCATTGCGCTTGATAACGCCAAACTGTATGATTCCCAGCAGGAAGAACTGGATCGTTTTGAAGGGCTCTTTCGGGCCATTCAAACCATTGCTGGGGCCGGTGTGGACACACAAGTCGTGCTGGAGACTATTCTGCAACAGGCCGTCATGGTGACCGAATCATCTATTGGCGGCATCCAAATTATCGAAGATGGCAAGCTCAATCT
This sequence comes from Caldilineaceae bacterium, assembly GCA_041391125.1. GTDB lineage: Bacteria > Chloroflexota > Anaerolineae > Caldilineales > Caldilineaceae > JACKBC01. The sequence goes on from JAWKON010000021.1 coordinate 51,151, forward strand.
GATCGCCTCCTGGCCGACCGATGCGCTGGAACGGCTGCAAAAAGAGCTGGGCTCCATTGCGCTCGACGCGCCTAGCATTACCGCCCGCGCCGTGCGCGCCAACCGCTATGAACTGGTGCAGGATGTGGCGCTGGACCCCGATTATCGACCCGGTATTGAGGGGATGGGGTCGGAATTGGCCGTGGTGCTGCGGCGCGGCGGGCGCGACGAGGGCGAGGCGCTGGGCGTGCTCAATGTGGAACATGCCGCCATTGAAGGGCTGGATCACAAAGACCGGCGGCTGCTGATTAGCTTGGCCAATTTGGCGGTCGAGGTGTGGGAAAACGCCCGCCAGTCTGAGCTGCTTCAGCGCACCAATGCCGTGGCGCTGATGGGGGCGTGGGGCGCCGACATTGTCCACGATGTCAACAACGAGGTGGGGGCCATTCGCCGTGGGCTCTATTTTCTGCGCCAGCGCGCCGATTTGCCCGCCGATGTCACGCAGAAGCTGCGGGAGATTGATGGCTATGCTGAGTCATTGGCGATGCCGGAGCCGTTGAGTGAAGCCGGTGAAGGCGGCATTACGCTGGCGCTGCGCAACCCGCCGCTGATCGACCCTGTGATCGGGAGCGCCGCCCGCAACCTGGTCGGGCGCTATCAGCATGTGGACCTAGACCTGCAGTTGGCTTGCCCGGATGTGCGCGTGAAGATGCATGAAAAGTGGGTGCGGCAGCTTCTGCACCACTTGGTGCGCAACGCGGCCAAAGCGCTGCGACCGGGCCAACTGCGCGTGCATTTGCAAGTGCGCACGCAACTGAGCACCACGGGTGACAGCGAAATGGTGCATGTGTGGGTGCAAGATGACGGCAATGGCGTGCCGCTAGATATTGTCAAGCAGCTCTTTAAAGGGCCGATTCCGCGGCGCCAGCAGCCGGTCGCGCAAAATGGGCAAATTGAATCCCCAGAAGGACGCGGTCTGCTGCTGGTGAGCTACATTGTGGAACTGCATGGGGGCGAAATCAAATTGGAACAGAATGCGCCAGGCGCCGGCGCTTGTTTTCGCTTTACGATTCCCGTGGCGCGGATGCAGGAAGATACAGGTGAGTTTATGGCGTTGCTGAACCCACCTGAAAGGTGAGCCGCATAACATATGTCTGAACAAGCGGGCGCGCGCATTCTCGTGGTGGACAATGATGAACGGGTGGGCGCCGACATAATCGAAATGGGGAAACAGTGGGGCTGGCAGGTTCAAGTCGTCCATGCCGCGCCGGCCGATATTGTAGAGCAGGCGCGCACCAGCGCTTTTGCATTCCGTCCGCATGTGGCCATTGTGGATGTGCGCTTGATGGACGATTATGAAGATGACCGCAGCGGTCTGGAGGTGCTGGAGTCGCTGCGCTCGGCCCGCTGCATTCTTTACTCGGGTTATTTGACGCTCGATATTGTGCGTTCCGCCCAGCGCATCTACGCGCAGATTGAGGAAGTGATTGGCAAAAACGAGCCGCCGGATATGCTGGAACGGGCGATTCAGCAGGCGATTGCCAAATCGAGCGCGCGCCACAGCCATCATCAAATTGAGTGGCGTTCGCAACGTCCGCTACAGCGGTTGCAAAGCACGCCATTGGGCGATGCCGGCATGGTGAGCCAGGCGATGGTGGACGATCTGCTGTGCCGGCTTTTCCCAGAGGCGCGGCGGCTGGTCATCGACGCCATTAGCCGCGATGAAGCGTCTTCCGGGCTGACCGCGCGCATCGATTCGCTGGTGTTAAAAGTCACGCGCGACGATCTGGAACCGGTGGTGCTGCGCGTGACCTCGGCCACGCGCATTGAGGAAGAGGTGACGCTATCACGATTTTATTGACCAGCGGCTGGCGGGTCTGTTTTACGCCCAGCTCATGACGCACGGTCTGTTTTGGCAAATTGGCGGTGCGGTTTATAGCTTTCTGGGCGCCGTGCAGGCCGGGCTGGCCACCTTTAGCGCCTTTACGCGCAGGAAGATGAGCCGGCCGAGATTGCCGCGCTGTTGCACACCTTTTTTAGGCAAACCTGGCAGCGCTATTATCAAGACGCGCAACCGCTGCTGGCCCCCACGTTGTTTGATGCGTACGATGGCGTATTAAAATTGCGTCCTAAATTGGCCGCGCTGGCTGAGGATGCGCGGCTGGCGGAATTGCCCGTCAACCCGGTGGCATGGGTGGGGCAAAACGCCGCGGCCAGCGCCATTGCGGGCGCCCGCCAGGCGGTGACGCACGGCGATTTACACGGCGACAATCTCTTTGTGGATGACGAACACGCCTGGGTCATCGACTTTGAACGCTGCGGGCCGGGACCCATTCTGCGCGATTTTGTGGAGCTGGAAGTCGATATTTTGACGCGCTTGATCGGGGCCCATGGCAGCACGCCGCCGCTTTTTGATGAACTGGTGCGCGTGCTGGTCAGCCAGTCCCGGCCTGATCAGGTGTTGATTTGTCCGGTGGAAATTGAGCCGGATGCCGCTTTGTACAAGGCGTTTTGCGTCATCATCCATATCCGCAGGCTGGCCTTTGAAGTTGCCAAATTTGGCGATATGCACGAATATTTGTGGGGTATTCTGCTGGATGCGCTTTTGTCGCCTTTTTGGCCCATGCCATGCCAGAGCGCCGTTGGCGGGCGCTGAAGCTGGCCGCGGTTTTGACCCAAAAATTATGACCATTCCGAGATACTTACCCACCTTTCGGCAGGATGAAATATCGCTGATCTGCCGCAGCGCGTTGACCGGTGAATCGCTCTGTTTTGTGGGGCTGGCCGGTTCGGGCAAATCAAACATCACCAATTTTTTGTGCGTTGACCCCTATGGCTATAAGCCCCAGTACCTCGATCCGGAAACGGAGCCTGTCCTTTTCCCCCGCATAAATGCCGAAACGTGGGATGGTTCCCCTCAAAATCTGTGGGAGCAGATGTGGTTGGAACTGGCAAATTTGACTGCCGAGCTGGTGGTCGAGGAGCCGGCGCCCAAAATCATTGCGCTTTCCGAAGAGGTGCGCGCTTCAACAAATTGCAGCAGCAGGTGGATCTGGTCTGCGGCCAATACAAGCGTCCGGTCATGTTTATTTTGGATGACTTCGACGGTGTCTTTGCGGACGGGGCCGCTGAGCATGTTGGAGCAGTTCAACCGGCTGCGCAGCAATCACCGCGGCCGCCTGAGCTATCTTATCTTCACTAAAAGCTGCCCCACAAATTGGGGCGCGCCTTTCATTTGGAGACCGGCTCCAAATTTTACGATCTGTTCAAAAATCACGTTTACGCGCTCAAATTGTACAACCTGATGAAGCGCGGCAGATGCTGTTGCACTTGAATTCCTGAACGGCAATGCTTTGGACCGCGGCGCTGCTCACCATTGAGGCGCTGTGTGGCGGGCACGCCCGGCTGCTGCGGCTGCTCTACGACGCCTGGTTGCAGGAGGCTACCCGCGTGATGCGCCCGAACGGTACTATGCGCATCACCCCGATATGCACAAAGAGGTGCGCGCATCCTGCACGGGTTGCACCGGCATGAGCAGCAGGTGGCCCTGGCGCTGGCACAGGGCCGGCAGAGCCAGGACGACTGGGGCGTGATTTACCAGTTGAGCGCCGCGGGCTATTGACCAATACAAACCTGCCCCAATGGTTTAGCCCGCTCATGGGGACGTTCTTACAGGGACAGGTGGGGAGTGGGGAGTAGAGGAGTAGGGAGTGGGGGTGGATAAGCCCTTTTAGAGCAAGTGAGGTGAGCTGATGATGCCTATGTTCTATATATTGGCGGCAATCGTTGTGATTGCGGCTGGCGTCTTATTTATTATTTGGGCTTTGCAGATTAGAATCATCACGGTGCCGCAGGAAGAGCGGCTGATAATCTATCGGTGGGGGCGCTTTCAGCGCGTGGCTGGCCCCGGTCCGGTTTGGGTGATCCAGGCATTTGAATATGAGCAGATCATGCGCACGATAAACGTGCGCGATCAGGATCGCAATTTTGTCGTAGGCGGTCTCTTTAGTTTTGACATTCCTTTTGGCTTTATATTGAATCTGTGGTATCGGTACGATCCGCTGGCGGCGGCGCAAGGCGATGCGGATCTGCTGCTGGAATTGGCGCAGCACAGTGATGACCGTTACGCGCAGATCGCTGTGAAACTGCGCGAAGCACTGGTACGCGCGATTATGGTCGTCCAGAAAGAAACTAAACTGGTGTGGGAAGAGCGTCAGCAGAAAATGGAGCAGGAATTGACCGTAACCCCCCATGAGGGTGCAACGTCTCCACAGGATGTGGCAAGCGAAATGTCGATCCTGGAAAAGCTCATGATGGTTGTGCCCGGAATGCCCTCTTGCGAGCGAATCTTGGATCTGGCGGAGGCGGAATTGGCCCATGTGCTGCCCAGCATTGGCGTCATCTTGAACCGCCACCACCGCATCACCGTTACAAAGCTGGATATTGCGGATGATCTCATCGGCGCCTTCAGCCGGGATCGCATTGCCAAACTGTTGCGCGGCACCTATCAGTCTTTCTCCGACGCCGAGCTGGCGCGTGGCGTGGCCAGGATTGAAGGGCTGGTGGAAAGTGTGGCGATTGAGGGAGAGCATACCACCGATGTGCAAACCGAGTGGCGAGAGAGCGCCGACGGGTTAAAGCCCCGCTTTAAACACAAGCCGCGTAAAGAGAGACAGCCATCTTTTGAGCCAAATGCAGATGAAGACCACGCTGCTGAAGAGATCGCGATCGAGTCAGCCGAAACCGCCGCGGCGGTAGAAGCTGCCGCCATGCCGCTGCGCCGCGCTGAACCAGTTCACCCCGACTGGTGGCTGAGCCCAAGCGATTTGGAGGTGCTGAAGACCGTGCCGCCCATGCCAGATCGAACAAAACGGCGTAAGGCAAGTTAGTTTCTTATGCCCAATCGAGTCTACAGCCGATAGTTAAGGCGCCGTAAGCTACGCAAATTATACGCTGCGTATACCTGTTTTTCAGCGAAATATGTACCAGATGCACCGCGGTATAAAAGTCGTCACCTTTTGGTCCAATTACGGGGCTGTAATTTGATAAAATTGAGATATACTCAACTGTATCGAACTTAAACCGTCACCCGTCCCTTTTTAGCGTAACGTATCATAAACTGAATATACAATGTCATTGAGTTAAGGATTTTCGTGTCAAAGTAAACAGTGCTCAGTTCCCGGGGCGAACTTCCAGACTGGACACTGAAAACTGAGCACTGATAACTGCTAACTTAACGACATCGACTGAATATTCACTCGCAGAGATAACTATAGTAGCCCGTTTTGTCTCCGTAAATTTCCGAACTGCTGCTTGGCAGTCCCCCGTGTACAGGATAGTAAAGGAGAAACAAATGGTAAGTCTGCTTTTCCAGATTTTGATTGGCGGCGTGATTCTATCCACGCTAATTTTTTATGCCGCCCTTTGCATCGCCTCGCACCATGAGGATGCCGCGGCGGATACTGAAGCCCAATTGCGCAGCATCCGCACCGTTACCCCATATGCAAATAGCCAATCCCGCGCTGCTCACCCCGGCGCCCCCATCAATTCGACATCTGTGGGGACATCCTCCATCAAATCTACATCGATGAGTTCAACCTGAACAGGCTCCACAACATCCTCTGTGTGGAGCCTGGGGCGCCTGTGTGGAGCCTGGGGCGCCGCCGTCTATTCCTCAAAATCCGCCAAGTCCGCCCGCAGCCAACTGCTGGTCAACACAAAAATCGCCAGAATCACCAGCGCCGAAGCCACACACCACTGGCAAATGGCCCCCAATACAAATAGCTCGATGTAGGTCAAATAGATCGAAAAGAGCGCTGAAAATAGCGCCACGCCCCAAAAAAGCTGCGTTGCCAGCAAGCCCCACCCTTGCCAATTCGCCCTCTTGATTCCCCACAACAGCGCCATGGCCACATAGGCCAGCAGCCCTAGATAGGCCACCGGTATGCCCAGCAAACTGGCGTATGCGCTATTTTGCACCAAGCTACAATCGGAACTGCCGCCAATGCAAATGGGCTCCGTGTGCGCCAGTTTGACGTAAGAGAGATAGGTCCCAATACACAACCCGATCACCAGCAGCGCGCCGGTGATCCAATCGCGACGTTGCATGTCCGCCATCCTCGTGTGTGAGTGTGTCGATCAATTAATGCCAGCCGCCGCCAGCGCCGCGTTAACGGCATCGGCGAGCACCGCATAATCCAGGCTGTCCAACCGCTGACCGTTCACCAGAATGGAGGGTGTGCCGGGCAACCCCAGGGCTATTGCTTCATTTACCGAGGCCTGGATGTCCTGGCTGTGCGTCTGTTGGGTCAGGCAGGTGGAAAAAGCATCTTCATCCAGCGTAAATTCGGCAGCCAGGGTGCGCATGTTCTCAATAGTGACGGCGGCGGCGCCCTGGGCCGAAATTTGCGCAAAGAGCCGGTCATGATAGGGCCAAAAGGCATTCTGGTCGGCCGCACATTCGGCCGCGTTGGCCGACATGGTGGCCGGCTCCCCATGCATTTGCAGCGGGAAATGGCGAAACTCCAACTTGACTTTGCCGTCTGTAATAAAATCTGCTACCAAACGTGGTTCGACCTCACGGGCCCATTGTTGGCAGCCCGGTCACATAAAGTCTTCCCACACCTGCACAGTCACCGCCGCCTCCGGATTGCCCAATGTGCGACCGCTGATCCATTCGGTCGGCACATCCTTATACGCTTCTTGGGCCTCGGCCACCGTCACCACGTTGCCGGCTTGCCGAATGTTGAGCCAGATCGCCAACCCGACCAGGCCGACAGCCGCCGCGGCAACCAACCAGAGAGCCATGTTGGAAGTGGCGGATGCGCGTTTGGTTTGCGCCTTTTTTGCCGTGGCGCGCGCTTTTTTTGCCATGCGTTTACCTCATTTTATAGTTGTTTTGTATGTTTCTGCGTTTCTGTGTGGAGCAACCTTGCAAGCGGCAGTTGAGTAGGCTGGGCTGTTTCCAGCCGTATCGAAAGCAAAGCGGGGTACCCCACAATACATCAAAAGTCTGTTTTGTTACATCAATTCAACCTACGTAGCGTCAATAGTAGCCTGTCAACGGACGGCCGATCCGTTGGATCCCGGCTGGCATAGGCAAAGCGCACAACGCCTTTGGCATCCACTATAAAATTACCGCCCAACTGTTCAGAGTCGCCCCGGTTGCCGAGCAGCTTTTGGCCCCGCAACAGGGCCTTCGCATAGTATAACAAAGTTCGCGGCCCCCAGGAGCGCCAGAATGAACTTTCTAGTCCATACGCCGCATAGGCCGCCTTTTCGGGATCCAACAGCACAGGAAAGGGCGCGTTGGTCTCTTGCAGCCATGCGCGGGCCCAATATTCAATGCCAAAGGAAATGGCGACGATGTTGACGCCCATGGCATCCAATTCTGCGTGGAGTGGCACAACCTGCGCCACATGTTCTCGTCACGGAATTCAGGCCAAGTGGCGCAAAAAGATGAGCAGCGCGTGGCGACCATTGCCCCACATGCTGGCCAATGGAATCGGCGCACCCTCTATATCCTTCAGCGTCAAGTCGGGTGCTGGATCACCGATTCGAAGTCGCGCCATCATCACTGTCCCTTCTGATCATACGCTTAAAATAGGTCAACAGATTATATTGATTTGCAGGATTTTTGGTGTCGGTCACTGACAATGCGAAAATACAGGCGCCGCGTAATCTGTGTAATCTGCGCAATCTGTTGATCAAAATATCCTTGTTACAATCATGCCCGAACTATCCAATGTGTGCAAATTGTCGCATTGAATTACGATCCAATCTCAATTTGGTATTGACAATTGCCCAAACCTATGCCATACTATGGGCAGCTGGGTTTGATTGAGCGCCACAGCGCCAATTGTTTGAAAATAAAGTTTTCACAAAACCGAGCCTAAAATCGCTATCCTAAAAAAAAAGGAGGTGATGCAAATGGATCATAGTACCAGTACACGTCCGGCAGCATCACCTCTGAGCAGCTTCTAACCAATCTGCTCAAAAAGTGATGCTGCCGGACATCATCCAAAAAGGCCTCTACTCGTTGTAGAGGCCTTTTTGATTTACGCACATAATGGGAAATGGTGGGAATCTGTGAAAGCAATTATCTTTGATCTGGGGCGCGTTCTCATCGACTACGATCATGCGCAGACATTGGCTGGCGTAGCGGCCATCAGCCGCGTTACGGTAGACGAAATACGCAGGCTTACGGCGGGCGATGTTGGCGCAAAGCTGGGCGTAGGCCAAATGCGCGCCCGCGAATTTTATGACTATCTTGTAAAACAGGCCGGGGTTGACGCTAATTTTGACGCGTTTATACATGCCTATGCGGCCGGCATTGCGCGCAACGAAACCGCGTTGGCCTACAGCCGTCTGCTGCGTCTGCGTCCGCAGCTTAAAGTCGGCGTGTTGAGCAATACAAATGAGGCGCACGTACTCTGGCTGCGCCAATATTTACCCGAACTGCGCGAATTTGACAACGTCATCATGAGCAATGAAGTGGGGCTGGCCAAACCGGACGCCGCCATTTATGAATTGGCCCTGGCGGGGCTGCAAGCAGAGGCCGCCCAAGCCATCTTTATTGATGATTTGGCCGAGAATGTGCGCGGCGCCCGCGCGCTCGGCATGGCTGGCATTGTACACGAAAACTGGCGCAAAACCACCGCTCAATTAGAGAAGTGGTTGATTGGGGACGCATGAACGTTGATAGCACGCCGCGCCCGGCCAGCGGTGCGCTAACCAAGACTGGTGGTTTTTTGGCAGGCTTTAGCCACACGCTTCAGCCTTATATCGGCTGTGCGTTTGGGTGTGAATATTGCTACGTAAAAGGGCTGAGTGTGCATCGTTTCCATCAGCCTGCGTTATCATGGGGGCAATATGCGCATCCGCGGCTGGGCATTGCGGACAAGCTCGGCAAAGAGCTGGCGCGCTATGCGGCCAAAGGCGAATTGGAGCAGCTTGCCATCTTTATGTCCAGCGCCACTGACCCCTATCAGGGACTGGAGCGGCGCTGGCGATTGAGCCGCGCCTGCCTGGATTGCTTTCTGGAAAACGCGCCCGGTCTGCTGGTGCTGCAAACCCGCTCGCCCTTTGTGCAGGATGATTTCACGCGGCTGGCCGCGTTGGGGCCGCGCTGCTGGCTCAACTTTACGCTGGAAACCGATCTGGACGATGTGCGCCGGGCCGTGACGCCGCGCTGCCCCTCCATTGCGCAACGCGTGGAGACAATCCGCCAGGCGCGCCAAGCTGGGCTCAATGTACAGGTGACCGTCAGCCCCTGTCTGCCCTACTCCAGCCCGGCCCAATTTGGCGCGCTGCTGTGGACATTGGGGCAGCGCGTAGTGGTGGACAGCTACGCCAGCGGCGATGGTTTGCAAGGCAAACGCACCGCGGCTACGGCAATACCCGCCTTGTATCAAGCGCAGGACTGGGGCGACTGGCGCTCCGAAGAAGCGGCGCGCGCGCTTTATGAATGGCTGTTCAGCCGCGGCGGCGAACGGATTGGCTGGTCACAGGAGGGTTTTACGGCGCTGGCGGCGGCAAAGTTATGACGAATGTGGGTGATAAACTGATTCAATTGTAAAAAAAGAGGGGATGCGACCTGGTCGCATCCCCTCTTTTTTGCAATTGAGTTAGATCTTCTGCACGTTGGCGGCAGCGGGACCTTTTTGCCCCTGCTCAACGGTGAATTCAACGCGGTCGCCTTCGGTCAGGCTGCGGAATCCCTCAGACATGATGGCAGAGTGGTGTACAAAGACATCTTTGCTTCCAGACTCAGGCGTAATAAAGCCGAAGCCCTTCTGATCGTTGAACCACTTGACGGTTCCTTTTACTCGTTCGCTCATTGTTGGAAATCTCCCTTTTGGATGAAAAGATGCCGCCCCTGTTATGATTGCATCCATAACGGGCAGCGAAAGTAGATTCGTACAAAACGCGGTCGTTCCCAACAAAATAAAAACGGGCGCCCAGACTGGTAAGTCCGAGGCGCCCATTTTGTCACTCGTAAAAGAACTTACTGCATCTTGCAAGATAACATCATAACGCCAAAAAAAATCATTGTCAAATTTCAGCGTAATAAAATAGCATATTTCTGTTACTGGATGATCATTGGATCAACAGATTGCACAGATTCTAAAGATTATATAATCTCTAAAATCTGTGTAATCTGTTGATCAGCCTCATTGATTACATACCTCAAAGGCGCTACGCAGGGCGGCCAGGGCGTCGTCTTTGGGGCGGAATTCGTGGCCCACATAGAGATCGTAGCCGGTTTGGGCAATGGCCTTGCAGATGCCGGCGTAGTTCATTTCTTGTATATCGTCCAGGTCGTTGCGGCCCGGATTGCCCGCCGTGTGAAAGTGACCAATCCACTTGATGTTGTCGCGGATGGTGCGAATGATGTCGCCTTCCATGATCTGCATGTGGTAAATGTCGTAGAGCAGCTTGACGCGCGGGCTGTTCACCTTTTCACACACGGCTACGCCCCACGCCGTGTGATCGCACTGGTAGCCGGGGTGGTCCACCTTGGAGTTGAGCAGCTCGATGTTGAGATTCACCCCTTTTTGCTCGGCATAGGGCGCAATGCGGCGCAGCCCATCTGCCGTGGCGTCGATGGCTTCGAGTTCGCTCATGTGGGGCTGGTGGTTGCCGCTAAAGCAGATCACGCCCGGAATGCCGTGGTGGGCGGCAATGTCGATGCTGGCGCGCAGCTCGGCCTCAATGCGTTCGTGATTGCTGCGCTTGTTGAGCCCGTCCGGCAGCGAGGCGTGACCCACCATGCTGGCCACGGCCAGATTATGCTTGTGCGCCGTGGCCACAACGTCGTCGAAATCGGCGCCGCGCCCCCACAGCTCAATGGCGGCGTAGCCAATTTCCGCCGCCGCCGCCGCCACCGCATCCAGCGAGACGCCGGATGGCTGAAACATGGGATAGCAGATTGATTGTTTGATTGGCATGATGTGATTTCCTTTTTTGCTGACAGGGTGACCGGGTGACACGGTGACTTCGACAGGCTCTGTCACCGTGTCACCCGGTCACCCTGTCACCTTGTCATTGATTTCCCCCGACCACATGGACAAACCCCGGCCCGCCCAAATAGAGCCCACCATCCACATTGACGCAAAGTCCGTCGGCATAAACATGGGCCGCAGTGATCTGGTGCGGCTGCTGGCGCGTCATGTAGGGAATAGGCGTGTGGCCGTGGATGATCTGGGTGGCCAGTCGGTTTTGGCGGCCATGTTCGGTGTAGATGCGCAGGAAAATTTGGGCGCGTTCAATGTTATTGATGGCGCCATCGGCAAAGAGCTGGCCGTTGATAAAGGCCATCCGCTCTGTAAACGCCACCAGCAGTTGGTCCCAATCAGCTGGATTGCTGCTCTGTAAAATCTCACCGATGTGCTGGTTGACTTCCTCGATGGTGCGGCCATAGCCAATATAAAAGAGCGCATCGGCGTGCATGAGCAGCCGATCTGCCACCTGCACCATAGCGGGCAGATTGGACAGCCACTCTACATGGGCAGGCGTCAGCCGCTCCAGATCGCTGACCTGGCCGCCGTTGTAGTGCCAATCGCCCCAAAAGCTGCCGCCTGGCCCTTCGGTTTCTTGCAAGCCGAAGCGGTGGGCAGCTAAAAGCAGCGGCTCATGGTTGCCCATTAGCGCGGTGACCTGACCGCCAGCCGCGGCTGCTTCGTGCTGCAAGCGCATGACCAGGTCAACGCACTCAATGCCCTGGGGACCGCGGTCGCAAAAGTCGCCCATAAAGCAGAGCGTAGCGTCGCCCGCCGCCCAATGCAAATCCGCATCGATGAGAGTGGCTGCCTGCAGCAGATGCGCCACCCGCGCATATTGGCCGTGAAGATCTCCAATTACATAAAAAGGCTGCACGAAATTTTACTCTCTGTTTTGTGATGGGAGGAGTAGGGATTAGGCAGTAAGGAGTAAATGCGCCCACGCGCAATGCCTCATCCCTACTCCCAACTTAATGTCATTAAGTTAACAGTCATCAGTGTTCAGTTTTCAGTAGTCAACCTCGAAGCATACACTGAAAACTGAATACTGATAACTGGTTACTTTGGCATGAAAATTGCTTAACTTAATGACATTGACTCCCACTCCCTAAATCGCAAGCCGTATCGGAGCCGTCATGGCCTGTTCCAGGTCGGCGATGAGGTCGTCAATGTGCTCCAGGCCGACCGAGACGCGCAGCAGGTTGTCCGGCGTTTTGGTGTTGGGGCCTTCGATGGTGGCGCGGTGTTCGATTAGGCTTTCGACGCCGCCCAGGCTGGTGGCTTGCGTAAAAATTTTGGTGCGCCCGGCCAGCGCCTGCGCATTCTGTTTGCCGGTGTGCAATTCATCTGGGCAGAGTTGGAACGACAACATGCCGCCAAAGTCGCTCATCTGCCGTTTGGCAATGGCGTGGCCCGGATGATCCTCCAGCCCCGGATAGTGGACCTGGCACACTTTGGGGTGCTGCTGTAAGTAGTGGGCCAGCTTCATGGCGTTGGCGCAGTGGCCCCTCATGCGATAGGGCAGCGTGCGGATGCCGCGCAAGAGCAGCCAGCAATCGAACGGTGAAGGGACGGCGCCGCCCGCTTTTTGAATGGTCTGCACGCGGTGAAAAAAGTCATCATGCTCGCGCGCAATCACGGCGCCGCCCAGCAGATCGCTGTGGCCGCCCAGATATTTGGTGGTGGCGTGGACGGCCAGGTCGGCGCCCAGTTCTAGCGTGCGCTGCAAAATAGGGGTGGGCCAGGTGGCGTCGCACGCACAAATGGCGCCGGCGGCGTGGGCAATCTCGGCCACCGCCGCCACATCGGTGATCTTGAGCAGCGGATTGGAGGGTGTCTCGATCCAGATCAGTTTGGTGGATGGGCGCATGGCGGCGCGCACCGCCTCCAGATCGGTCATATCCACCTGTGTATAGGCCAGCCCCCACGGCGCAAAAAGCTCATCGACCATTTTGCGCGTGCCAAAATAGATGTCGTCGGGCATGAGGGCGTGGTCGCCTGGGCGCAGCGCTTGGAAAACGCTCATAATAGCCGCCATGCCGGAAGCAAAGGCCGCTGCGCACTTGCCCCCCTCCAGCGCGCAGAGCGTATTTTCCAGCGCTTGCCGCGTGGGGTTTTCCGAGCGAATGTAGGTATAGCCGTGCGGATAGGTGCCGTCGGCGCTGCGCTGAAAGGTGGTGGACAGGTGCAGCGGCGGCATTACCGCACCGGTGGTCGGGTCAATCTGCGCGCCAGCGTGGATGGCAATGGTTTCAATATTCATGGGGTTCTGTTTCTTTCGGATCTAACATATTCAACCGTTGCCTAAAATTGTAACTGCCGCCCAATGGCGTGTCAAAATATTCTGACCAACAAAGCCCAATCCCGCACTGATCCCTCATCCTGTCCCATCCCCTCCATTTGGCCAGCTTATAACCTCGCCGCATGAAGCCTTTCTTCGTGAAACGAGCCCACTGAACTCGCCGAAAGTCTTCGTGTCTCTTTTGGGTGCATTTTGGATCTGGCTTGTCCAGGTTAGGTTTGCTACCTGCGTAGGCCATTCCCAAAAATAAAACATACCGGATGGCCTACAAGCTAATCCAGAAAAACCGTAAAACTGGGATATTTATTTTCTGGATTAGCCTTAATACACTTTGCTATGGCCGGGTAACGGCCTGGTAAGGTGGGATGTAAATAAACTGACCATCTGGTCAGTGCATATTCCCTCCTGATGTCCGGTTTGCGCATTGTGATTCCTGTTTATAGTAGTAGATGGATGAGTTCCTAATCACAAAACACTAGCCGCTTGTCGGAGAGAATGACAAAAAGCTATTTCGTACGCGGATGAACGCTGATTTTCGCCGATTTTTGCCTCAAAATGACCAAAAATCCGCGTCAATCTGCCAAATCCGTGTACAAAATTCTTCTCTCCGACAGCCTGCTAGCAAGTATTTAACGGATCTATGGGCATCATGAATGTGATTAAGTTATGCATCACGTTATGTTGCATCCCAATTTTGCTTCAAGCAGAACAGGAGGGAACGGATGTTTACCAAAATTTCCAAGGTGGTGACCATTGTCTCCACCGTCATTGTTATGAGCATGCTGCTCACGAGCTGTGCAATGCCTGGCCCTATGCCGGTCGCGGCGATGCCGGCTCAGGAAGCGGCGGCTCCGGCGGCGCCCGTTGTGGCGGAAACCAATGAATTGGCGGGCGCGGGGCCAGATTTTGCGCTGGCGCCCACGACGGAGTGGATGCAGATTCAGAGTGGTGAATATGTGTGGTATGCCTTTAACTACGATTTCGATGCGAGCTATGATCCCATCGAAATTCGGATGTATACCGTGCCGGAGGATGGCGCCATTCTCACCATTCGCACGGAGGAGCAGGCCCAAAAGTGGCGCGACGACGGCGTCCATGAGCATATCGGTTGCTGCACCGTCCAAAAATTTGGCGTTGATGAGGAGACCAAGTATGCCGTGTGGGCGGGCAAGCTGGAAAGCTCCGGCAAATACTACATGGTTGTCGAGCACGCCAAGAACTTGACTGAGCCGGTCGCATATCGCTTCGAGTTTGCCAAGGCCGAAGGCGTCTCTATGCCAGGCGCGCTGTATGCGCCCGTTGCGGCGCCCCAACCGGCCCCCGTGACAGAACCGCCGATGGTTGAGGGTGCTCTGATGATTGAGGGCGCTGAGAGTGGTCCGGACTTTGCTATGATGCCTGTGAGTGAATGGGTCGCATTGGAGCAAGGCCAGTATCACTGGTATGCCTTCGACTATGATTTTGATGCGTCTTTTGAAGCCATTGAGATTCATATGTACACGGAGCCGGAGGATAGCGCCATTCTCACCATTCGCACCGAGGAGCAGGCCCAAAAGTGGCGCGATGATGGCATCCATGAGCACACCGGCTGCTGCACCGTCCAAGACCTGGGCAATAAGGACACGGACTACGCCGTGTGGGCGGGCAAGTTGGAAAGCTCTGGTCGGTACTACATGGTTGTGGAACACGCCAAGAACATGGCGGAGACAGCGTACTATCGCATTGAGTTCACCGCCAAAGAAGGCGTGTCGTTCCCCGCTGGGCTCATTGACCCGCGTGGCGTAACAGCGCCTCCGGCTGCCGAACCGGCCGCGGAAGCCGCGCCTGCCGTGGCGCCCGAAGCGATGAAGCTGGTCGGCATGAATGGCTCTGGTCCAGATTTTGCGCTGGCGCCCACGGCGGAGTGGGTCGAAATTGGTGAAGGCGTGTTTCACTGGTACGCTTTCCACTACGATTTCGATGCGAGCTATGGCCCCGTTGAGATTCGCATGTACACGGAGCCGGAGGACGGTGCGGTCCTCACCGTGCGCACTGAGGAGCAGGCCCAGAAGTGGCGAGACGACGGCATTCATGAGCACATCGGCTGCTGCACTGTCCAGGACTTGGGCAACAAGGATACGGATTATGCGGTGTGGGCAGGCAAGCTGGAAAGCTCGGGCAAGTACTACATCGTCGTTGAGCATGCCAAGAATGTAAGTGGACCTGTACACTACATGTTCACCATTGAAGGCGAAGGCGCCACGTATTAGCACATGACGGCGCAAATGAACCCATAGTGGGACAGTGATTCAGTGGATAATAACTGACCCACTGTCCTACTGTCTCACTGGTAACATTGGCCGGTTCGAGAAAATGCAATCCCTATTTGGAGAGCTATTTTCTCGGACCGGCCTTTTTAGTTAAGGCAAAATACTCTCCGATCGGCCAGGAGCGAATTCCCCTGATCGGCCAGTGCGCGCAGCCGGTGAATGTGCTATTGTTATAGCTAGAAGGAACCGGAAAGTTGCTGAACATCGTCCCCGTTAGGAGTTTCGACGTTCGGGGGTGTTCAGCAGATGATGTGGCGAGCGCAGAAACCCGCAAGGATTCGCTCGAAAGGAGAATATTATGTACTGGCTGACAGGGGTTTTAGGATTAGCGTTAGCGGTTGCGCCGTTCCTGCTGGGCTATAGCGACCATCAGATGGCCATGTGGACAGGCATCGTCCTGGGCGTGGTCGTATTGGTGGCCTCTATTTTCGAAGCGCTGGACGACAGCAAAGCCAAGTGGGAGTGGTGGGTGGCTGGCGTGGCGGGGTTGATCGCCGTGATTGCGCCCTTTGTGTTTGGCTTTAGCGCATTGGCCACCGCATTGTGGACGATGATGATTTTGGGCGTTGTGGTTTTGGTGGTGGCTGGGTACGAGGTCTTTTTTGTGCAGCAGCCCACCTGAAGTTGAGTGTATAATTGATGTGTGCATATCTGCCAATTAAATCCAGCCTGTACGCAGAGCGACAGCCTGGATTTAATTGGCAGATATGCCCTAAAACTCACCCCGCCAGGATTGTGGGATATTTTGCCCATAAACCACTTCCTCCGCCCCTAGAAAACTAGCCAGGTTGCGCAGAGTCTGTCCCAGTTCACGGCCCGCCTTTTTGGTCATGGGCGCGCCCTCCTCGGCGTAGATATTATCCACAAAATAACGCCCTTCTTTGCGCTCCATGCGCGAATCGACGCGGCCGATGAGCCGGTCGCCGTGCAGAATGGGCAACACGTAATAGCCGAATTGACGCTTGGCCTTGGGCACGTAAATCTCAATGCGGTAGTAAAAATCAAAAAGCTGCTCGGTACGCACCCGGTCGCAAATCAAGTTGTCGAATGGCGAAAGCAGCACCGTGCGCCCCCGCCAGGCGCCCGCTTCAATCTGATCCAGCAGCGACAGTTGATCGGTGTGGATGTACCAGGTATCTTTCCACGGCTGACCTTTTTCCACCACCTGCAGCGGCTCCACCTTGCCCTCTTTGATCAGCCGCTTGAGCACCTGCTCCAAGTGGGGATATTTGCTGCGGATAAAGTGTTGCCGAATGTGGCGCGCCGAACCGGCGCCCAGGCTGCGCAGCGCATGTTGGGCCGCCGCATAGGTCAACGCTTCCGGCTCCATCTCGTGACGTGGTGTCCAGTGCGGAAGCCATTCCTCGGCCAGATGCCACAGCTTTTTGTTGCCGTTGCGCCCCGCCACGGCCAGCTCGCCGCTGAGCCAGAGAAACATGAGCACCATGCCCACATTGCGGTTGCTGTTCCAGCCCGATGATTGCCACGCCCGCTCGATCAGATCGTCAAAATCCGACGTGCTTTGCGCTCCGGCAGTGCGCAGCCGTTCGTAAATGTGGTCGCGCTGGGCGCCATTGGCTTCGATCCACGCCTGATCCTGTGGATATTTCTCGATGTAGCGCGCCATTTGGTGGCGAAAGATGGGGTAATCTTCCGTAAGCACAATGGAGGCGCAGTGGGCCCAATATTCAAAGAGCGACTTGTCTTGCCACAACAGTTGCTCCAGTACCGCCGGGTCAAATTTGCCCAGCCGGCTCCAGAGTACGAGGAGTTCGGTGCGCTCTACGGCGCGGATGGGGTCGATCTGCACGCAGCGCAGATCGCGGAAGAGTTCCAACATGCCTTCCACATTGGGCTTGGGTCGGGGGCCGGTCAACCGTTGGGCCGAGACGGCCAGACGGCGGGCAGTTTGGGGTGAGATGGTGCGCATAAGGTCATTTCCACTTTTGTAAAAAGGCGGCCAATCGATCACACATTGGCTCAATATGTTTTAGCGGCTGCGATGAATTGTACGCCACGTAATTGATAAACATCAGCGTGCGTCCGGCGATCAGCGTTTCCAATTCGTAGAGCGATGGGGCCGGCCAGGGCCGAACGGAATGATAGCCCTCTTCAAAAGCCGCCGCCAATGCTGCATAATCAGCGTGAGTGCGCCCGTAATAGAGCGTTATGGCCACGTCCTGCAGCGGCGACCCAATCATCAGGTCTTCAAAATCGAGCAGGTAGAGCGTTCCGCGATGGACGCACGTTCCACATGTAAGTCACCGTGGATAACATGTTGGGCAGCCGTATGGGTGCTAATGCGGGCTAACAGGGATTCAACGTGCGCCAGCGTTTCCTCAATAATGGCCATGCGCTCCGGCGGGAAGAATTGACGGTTTTGTCTTCATAAATCACCACCGGCTCATGCGGGTAATAGAAGGCCTTGTCCCAGCGCATGGCTTGGAAATCGGCTGGCGGCTGAAATGAGGCTGCATGTTGATGAAGTTTGGCCGCTATTGCACCCAATTTGGCGTAATTCTCCACCGTAATTTGTTCATCAAGCGGCCTGCCTGGTATCCATTCAAACAGGATGCAGCGACGCGGTTCCGGCACACCTGCGGCCTCGGCGATGGTAATCGGGTTTCCATTGCGATTAGCGATTGGGATGGGGACGTGCAGATCGGTATCACGCCGCAATGCGGTCAGCCACGTTACCTCGGCCAAATTGTCGGCGAGCGAGTGTTCACCGGGCGTGCCAATGCGCAGTGCATACCTGGCGCCAGCGGCGGTATCGATGCGGAAGAGACAATTGGTGTGTACGGCGATTAGGCGGATACCGCGCACGTCCAGATCATACTGTTGCAGCGCGTTGGCTGCCAACTTCCGTAATCGGCGCGCCTGACCGCGCTCTGTTAATTCGTGAAATGGCTGCATGACAAATCTCCCGCGCCGAGCAAAATCGCTATTGCACCTTATAGAATAACGCCGCGTTAGCGCCAAAAAGCCCATCATACTCATCGGCGCTTAAGGTGGGCATGTCCTGCTGCATGATCATAAACGCATCTTCATAGGCGCCGCCCAGCAGCTCCACCGGCCAGTTGGAACCCCACATCATGCGCGCCGCGCCAAAGTGCTCGAAAAGCAGATTCGCTACCGGCTGCATCAAGGGCGCGGCCGGTTCGGGATAGGTGTAGAGCAGCGCCGATGAATATTTGATGTGGATGTTGGGATACTTGGCCAGCGGAATCAGCGCGGCCGCCCAGGCGTCAAGCTGCCGTTCGCGGATGGGCGGGTTGGCGCAGTGATCCAGGATCATGCGCAGATGGGGGTGCGCAGCGGCAATTTTGGCCACGGCGGGAAAGGCGGAATAGCCCACCAGTAGTTCCAACACCAGATCGCGGCGGGCCATTTCGGCCAGACCGTTTTGGGCGGCGGCGTTGTCCATCCACGTATCCGGCGGCCCCACGGGCGAGGTGCGCATGCCCACGAAATAGGGGCTCGCGCCATATTGGTCAAACCAGTTCAGCAGATCGGGCTGCTCCAGGCGGCAACCCAACACCGCTGCGCCCACATAATCATATTGCCGCGCCACATCCAGCCACCACAAATTCAGATCGTGCGAAACTCCAGCCTCGATGATCACGCCTTTGTCCACGCCGCACGCATCAAAGTGGGGCTTTACATCCGGCGGCAAAAAGCTGCGATGCAGCATGGGTTTGTCCTCAATCCACGGATGTTTGGGGTAGGTGGCCCAATCCCAAAAGTGGAGGTGGGTGTCGATGATCATGCGGCTTGTTCCTTTCTGCGTATCGTGGCTTACGTGGCTTGATTGATAATCCGATTCTATGGGGCTTCTCCTATGACTATACAACATTCCACACAGTAAGTAAATTGAGACGACAGTACAATGAGAATGAATGTTCTTGGTTTATAAACTTGTTGACATACAGGCCATCTGCATGATACACTTTAGAAACGGATTAGAATTACTTCTGAATTCTTGGAGATGCATGATGGATACAGTTCCTCAAATCGTACCCGTAAGCGATATGTCGCAAAAGCAAACGCATGTCCTGGCAAAACTAGCCAATGGGCCGGTTGTTCTCGCTCAACGGAGTAAGCCTACCGCCGTTTTGGTTTATATCGAAGAATGGCACGCGCTTATTAATAGACTGGAAATCGCCGAAGCGCTAAATGCTCATTTGGACGCCAAGCGGCGTTTTGAGCAGAATCCACCCAAAATGTATTCACTCGCCGAAATTGAAGCAATGGTGAGAGAAAACTCGTGAATTGGCACTGGCAAATACCCGATATTTACCTCGAAATTGTAATGGAACTGGCCAGGTATAACCATCCAGTCTGGCAAGCTATGCACAAACTAGCGGAAAGTGAATCCGGACAATTGCCACAAACATTTGAGATCCATCAAGATATTTTTCTCTGGCGGCAATATGGCTATCGCATTGTTTATGAACGTATGCATGATGAGAAATTGTTGCTTCTTTCCTCAATTCAGAAGATGTAGTTTCTACGGTGTGAAATAAGAAGTGCGGTCGATATCGTCATCGACCGCACTTCTTGCCTCTGATTTTCGTATGTCGGCTGAATGTTTTCCTTACGCAGGCTGCTGATTCTGTGGCGCAGACAGATGTTCAAGGCGCTGCCCCCATATGGTCAGCCGTTTCCCGGCAGAAGTAATCACCTTTGCCAGTTGCAATGTTATCCATGCTGTCGCTCTGTGCTTCTGGCTTCGTCGATTGACATGCCGATACACCAACTCTTGATAGAACTTATACATGATTTGGGGATGTTGGAAATGGATCATACATGTTTCCCGCCTCCTCTGAAATTACATCAGTAGTCGTACTTTGATATCACGAAACAGCGTTTTTCCCCTCCACGCGTTTAGCCCAATGCGCCCGCCAAGCCAGCTTGCATCGGTCAACTGATTTACCAAGCGCCGTCCATATATGTGGTGATCGAATGGCCGGGTGGCAATGCTCAGGGCGTATTCGTGACCGTGCTCCAGCGGATAGTCGACCACGCTCAACTTTACGAGGCTGGCGGGCATCTGCGCATCAAAGGTCAACCGACTGATGGCAATGGCCTGCCAGCCATGAGCAGGTCGACTAGATACCAGCCGCCAGCCTGCTCATTGTATCGGAAAAGAATCTGCGTTGCCGCCAGCCTAGCGGCGTCACCAGCAGCGACAGTTCCAGATCTTGCCACTGCGGCTCACCATACGTGAGCAGTAAACCATTTTCATAATCCTCGCCAACCAGACCGTCCGAACCCACCACTTCCCACCCGGCGGGGGTTGTTCCAGTCTGAACGGGCTGTCTGATTGACCGTCAACCCAGTTGGTAAAGCCGCCGTTGAAGATGGGCTGCCACGGAATTTCACCGCCCGTGCCCGCAATGGTCTGCCGGAAATCGGTCGGGATGTGGGCCGGGCGCGTAATGCCTTGTGTATTCATTTGTTCCAGTTCCTTTCGCAATACTTGCCGTGCGTGATGCAAACGACTTTTGACCGTGCCAGATGGAATGCCCAATACGCGGGCAATCGTGGCCACGGAAGCGCCGCTGAAATAGCGCAGCGATATGACAATCTGATCTTTGGCGGAAAGTGCTTGCATGGCCAGCGGCAGCTCATTCAACCGTGCGGTCGCGCTCGTGGATGGCTCATCCGTCTGCATCAGATTTTCCAACGCTTCGAGATTGGCGAATTGAGCTGAACGCTGCTGCCGTTTACGCAAAGCGACATTAGCCACAATGCGATAAAACCAGCCGCCAAAGCGCTCCGGATCGCGCAGCGCGTCCAGCTTGCGCAGCGCCAACAGCCAGCCATCCTGCACCGCATCCTCGGCTTCCTCGCGGTTGCCCAGAATGGTGTACGCGGCGCGCACGGCCGGCGTCTGGAAGCGCTGGATCAGCGCCGCCCACGCCGCTGGGTCACCAACTTGTGCTTGTTCAACGATTTGGCTAAAGTCGTCTGTCATCACGCAACTCCTGTTATCTCGGTGAATGCATTCACTATTAAAGATACCAGAAATCGCCAAAGGTTCGATGGAGAAAAGGATTAAATGACTCTTCGGGATCTCATGTGGTTGACACCGCCGGTTTGAACCGGCGGTGTCAACCACATGAATTCCGGTTGAACCGATTAAATTTAATCGCTGCTCCTCCCCCTCCTCTTCACATGTGGAGAGGAGGGGGAGGAGCGGCTCTATTTCCGCGTTACGGCCAAACCGGGCTGCCATTTGGCGGCGATGAGCATAGTCATGGTCAGATAGGAGAGGAGCAGGAAGGTGGAGAAGAGCAGCGAAACCGCCGCGGTTTGCGGATGTTCTAGCGGATTCAAGAGGCGGGGCGCAATATCGTGCAGCAGCCCGTGCGGGTCAGTCAGGAAATCCCAGCTATTCCAGCGCAAAAAGCGCCCAATGTAGATGCCAAAGCCGCTGGCCGCCAGCGTACCCACCACCAGCAGCCAGCCCATAAGTCGGCCATAGAGCTGTTCGGCCAGATTCTGCATAATCCAGAGCGATGCATACCCCACCGACAACCCATTCCAGGCAAAGGAGAAAATCAGCATCAGATCGTACCAGATCGGAATGTTTTGGCGCGGGGTCAGGTGCAGGAAATCGGTCACAATGTAGGGTGCATTGGGAAAAAAGGCCAGCCACACGCCCACCACCGGCAGTACGATCAGCGGTGACCGGAATTCCCACCGCACCAACCACCAGAGCAAAATGGCGCAGTAAAGCGGCACCCAGGCCAGAAATAGATTCCAGATCAGAAAAATATAGGTCCACGTATTGCTATACGTTATACGAAAGCCAACCATCGCAATACTCAATAGCGTCGAGAGAAAGAGCAGCGCCATCAACAGCAGCCGCTCTCGATGTTCAAGCACAAAATTGTACAACATTTCTTTGGTCTTCATTCTCCACTTGCACTCATTCTGCAATTTCAAATCTTCGGATTCGTAATAGCTATTCAATTCTCGAAACAAACGCTCCACTTAACCATAATGTTCCACACGCACGTATCATCTCAACTACGGTTCTTTTGGAACTCATATGGTTGAACCGCTTTGGTTTCGATACGGCTGCCAACCGCCGCAGCCTACTCAACCGCCGCTAGCCCTGAGATCCCGTTGAACCTCAAATACAAGCGAATCTGCGCAATAAAATGTGCGTGGTGCAGCAGGCCGTAGCTGATGCACCACCCGCCACCCGCCACTCATCACCCGCCCCTCATAACCCCCGCCACCGCATCAAATATTTGCCCCGAATACTAGAAAGTCGTACACTTCAATGCTATGCAGCGCGTATTGCACCCCAATGGCGTAATCACCTACACGTTCGATTCATTAGCAGATCAACCGGTTGCCGCCCATGTGAGCACGCGGCACGGCGGCGTTTCTCCCGCACCTTGGAATACGCTCAACTTTAGCGTCAAACGCGGTGACGAGCCGGCGCGGGTGCAGCAGAATCGCCAGCGTTTGGCCCAGGCGGTGGATGTTGATTGGCGCGCCGTGGTCTATGGCCATCAGGTGCACGGCACGACGGTGGCCAAGGTGGAGCCCAGCGATGCTGGGCGCTGGTTCGATGCCGCCGACGGGCTGATTACCGACGCCATTGGCCTGCCGCTGAGTTGGGTTTTTGCCGATTGTGTACCCGTGCTGCTTTATGATCCGGTGCATCACGCGCTGGGTGGTTGCCATGCGGGCTGGCGCGGCACGGTGAATGGCGCGGCCGCGGCCACGCTGTGGGCCATGCAGGCCGCCTATGGCGCCGAGCCCGCCCAACTGCTGGCCTGTATCAGCCCCAGCATTGGGCCGGATTCGTATGAAGTGGGGCCTGAAGTGGTGCAGATGGCGCGGGCCAAGCTGCCGCGGCCGGCCCGCTTTTTCACCTATCCCAACGGGCCGGAACAGAATGCACACTTTGATCTGTGGCAAGCCAATGCGGATCAACTTGTACAGGCGGGTGTTCCGTTGGAGCAGATCGAAATCAGCGCCATCGACACCGCCCAGAACACCCAAGATTTTTTCAGCCACCGCGCCGAGCAGGGCCAATGTGGTCTCTTTGCCATGCTGGCCTGGCTCACCGAGCGTTAAGGGTTGGGGCCGGGGATTGGGAATCAGGGATTGGGCTCGTCGCGCAATGCCTGCTCCCTACTCCCTACTCCCCAATCCCAGTTTCACCACAGGAAGTATCACCATGCATAAAAGTTGTATTCTCTGCGTGCGCCTGAGCCTTTGGGCGCTCATTGGTCTGTTTGGCATGATGCAGGGCGCGGCCCATGCGCAGATTGGTCCCATGAATGGACCGACCGGGCTGGTGAATCCCAGCTTTGAATGCACAAATGGTTATTATGCCACTCCAAATAGCGATGGCGTCGAGGTGTTTGTCCCCAACGGTTGGCAGATGGCCGAAGTGGCGGGGGCGCCGGTGGTGGCCAGCGCCCGCATCTTTTTTGCCGGCAGTTGCGATGGCAGCGCCCACGTAGAGCGCATCGACGGCATCGACAGCATCGTCGTGCGCGCCAAAAATATCGAAACGCCGCCCGATCCAGGGAAGGCCTTCGATGTGGCTTTTTACCAGCAGGCCGACGTGATCACCGGCACGGCCTATAGTTTGAGCAGTTGGATGCTCAGCCTATGCGGTGGCAGCGCCGTCCCCAGCGATTGCCCGGCGGACCAATATATTGCCAAGATGGCCGGCATCGATCCCACCGGCGGCGTGGATCCGTTGGCCGATACGGTTGTCTGGAGCGAAAATCGCGATAACTTTGTGGACCAGAACAACGTGCGCGTGGGCTGGAGCAATGTGCGGCTGGGCGTGGTGGCGGAAGGCGCCAAGATGACCGTGTTTGCGCGCATCAACAGCCCGTTTCAGCACCACGGCAACCACGCCTTTGTCGATGCTCTGAGCCTGGTCAAGGCGCCCACGGCCCAGCTCACAATCACCGGCACGCAAGTGGTGAGTGGTACAACCCAACTGCCCAATTCGTTCCAGGTACGCGGCAGCCGCGCTGAGTTAGCATGGACCGGCGAGTTGGGCCCCGATATTCAAGCCATTGAGGGCGGCAGCCACCAGCTTCTCTTTGACATCCAGGCGCGCCCGGATGGCACAAACTCGTGGAACGATCTCCTGTTGGATGTGGTGGGGGCGGGCTGTCATGTTTTCGAGGCGCCAGGCGTCAATTTGACCTATCAATTCCGTATTCGCCCGCGCGCCGAGCAGCTTTCCGCCGGCGTCTTCCCCAACCAACGCTATCCCGGCGTCTGGAGCGAACCCATCACGGTGCAATTTCAAGATGTCCCCGGCGGCGTCGGCCTGCCCACGGGCGCCAATCTGGTCTTTCTGCCCATTACCAACCGCTCTGGTGCGCAGGGCTGTTAGAGGGAGTAGGGAGTAGGATGTAAGGAGTATGGAGGGGAAGAGTCCCTACTCCCTACTCCCTACTCCCTACTCCCTACTCCCTACTCCCTACTCCCTACTCCCTACTCCCTCTCCTTACCTAAAAATCATGCAACTATCCATCCTCGACCAATCACCGATTCGCCAGGGCGGCACGGCGCAACAGGCGCTGCAAGAGACGCTGGCGCTGGCTCAACACGCAGAGGCGCTGGGCTATCATCGCTTCTGGGTGTCGGAACATCACAATACGACCAGCCTGGCCGGCAGCGCGCCCGAAGTGCTGTTGGCCGCCATTGGCGCGGCCACCCAGCAAATTCGCATCGGCTCGGGCGGCGTTATGCTGCCCCATTACAGCGCGTTCAAAGTAGCCGAAACGTTTTCGCTGCTCTCCAATCTCTACCCTGGCCGCATCGATCTGGGCATTGGCCGCGCGCCCGGTTCCGATATGCGTACGGCGCAGATGTTGGCCACCGATGGCCGCCCCAAATTTGAGCGCTTTCCCACGCTGGTGGAAGAGTTGCGGCTCATGCTCAATGATCCCAGCTTCCGCCCGCGCATTACGCCCGCTGCACCCAGCCCGCCGCCGATCTGGATGCTCGGTTCCAGCCATGAAAGCGCGCTGCTGGCCGCTCATTATGGATTGCCCTACAACTTTGCGCTCTTTATCAATAGCCAAATGAGCGAGCAAATTTTCGACCTCTATCGCAGCCAGTTTACCCCCTCCGCGCAGCTCGCCGAACCGGCTGCCATGCTCACCGTCAACGTGATCTGCGCCGAGACCGAGGCCGCAGCCAAACGGTTGGCCATGAGCCGGCAACTGCTCTTTCTGCGCTTTGCCCGCGGCGAACAGGAAGTGAGCGTGCCGCCGGTGGAGGAAGCCGAGGCGTACCCCTATAACGACCAGGAATTGGCCTTCCTGCACAACAAATTTTACCGCGCCGTCATTGGCGATCCTCAGCAGGTGAAACATGGGCTGCTGCAATTGGCCCAAGAATTTGGCGCCGATGAGATCATGACCGTCACCATTACGTATGATTTTCAGGCCCGGCTGCGTTCATACGAACTGCTGATGGAAGCATTTCAGGCATAATATTGTTTCTCAATAGCCTAAAAAGTTCAGGCGTGCTATACTAAAATCCAATTGATTTGAACACGATATTTCCACGTTGAAAAAGGGAACCCCATGTCCACACTCGACATAGCCGCCACCGATATCGCCGCCAATCTGGCTCATGTGCAGCAGCGCATAGAGGCCGCCGCCCGCCGCGCCCAGCGCAATCCGGCGGAGGTGACGCTGGTGGCGGTGAGCAAAACCAAACCCTTTGCCGCCATCGAAGCGGCGCTGGCTACGGGGCAGCTTGACTTTGGTGAGAACCGGCTGGAAGAGCTGTGGCAGAAAGTGGAGCTGGCGCAGACCAAAGGGCTGGACGCCATCCGCTGGCACATGATCGGCACCATCCAAAGCCGCAAGACAGCACAGGCCGTCGGCCCCTTTGTGCTGGTCCATTCGGTGGATCGGCTCAAAATTGCCGAGCGGCTCAACCGCGACGCCGAAGCGGCCAATTGCGTAATGTCTATACTGCTGGAAGTCAATGTGAGCGGCGAGGAGAGCAAACATGGCTTTACGGCGGCGGAATTAAAGGCCGCGCTGCCGGAACTGGCGCAGCTTGCCAACGTACGTATTGAAGGGCTCATGACTATGGCGCCTTTTGTGGCGGACCCGGCAGAGACGCGTCCCGTCTTCCGGGCCATGCGCCAACTGCGCAGCGAAGTGCAAGAGCTAGCGGCAAAGAGCAATTTCACCGTCGGCTCTCATTTGTCCATGGGCATGACCAACGACTTCGAAGTGGCCATCGAAGAAGGCGCCACCATTGTGCGCATCGGCTCGGCCATCTTCGGCGAACGCTGAAAAAGCAAAGGATCAACAGATTGCGCAGATTTTAAAGATTATTTGTAACTCCCTCCCTGGCCCTTCCCATGTAGGGGAGGGAAAACGCCGCCGCAGGCGGTGTAGTTCAGCCTCCCTGGGAGGCCGGGAGGGGGTCGAACGGCTGAATAGTTACGAATCGTTTTCGGAATCAGAAAACCTGCGCAATCTGTGGTTTATGCAAAAAATCTTTGAAATCCTGATAATCTGTTGATCAACCGGAGACAAATCTATGTTGGCCGATAGTCGAATCACCTTTATTGGCAGCGGCGCTATGGGCGAGGCCATGATCAAAGGCGTGCTGGCGCAAAAGTTGACCAGTCCCGACCAGATCACGGCCAGCGATCCCATTGCGGCGCGCGCGAGGCGCTCAACAGTGCGTACGGCATTCGCACCGCGGCCGATAATGTGCAGGCTGTGGACGGTGCGTCCATTGTGGTGCTGAGCGTCAAGCCGCAGATCTTTGAAAAGGTGACGCCCGTGCTGGGCGGGCGGATCGCGCCCGATGCGCTGGTGTTGAGCATTATGGCCGGTGTATCGCTGAAGACGATTCAAGGCGGTTTGCAACATGAACGCGTGGTGCGCTCCATGCCCAATACGCCCGCTCAAGTCAACATGGGCGTGACGGCGTGGATTCCATCGGCGGCCGTTACAGAAGAGCAGCATCGCCCGACCGCGACGCTGCTCGGGGCGCTGGGCGAGCAGATTCGCGTCGACAAAGAGGATTTTATCGACATGCAGACCGGGCTGGGCGGCTCGGGTCCCGGCTTTGTCTTTTTGATCATCGAAGCCATGATCGACGCCGGTGTGCAGATGGGCTTTAGCCGCGCCGATGCGCAAACCATCGCCCTGCAAACCGTTTTGGGCAGCGCCGAACTCATGCGCCAGACCGGCGAGCATCCGGCCGAGCTGCGCAACAAAGTGACCAGCCCCGGCGGCACCACCGCCGCCGGCATTTATGAATTGGAAAAAGGCGGTCTGCGCACGGTGATTACCAATGCCGTGTTGGCCGCCTATCGCCGCAGCCAAGAGCTGGGCGCCATTAGTCAGAAGGGGTAAGGTGGTTGGGTATAGGGACTAGGAGTGGGATGGGGATGGATGCCATCCTAATCCCTAATCCCTAATCCCTAATCCCTAATCCCTATCCCACAGAGAAGGATAATAAAATGGGGATTATTTTTGGATTGCTGGCCCAACTTGTGGGGCTGTATACGTTTGTTCTGCTGGCGCGCATTTTAATTAGCTGGATCCCAAATATCGACCCGTACCATCCCATTGTGCAACTGCTTTATCAAGTGACCGAGCCGGTGCTGGACCCGGCGCGCCGAATCATCCCGCCGCTGGGCATGATCGACATTTCACCCATTGTGGTTTTCATCGCGCTGGGGATTTTGCAGGATGTGTTGCGTCAGCTTGCGCGCGGCTTTTAGTTAGAAATACACCAGGGAGTTTAGATGATGAATTTAACAATCGTGCGGATTGCAATTCTGAGCGTCTGTTCCATGTTGTTGCTGGCCTGCCAGTTGACGTTATTGGAACCTGAGAACTCGCCCAATCCCGGCGCCGTCAGCCAGGCGCCAGGGGCCAGTGCGGCCGCGCTTTCCGAACTTGAGCAGGCGCTGGTGCAGCGCTCCACTGATGATCTGGCCGCTGAATTGGGCGTGGCCGCCGATACGATTTCGCTCGTGCAGATCGAGGCGGTCGAGTGGCCCGATTCAAGTCTCGGTTGCCCGCAGCCCGATATGATGTATGCGCAGGTGATCACAAGCGGTTATCAAATTGTGCTGGAGACGAATGGCCAAACCTATAATTACCACACCGACAGTAATCCGGATGGGCAGGTTGTGCATTGCCAGAATGACGAATAACGAGGGATGCGGATTTAGTTTCCCAGCGCCTGCTGGATCACAGAAGCCAAAATTTCAAAGGTAGGCGCGCCGTTGAGCGGGCGGCCGTTGATGACAAAGCCGGGCGTGGCGCGTAGCCCCAGCCGGCGCGCTTCTTGTTCACCGGCGCGCACCTTGCGCACCATCATGCCTGAATCTAAACATTGGGCAAACTGGGCGGCATCCAGCCCCACGGCATCAGCAGCCTTTTTGAGCTGATCCACTGCCAGCCCGGGGGCCTGTTCATATAAAAAGTCGTGATATTCCCAGAATTTGCCTTGGGCGGAAGCGCAATGACCCGCTTCCGCCGCTTTGGGGGAGAGCGCCGTAATGATGGGAAAATCTTTCCACACAAAGCGCACCTGATCGCCAAACGTTGCAAACATCTGTTCACGAATCGCGCTGTTGTGCCATGCCCGGCAGGCCGGACAGCCAAAATCGGCATACTCCACCACCTCCACTGCTGCATCCGCCGGTCCAATGGCGGGGTCTGGCACGGCATCCGGGGCCAATGCGTCACCGCCTGAAGTCTGTTGCCAAGTCACATAACCCAGAAAAAGTAGAAAAAGGCCAATGCCCAGCGCCGTAAATATCCGCTGTTTTTGTTTGACGTTGGCGCGGTTGGCGCAGTTGCGCCTGCTCCTTGCGGCTCATCATGTTAACCTTTGGTTTTTGATATACTCGCGGTTGGCATAGATGAAAAGGATTACGCTCAATTTAGTCGAGGAGTCGATTTTCATCTATGACAGAGCCAAGTATAGTTATATGGGAACATTCTCTCGACTACAACAGTTACAGATGCAATGATAACACGCGACCGTTTTGAAACCTTAGTGGCTGAGGCGCTGGACTCGATTCCGCAAGAGCTGTGGGACGCCATCGACAATGTGACGGTGAGCGTGGAAGAGTGGCCGCGCCCCGACCAGATGGCGGCGGCTGACGTGCCGCGCGGGAATCTGCTTTTGGGCCTTTACGAAGGTGTGCCACTTACCCGACGTACGGGCGGCTATGGCCTGCTGCCGCCCGATAATATTACGATCTTTCGCGGCCCCATTTTGCGCGTCTGCCGGCCGGATGATGATGAAGCCGTGCGCCAACAAGTGCGTCGCACCGTGCTGCACGAAGTGGCGCATCACTTTGGCATCAGCGACGACCGGCTGCATGAGATCGGCGCGTATTGAGTACTATGATTTTTGTGATGAATTGATGAGCTATGATTGCGTTTGCAATCCCAATCACCAAATGGAGCAATCCCAATGAATCTACCCCTTTCCCCCTTATGGAAAGCCAACAAACGCCCCGCCGCGCGGCCAACGCATCGACTGCTGTTGATTCTAATCGTGTTCGGCGTAAGTTTTAGCGCATTCTTGGCCGCCTGTCGTGAAAATCTGCCCTCTATGCCCGAGTTGCCGAATTTGCCGGTAGAACTGCCGGATATTCCGGGCATTCCCACTTCTTTGCAAGATTTGCCCAATCTGATCAGCGATTTGGGGCTGCCCGATCTTAGCCAAATTGCCAATTTACCCGGGTTGGATGCGCTGCCGTCATTGCAGGATCAGCCGGGTATGTTGACAGTGCAAGGGCCAACCGAACGCCGCGTCGGGCTGGGCGAGCGCATCCCCGGTACGGATATTCAACTGGTGGCGGTCAACGGCAGCGAAGCCGAATTCCAGATAGCCGGTATGCGCAGCGTGCGCGTGGCCGGTGACTCGCTCGATTTTGATGGCGAGTGGCCCGGCATAAATGGGGTTACCTATTATGCTCGACTGCGATTGTACCATGTGGGCAGCGACAACATTCGGGCGGCTGGCGTGCATCAACTGGTCATCCGCAACATTCAGCCGGTGGAGAGCGCCGTGCAGCTCGGCAATTTTACCTTGAAATTCCCCGTGGTGGCCAGCGCCAACCGGGGCGCACAGTTTAAAGGACTGACGTTGGGCTATGTGGGACAGGATGATCGGGGCGCTCAAATCAGCGGATTGCCCCAGGGTGATTACCCATATCGCAAAACTGGTGATAGTATTGTGTGGAACGGCCAACTCCGGCCCGATATTCCCGCCCAGTACAATTTCCGCGTGCTGCTCTACGGCGCCGATAGCCTGCGTATTGGCGGGGTTGTCAATATTTCGCTGCCCGGTTCATAAACATGTCCCAGTCGATTATGGCGAATAATCAGCTTACCAGCCGATCCCAGCTAGCGCAAGAGAGTCTTCACAGCCGAGTCAAGGCGATTGGCGCCACCTATTACAACATTACCAATGTGGAGGGGTGGCCCATTGCCGGCTTGCTTGTGCTGCTGGATAGCGGTGGTCATGCGGTGCGCGCCGAGCTGCATTTTGCCGATGGCATTGACGAGCAGCAGCAGGATGTGGCGCTGCGCCAAGGCAAATCTTTGCTGCAGCGGCGTTATGCACGCACCATGTCCAATACCTCCACGCTCGAGTTGCGCGTTTTAGAGACCTATCAATACAAAGAATCGCTGCAGATCCAGCTTCCCATCAGCATTGCCAATGATGCCGAAAGCTATTTTAACTGGGCACACTGGCCCTACTGGGCGGCGGGGGCGGCGCTGCTCTTTGCGCTGATTGCCGGTATCTTTACGCTGCCCACGCTATTGCGCAGCACTAGCGCACCCGAGGTGCTGGAAGTCACGCCCGCCGTGGGCCAGAACGCGCAGAGCGCCGATAGCCAAGCAGCGCCTAGCGAGCCAGCTGCCGAGGCCGCTGTAGTGCCGGCAGTGCAGCCCGAAATTCACGTTGATCCATTTGTGGCGCAAACCAATAACTTGCCCACCAGCACCAACGCTAATCCGAATCTGGCAGTGGGTACGCGCGTGCGCATCCGCCCCACCTATGCGCTTTCGCTGCGCAGTGAGCCGGGCGCCACGGCCGGTCGCGAGCTGGGTCATATGCAGGATGAAGCGCAAGCGCTCATCATTGGTGGGCCCTACTGGCTGGAGGGCAATTCGGACACCATTGTCTGGTGGTACGTGCGGCTGGACAATGGCACCGAAGCGTGGGCGGCGGCCAATACTAGCGAACTGACGCTATTGGAGCCAGTGCAGTGACCATTATGTTGAAGGTGGCAGGTGGAAAGTTGAAAGTTAAGGGTGTGTGTCGTTGACGAGGTGTCACCTTCAACTTTCCACCTTCAACTTTCCACCTTCAACTTTCCACCTTCAACTTGTCACTTTCAACTTGTCACGTTACAACACCTTCTCTGTTTACGCGAAAGCCGCCATCTCTTTTGATAAGCTCAGGCGCTTCTGCAATAACCTAACCTTTTGCGGGTCGATATATAGCATCATCCTCTGCCCTGACGTCCAATCGGCCAGTTCGGGCCATGCATCGGCTGGCACATCGAATTTCAAAACTTGCCCCTCAGCCGAAACCTTCACCAAAATTTGAAAATAGCGACCCCGGAATGAGCTGGCCTGGAGCTCCCCTTGGATCAGCAGTTGTTCCTCATTTTGCGGTTCTGCCGATGGCACAATGCGCGCGGCATCGGGCCGTATCAGCAGCGTATATGACCCCGGCGGCCAGGTTTGCGACAAGGCAAAAGAGCCAATGGACGTTTGCGCCTGTTGTGGCGACTCCGCCGCAACTGTGGCCGGCAGCAGGTTGTCGAAGCCCAGAAAGCGCGCCGCAAAGGCAGTGGCCGGCTGCGCATAGACCGCGGCCGGCGCACCTATTTGCTCTACACGGCCCTTGTGCATGAGCACCAGCTGGTCGGCAATGGCAAAAGCTTCCTCCTGATCGTGCGTCACGTAAAGCGCCGTTACGCCGACGCGTTTCAAAATCAGCCGCAGTTCGCTCATCAACCCTTCGCGTAATGTACGGTCCAGGCTGCCCAATGGTTCATCCAGCATGAGCAAGCGCGGGTTGGGCGCCAGGCTGCGCGCCAATGCCACCCGCTGCCGCTCGCCGCCGCTCAGTTCAAAGATGGTGCGATTGCCATAGCCGCTCAGGTTGACCAGCGCCAGCATTTCATCGACGCGGCGGGCGATTGCGGCTTTGGATTCTCTTGCCATGCGTAAACCAAAGCCAATATTCTGCGCCACCGTTTTGTGCGGAAAAAGGGCAAAATCCTGAAACATGAAGCCAAAGTGGCGCTGATAGACCGGTGTGGCCGCCAAGTCGCGCCCCTGAAAGTAGACAACACCTGTGTCCGGCTGCTCCAACCCGGCCACAATACGCAGCACCGTGGTTTTGCCGCAGCCGCTTGGTCCCAATAAGCAAACGATTTCGCCCGTTTTAACGCTTAAATCGATGCCATTAATGACCGGCGTGTTGGGGGCGTACGATTTATGGATTTTCTTTAACTCCAGCATGAATTATTACCCACTTGCTTCAAAACTCGGCCTGGCTTTCCATACGAAACCGCTCGATGAGCGACAGACTCAAGACGGATACGAGCATGAGCAGCGTACTCATGGCCAGCGCTTGGCCATAGTTGAGCAGCCCCGGTCGGCTCAGCGCCTGGTAGATCACAACCGGCATGGTGGGAAAATCGGGCCGGCTGATCAAAAGCGTGGCGCCAAATTCGCCCAGGCTGATGGTGAATGCATAAACCGCGCCCACCACCAGGCTGGGCAAAAGCAGCGGCGCGTCAATTTCCCACCAGACGCGCGGCGGCGCGGCGCCCAATAGGCCGGCCGCTTCACGCAGGCGCTGGTCCATGCTGCGCAGGGCGGGCAGAAATGTGCGTAACACAAACGGCGCGGCAATCAACGCATGGGCCAGCGGCGTGAGCAGCAATGAGGTGCGCAGTGGCCCCATGGCAATAATATAGCCAAAGCCCAGCGTCACCGCCGACGTGCCCAATGGCAATAAAAAGATCGGGTCCAACAACCGCAGCAGTCGGACCGACAGCGTAGATTGCGCGTGTGGATTGGCCGGGCGCGGTTGCGTGAGCAAATAGGCCGCGGCCACGCCAATCAGCAG
Organism: Caldilineaceae bacterium; assembly: GCA_041391125.1. Classification (GTDB taxonomy): domain Bacteria; phylum Chloroflexota; class Anaerolineae; order Caldilineales; family Caldilineaceae; genus JACKBC01. The sequence continues at coordinate 84,906 of JAWKON010000021.1, forward strand.
GCTGATGCAGACGGTGGCCACGGCGTAGAGCAGCGAATTGCGTATAGCCATAATGGGCGGCACAAAGAAGGCGCTTTGGCGCCGGTTGATTGCCAGCTCAAGATAGTAGCGCAGCGTAAAGCCCTGGCCGCCCAGTGTAAAGCTGCGCCACGCCAGCGCCAACAGCGGCGCCAGCAGCAACACGGTAATGCACGCGACGATAATCAACACTGTCTGCGGCGAGAGCGCCAGCGCACCGCGCTGGAATTCCCGCGCCGATGTGCGTTCCAGCGGGGCGGTCGCGCGCGCCTGTATGCGCGTATAGACAAACATGATCGCAAAGGTGAAAAGCATCTGGAACAGGCTGAGGAACGCGGCTGTCGGCAAGTTGAATAGGTTGACGGCCTGCCGGTAGATCTCCACTTCCAGCGTGGCAAAGTGCAGCCCACCGAGAATGAGCACCACGCCAAAGCTGGTGAAGCAGAAGAGGAAAATCAACATGCTGGCGGCCAGGATGGCCGGCATGAGCAGCGGCAGCGTAATCTCGCGCAGGGCGCGCGCCGGGCTGGCCCCCAGCATGGCTGCTGCTTCGCCCAGGCGCGGATTCAAGTTTTCCCAAAAGCTGCCCACGGTGCGCACGACCACGCTCACATTGTAAAAGAGATGGGCCAGCAAGATGCCCCAGATCGTGCCGCCAATGTTCACGGGCGCATCTGGCAGCCCCGGCAACAATTGCAGCCACTGATTCAGCAAGCCGTTGGAGCCAAGCAGCGCCGTAAAGGCTGCCGCCACGACGACGGTGGGCATCACAAAGGGCGCGGTGATCAGGCTGCGCAGAATCAATTTGCCTGGAAACGTATAATGGGCAAAAAGGTAGGCCAATGGCAACCCCGCCAATAGCGTTAGCGCGGTCGAAACTAGCGCTTGCCAACAGGTGAACCAGAGCACTTGCCACAGAAATGGCTGCACCAAGAGATCGCCAATCGCACGCCAGGATGCTTCTTGATTACCCCAAAGACTGAGCCGCAAAATGGCCAGCAGCGGGTAAAAGAAAAAGATGGCCAAAAAGAGTAGCGGCAAACTAAAGAGCAATAATTGCCCAATCTGCCACCATCGGTGATAAAAGCGGGCGGACGCGTGCATGATTGGTGTCCAACAAAGTCGAGGGCAGCGCACCGGTTCGGCGGTGGCGTAGGCCGCGCAAATCCAGCCGATGCACTGCGCTCTGGGATGGGATATTTTTAACTTGCGGTTGTCATAAATTTCATTTTCTACCCGAGTAATAATGTTAATTTATGACAGAGCCAAGTATAGAGGATTAACGCAGCATGACTTCTGTCCACGCCGCGATCCAGTTTTCGCGTTCCGCTTCAATGGTTTCCGGGGAGATCGGGACCGGATCCGCCACTACTTCGGCAAACTTTGTAAATACGTCGGGCAAGGCGGCATTCACGTTGGCGGGAAAAACATACATCTGCAACGGTACATCTTCCTGAAATGGTTTGTCCAACATAAAATCGACAAAGGTCTGAGCTTGCTCTAAATGTTTTGTCCCTTTGAGAATGCCCACAAACTCGATTTGGCGGAACACCGCGTTGGGCAGCGAAAGATTGACGCTGGCCGGCTCGGTGCGGCCATCGGTCGCAAAGACGACATCGGCGGGCGGGCTGGTCGAATAGCTCACCACTAGCGGGCGGTCACCGGCGCCGCCAGAGCCGACCGTAAAATGATCAAAGTAGGCCTCGGTCCAACCAGTGGTAATCAACGCGTCGTTGGCGCGCAGGGCCTGCCAAAAATCCAGATATCCATCCTGCCCAAAGTGCGCTACGGTGGCCGCCAGAAATGCCAGTCCAGGAGATGACGTGGCGGGATTTTGTACGACTAGCAGCCCCTTATAGTCTGGCTTGGCCAAGTCTTCCAGCGTTGCCGGCAGCGGCAGATTATGCTCGTCGAACCAGGCGCGATCGGCGTTTAAGTTGACAAAGCCGAAGTCGACGGGCAGCAGCCGATTTGCGGAGTCAAGCTGTAAGTCGGTGCGCACATTGGCCAACTGCGGCGATGCATATGGTATGAAGATATCGGCGTCCAAAGCCCGACTGAGGAAGGAATTGTCGACTCCGAAGAAGAGATCGGCCAGTGGGGCGTCTTTGCTCAGAATCACCCGATTGAGGGCCTCGCCCGCATCACCCATCTGCAATACTTGCAGCTTTACATTGTGCGTATCCTCAAACTGGGTTAGTACGTCTTCACTTATACTGAAGGAATCGTGCGTGGCCAGTACAAGAGGGATCGGTGCAGAACTTTCAGGGGCGGCGCCCCCTTTGTCCTGGCCAGAGGGCAGCGGTTGGCACGCACTCAAGAATATGAGAGCGGCCACCAGCGTGATGCCGCATTGATGAATTTTTCCCATTTTATCCCATTTCTCCCATTTTGCATCTTTATAAACCAATAGAATTAATTATGCAGGCTCTCGGGGGCTGAGCCTGTCGAAGCCCGGCGTATCCTTCGACGTCCCAAGTGCAACTTGGGCGCTCAGAGGACGGCTGAATAGTAACCAACAAAAAACGCTTGCCCCAATCTGGATGGGCAAGCGCTCGTGTTTGCTAGTCGTATGATTCCTACGCTGGCATTATCCAGATCAGGTCTGCGGGTCGGCAACGCGCTAGTCGCCCTCTCAGCCCGGTGCGTCCGAGCTCCCCGTTGAATTGGCATCAATATACGTCAATGTTTGATTCTGTGCAAGTTTGGCAAAGTCATTCATAAATATGCATTATTTAGTGGACGAAAATGGTACCCAAGTCCTATTGCTATCCGCAAAGATTATGCTAATATAATAAACAGGTATTGATTACTCAATATGAAGAAAGTCGTTTGAGTGAGTCTCTACATACGTTGAATGCATCGCACATCGCCGCCCCCGTATTGCAACGCACAACTTTATAGGATTTTCTCGTATAGGTAAGAGTCTCTCTAGAACAAATTGTTCACATCGCCCTGATTGTGCATAACAACCAATATCTACGCCTGCTCAGGTAGAGAATCGATTTGATCGATAGCAAATATGTTGTGCTGTACAAGAGATGGATGGGTCAGGGCCAATCGAAGAGAGGGCAAAATGCGTGCATTTGTATTGGGCGCGGGCGGAAACCTGGGTGCTATGCAGGTTGGCGCCTTACGGTCGCTATTAGAGCGAAATATATATCCTGATTTGTTGGTTGGCTGTTCAGTTGGTGGACTCAATGCGGCTTTTCTGGCGCAGAATTTGTCACTGGACGGCGTCGAACGCCTTAAACAGATGTGGTTGACCGTGCGCCTGTCCGATGTCTACCCGGATAGCTTATTGAGCAAAGCCTGGCGTCTGTTGACAGGCAAAGATAGTTTGTTTGATAACCAAAACTTCTACCGGTTTTTGATGAATAAAGGGCTCAAGCCGGATTATACCTTCGGGGATATTCAGGATGCCAAACTGTTGATCACGGCGGCGAATCTACAGAGTGGCAAGCTGCATGTCTTTGGCAACAGCCCACGCGAAAGGGTGATTGATGCGCTGATGGCGACCACAGCGCTACCGCCCTTTCACGCACCGTGGGAAGTAAACGGAAAGCGTTATATTGATGGCGGTGCGGTGACTTGCCTACCTATTCGGGTGGCGATTGAGCAGGGGGCTACGGAAATCTATGTTTTGCGCGTGGAACAGAGCGAGCAGGAGGCGGATAAATTATCCAGACGCGGGGTAGTCAATGTGGTGCGCAACAGCATTCACAATATGATTCGCGCCCATGCCGATTATGATCTGTTGCTGGCCAGGCATACCCCTGGTGTGCGGATGCATTATGTCCAACTAACGGCGCCCGAAGGATGCAACCGGAATATATTGAAAACGATTCCGGGCTTAATCCAAAGAGGATTTCAAATTACCGAAGCTACTTTTCAGCCACAATTACGGCTGCCCACACTGGAAAAGCCATATGCCATTGAGGGCTGGCCCCGGTTGCATTACGAAAGCGCTCTGCAATCAGTTTAGCAACCAGATCATGCCGAAAATGGCGATTGTGCTGCATGACTGCGGAAGTGCACACACCTCATTTGTTGCGTCACTATTTGAACCCTCTTTGACTTATGGGTGTGTATCACTCTGCGGCGCATTTGGGGCAGTATTTTGCATTGGGCAGCTCAAGCATGTGCTTTCCACAAACTGCAAAGGTGACTTCAACTCGGCTGCGTAAAAATTTTTGTTTTACGACGCCTTCCAAAATGAGGTCGCGACTGTTGCTTGTCAGCAGTAGCTCTGGGACGGGGCAACTATTGCACAGTTTACGCTGCCAGGCGCGTTCATTTTCTGGATTGTTCTCCACGAGCCGGCACACTTCTTTGTTTTTGCCTCGAAAGTAGTCTCCGTAAAAATAACGACAGTTGACAGGTTTATTCATGACATTATCTTATGTTGCTGCGTCTTATATTGCTACATCGATTGAAAAAGGCCGTTAGCACTATGCTAACGGCCTTTTATTATAAGATATGTATGCAAGTTTCCCCAGATAGGCAGGTTGGCATTCTGCCCTAATTGATCACTCCAAATCGTCGTCCCGTAGGATACGAGCATCAATCAGTAGGAGTGCCTTGAGCTCTTTCTGGCGGCTTTTTTGTTCCGGCAGCAGATAGCCAAATTGCCGTTCCAGGCTCACCAGAAATTCAAGCTCATGCTGCAACAGCAGAAATTGATCTGGCGAGAGCGGAGAATCGATCAAGCCCATGCGACAAAGGCTGTCCAGATAAGCGTCATAATCGGTAAGGCTTTCGGGTGAAGCAGCAACGTTCCCTACATCAGCAACTTGCCACAATTCTTGAGTTTCCTCTACGCCGCTAGCAAAATCCCATTGGTAAGAGTCGCTTTCAGCGGTCAATATTGCGTTGTTTTCAATTGAGGCAGTATGCGCATGATCGTACGGGTTGACGTATGGCGTCAAGGCCACTGAATCTGGCGCCTGTCCGACGTGCCCGACTTCGCTTTTTAGCATGTAGCCAGAGCCACTGTAGTGCAGCAGGCTGTATTGGTGCAGAATGCAGTGCAGATCATCAGGTGGCGTTGTGTCCATGAATGCGCCATTGGCAACCAGGCGCGCCGCCAACTCCCATGTGGGCATCACATCCCACTGATGGCGGTTCTGGCGAATCAACTCCTCGGCCATAAGCGCCAGCTTGATGTTCCGCTCCTGGATTTCAGAATCGACGCGGGCTTCACGGGGTTGTAGGCGCAGAGTATAATGGCCATCACGGGCGTTGTTAGCCCAGATGAGCAGATCATCGCGTCCCTGACCGCCCAGCTCTTCCACCCATTGTACAAATTCGGGGCCAAGCTTCAAAGACCATGTTTTGCGTTCAATATACGCTTCAGCCTTGATGGTGGGACCGCCCAGCAGATCTACCGTCAGAATCCGTCCGTTGGAGCGGTGGGTCTGGAAAAATTGCGGGAAGAAGACAGCATGTTCAAGTTCATCCATCAACAGGAACCCTTGTTCCGCCTCTTCTGTGGTTAGCGGGTGACGCACCCAGTTATTTTGCAAAAGGGTGGACAGCCAACCATACTTTCCCGATCCTACTGGGACAGCTTGATACAACTTTTCCAAAGCCCGGTGGACCATTGCTTGAGGCGTTTCGTGGGTGGACGGCAAATGTTGGGCCGTGCGATGGACCAGTTCATCCACCGTAAGCGGCTGGTCGGCGGCGTGTAATGCATGGGCAATCGCCGTAAAATAGTCGGGCATCATGCCAATATATTCATTTTCGGCGGATGAAATTTTCTTGGCGCTGTTAACCAATAGGGAGTTGCTCATTTCGATTCACTCTCTCCACCATATAGGTGTGGATGTAAAATAATATACTTGTGATTAGCGTAATGACGCTGTGTGCATAGTATATTACAGAATGGCGGTGAAAAATCTTACTGGTTGCTGTTGTTTTTTATCTGTATATCGTTGCCGACTGATATTATTTAGACAAGCCACGATTCCTGCCAAAATAACAATGCAGGCGACCCGCATATTGGCTTGGGGCGCCTGCATTGGGTGGCTAACATCATTGTAGCGAAAATATCCAACTGTTTTCATTACAAATTACTGTCAATTATCATTCGCAAATCCTGCGTTGCAATACGTCGTCCTGTAACACTTCATCCAGCACGCGCACCATAAAATCGGCATTGCTCTTATCAAACACAATGGGTGGCTTGAACTTGATCACATTGTGCAGCGGGCCGTCGGTGCTGAGCAGGAGGCCCAGCTCCTTGGCGCGCTCTACAACGTAAGAGGCGTGGCGTGGGGCCGGCTCCAGCGTGACGCGGTCTAGCACCAGCTCAATGCCGATAAAGAGCCCCCGGCCGCGCACGTCGCCCACCAGCGCGTATTTCTCCTTGAGCGGCTCAAGCTGCGCCAAGAGATAGCTCCCCACCTCCAGCGCATTTTGCTGCAACCCCTCCCGCTCAATTACATCCAGCACGGCTAACCCAATGGCGCACGAAACCGGATTGCCGCCAAAAGTGTTGAAGTACTCCATGCCGTTGGCGAAGGCGTCGGCTATTTCTGGGGTGGTCACCACGGCAGCCAGCGGATGACCGTTGCCAATGGGCTTGCCCATGGTCACAATATCGGGTACAACCCCTTGCAGTTCAAAGCCCCACATATGGCTGCCCACGCGGCCAAAGCCCACCTGCACCTCGTCGGCAATGCAGACGCCGCCCGCCGCCCGCACCAGCCGGTACGCTTCGGCCAAATAGCCAGCAGGCAACACAATTTGCCCACCACAGCCCAGCAGTGATTCGCAAATGTAGGCGGCTGGCCCGCTGCCGTGCGCCTGCATCTCCTTGACCAACTGCCCCACATGTTGCGCGTAGCCATGGCCGGCGTCTAGCCCATAGCCTTTGAATTGGCCTCGATATGGGTCGGGCATGAGCGCGGTGTGGACGTAGGGCGGCGCGCCTTTGCCGCCGGCGCCGGCAAACTTGTATGGGCTGATTTCGATGAGCGCCTGCGTATTGCCATGATAGGCCGCGTCCACGGTGATAATGTCTTGCTGATTGGTGTAGGTGCGGGCCAGGCGCAGCGCCAATTCATTGGCCTCGGAGCCGCTGCAGACCAGAAAGCAGACGCTGAGCGGGTCGGGCAGGGTGGCGGTGAGCCGCTCGACATAATCCACCAGGTTGTCGTGCAGATAGCGCGTATTGGTGTTGAGCACCGCCATCTGGCGCTGCCCGGCGGCGGCAACGTATGGATGGGCGTGGCCCACGTGACAGACGTTGTTGACGCCGTCCAGATAGGGGCGGCCGGTTTCATCATAGAGATATTGACCGCGCCCGCTGACAATGTGCAGATGGCGCTTGTATGACGTGCTGAGAGATTTGCCCAGCTTTTGGCGCCGCACCGCGATTAGCTCTGCTTTGGTGCGGCTCGTTTTGGGAAAGCGGTCGGCAGGGATTTGCAGAATCAGATTGGGGTCGGGACATATGGAGAGCCAAACCTCGCGCTGGCTGGCCGCGGCCACGCCGGGGAATTCGCCGTAGCGCTCCAGCAAATCGCTGATGATCTGAAAGTGCAGGTGCGGCGGCCAATCACCGTTGATGGGATGGTCGCCAATGGTGGCGATTTGCGTTCCTTTTTTTATAGATTGCCCAGGCTGCAAACCATCTAACGACTCGACACTCAGGTGGCCGTACAGCGAATAGAAGCGCGGTCCGTTGATGGGCTCATGCGCCAATATAATGGTGGGGCCGTAGTCGTGAAAATTGGCGTTGTTGGCCAAGCTGTGGACTACGCCTTCCAGCGGTGCGTAGACCGGGGAACCGGCGGGCAAAAAGAGATCGATGCCCAAATGCACCGTGCGCCGCGCGGACTCGCTAGCCGTGGCAAAGAGATCGCCGGTGTAGATGGGGCGCGCCTCGTTGTAGCGCCCGATGGCCACTTGGGCGCCCACGCTCGCCATGCGGTCGAAAATGCGGCGCGTGAACGCAGACGTGTCGCTCGTGTCCCAATCGCTGCCCAACTCCAGACTGCCGATGCTCAGGTCGTACACAACGGCGGGCGTGGATTTCAGGTCATGGTCGATGACTGGGCGAAACGTGGCTTTGTTTTCGCGTAGCCATGAAGAGAGCGCCTCGCCGGCCGGGCAGGGCGACCAACCGCAGGCGTGGCGCAGCGCATAGTGGGCCAGGTGCGGGTGAAGGTCGCGCAGGCGCGCCAGCATGGCCCACGCTGGCTTTTCGCTGATGCGCAGATATTCATTGTCCGGCTCCAGCGTCTGCTGATAGGCGCACAGGCTGACGCTGAGCGCCAGCCGCATACAGATCAGATCCCACAGCACGCTAACTTCAGCCTCCGTGAGCGGATAGGCGGCATGATAGCCCTGCGTCATTTCGACGGCCGCGGCCAGCGGATCGGGCTTGTCTAGGATGGCGTAGGCCGCGGTCACCGCCAGGTCAATCACGGTGTACGAGCGCACCATGTCGCCAAAGTCGATAATGCCGGCGCGCGGCGGCGAACGGGTCGCCGCTGGGCAGGCCGGAAATTGGACGATGATGTTGTAGTCGTTGCCGTCGTTGTGGATGATGGAGCGGCGCAGTTCAGAGAAGCGGGGCTGCACGTGACTCTTGAAACGGTCCAGAAAATGGTCGACCAAGGCCCGGCGCTGCGGATCGGCGATGCGTGCAACGTGCTGCTCGATGACGCCGGCCGCATTTTGCAGGTCCCAGTGGAAATCGGTGGGCGCGGCGGGGTGGTCAAAATCGGCCAGCGCGCGATCCAGTTCGCCCATAAAGCCGCCCAGCGCATGGAGCAGTTCAGCGGAGTGGGGCTTGATTTTGGCCAGCGGTTTGCCTTCCAAATAGGTGAGCAGCCGCACAAAGTGCTGGCGCCCGTTGGCGCCCGGCGTTGTCAAAATCTGGCCGCCGGCGGCGCTGACAACCGCGGGGCAAAGGTCGAGTGTATGGGCGCCCTGGCCATTGTGGCTGGTGCGGTATTGGGCAATGTGGTTGAGCGCGCTGTTTTGCAATTCCAGCACGGTGCGCGCTTCGGCGGCGCTGGAAATTTTGAGCACAAAGTCGCCGCTGACGGTGTGCAGATGGTAATTCTGGTCGCGCTCGGAGGGCAGCTCGGTGGCGGCGCCATCCACTCTAAAAAGTGAACGCGCGAGCGCGCTGGCCTGCTGAGTGTCAAACTGCGGTCGGTTCATGTGGAGATTGGTCATGGGATAACCTGTTGCGCTGTTCGATTCGGATTGGGCAGCCATCGAAAGAACTGGCCCTAAAATAGGGTAAAGTATAGCTACATGCCAAACCGCTGTCAAGTGATTTTTGGCGTTGGGTGCGTTTTACTTTGGGAGCGTTCACTTCGCCATGATGTCGTCCGCGAATATAAGAGGTATAATGCCAAGCATGGAACTTACCTTTCTCGGCACCGCGGCCGCCAATGCCTATCCGGAAGCATTTTGCAGTTGTGTGAACTGCGAGCAATCCCGCGCTTTGGGCGGACCCAGTCTGCGCAAACGGTCCGCCGCGCTTGTCAACGATGATCTGCTCATCGACATGGGGCCGGACATTATGGCCGCCTCCAACCAGCATGGGGTTCCGTTGACGCGTGTGCGCTTTTGTCTGCAAACCCACGCCCACGCCGATCACCTGGACACGTCGCACTTTTTGTCGCGCAGTCCGGCCTATGGCGTGCGGGGCGCGCCGCGGCTGCACTATTATGCTTCGCCCGGCACGCTGCGGGTGGCGGCCAAGCTGCTCGAGCGCGATTGTGCGCCGCGCGGCTTTTTGTCCGCCGAAGCGCAGGCGGAACTCAACCTGCAAGTGCAGCAGATCGAGGCTATGCAGGCATTTGAGATGGGCGATTATCGCGTGCTGGCCCTCCCTGCCAATCACGATCCCAGCGTCGATTCGCTGCTCTATGTGATTCGCTCCCATAGCCGCACGATCTTTTACGGCACCGACACGGCGCCGCTCTTTGAAGAGGTGTGGCGCGCCTTTCATCAGCACAAACTGCGCTTTGATCTGGTCGTGTTCGATCATACCTATGGGCCGGATGAAGCTGATGGGGACCACCTGAGCGCGCGCGGCGTGATTGCACACATGCAGCGGCTGCGCGCCGAAGGTCTGCTCAATTCGAATGCGCGCGTTTTGGCCACCCATATTGCCCATGAGGGCAATCCACCGCACCCGGCGCTGGTGGAGTTTGCGGCGGCGCACGGATATGAGGTGGCGTTTGATGGGTTGGTGGTTTAGGGAATTTCGTGCTCGTTTGAAATTCGTTGTCACAAGCCGATCAGGTCAATCGTCTTTATTGGTGAAAGCTGCAATCGATAACAGCAGCCCAATTCAACAAGGGAGACGATGATGAAACCACAACCGAACAAACCAACAAAAGTTGTTGTCCTGGGCGGCGGCTATGCGGGGATGCTGGCCGCGATCCGGCTGGCCGGAAAGGTGCGCCAAACCAACACGCAAATCACACTGATCAACGGCAGCGCCCACTTTGTGGAACGCGTGCGTATGCATCAGTTGGCGGCCAACCAGACGCTAAAAGTGCGCCCAATTGCGCAGTTGTTGCCCAAGAAAAATACGAACTTCTGTGAAGGCTGGGTCACCCGCGTCGACCCTCAAGCGCAGACCGTCCAGGTGCAGACGGCGGATGGCGATCGATCAATTGCATACGATTACATGATTTACGCACCGGGCAGCGCCACCGATATGCAAGGCGTGCCCGGCGTGGCCGAATTTGCCCATGACGTGGGCTCGGCGCCGGCGGCGGCGCGACTGCAAAAGGCGCTGCTGGCAGCGCAGACGCACGCCAGCCGCGTGTTGATTGTGGGCGGCGGGCTCACCGGCATTGAGGCCGCCACCGAAATTGCCGAAACCTATCCGGCGCTGCAAGTGACGCTGGCCACACAAAGTGAATTGGGTGACGCTCTGTCATACAAAGGCGCGCGCTATCTGCGCCAGGTTTTCGGGCAGTTGAATATCCATTTTGTGGAGCACGCCCGCGTTACGGAAGTGACCGCCGCACAGGCGCAGTGTGCGGATGGGCGTACACTGCCGTTTGATGTGTGCGTGTGGGCCGGTTCATTTCGAGCGCCGGCATTGGCCAAGGCGAGCGGACTGCCCACCGATAGCCGCGGCCGCGTGCTGATTGACGAGACGCTGCGCAACCCCACCTTTCCCAACATTTACGCTGTGGGCGACGCCGCCGCCGCCCCGGTGCGCATGGGCTGTGTGACGGCCATGCCTATGGCGGCGTATGCCGCCGATCATCTGGCGGCGCAGATTTTGGGACAAGCGCCAGTCGCTCCCTTCGGCTTCAAGTTTTTGGTGCGCTGCATCAGCCTGGGGCGGCGGCGCGGATTGGTGCAGTTTGTGGAAGGCGATGACGCGACGCGCGAAAAGATTATCACCGGCTGGACGGCGGCGCGCATCAAAGAATTGATTTGCCGCTTCACCGTGTGGGCGCTGCATTGGGAAAAGCGCTTCCCGGCAGCTATCTTTGGGCGCAGGAAGCCTGGCGCCCATTTGAACTGACGAGCACGCAGCCGCTTATCCAGTAAAGGTTAGTGACAATCGGTGGCTTTCGGGAACTGGTGAAAGGGTGACCTGGTGACAAGGTGACCGAGCCTGTCGAAGTCACCCTGTCACCAGGTCACCCTTTCACCCCGTCACCACCAAACGGAGGGCAACGCCCTTCTTTAAACCTTCTTTGAAGATTATCGCAACCTGCTCTTTTCCATTGCCTATCGCATGTTGGGCAGCGTGATGGAGGCGGAAGACGCCGTGCAGGAGGCTATTTGCGCTTCATTTCGGCGGATGATGTGGACGATATTATCTCCTATCGGGCCTATCTCACCACCATCATCACGCGCATCTGCCTGGACTACCTCAAGTCGGCGCGCGTGCAGCGGGAGCAGTACTTTGGCCCTTGGCTGCCCGAGCCGCTAGAGACCGCAGACGAGCCCTCGGTGGTTATCCAATCCAAAAGAGACAATTACGCTGGCCTTTCTGACGCTGCTGGAAAAGCTGCCGGTGGAACGGGCCGCTGTTTGCTGCCTGGTCTTTGATTACGATTATGCCGATATTGCGCAAATTGTGGAGAAGAGCGAGGCCAATTGTCGGCAGCTGGTCATCGCCAAAACATCTCGTCGAAAATCGGCCGCGTCTGGATACACCCAGGAGGTGCAGCACCGCTTGCTCTCGTTTTTATGGCGGCGGTAAATGAGGGGCGACAGGCCGCTGGTGCAGATGCTCAGCGAAGATGTGCAACTTTGGTCCGATGGCGGCGGCAAGGTATCGGCCGCCATTCACCCTCTTGGACCGGCAGTGGCGGCGCTTTTTGCGGGACTGGGGCGCAAACGCCCGCCCAATACGGAAATCAAACTGCGGGAATACAATGGCGCTCCCGGTATCGCAATTTACATCGATGGCAAGCTGAACACTGTCATGAATTTCCTAATTGCCGGCATAACAAATATACGATATTCAGGCGGTGCGGAACCCGATAAGCTGCGACATCTGTGATGATTTACGATTTTTGATTTACGAATGATCTCGTCGACGAAGCGATCTCGTAAATCCTACGTTACTATTCAGGGTGGCGCTGTAGATAAGAAAAAAGCTTGTCAGCACTCTGATTTTTATGATTTTATGAGTGCTATGATTCTGCCGAAGCAAATGTTCATTGTCATTTCCTTCTCGCCATTTGCATATAAATCATAACACATCAACTAATCATAAAAATCATGGTCATTACTATTCCCGCATTGATAACGGATAGCTTGAATAAGCATAGTCGAGCATCGTAAAAATTCACTTTTTGAAGATGGCGCAGATACTGCCCAACAAAATCAAAGTCGACCAGGTCCGAAAAGGCGTCCATAAGCTTCTGCGTTATGGGGCCGGGGATGGCGGCGTTTTGCACGCGTTTTTGGTTGAAGGTCGCCACCGGGCAGAGGCAGAAGCTGGTGGAGGTAATGATGGCCTCGTCGGCGCGATAGGCGTCATACACGGTCAAATCGTCCTGCACCACGGGGATGCCCAGCTCACCGGCCAGCTCGATAACGGTTTGGCGGCTGACCCCCCTCCAGCACATATTCGCCCTTGGGCGTATAGAGCACGCCGTCGCGCACCAGAAGAGATTGCTGCCCATGCCTTCGCACAGAAAACCGCGGTGATCCAGCAGCACGGCCCACGCCTGGGGAGAGTGGCTACGCACTTCCAGATCGGCCACGATCATGTTGAGATAGTTGTGCGTCTTCACATTGGGGCTCAGCGCATCGGGCGGGATGCGCCACTACACCGTGGGAAGACCACATCAATGCCGTCGCGATAGAGCGCCCGCGCTTGCAGCGGCAGCGGCGTACACTCCACAATCACCGTGGGGCCGCCGCTCTGCTGGATGTCGCCGCCGGGAATGTCCCTGCGCGAGATGCGCTGCGCCGCCAGTAATCCTCATCCGGCCCCAGCAGCGGCAGGTTGCGCTCGGTCACTTCCTGAGTGATGGCTATCATCTCCGCCGGGGAAAGACCCGGATCGATCCCCACATATTTGAGCGAAAGATAAGAGCCGGTCCACATGCTCTTGCAGCAGACCAGCGAATGCGCCAAGGTGCCTTACATCGAAGACGCCGTCGCCATATTTAAAGCTGCGGTGCCGAAAGGAAACGAGAACTTGACTCTCGGGGACAATTTTGCCATTAAAGTAGGCCCGCGTTCCATGGTCATGGAAGTGCCTTTTGCGAGATATGGTATAATGATGAACAATTGACTTTTTTACATTTTATGAGGAGGCTGATGTGATCTATACTGAACATCCATTGCTTGTGACAACTGTAGGTCGTGATCGTACCGTCATTTTACCCGATAGTATACCCAGTGGCGCAACGATTGGCATTGTTGTGTTGTCGAACAGGCGAACATCCTGTTGGCCGCGCAAAGAGCGTTTCAAGGCCGCTCTAGCCGAAATTGAAAAGGCGATCATAGCCAAGATGCTCCAATTCAGCGCCTGGCCGGTAAGATGAGCGCGCTAATCGGCGCCCTGAAATTGACATCAATCAAATCTCATCAACCCCATAATCCCCAAAAATCACCGGACAGACGGCTTAAAATCGGTAATAAACTCCAGATAGCCCGTGGCAGGCGCATCCGCCCAGAGCGCCGAATTCTGCGTGCGCATGTGGATGGCAAGCTGCGCGGGCCGCCGGAGGTGTTGGGGCGCTGCCGTGCCACGTCAACTTGTCGTGGATGCTGGCGCCGCCGGGAGCCAGGATGGCGGCAGCTTTCACTCCCACTGGTGATCCGTTGAGGCTGGATTTTAGCCACCTGCGCATCAAATCCTGCTCGAAGAAATTGCTCTCGGCTTCGGTCGCCCCTTCGTTTGCGAACCACGCACAAACTTCATGGGCCGGCGTCGGCAGTCACGTCGCTGAGCACCACCAGGCCGTAAAAGTTCGCTGCCGGCGGCGTACGTGCGCTGCCAATAGGTCCAATCCTGATGGATGCCCACATTGGTCTGGAAACGGCGTGACGCTACCGACAGCCCAGCCGAAGCAACTGAATCCCGCAGATCTGCACGGCCTGCGCCCGGTCACCTCCGCCGCCCATGCACCCAGCGCCGGATAGTTGATCAGCGTGCGCACGCCGTGGCTGGCAAATTGCGGACACTCAATTTTACACAGCAAATTCGGATCGTCACCCGGCTTCCACGGCGACGGTCGCGGCGGCAGGCCCGTGTCATACACCCCGTGGCGGATGGCGTCCATCCCCGCCGCCCTGCACCACATCCGCCGGGATCAGCGGCTCTGGATGAATGGCGTAGCCGTTGGTTTTGTAATCTGTATAAGTCGTTGTCGCTGGCATAATTTCTGTGGATTTCTCCTTTGGTTCAAGCAAATTATATTGGCGCGAGAGAAAAAGAACGGTGACCGGCCGGACGGGCACGATAGGCGGCGAGAGGTGCGTCATCTGCTGTCGGAGCGTTCGCCGCCGACCATCATGCCCCTACGCGGTGCATTAACAATTCGCAATTCGCAATTCACCATTCACCATTTACCAGTACCATTCCCTACCCCTTCAACCCCGTCAACACAAATGCTTCTGCGCCAGAAAGAAGATGACGATCACCGGCAACACCATCATGGTGGATGCCGCCATCATCATGCCCCATTCGGCCCGGTGCGCATCCACAAAGACGCGCAGCCCCAGCGAAAGCGTGTATTGATCCTGGTTGCCCAGATAGATCAGCGGGCGGAAAAACTCGTTCCACGCCCCATAAAGGCAAAGATGGTCACCGTGGCCAGCTCTTGGCCAGCGGCAGCACGATCGAGCGATAGATGCGGAAGCGGTTGCAGCCGTCCATCAGCGCGGCGTCTTCCAGCTCACGCGGGATGAATTCCTGTAAAGAACTTTAACACTGAGAGAACAAAAAGGCGCTGCCCGCCAGCGCCGGCACCACCAGCGGTTTAAAGCCGCCCACCCAGCCCAGCTTGGCAAAAAGAATATAGGTGGGCACCAGCGTCACCGCCGAGGGCAGCATCATGGTCGAGAGCAGCACCATAAAGATCACGTTTTTGCCGGGCGCCCGCAGCCGCGCAGGCATAGGCCGCCAACGATGACGTGAAAACCGCCGCCGCCCCACAATGGCCGGGATCACAATCAACAGGGTGTTGACAAAATATTTGCGTACGCGTAGGCGTAGAAACACATCAGGATAGTTGAGCCAGATCACCGGATTGGGGATTAACTCGGGCAGAGGTGGGCGATCTGGCCGCATGGCTTTCAGCGAAGTGGACAGCATAAAGAGCAGCGGCACCACAAAGAGAAGCGCGCCCGGCGGCGCGGTAGATGCGCCGCCAGGCTGCGCAGCGACTGCCAGCCGCGCGTGCGACTTTGCGGGTGAGGTCATGCGTTCGGCTTGAGTTGGCGGTGGAGCAGCAGCGGGGTGATTCATGCGTGCTCCTCGCTCTCTGCTTCATAGTAGACCCAGCGAGCGCGGCTTTGAACTGGAGAATGGTGATGCCCAGAATGATCATAAAAAGAATCCAGGCCCATGGCGAAGGCGTAGCCCATGGAAAAAGTTGAAGCCGTTGCGATAGAGGAATTGAATCAGATAGACCAGCGTGGAGTTGGCCCGCCCATGCCGTCGGTCAGCACAAAGATTACATCAAAAACTTGGAACGTACCGATAATGCCCAGCACCAGTGTAAAGAAGATGGTGGGCGTCATCAGCGGCAGCGTGACGTGGCGGAACTTCTGCCCCCAGTTGGCGCCGTCGATCTCGGCAGCTTCGTGAAACCCGAATCGGGAATATCCTGCAGGCCGACCGAGGCCGATAATCATGGTGCCGCCCGACGCCCACACATGAGCATAATAATGGCCGGTTTGGACCAGAGCTCCGACGCCAGCCCAGCCCAGCCACGGAATGCCAAAGAGGCACCAGCACGCCGTTGATCAGCCCCCACTGCGGCTGCAGCAGATAGAGCCAGAGCGCGCCGCCGACGCCACCGCCACGGCACAATCGACGGCATACATCAGGCCGTGCGATAGGCCGCCATAAAGCGCACCTTCTGGTTGAGCAACAGCGCCACGGTAAACGAGACGATCATGCCAGCGGCACGGCGATGATGAATGTAGAGCGTGTTGTAGAGGCTGCGCCAAGAAGAGCTCATCGGTCACCAGCTCGCTGAAGTTGTCCAGCCCGATAAACTTGGGGCTGTTCACAATGTCATAGCATAAAAGCTCAAAAGAGCGACGCCAAAATTGGCCCCAAAATAAAGACCAAAAAAGCCAATGGTCCAGGGCAGAATAAGAGGTAAAAAGCTAATGGCCTCGCGCCCGCGCATGGTCTTGCGCCAGGGCAGCGAGGAGGTGCTGGCAGTCACAATGGTTTGGTCTCCTACAGTATGTTTAAGCGGCGCAAAGGGCGCAAGAGGCGCAAACGATTTCACGTGATTCACAAGAGTGAGCGGCGGTTGAGTAGGCTGGGGTAGTTTCCAGCCGTATCGAAACCAGAGCGGGTCAACCACACGAGAGCCCCAAACGCCCGACTCTTTAACGCAAGCGGCGCAAAGGGCGCAAGGGGCGCAAACGATTTTACGTGATTCACAAGAGTGAGCGGCGGTTGAGTAGGCTGGGGTAGTTTCCAGCCGTATCGAAACCAGAGCGGGTCAACCACACGAGAGCCCCAAACGCCCGACTCTTTAACGCAAGCGGCGCAAGCGGCGCAAGGGACGCAAACGGTTTTGCGTGATTCACAAGAGTAAGCGGCGGTTGAGTAGGCTGGGGTAGTTTCCAGCCGTATCGAAACATGAAGCAGGTCAACATACACAGGCCCCAACCAAACTCTTTAACGCAAGCGGCGCAAGCGGCGCAAACGGTTTTAATGAGGCAATCGCCGTTTGTGTAAACCCGCCGATTAAAAGTCGGCGTCTGCCACAGGAAACAGGCTGAAGCCCTGTTAGGTCGCCGAGCAGCCGCCGGTTTTAACCGGCGGTAACCGTTTACGTCTATAGCACTATAGGCGCCCTTTGCGTCTTTAGCACCCCTTGCGCCCTTTGCGTTAAAATTCCCCCTCTTTCTTCAGTTTGCGTCACCACGCCGGATCGCAAATGCAATTCTCCCAGGTTGACGCTTCCGGAAGAAGCGCGCCGATGACGTGATCGCCTCCCACGCCCGGTCGTGGCCTCTTGCACCTTCTCTTTGCACTGCGTCATGGCCTCGGCGGCCGTCATGTCATGCGCAGCGAGAGGGGCGGAACGGGTGGCATTGTCCATCTCTACCCAATGTTCCAGCGCGGCCACACCCATTTCGCTGCCGCAGCCGTGGGTCAATTACTCCAGCGCATCCAGACTCAGCGCCCAAGCCTTCCTTTTCACGGTCGCTGATTCGCGACACATAATCATCTTCCAGCATCTGCGGGCGGGCGAGATGGCAGGCCAGCTCCAGGCCAATGTTGGAATACCCTCGATCTGCTCGCGCTCCCACGTGCGCTGCGTATCGGCCAGCGTAGCCGCCGCGGGCGTGCCAGCCGTCCGCCGTCACCATTTAAAATTCCCACCTGATCGGGATGTTGGCCGTCGAGCCAACACGTACGAAAGAAAACCGCGCGACCAGTGCTCTTGACACCACCATTGGGATGGGCATGGGCAGCCACGTCCATTCACGCCGGGGCTGCGCAGCAAATCGCCCACAAACCAGTTCCACCCCGTGAACCCATGGCCATCTTACCCGCACAAGGGCTGCCCCAGCCGGCCGGGCTAAAATTACTTTCATTGTTTGCATTTAGCCAGCTCAAATCGCCCGTTTTTTGTCGCAAAAATCGACAACGTCACTGCAGAGGCGTCAATCCAGCGCTGGTCGTCACTGGGATGATGCCTTATCTTCGCTAATGGAGGGCGCATTGTTGAGGAAGCCGTAGAGCCAGGTCCACGAGTTGCCAAAGAGATAGGGCACAAAGCCGCGCTCGTACTCATCGCCATTTTCACATTTAGCTGGCCGACATGAGCGCGTCCAGCTCATCCCACGTGGTGGGCGGGCTGGCGGGTCGAGCCCCACTTCGCTGCATAAAATGGGGTGTTCCAATAAAGATAGCGCACATCGGTGCCCCAGGGGATGCCGTATAGTTTGCCCTCCCACGAGGTCTCGGCCAACTGCACTGGCGCAAAGTCATCGCGGTTGTAGCCATCGGCCTCAAAGCGCGGCGTAATGTCCTGATAGAGCCCCTTGGCCGAAAATTGCAGGAAGGTGTGCCGGTTTTGCCAGGCCGCATCGGGACCGGTGCCGGCGGCGGCCGCGGTCAAATATTTCTGGTCGCCAAAGACCACGTCGCCCGCATCCGAATTGTTGACCCCAATGCCGCTCTGCTCGGTACAGACATCATACATGGCGTCCCATACGGGCCCCGTGTTGCCCCACACGTTGATGGTGACGCTTTCGGCCGCGGCCGCACCGCCACCGGCCGCGCCGTCCCCTGCCGCCGGCGCCACTGGCGCTGCGCACGCTGCAAGGGCCGCCGCGGTCAAGGCGCCGCCGCTGAGAACCAGAAAGTGCCTGCGAGACATTCGTGCATTCATACAGATTTCTCCTTTGGTTTGCATGGTTGTGCTGCGTTTGAGATGAAAACTGTGCTAGACAAAACCGGAAACAAGCATGGGTACGCGGATGCTTCCAGAAAAATCTGCGCAAATCAGCGTGTATCCGCGTACAAACTTTTGATGGCCATATCACCGATAATGTCTATTTGCCACAAAGACCAAAACTAGGGGAGCCAGATCCGCCCACGGGGAGGGACGGTTGATTAAAGTGGCGGTATGCCTGCGACAGATATAGTTTAATACGAATCGAGGAATTTAAGCAACTGTCCCCAAAATGCGTTACTGGATCTGAATCAACACGTCTGAAAATGATGAAAGATTTTGGCGCTGCCGAACGACAATACTCAGTACACCGCAACGGTGTTGGCGATTTAGGCATCGGTCTCGAATGGTGAATCCAGCCTTATCTCTGCTCGTTGCGATCTACTGATACTCTGAACGCTTTTTTGCCAGTCCGCTTTGTGTTACAATCCAGGCATTGCTGGCTCACCGAAAAGAACACATGGCATGCGTAGGTGCGGTTTTCTGTCCATCGGCATCAAGCTAAGGGGATAGGCTAGTGCCGGTCGAGTAGCCCACCGGTGGTTTGTGGGCGTATCGAGACCAAACGGGTCGACCCGCTCACTCTGGTTTCGATACGGCTGCCCAAAGCCGCAGCCTACTCAACTGCCGTTCGCTAGCCGTGTACCAAGCACCGAGACCAACTCGTCAACGAGACTCGTAAATCGTAAATCCAAAATCGTAAATTCCTATGACTCTTGTCAATACGCTGCAGTACCCCCACCCAACACGCCACTGAGCACTGGCGCCACGCCATTGGCGGCGATGCCTCTGGCGCCACCATTGTAACCGGCGACCACAACTATGTGGTGCTGCAAGCCGGCACACCCCGCCGGGCCAGTCGAACTGGCCGCGGCCCAAGCACGCCTGGCCGAACTGCCGCTGGACCGTGTGCCGGATGCAGCGCCGCTGCCCGGTTCGTGGATGCCGTTGAGCGCCAATCCCCATTTTGTGGGGCGCACGGCGGAGCTGCAAACGCTGGCCCGCGCTGCGCCACCTGGATGGCAGCGCCGTAGTGACGTCATCCGTCGTGACATCCTCCGTCGTGACCCATCGGTGGCGGCCACCGGGCTGGGCGGCATTTGCGGAACGCAACTGGCCAGCGCCTTTGTGCATCGCTATGGCCAATATTTTCTGGGCGGCGTCTTCTGGCTCAGCTGGCCGATGCGGCCTCGGTGGAAACCGAAGCCGCCCGCTGCGCCGAATGGATGGGCGATCTGTCGCCGGGCGTGGCGCGCCCTGAGCGTACTGAACAGGCGCAACTGGTGCGGCGGGCGTGGCAATCGCTGCCGCCGGGCTGCTGGTCTTTGACAATTGCGAAGACCCGGCGCTGCTGGCCCAATGGCGACCGACCAGCGGCGGTTGCTGCGTGCTGGTGACCAGCCGCCGCGGACGCTGGCCGGCCGGTCAGCGTGGCCGGTGGCGGTGGGGACGTTGGAACGGGGGCAGAGCGTGGCGCTGTTGAGGGGGTTGATGAGGGAGACCCTCTCGGCCCTCCCTCGGGGGAGGGGAGAGCAGAAGGCGCAGCTCTTGCCACAGATGGGGAGCGGGAATTGGCCGAGGTGCTGGATGGGATTGCGGGGGAGCTGGGGGGATTGCCGCTGGCGCTGCACATGGCGGGGAGCTATTTGGCCGAGATGCGCTATGACTTGAGCGCCGGCGGCCTATCTGGCCCAGTTGCGGCGGCCGGAGCTGCTCCAGCACGAGTCGCTGCAAGGGGCCTGGTAGGGTCCCGCACGGGTTTTCGCCCACGGACCACGAACTGCACGTGGCGCACCTTTGCGCTGAGCATGAACCAGTTGGCCGGTGACGACGCCAATGTAGAGCGACCCGGCCCAGCAAGTTGACCAAACGGCGCGGCGGCTGCTGGCCGCGCCACCTGGCTGGCCGGGCGAACCCATGCCGGGGTGCTGCAGGCGGCGGTGGGGCTGGACGATGACGAAGGGGCCAGCCAGGC
This sequence comes from Caldilineaceae bacterium, assembly GCA_041391125.1. Taxonomy (GTDB): domain Bacteria; phylum Chloroflexota; class Anaerolineae; order Caldilineales; family Caldilineaceae; genus JACKBC01. The sequence goes on from JAWKON010000021.1 coordinate 106,020, forward strand.
GGCGAGCGCTGGCCCGGCTGGTAAACCTGGGGCTGCTGGAAGAAGAGGCCAGCGGCAGCCTGCGCCTACACCGGCTGTTGCAGCGCTTTGTGGTGGATGGACTGGGCGAGCTGGTGAGCGAAATGCGGGAGGCGGTAGAAGAGATCGTGCTGGCTGCGGCTCGGCGCTTGAATCAGGCTGGCGACCCGCGCCCGCTGCTGAGCTGGCAAAATCATTTGCGCCACGTGACCGACAATCTATTGACCAATGGAAGAACGCGCCGCCAGCCTGTGCAATGAAATTGGCTTCATCTGCAGGCCACGGGGACTATGCGGGGCGCGGCCCTATTATGAACGGGCGCTGGCCATCCGGCAGGCGGTGCTGGGCGAGCAGCATCCCGACACGGCCAGCAGCCTCAACAACCTGGGCGCTCTGTTGGACACGACGGGGACTATGCGGGGGCGCGGCCCTATTATGAACGGGCGCTGGCCATCCGGCAGGCGGTGCTGGGCGAGCAGCATCCCGACACGGCCCAAAGCCTCAACAACCTGGGCTTTCTGTTGCAGGCCACGGGGGACTATGCGGGGGCGCGGTCCTATTATGAACGGGCGCTGGCCATCCGGCAGGCGGTGCTGGGCGAGCAGCATCCCGACACGGCCCTCAGCCTCAACAACCTGGGCGGTCTGTTGGACACGACGGGGGACTATGCGGGGGCGCGGCCCTATTATGAACGGGCGCTGGCCATCCGGCAGGCGGTGCTGGGCGAGCAGCATCCCGACGGCCCGCAGCCTCAACAACCTGGGCGCTCTGTTGGACACGACGGGGACTATGCGGGGGCGCGGCCCTATTATGAACGGGCGCTGGCCATCCGGCAGGCGGTGCTGGGCGAGCAGCATCCCGACACGGCCAGCAGCCTTAACAACCTGGGCTTTCTGTTGCAGGCCACGGGGGACTATGCGGGGACGCGGCCTATTATGAACGGGCGCTGGCCATCCGGCAGGCGGTGCTGGGCGAGCAGCATCCCGACACGGCCAGCAGCCTTAACAACCTGGGCTTTCTGTTGCAGGCCACGGGGGACTATGCGGGGGCGGCCCTATTATGAACGGGCGCTGGCCATCCGGCAGGCGGTGCTGGGCGAGCAGCATCCCGACACGGCCCGCAGCCTCAACAACCTGGGCATCCTCTTTTACTATGAGGGTGATAAGCAGCAGGCGCTGGCCTATCTGGAGCGGGCGTGGCCATTCGTGAGCAGAAGCTAGGGGCGGCGCATCCGGACACGCAGAGAACGCGGCAGGCGTGGAAGTGGTGCGGGCGGCGCTTGGGGATGCGGGTGCGGCGGTGGGCTGGCGTGCGGCGCGACCGTGTCCGTCCCCGGCACTTTCTACACAGCGCACACCGCGTCCCGTGACGTGCCGGGGACCTTCACCGCGGGGAAGTCCCGGCTTGCGCGGTTTCGTTTGTGATCTTCTCTTTGTCGAAGGCTCCGGGGACGGGCATGGTCAACGAGGAGGTAGTCAGTCAGGAAGATTTCATCCTTATTGGGGATTCGTCGGCCGCCTTGCTCGAGCTGCTCGACAATCGGCGCCTTCGTTTTGCGTCATCAATCCCGGTACCAGAAGGCTGCCAAGATTGCATTGAGCGCGTCAAAGACGAAATTTGCTCACCGATACAAAAATTGATGGCCCGACGGTCAAAGGAGGCAAATACCCAACCGCGTTTCTCGAGCGACGATGATGCTTGAAGCCCGCGACCCATCCACGCGGGCAATTCTGTCAGTTTGCAATTCAGGGGCTGATGGAGGTGTGACTTTGATCGGCTTATCCGCACCGATCCAGGTCCAAAGTGTCGGACATAATGGTGTCCGCATGAACGGCGGTGACGTTCTTGTTGCACAGCAGGCGAAACGTGTGGTTCATGTGCACCAGCAGCCGCAGCAGCATGTTGAGATAGTCGAGTTCGGCAAAGATTGATAGCAAATTTATTCAGGAAAATATGCTGTCGGCTCCCATGTTGGTGTGTGCTATACGTTCCCGAGAATGAGCGCCACCCCTTGAGCAATCTCAGCTTTGGTGGCCCCCCAATCATAATATCAACATTACGCCGCTGTAGAATTGCCTGGAAATCAAGCTGGTTCGAATCCGCAATCTCGGCCGCCCGCCAAGGTAACCTCTTCATCCTGATAGAGCTTAATGGCCATTTCCAAACGTTGCTGGGGATACGCTGGAAAAAGAGATGCAGCGCCTCCTCAACCACCGCCTTCTCGGCTGGGGAAGTCGCCTAGGGCCACCAGCGCGCCTATGCCCTTGTCCCACAGCTCCATATTCTGCATTTGAAAATCCCGTCGTACTTTGGGCTCAGTTGGTATCATAATTGACCTCACAGCATTAAAAATTTTAGCCGCTCGTTAGCGTATTTCTGGGTGACCAACAATCGGCTTCTCACAGCCGCTGGCTATCGCGCAGCACATTCAATTGGTTCTGGAAATGTATTTGCAAGCCGTCAATCGATTCATATTCCGGTATAGAAGTGGCCAATTCGCCGAGCTTCTGCTTGAAGTTGCGTAGCGAAATGAGATCGTCAATGTTGACATCGCTGGTTGACACGGCTGCTTGCCGGAAATAGGTGTAAATCAGCGGTTTATTGGTCTCCCGGAAGGTTTGGTGCGCCACATCGATTCTTCTTCCGTATACTTGCCCGTCTTGGTCATGAAGAGACTGACAAAGATGTCGCAGGCGCGGATTGCTTTGTTGTATTCATCCTGCAAGCGCGTCGGCGACATGGCGTCCAGAAAATTCTCCCAGCGGTCGATCTGCAAATAGAGACCCTCTTTGCGCAGACGGTCGTTCTGTTGACGGAAATAGAGATCGAACGTTGCGGTCCGCGGCGTAGCTCGGCGGATGAGGCCAGGAAGATGCGGATAGTTTTCGCCTCCGCCGCACTTGCGGACCCGGTGGGCAACTCGTTGCCGGCGGCGGAAGACCCATAGTTGTTGACGATCACCCGCGCGCCGGCGCCAATCGCGGCGTAGGAGTCCGCGATGTTGTTCGCACTGATTTCGTCACCGCCCGCTTTGACGTCGCCGGTTTGGGGGCTGGCCGGCATTGCCCGGCTGACCGCCCAAGGCCATTAGATCGGGGTTGTCCGACGGACGCTGAGTGCCTAGGATCAGCTCCTGGGTGCGGCCACGCGCTTCGGCCCATCGAATCACTTCAATAGTACGGTGGGCAGACTGCCGGGACCGGCAATATTATTGAGGTTTTCACCAGTTTGGGTCTGGACCATGCAGGTCCAGCTCCTCAGGGCCGGAAATGTCGCCAGCAGGGCTACGTGGCAGTTGATTGAATTCTTCGCGAGAAAGTGTCATGAGGCGCATTTCCCTTTTGGCGTCGAAATGAATTTGTACGCAGATTTTCGGGATTGCCGATGCAGGTTCAGCAACGCGACGTGCGTCCCTGCCGAGCTGGAGCCAACCCTTACTTTTCCATCCGACCATCCAGCGCGATGAGCGCCGAATTGCCCGGATTGGCGTTGGCGCGCTGACCAGCTCCCGGGTGCGGCCGCGCGCTTCGGCCCATTGAATCAAGTTGAAGGCCACGGCGCTCAGATTGCTGCCGCCAGCAATCGTGTTGAGGTTTCCCAGCCAGTTCAAACTGCACCATTAGATCCACCTCTTGGGTTGAAGTCGCGAGGGATGGCATCCAACAGCTGTTTGTATTGTGCGCCAGAAAGTTTCATGGTTCGAGATTCGCTTGATTTGGCGGGTGCGTTGCTGATTGCGCCCGCAGGGTTTGGATGACGAAGGTTTGCGGGCGCCGCGAGCGGCGCCCCTACGTATTGGACGTTGTTGAGGGCAAAAAACTGTGATCAGATTATACAGGAAATACCGAGGCAAATGGCAATGGTTAATTTTAGACCACGTAACACGTGTTGTCATCCGGCACATCCACCGGCCCGTGGAACAGCGCCTCCGCCAGCATCTTCGCCGGCGTGGCAAAGCGGGCCAGGTGGACCAGCCCCAGCCGTTTGGCGCCGACCTGCTGGGCCATGCTGGCCGCTTCGTCCGCCGTGGGGTGGGCCAGCTTGCGCAGATCGGCCACAATGGCCGAGTCTTCCTCTTGCGACGAGCAGATGGCGTCGCACAGGAAGAGGTCGGCATGCGCGGTGCAGGCGATCAGATTATCGCACGGCACGCTGTCGGCGCTAAAGGCGAAGATTTTGCCGCCGTGGCTCAGGCGCACGGCGTAGGTGGTCACCTGATGCTGCACTTCAAAGAACTCGACTTGATAGCCCGCAATGTCATAAAGCGGCCCTGGCGTCACCGGGTGAAAGCTGGTCTGGTCCAGCACGCGACTAGGCGATTTCGCCGTAGGTCAATTCGATGAGCTGGCGGGCGGCGCCCAGCGTGTCTGCCGGGCCGTAGAGATGCAGCGGCTGCACGGCAATGGCCAGCGGCAGCGCCGCCAATGTGGTCACCGTGGCGGTGGGTGAGGATGGCGTGGTGCTGATTGAGCGGCTTGCCCAGCGCGTGCAGCCGCCGGATCAGCTCGTTGCCGCTGCACGTGTCGATGAGCAGCGGTTGCGCCTTCCGCTTCGACGAGGATGCCGAGGGTGGCGCGCGTGTAGGATAATGGTGCGCCGGTGCCAAGCGTGTATACGTTCATGGTCTCCTTTTTAACCGCAGATGCCGCATTGCGGGCGCAGATTACACAGATTTTATTCCTCGTTGACGAAATGATTTCGACTATCGAAATCGTCGCGCATCAACGAGCGATCAACCCACAGACAAAAATTGTACATTGGCAAGGCGGACACGATAGGCGGCGAATGATCCATCGTCTTTTGTTGCTGGATTTTCCCGCCGCCCATCATGTCCCTACGATTGGCGAACTTTTATCTGTTTTATCTATAAGTCCATGTTAACGGATTAAATAGGCCATAACGAACAAATTTCTCGACCGGTACACGCAATACGCAACATGCAAAAGCCGGCGTAATTATGTCAACAACGGCCTATGAGATTTCAAAGATTACCGGGCGGTCCAGCATTTCCAGGTGGAGCTTGTCGCCGGTGTAGGGGTGTTGGGCGGCCACTTCTTCGTTGAGTTCGACGCCCAGACCCGGCCCGGTGGGCGGCAGGATGTAGCCGTCCTGCCATTGCAGCGGCTGTTTGAGAATTTGGGCGTGAAAGCCGCCCCATTCCAGGATCGATTCCTGGATCAGGAAGTTGGGGCTGCACGTGCTGACCTGGATGTCGGCGGCGGCGGCAATGGGGCCGCAGTAGAGATGGGGCGCGATCTGGGCGTAGTGCGCTTCGGCCATGCTGGCAATCTTTTTGGCTTCCAAAATGCCACCCACGCGGCCTAGGGCCATCTGCAAAATGGCGGCGGCTTTGCAGTTGAGCACGCGGGCAAATTCATATTTGGTGGTCAGCCGTTCGCCGGTGGCGATGGGGATGGAGGTCTGCTGGGCCACCAGCGCCATCTCTTCGGGCATTTCGGGCGGCGTGGGCTCCTCAAACCAGAGCGGATCGTAGGGCTCCAGCCGTTTGGCCAGGCGGATGGCGCCGGCGGGCGTCAACTGGCCGTGGGTGCCAAAGAGCAGATCGGCCTTGTTGCCCACCGCTTCGCGCAGGAGCCGCACGAACTTTTCGCTCAAGTCCAGCGCCTCCAGCGAGAGCTGACGTGGGTCAAAGGCGGTGTAGGGACCAACCGGGTCAAATTTGACCGCGGTCCAGCCCTTTTGCACATAGGCTGCCGCCCGTTCGGCGGAGAGTTCGGCGTCGTGATAGACGTCGGTCTGGTCGTCCGCTTCGGTGTAAATATAGGTGTAGGCGCGCAGTTTCTCATGCACCTGGCCGCCCAGCAGCTCATAGACCGGCTTGTTCAGCTCTTTGCCCACAATGTCCCAACAGGCCATCTCGATGCCGCTGAGAATGCCCACAATGGAGGTGTCCGGGCGCTGGGTGTAGCCGCTGCTGTAGATGGTGCGCCACAGCCGCTCGATTTTGAACGGGTCCTGGCCGATGACCTGGCGGGCGCACACATCTTCGATCATGCGCGCCACCACGTGCGGATGAAAGGGCACCGAGTAGACTTCGCCATAGCCCACCACGCCGCCATCGGTGATCAGCTTGACAAAGATCCAATAGCGCCCGCCAAAATGGGGCGGCGGATTGCCCACGACGAAAGTTTGGACATCTGTGATTTTCATGAATACTCATTTCTGGAAGGTTATTGTAGAAAATGGTTGTGTCGGGTGCGCGAGTTGCGAATTGCGTGGTGCGTGTACCGGTTGAGAAGACACCGCCGAATAAATTCGGCGTCTGCTAAAGCAAACCGGCTTAAGCCGGTTTCCCATATCAGCCACCGGTTTTAACCGGTGGCGGGATTGTCAACCACATGAGATCGCAAAGAGCCGATATTTCTTTAAGATACCCCAATGGGAGATACAAGTCACCATACAAGATTCGTGTGATATAATATCATGGGTTCAGGCAACATACATATCACTTAGGCCATGTTACCGCAATAACTACGCCATACCGAACCAATTTCTCGACCGGTACACGCACCACGCAACATGTACCCCCAACGCAACCATTTTTTCCCAATGGCCTTACAACACAAGGATTCCCACATGACCGACATCACCAGCGCTGGCTACGCCGCCCAACTGGATGCGCAAGATCATTGGCGGCCTTCCGCGCCCGCTTTGTGCATGATGACCCCGATCTGATCTACTTGGACGGCAATTCGCTGGGGCGGCTGCCGCGTCTACGGCGGCGCAGGTGGACGCCGCGCTGCATCAGCAGTGGGGTGACCAGTTGATCCGCAGTTGGAATGAGGGGTGGATGGCGCTGCCCGCGCATCGGGGACAAAATTGGCCAGCTTGTGGGGGCGGCGGCAGAAACAGCCATTGCCGATTCGACATCGGTCAACCTGTTCAAGCTGGCGTTGGCCGCGCTCAACGCCCGCCCGCATCGGCACAAAATTGTGACCGACGATCTCAACTTTCCCTCGGATGTCTACATTTTGCAAGCCGCCGCCGATCTGGCCGGGCGGCCGTGCCGCGTTGAAATTGTGTCCTCGCCCGACGGCATCCACGGGCCGGTGGATGCGCTGGCGGCCGCAATTGATGGGGACACGGCGCTGGTTTCGTTGTCGCACACGGTTTTCAAAAGCGCATATACGTACGATATGGCGGCCATCACCGAGCTGGCCCATGCCGTCGGTGCGCTCACTTTGTGGGATTTGAGCCATTCAGCGGGCTCGGCTCAGCCGGTGGCGCTTAACAGGGCGCATGCCGATCTGGCGGTGGGTTGCTGCTATAAATATTTGAACAGGGGGCCGGGCTTGCCGACGTTCATGTACGTGCGCCGCGATTTGCAGGAGGATTTGCGCAACCCCATCAGCGGCTGGATGGGGCAGCAGAATATGTTCAATTTTGACTTGACTTATGCGCCGGCGCCCGGTTTACAGCGCTTTTTCAGCGGCACGCCGCCGGTGCTCTCCATTGCGGCTATTGAGCCAGGGGTGGACCTGCTGCTGGAAGCGGGCATGGACCGGCTGCGCGCCAAATCGGTGCAGCAGACCCGAATATTTGATCGCCCTGTGGGAAAGTGAATTGGCTTAGCCGTTGGGCTTTACGCTCAATTCGCCGCATTGCTACGGTGCTCAGTTCGCACATTTCGCTGGGGCATGCCGAAGCCTGGCGCATTGACCAGGCGCTGATCCAGCAGATGGGCGTGCTGCCCGACTTCCGCAAGCCGGACAACATCCCGCCTGGGCATCACGCCGCTCTACACCGCGTTTGGCGACATTCAGCGAGCTGTAAGCCACATGCGCACGGTGGTGACGGAGCGGATTTATGAGCAATATGTAACGGCGGAGTTGGCGGTCACGTAGGTTGCGATTGTTACGTCCCGCCCTCTGGATTCGCTGACAAGGTGAGGGGTGACACGGTGACTTCGACAGGCTCAGTCACCGTGTCACCCTCTGCTGTCTACCCCATATGTATCCAGCTAAGCCATTTTGGCGCCCTAACCGGGAAGCGAACGGCGGTTGAGTAGGCCTCGGCAGTTTGAGGCCGTATCGAAACCAGAGTGGTAGCTCGGCCATTTGGTCTCGATACGCTGCAAATACACTGCAGCTACTCGACCGGCACTTGTCTCACGCCTTCTCTACCCCCACCCTGTCACCTTGTCATCTCCCCCCGCTACGCCCGAATCTCCTGACGCTGGAAAAGCGTGTAGCACAGCACCAAAGAGCGGCAGCGTACCCGCAATTAGCCCGGTGATCTGTGGCCAGATCAGGAGCAGCTTTGATCCAATGGCAGCGGCGCGCCCAACATGGCGCCCTGCAGCTCGCTGGGCAGCACAATGCCAAATGAGCGTACCGCCGGGTTTAGCAGCCCCAGCATGGCTTCCACATAGAGCGTGTTGGGCGAGAAGCGGGCCAGCGTCTGCGCCAGCTCGGCCTGGGCAATTAGCTCTTGCGGCATGCCGATGGTGATGGGGCGAATGGCCTGGGCGGCCACATCGGCCACAATGCCCCAGAAGATGATAAAGAAGAGCCAGACCGCGATGGAAGCCAGCGCCGCCGTGGCCGGTTGGCGAAAAACGGTGGAAAAAACCAGCGCCAGCGCCAGCCAGATGCCGCCGTAAAAGATGGTGGCGATGAGGAAAGTAAAGGCGCGCACCACCTCTTCGCCATTGGGCGGCAGCCCCAACCCCAGAATGCCCAAGCCAATAATGAGCAGCCAGATGGCCGTCAGCACCAGCGACAATGTAAAGAAGCTGGCCAGAAACTTGCCCATGAGCAGCGCATCGCGATAGATGGGCTGGAGCTGATATAACGAGCGTGCGCCGGACCAGACTCGCCATTGACCGCGTCAAAGGTGAGCGCAATGGCGATCAGCGGCACCAGAAAGCTGAGAAAGCTGACAAAGGCGGGCAACGGGTCGCGCGCCGTGGTGAAAAGCTTGAGGAAAAGGAAACGGTCTTCACTCACCGTGGTGCGCAGCGTCTGCATGGCGGCATAAACTGTGCCGGCGGCGGTCGCTTACAATTAGGATTTCCAAAATGCGCATGCGTGCTGGTCAAGTGGTCGGCCATGTCTTTGGTCACCACGGCCCACAGCCAGTCCATAGTGACCGCCGCGGCCGCGGCGGGCAACGGGTTGGGCGGCCTGCTGCTGGCCCGATTGTTGGCCGGGGAGAGGCAGGGCCGGTTTAAGCGTGGACATGTTCGACCTCCTGGAAGTATTGGGTGTAAATTTCGTCGAGGCTGGGCGCATCCACGTCCAGCGCCAGCAGATTGCCGCCGGCCTGGATGGCGGCGCGGGCGGCATCCGCGCGCAGGTCGCGCCGGGCTTTGAGCGTGAAACGGTTGCCGGTGTGCATTACCTCGGTCACATCGGTCAGCTTGCGCAGCGCTTGCTCAATGGGGTCGGCTTGCCCGTTGACTTCTAAATGCAGCTGGTAACCGCCGCCCAACACCTTCTGCGCCAGTTCGGAGACTGGCCCCTCCAGCACCATGCGCCCCTTCTGAAAAAGGCCCACGGTCGCACACAGCCTGCACTTGATGCAGCAGGGTACCGAGGAGAGCATAATGGTGATGCCCTCCTGCTTCATCTCGCGAATCATGGCCAGAAACTGGCGGGCTGCTTCGGGGTCCAGCCCCAGCGTGGGCTCGTCCATAATGATGACCTGCGGCTCTTTGAGCAGCACCTCCACCACACTTAACCGCTGCCGCATGCCGCGCGAAAAGGCGCCCACCATTTTGTTGACCACATCGCTCAAGCCGCGCGCTCCAGCAGGCTGTCGATGCGCTGGCGCCGCTTCGGCCCCGCGGAATGCGTTGAGCCGCGCAATATAGGCCAGATTTTCGCGGGCGCTCAGCTCATCATAAAAGCCGATCTGGTCCGGCACCAGATAACCAGCGCCTTCACTTGCAGCGGCTGGCCGCGCCGGGTCAAAGCCCAGCACCTGCACTTGGCCGCCGCTGCGCTCGGTCAGCCCCAGCAGCATCAGAATCGTGAAATTGGTTTTGCCGGCCGTTCGGCCCCAACCCAGCCCAAAAACCTCCCTTGCGCAGCGTCAAATTCAGACTGTCCACCGCCGTAAAATTGCCATATCGTTTGGTTAAAGCCTGGGTTTCAATGACCCATCCGTTGTCCATAGTGGCCTCCTTGTAGGAATTAGGAAGTAGGGATTAGGAAGTAGGGAGGAGGGGCGGCTTGACTCCCTACTCCTTACTCCCTAATCCCTAATCCCCTACCGTCGTCCAAAACGCATGACCGACAGCCCGACCACCATGACGGCGGCGGCGATGATGCCCACGCCGGTGATGCCCCACATGGTGGTGGTGCGCACGGTGATGCGATAGTCGGCGGATTTGGTGGCAGCGTCGGCGGGTTTGGCGCGCACGGTCATCATGTAGTCGCCAGCTACGGCTTTGTCGGCGGGGTGCAGATTGGCCGTCACTTCGACCTGTTGACCGGGGTCAATCGCATCAATGGTGGCCGGCGTAAAGTCGAGCGCCCAACCGTTGGGCTGCGAACCGCTCATCTCGATGCCGCGGGCGGGGGCAGTGCCCGTGTTCTGTACAATCACCTTGAGTGGCGTGTCGCGGCCCGCATAGGCATCGGCAGAGAGGCGACCATCGGGCGCGGAAACGCTCAATGTGGGCTGACCCACCACTTCGGCGGTCAGATCCAGGTCGGCTTTGATGTCGCCGGACAGGGCGTGCAGCGTAATCGGGTAGTTGCCGGCCTGTAGGTCGGACAGCGGCTTGGCCTCTACCGAAATGCGCTGGGTCGAATTGGCCGCCACAGGCAGCTCTTCCACTTCCTGCCCATTCAGTTTAAAGGTGAGCTGCACGGGGCCGGGAGCCTCGCTTGCCAGGCTGACCTGCAGGTCTTCGTCGCCCTCATTGGCCAACGAAACGTCATAGGTGAAAGTGCTGTCAGGCTTGCCGCGCTTGGTGGGCAGGTCGATGCTCATGGCCAGCCGCGCCGGCACGCGTTCTTTGACGGTCAGGTCGATGGGCAGGACGGATTCAATATCTTTGCCCTTGGCAATGACGGAAAATTGATAGTCGCCCGAAGCCACATCGGTGGGCGGCTCGATCTTCAAATCGACCGAGGATTCGGCGCTGGGCTGCACATAGGCCGAGCCGATAATGCGGTTGGCGCCGCGCAATGTCACCGTCCAGCCTTCGGGGACGTCCTGGGTTTCTAATTTGACAATTTGCGCTGCTGTATCGGTGTGCAGCTTCAGGGGCAGCGACAGTGTTTCATCGAGACCGATGACTTGGGAGGGATAGGCAGTATACAAACTGAGTTGCACAGGCGCCACGGTCGGAGTGTTATCCTGGGCCAGCGCTACACCCGGGGCGCCGATGGCCAGCAGACTAAAGGTAAAGAGCAGCAGGGTGGAGAACAGTTTTCGCATGGGTTGGATTCCTTTGGCAAGTTGGATGATTGGGGAAATTTCCAATCAACTGAATACATAAATCAACAGCGCCGCAAAGCTGATGGCTGCGGCGACTGTGAGAACCAAAAGTAATAGAATGGCGGAGTCATTTTTATACCGTTGCATGATTTGCCCATCGCGCGCCCGATTCATGTGCTGGCCATAGATAAAAAGCATGAGGGCTGCCGTGAC
>JAWKON010000022.1:0-114959 GCA_041391125.1 Caldilineaceae bacterium
CCGCTGTGCAGTCGATTCAAAATAGCCGGTAACTTAATACAAAACAAAGGGCCGAGATAGATTCTCGGCCCTTTGTTTTGTATTAAGAACTATGGAGGCACTCGAAGGTGAGCGTTCGACGCTTGCCTTGGCCTTCGACAAGCTCAGGCTACGGCTGAAGAGTGACGCATCAAGTTATTTAATGTCGACCTTGGCGCCTTCTTCTTCAAGCTGCTTCTTGGCGTCCTCAGCGGCCTCTTTGCTGACGGCCTGCAGAACGGGCGCCGGCGCGCTTTCAACCAGATCTTTGGCCTCTTTCAGGCCCAGGCTGGTGATGGCGCGTACGGCCTTAATGACGTTAATTTTCTTGGCGCCCACATCGGCCAGGATGACGTCAAACTCAGTCTGCTCTTCTTCGGGTTCGGCGGCGGCGGCGGCGCCCGGCATAGCCATAGCCATGCCGACCGGTGCGGCGGCGCTCACACCCCAGCGCTCTTCGAGCTTCTTGACCAATTCAGACGCTTCTAACAGGGTCAAGCTATCCAACTGTTCCATCAACGCACTTAAATCTGCCATCTTATTTTCCTCCAAAAATTTGAATAATTTACCGTCGTGCACCTATCCCAATGTGGATTAGGCGGCTTCTTGCATTTTTTCTACATGTGCATTAATCACGCGTACCAGGCTGGCCGCGGGCGCATTAATGGTGCGGACCAACTGCCCAGACGGAGCGCTAATGGCGCCCAGAATCATGGACAGCGTCTGCTCCTTGGTGGGCAGATCGGCCAATGCTTCGGCTTGCGTCGCATTTAACGTCGAGCCTTCCAGCAGACCGCCCGTAATTTGCACAATCTGTGCGCTCTTGATCCAATCCTTCAGCGCCGTAACGCCTTTGCCAATATCTTCACCGAGAAAAAGCACCCCATTGGGGCCTCCCAACTTCTCGGCCAGCGCATTGCCGTCGCTTTCTGATAGCGCAAGTTCAAAGAGTGAATTCTTCACCACCATATATTTGGCGTTATTTTCACCCACCTTGGCGCGCAAAGCTTGCACCTGCGCAACGGACACACCGCGGAAATCGGTGAAAACCATAGCTGAAGCATTGGCAATCTGCTCCTTATATTCCGCTACGAGCTCCTCTTTTTTCTGACGTGTAATAGCCAATGGACCTTACCTCCTTTCATAAGGGTTATACGAAATTCCCCGGACTTATGAACCGGGATTGCGAGGCATAAAAAAAGCGCCTCTGCATATGCAATGAGGCGCAGCAAACAGCAACAAATTGCTGAGGATTGCAAATTGACAATCCCGGCAATATTACGCTGTCAAAATCAAGGAATCAGGATATATACTGGCGGTTGTCACAAATTAGCATTTTCTACTCTCATAAAAAAATGTTAATTTATGATACAGCCAAGTTATAAATATATCGCTGAAATTCCTATCATGCTTGCCTCGGCAGGTCGTAAAAGTTTGTCTTTTACAATTAAGCAAATGCGCCTGCTGTCTTTAGCACAGATGATAGTACTCTTTTTGTATTAGTATGAATCAGCCTTCATGGCCAAAGCAGCGTTTGTATCTAGCGGGATGCCTGGCCCCATGGTGCTGGTAAGCACAGCCTTGTGTACATAAATGCCCTTGAGCGCCGCCGGTTTGGCCGCCATGACCGCCTCCATAATCGCGCCCATATTTTGGAGCAGCTTGTTCTCATCAAAGGAGGCCTTGCCCACCGGCACATGGATGTTTGATGTCTTATCTACGCGATACTCGATACGGCCCAAGCGCGTCTCTTCGATGACCCGCGGCAAATCCTCAGCCGGGACAATTGTTCCCGTTTTGGGGCTGGGCATTAAACCGCGTGGACCCAGCACACGCCCCAAGCGACCTACCACGCGCATCATATCGGGCGTGGCCAGAACGACGTTGAAATCCGTCCAACCCTTTTGGATCTCTTCGGCTAGGTCTTCGGCGCCCACGTGGTCGGCGCCGGCCTCGCGGGCCAAATTCTGTCCCTCGGGCCCGGCAAAGACCACGATCTTGACCACGCGTCCGGTGCCATTGGGCAGCGTGACCACACCGCGAATCTGTTGGTCGGCGTGCCGCGGGTCGACACCCGTACGCAGATGAACTTCGACGGTTTCGTCAAATTTGGCCGTGGCGACTTCCTTGACCAGGCGGATCGCGTCTTCAGGAGAATACGCTGCCTCCCGGTCAATTTTGGCGCGTACTTCGTTATAGCGTTTGCTGTGCTTTGGCATAATAGCTCCTTTGTGGTGCGTGCGGGGCGAACCCCTCCCACAAGATTTGTGTTTGTGCAGTGGGAATGTAGTCGTTGCCCGAGCTTGTCGAAGGCAACGACTACATTCCCACCGATGGTTTACTCAGTTGTGACGCCCATGCTGCGGGCGGTCCCTTCGACCATGCGCATAGCGCTTTCCAAAGGCACTCCTTGCAGGTCTTTCAGCTTGACCTCGGCAATTTCACGAATCTGCTGCTGTGAAAGCTTGCCCACCTTTTCCTTGTTGGGGGTGGCGCTGCCGCTGTTTAGATTGATCGCTTTTTTGATCAGATCAACCACGGGGGGCGTCTTGGTGATGAAGGTAAAAGAGCCGTCGGTGAAAATCGAAATTTCCGCCGGCACCACCTGCCCCATCATCGGCTGGGTGCGTGCATTGTATTCTTTGCAAAACCCCATGATGTTGACGCCGTGCGGGCCAAGCGCGGTGCCTACGGGCGGCGCTGGATTCGCTTTGCCGGCGGGGATCTGGAGTTTAACCACTGCTTTTAGTTTCTTTGCCATAATGTTTTACTTTCTCTAAACTTTGCTCTGCCCGCGAACTTAATTTTTTAGCGTTATGACACTTCGCGCTCGAGCTGAAGGAAATCCACTTCCACCGGGGTTTCACGGTTAAAAAAGCTGACCAACACTTTGGCCTTACCTTTGTCGGGGTATATTTCATCCACAGTGCCGCCAAACTCGGCAAAGGGGCCACCCGTAATCCGCACATGCTCACCAAGTTGGAAGCTCACCTTGATCTTCGGCTCATCTTCATCGAGCTTGGCCATGATGCGATTGACTTCATCCTGACTCAACGGCGTCGGCTTGTTGCCCATGCCCACAAAGCCAGTAACGCCGGGCGTATTGCGCACAACATACCAACTGTCTTCATCGAGCAGCATATTCACCAAAATATAGCCAGGAAAAACGCGCTTTTCCACCTCTTTGCGCACGCCGTTGCGAATTTCGATCTCGGTTTCGGTCGGCACCACCACTTGCAAAATGCGGTCGGTCATATTCATCGATTCAGATCGATGTTCCAGATTCTTTTTGACCTTATTTTCCATGCCCGAATAGCAATGCACAAAGTACCATTCGGCCTTGAGAACTTCGCCCGCTTCTTCCGCATCGAGTTGCGCCTCAATTTCGGCATCCAGGGCGGCTAATTCGTCTTCATCCAGTTCGGCCAGACCGGCAGGTTGCTGCCCCTCATCCGCCACATCATCCATGACTTCAAGTTCGTCGTCCACGATCGTCTCTCCTCTATACTCAGCGCTGAATAAAAACTGCGGTATTATTGGGGGCGAAAACCATATACGAAAACCGCCGTTTTTATCTCAACCGCCGTATATGTGGCTATCATAGCGCGCTAATCAATACACCAATCAGCGAACCAAACAAATAATCAATTCCAAAAAGTGCTATGCCAGAGACAATGGTGGCGGCCACCACAATGCCGGTAAGCCGAATACCCTCTTCGCGTGTTGGCCAAGTAACTTTGCCCAGCTCGGCCCGCGTATCACGGAAATATTTAACGAGTGCGTTATCCGATTTTGCGATTGCTGAACGGCTCATGTGTCCGTTTCTCCCTTTAATTTATAACTTAAAAATATTGCTCTTTCACCGAAAACGACCACCGGAAAATTGTTTCCGGTGGTCATACGAGGCAGGCGAGGCAGGACTTGAACCCGCAACCTGCGGTTTTGGAGACCGCCGCTCTGCCAAATTGAGCTACTCGCCTATATGAATTTACGAACTTTGATTTACGATTTACGAGTCCAATTGTAAACCAGAAAACTCGTAAATCGTAAATCTGATGTCGTAAATAAAAACTTACTTCAAAATATCGGTGATGACGCCAGCGCCCACGGTGCGGCCACCTTCGCGGATGGCAAAGCGGCTGCCGTTCTCCAGCGCCACCGGGGCAATCAACACCACCTTCATGTTGACATTGTCGCCCGGCATCACCATCTCCACCCCTTCGGGCAGGGTGATGGCGCCGGTGATGTCCAGCGTGCGGATGTAGAACTGGGGGCGATAGCCCTGGAAGAAGGGCGTGTGGCGACCACCTTCCTCCTTCTTCAGCACGTACACCTCGGCCATGAACTCGGTGTGCGGCGTAATGCTGCCCGGCTTGGCCAACACCTGCCCGCGCTCCACATCGTCGCGGTTGATGCCGCGCAGCAGACAACCCACGTTGTCGCCCGCGCGCCCTTCGTCCAGCAGCTTGCGGAACATTTCCACGCCGGTCACCGTGGTCTTGCGCGTGTCCTTGATGCCCACAATCTCAATCTCTTCCATGGGCTTGATGATGCCGCGCTCAATGCGACCCGTCACCACCGTGCCGCGGCCCTTGATGCTGAACACATCTTCCACCGGCATCAGGAACGGCTTCTCGGTATCGCGCTCCGGCGTGGGGATGTACTCATCCACCGCCCGCATCAGATCCCAGATGCACGCATACTCCGGCGCTTCCGGATCCTTGCTCTCGCTCTCCAGCGCCAACAATGCACTCCCGCGCACCACCGGAATGTCATCGCCCGGGAAGTTGTAGCTGTCCAACAGCTCGCGCAGCTCCATCTCCACCAGCTCCAGCAGCTCCTCGTCGTCCATCATGTCACACTTGTTCATGAAGACCACCATGGCCGGCACTTCCACCTGCCGCGCCAGCAGAATGTGCTCGCGCGTCTGCGGCATTGGCCCATCCGGCGCCGCCACCACCAGGATGGCGCCATCCATCTGCGCCGCCCCTGTAATCATGTTCTTGATGTAGTCGGCATGGCCCGGGCAGTCCACATGCGCATAGTGCCGCGCCGCCGTCTGATATTCCACATGCGAAATCGCAATTGTGATCCCGCGCGCCTTCTCTTCCGGCGCATTGTCAATCTGGTCAAACCGCGAAAAGTCCGCCCACCCCTTCAGGCTCAGCGTCTTCGTGATCGCCGCCGTCAGCGACGTCTTCCCGTGGTCAATGTGCCCGATCGTCCCCACATTCACATGGGGCTTCGTCCGCTCAAATACTGCCTTGGACATTAATCGTTCTCCTTTTTCGCAAAAGATATAAAAAGTAATACTTGCAGTTGTCGACCACACAGTTCAAAGTTTGTTGGAATAATATCCATCAGTGTAGCGGCGACAGAACCAAGTATATTTTTGGCGAAACGAAAAATCTATGCCGACCCACACAATTATACTAGCGCTCTGCATTAAGTAATATCATCCACCTTCATAGAGATGTTACTCAATCACAACCGTCAGTATATCAAGGCCATAAGGCGCAAGAGCACCGCCGGAAATTTCACGGCGGTGCACAATAACGCTTTCGTATATTAATCAGCTATTTACTGCAAACCAAAATAGTATACTTCAATGTCAGAATAGTACCAAATTTCCACTGCTCTGAAAATCACTTAAATTAGGCAACCTTCAAGATCTTCTCAGCAATCGACTGGCTAACCGGCGAATAGCGCTCGAACTGCATGGTAAAGTTGCCACGTCCACTGGTCAAAGAGCGGATGGTGGTTGCATAGCCAAACATTTCACTCAAAGGTACAAAGGCCCGAATCGCGCTGACCCCACCGGCCCGCGGCTCCATCCCTTCAATTTCACCACGCCGGCTGGAGAAATCACCCACGATGTCGCCCACATACTCTTCCGGCACAATAGACTCTACGCGCATGACCGGCTCCAGCAAAACCGGGGCGGCCTTTTGTGTGCCTTCCTTAAAGCCAATGCTGGCGGCAATTTTGAACGCCATTTCGCTGGAGTCTACTTCGTGGTAGCTGCCGTCGACCAGCGCCACCTTTATATCCACCACCGGGTAACCTGCCATCGTGCCGGCATCCATGGCCTCTTCAATGCCTTTTTGGATGGCATTGAAATATTCCTTTGGCACGACGCCACCTACAATTCGCTCTTCAAAAAGGAATCCGGCGCCCGGATCATTAGGCTCCAGCTCCAACCACACGTGGCCATATTGGCCGCGACCGCCGGACTGACGCACAAAGCGGCCTTCCACGCGTACAGGTTTCGTGATTGTCTCGCGATAGGCGACCTGTGGACGGCCCACGTTGCACTGCACGTGAAACTCACGCTTGAGGCGGTCCACAATAATATCCAGATGCAGCTCACCCATGCCGGCAATTACAGTCTGTCCGGTCTGGTCGTCATAGTTAACTTGGAAGGTGGGGTCTTCCTCGGCCAGCTTAATCAGTGCATCGCTCAGCTTATCCTGATCGCCCTTGGATTTTGGCTCCACCGCCACTTTAATGACCGGATCGGGAAACTCAATGGTTTCCAAAAGCACTTCGTTGGCCGGATCGGACAGCGTTTCACCCGTAAAGCTCTGCTTCAAGCCCACAACGGCGGCAATATCGCCAGCCTCTACCACTTTAATTTCCTCGCGCTTGTCGGCATACATCTGCAACAAACGGCCAGCGCGCTCCTTGCGGTCGCGATTCACATTATATACATTGCTGCCCGCTTCAAGCCGCCCAGAATAGATGCGCACATACGCCAACCGGCCCACATAAGGATCGGTGACAATTTTGAAGACCAGCGCCGAGAAAGGCTCCTTCACATCCGCTTTACGAATAAGCGGCTCCGAAGTGTGCGGCTCAACGCCCTGCACGGGCGGCACATCCGCCGGGCTGGGCAGATAGCGCACAACGGCATCCAATAAAGGCTGCACCCCTTTGTTGCGTAAAGCCGTACCAGCCATAATGGGCACCAGTTGGTTATTCACCACCGCCCGACGCAACGCCACATGCAATTCATCATTGCTGATCTCTTCACCTTCCAAATATTTCAAGGTGAGTTCATCATCGGTTTCAGCAATGCGCTCGATCAGGGTGGCGCGGGCCTCAAGGGCACTATCCGCCAATGCAGACGGAATCTCTTCAATGGAGGGCTTGGCGCCCAGTTCATCGGTAAAATAGAGCGCCTTCATTTGGAACAGATCGATCACACCCGCAAACTTATCTTCGGCGCCAATGGGCAATTGAATCGGCAGCGGCACCGCGCCCAGACGATCAATAATCATCTGACATGTGCGCTCAAAATTGGCGCCAATGCGGTCCATCTTGTTGACAAAACAGATGCGCGGCACTTTATATCGATCCGCCTGTCGCCAAACCGTTTCGGATTGCGGTTCTACGCCCGCCACCGCATCAAACACGACCACACCACCATCCAAAACGCGCAGGCTGCGCTGCACTTCCGCCGTAAAGTCGATGTGTCCTGGCGTGTCAATAATATTAATCTGGCACTCTTCTCCGGTCAGCCGGTCCTTCCAAACGGTGGTGATCGCGGCGGCCGTAATGGTGATGCCGCGTTCGCGCTCCTGCACCATCCAGTCGGTCACAGCTGTCCCTTCATGCACTTCGCCCATGCGGTGGATGCGTCCCGAATAAAAAAGAATGCGTTCGGTGGTTGTCGTTTTTCCGGCGTCAATATGGGCAATAATACCAATATTGCGCACGCGTTCAATTGGAAATTTCGTAGTCATAATGAGTTCCTACATTTTAAGGAAAAAATTCTGCCCGCAGACAAAACGATACGGCGCTTAAATCCACACAACGTTGGCAAGTCACGCAGAAGATATATCCTCTGTAACATCTGTGACAGCTCGGTTGTGGGAATGCGCCGCACGCAGTAATAGTTTAAACTTTATTCAGGTACAAACAGAAAGTAAAAACTTTGTTACTATAAAGTTCGTAATTACAAATAAGTTACAAAAGGCGCAAGCTTAGATGCGGAAATGCGCAAAAGCCTGATTGGCTTCCGCCATGCGATGCGTATCTTCACGTCGTTTGACGGCAGAGCCCTCATTGCGGGCCGCATCCATCAATTCACCGGCCAATCGCACAGCCATATCGCGACCGCTGCGTTTGCGCGCGTTGTCAATCAACCAGCGCATAGCCAACGCCATGCGGCGATTGGCGCTGATTTCCATTGGAATCTGATAGGTAGCGCCACCGACGCGCCGCGGGCGCACCTCAACCAGCGGCGTGGCATTTTTTAGCCCCTCTTCAAAGACTTCGATGGCGGGACGCTTGGTGCGCTCTTCCATCAAGTCAAAGGCATCATAAACAATGCGCGCAGCCAAGCTTTTCTTGCCGCGTTCCATTACATTGTTAATAAACTTAGCAACCACTTCGCTGTTATAGCGTGGGTCGGGCGTCACGGTCCGATGTTCGGCTCGGTTTCTTCGCATCTCGGATTCTTCCTTATCCCCTAATTTCAGCCAGACATATTTATGCCAACGCGTGAAGTAAATAGTTCACCAATTTAAAGACGCATTACTTGGGCCGCTTTGTACCATATTTGCTACGGCCGCGCTTGCGGTTATTGACGCCGGTGCTATCCAGCGCGCCGCGCACAATGTGATAGCGCACGCCCGGCAGATCGCGCACACGGCCGCCGCGCACCAATACCACGCTGTGTTCTTGCAGGTTATGACCCTCACCAGGTATGTAAGCGGTCACTTCCATGCCGTTGGTCAAGCGCACGCGCGCCACCTTGCGCAGAGCGGAATTGGGCTTCTTGGGCGTTGTGGTGCGCACCTGCGTGCAAACGCCGCGCTTCTGAGGGTTGCCCTTTTTCATGCGCCGCGTCTTGCCCGTCAGCGTATTTTGTGCAAAGCGCAACGCCGGCGCCTTTTCTTTCTTGCCAAGATTTTTGCGCCCCTTGCGGACTAATTGATTAATGGTAGGCAAAGGAGTTCCTCCCTCATTTCATTTTGTAGCTTCCGTAAATATCCACGAACGTTGAGTCTATCACAACAGCCTACGCTCGGTCAAATTGGGAAAACAAAAAAGCAGGACAAATTGGACACAAACACACAAAGCGCCCGGATTCAGGGCGAATCCGAGCGCTTTATATACTAGATCCACTATGCGCTGTTAACGTTGAGAAATGCTTATCCTAAACAGCGGTAAAGAATTTCCCCTTTTAGCGAAGTGCAGAGTATAGGTCTTATCCTTTTGGACAAGTGACAACACGAATTACATGCCCATGGAGAGCGTGACAGTGCCATCACCAAACTCGATGCCCACAATCGTGCCCAAGCGCGGGTCATTCAAAGCAGCATTAATGCGGTCGGCAATCAAAGAAGCCAAACCACCACTGACCACAAACGGACCAGCAAAGGCTTCGTCCAGCTCAACAGACACGATGTGATCCGATACAGATACATTGCCAGCCATACCGACCTTGTCGATACCACCAACGGCCTGCGAAAGATTAGCCACAATGTACATCTTGCCCGGGTCAAACATGGCCTGGATGCTCTCCACCGGCACCTCGGCGCTAGCGTTCTGCTGGAGCAGCATGGAAAGGAGGCTGCTGAATTCACTTTCGGTCAACGTGGCTGAACCCGTCAACGCACCCTGAATTGCCTTATTCTGCCCAGCCATAGCAGCGTCCATGGAAATCTCCACTTCGCGATCCGGCATCATGGCGCCACCCATCATACAGCCAGACAGGCTAACAGCGAGCATCAAAGTGAATACGACCACCAGTAAATTCTTTCGGGTAACCATTCGTGATCTCCTTTGTTGTTTTTATTTAATGGAAACAAACATAACAAATAGCGGAAAGTAGATTGTAGAAAATTTAAGCGATCCCATTTAAGGATAATTCTCAAGAATAGTTCTTAAATGTCATCACTCGATAACAAAATTGAGCTTTGCAGACAGTGGGTTTTTGTGTGTATTTGGACTTTACTACAAGATTGGGACAGAAACAAGTTTTCGGGTGCTCGCATTTATAATCTGCGTCCAAATCATAATGCTCACATTGTAATTACGAACCGCTTTTCACAAAAACAGCCTTGGCGCCAAGGCGGCTTCGTCTGCACATCCATTACCAAATAATATATTATCGATTGGCAATTTGAGCAAGTGAGAACAACATTCGCACGGTTTAGGGAGAGATTGTTTAACTACCAACTTGGGGATACGGCTAGTATACCAGCATCTGCCAATCAATGCAAGCACGAATATAACGCAAAATAACGTAATTCTTGTTCCCATCACCAACCAACATATTCCAGCATACCATGACCTCCATATGGCCATGTAAATTCGAGGTAAATGTTCCATTAAGGTTTGCAGCCCAATCTCTGCGCAACCAAGCGGCTATCCCGGTGTTTTTATACAAAACCATCGCAAAAATGGGAGGTCTAATGGTTCATTCATTACAGGGCAAAACCGCCGTCATCACCGGCAGCGGACGCGGGATTGGCAAAGGCATTGCGCTGGCGCTGGCCGCCCACGGCTGCAATATTGCCATCAACTTTTTCCGCCGCCGCCAGGACGCCGAAGAGACTGCCCAGGAAATTGCGGCGCTGGGCGTGCGCACCGCCGTCATCAAAGCCAATGTAGGGGAAGAAGATGATGTGCGTCGTCTGGTCGACTCGAGCGCCGCACAATTGGGCGGCGTCGACATCTTCATCGGCAATGCGGCCAGCGGCGTGCAGCGCCCGGCCACCGAAATTACGGCCAAAGCGTGGGATTGGACGCTCAACATCAACGCCCGCAGCATCCTGTTTGGCGCCCAGGCGGCTGTGCCGTACATGCGGCGCAACGGCTGGGGGCGCATCATCACCATTAGCAGCATTGGCAGCCGCCGCGTGCTGCCCGAATATAGCGTGGTCGGCGTCAGCAAAGCCGCCATCGAGGCGGTGACGCGCTATCTGGCCATCGAGCTGGCGCCGCTGGGCATCATTGCCAATTGCATCAGCCCCGGCATAGTGCTCACGGAAGCGCTGGATCACTTTCCCAGCAAAGAAGCGTTAATTCGCACGGCGCAAAACGCCACCCCCGTGGGCCGCTTGGTGACGCCGGCCGATGTGGGTGCGCTGGCGGCCTGGCTGTGCAGCGACGCCGCCGGCATGATCGTGGGCCAGACCATCGAAGTGGATGGCGGTCACAGCCTGCTGATGAGTGGCTAAGTTGTAACTACTCAGCCGTCCCCCTCGACAGGCTCAGGGAACGGCTGAGTAGTTACGCTAAATTTAACGCATGGGCGAGGGTGATGGCGGCAACATGAGTTGAACCACGCCCGTGGCTTCAGACTTGCTCTCCATGCGCCAGCCAAAGGTGCTATTGATATAGCGCATGTACGGGTCCGGGTTCAACACCTGCTCGATCATGTACGTGGAGCCGGTCAATATAATAATGTCATCGCCCGCCTGCATAGACTTGGCGGTTTGCAGCGCCTCACGCGGATCGGCGATGACTAGCGTGGGCGTATTTTGAATCAGCGGCGCGATCTCCTCACGCACCTTGCGCGGATCTTGCCCTTTGTATGAAGAACCGGTGATCACAATCGCTTTGGCCACTTTGGCCAATGGTGGAAAAATTTCAATGGGGACGCGCTGCCGCGACGCCCCCAGCACCAAAATCTTGCCCACGCGGCCAAATTTTACCTCAATCTCGCCGGCCAGCGCGGCCAGCTTTTCCACATTGTGCGCCACATCGGCATAAACGCGTTCTTCCACTTTCCAAAAACGCCCCAAAAGCCGGGCATTGAGAAAACTTTTTAACACTTTGGCTTCATCCAAATTGGGAAAAGTTTGCTGCAGCGCCGTCATGGCCAGGGTGGCATTCCATTTTTGATAGGTGGCGCTCAGCAGCGACTCGTCGGGGATCTGCTCATTGCAAAGGGCCACCACGCGCTCGGCAAAGGCGGCCACCTGCGCCGCATCCACCACGTGCATGGGCGCGCCCACATGGCTGCACACATCGGTCACCACCGTCAGCGCTTCGGGCTTGGTTTCGCTCGTGAAAAATGGAATGCCCGGCCGCGCAATGCCGGCTTTATCCAGCGCCCGCTGCCAAAGTTCATGCCCCAGCATGGCGGCGTGATCGCTGCCCACGTTGGTCAGCAGCGTGACCGCAGCGTCCAGCCCGCGCGTTGGATCGTATCGCCCGCCCACGTGGGTCTCGATGGCCGCCCAGGCCACTTCATATTTTTCATAAAGCGCCAGCGCAATCAATATGGAGGACTCGAGAAAGGTATGCTGATGATGGGGATTCTCCAACAGCAGCCGTAAAATGTGCGGTTTGACCCGCTCTTCCCACGCCCAAATAATATCTTCGCGGCTGGCGAATTCACCATTGATGCTGAAACGCTCGCGATACTCGAACAGATGCGGGCTAAAATAGGCGCCGGCATTGCCCAGCGTGGTCAGCCCCAATTCCAAAAAGCGGCAAGTGGAACCTTTGCCGCCCGTGCCCGCCACGTGGATCATCTTGGTCGGATGGCCATTGGGCCACATGGTCCGAATCGACTTGCGCAGCAGTTCCAGCCGCGCCAGCTTGGGAATGCTCCACTCGGCGTGATAGATCTGATCGATGGCGTTGTAATATGAAAAATCAGGTGTGGACATAGATTGGCTTCTCATCACCTCTGGGGAAATGGCGGACAATAAAATGAACCGCGGATGAACACAGATGAACGCTGATTTTCATATTTGCGTTCATCTACATTCGTCCGCGGTTCGCGCTATTCTTAATTCTTCTGTTTAGGGTAACGTTTCTTCTTTGAGCATACCATTGATGACCGCCCACTCGGCATTGGCGGCAGCCTGCACGCCGGCCACAAGCTGATCCAGCGGGATCTCGCTGCTTTCACCCGTGCGCCGGACCTTCATTTCGACCACCCCATTTTTGAGCCCGCGGCCGCCCACGGTCAGCCGCAGAGGGATGCCCAGCAGATCGGCGTCGTTAAACTTGACGCCCGCGCGCTCATCGCGATCATCATAGAGCACCTCAAAGCCAGCCGCTTGCAGATCGGCGTAAATCTGATCGGCGGCAGCGGTGACATCGGGCGTTTTAGGCGTGGCCAGGCTGACGATCATGACGTGATAGGGCGCAATGCTAATGGGCCACTTGATGCCATTCTCATCGTTATAGTGCTCGATAACGCTGGCGATGAGCCGCCCGGAACCAATACCATAACAGCCCATGACCATGGGGTGCGACTGTCCATTTTCATCCAGATAGGTGGCGCCCAGCGCCTCGCTATATTTGGTGCCCAGCTTGAAAATGTTGCCCACTTCCACGCCGCGCACGGCCTTGAGCGCCGCCCCGCATTGGGGGCAAGGATGGCCCTCCGCCGCCGCCACCAGATCGAGCACCATGTCGGCTGCATAGTCGCGGCCATAGTTCACGTTTTTATAATGCGCATCGACCTCGTTGGCGCCGGCCACCAAATTGGGGCTGTGCGGAATCAAGTCGTCCACCAGCAGCACGATCTGCGACCGGTCCACGCCAATGGGCGATCCGTAGCCGGGCTCGGCCCCGATGGCGCGGATTTCATCCACCGTGGCGGGGCGCAACCGCCGCGCCTTGAGCGCGTTGGTCAGCTTGGTCTCATTGAGTTCCATATCGCCGCGCACTACGGCAAACACAAATTGCTCGCGCGTTTTTACCGTGCCATCGGCGGCCTGGCTGTCTTCCACTTCGGCCATCAAAAAGATGGCTTTGGCCGTCTGCGCCGCGGGAATCTGCAAAAAGTCGGCCAGCGATTCGATGGTGTTGACGCCCGGTGTGGCCACTTTTTCCAACGGCAGCGGCGCGGCGGCTTCCGCCTCCGGCTTGCGGAAAGTGGCCACCTGGCGATTGGCGTAATAGTTGCAGGCGTCGCAGATCAGCAGCGTGTCTTCCCCAATGGGGGTGAGGGCCATAAATTCGTGGAAGCCATGGTGCCGCCCATCATGCCCACATCGGCTTCCACGGCCACCGGCTCAATGCCGCAGCGCCGGAAGATATTGAAGTAGGCCTGATACGCTTTGGGATAAAATTCATCCAGCCCGGCCAAATCGCGGTCAAACGAATAGGCGTCTTTCATGGTGAATTCGCGCACGCGGATCATGCCGGCGCGGGGGCGCGGTTCATCGCGAAACTTGGTTTGGATGTGGTAGAGCACCAGCGGCAACTGGCGATAGCTGCTGATCACTTGCCGCACGAGGTCGGTGATCGCCTCTTCGTGCGTCATGGCCAGACACATGTCGCGGTCGCCGCGGTCTTTAAAGCGGGCCATATCATCGCCAATTTCGTACCAGCGCCCCGTTTCTTTCCACACATCGGCGCTGTTGACCACCGGCATCAGAATTTCTTGGCCGCCGATGGCGTCCATTTCTTCCCGAAAAATCTCTTCGATTTTGCGCTTGATCCGCATACCAATGGGCATAAAGTCAAACAGCCCCGCCGCCAACTGGCGCATCAACCCAGCGCGCAGCATGAGCTGGTGGCTGATGATCTCGGCATCCGCCGGTACTTCGCGTAACGTTTGAAAAAAGAGTTTTGACATCCGCATGGGAGTTTTTCCCCGATTTTTTGTTTGAAATGTAGTTCTGTAGTTAAGCTATGGCTTTGGTTATTGCATGTTGCGTATTGCGTGTACTGGTTAAGTGAGTTGGCGGGTGGCGAGTTACTTTGTTTGCGAAGCGTGTTGCGTGTACCGGTTTCCATTCATTATTTTCGGCAAGATGCTTTTTAGGTCTACTTATTCGCCCATAGAAACAAGCCACCCAACCGGATTCTCAATAAGTTCACGCAACACGCAATACGAAACACGCATCCTTATTCCCCGATAGAAACAAGCTACCCAACCAGAATCTCAATAAGTTCACGCAACACGAAACACGCAATACTTATCCTTCCACTCACCGGATAAACGACTTCGCCTCGCGCAAATACGCATCCGCAATGCGCGGCACATGATTTTCCATTACGTCCATTTCGGCCATTTCGGTTTTGGAAAAGTAGCCGAAAGCGGTCGTTTCATCGCTCAAGCGCAGCTCGCCGCCGCTAATTGTAGCTTCAAAACAGAAAGAGACAAACTGGAAGCGCTTGCCGTCGCGATATTCGGAGACCATGTGCGGGCTGGAATAGACGCCAATTAGGCGCGTGATTGCAACATGCAGCCCGGTCTCTTCCCACACCTCGCGGATACAGCCTTCCGCCACATCTTCACCCGGTTCCAACCCGCCGCCCGGCAAGCACCAGCGGCCATTATCTTCACGCCGCGTCAGCAGGATGCACTCCTGCGCTGCATCAAAAATAACGGCCGCGCAGCCCACTTTGAGAGCTGCTGTCCGTCCAATGCGTGCGCCGTGAATGATTTGAGCCACTGGTTTGTTGGTCCTTCTCGATTTATGCAGGGATGACAAGGTGACCGGATGACAAGGTGACCGGATGACAAGGTGACCGGATGACATGGTGACCGGATGACATGGTGACAGAGCCTGTCGAGGTCACCGTGTCACCCGGTCACCTTGTCATCTTCTTTTCATATTTGAATCGCGGCGCAGAATGGGCAACAGACGCGCCACGCTGGTTTTGGCCTTATTATGCATCAAAGCGCGGGCGGAGAATAGCCCGGTTTTGAGCGCGCTCCAGGATTGGCCGCCGGTCTGCGCCAGCCAGCCCATGATTTTGCGCTCATCCACGCCCGATATGGCGCGCACGCTTGCGGCCCAATCGCCCACGGCTTGCGGGCCGAGCTTGAAATAGGCCTGGGCGCGGCGGCCAATAATATAAGTAGAAAGCAAATTGACGCCGGCCGAAGCGGCCACGCCCAAATAGGGCAGGGCCCGCAGGGCAGAGTGTTCGGCAAAGCGTTCGCTCACTTCGGCTGTCAGTTTAGCGCCACCGGTAGCCATAAGCTGTTCGGTCCCCACGCTCAGACCGGTGACCAGCAGCAAAGCATTGCGCTGGTCGGCATCGGTAAATTCATGCCCATAAATAGCGGCGATCTCCAACACCATTTCGGCCTGCATTTTAAAGGTCATACTGATGTCGGTCACAGTGCCCAGCGTGAGCGAAACCGCCGTACCCACGCCGGGGATAATCGCCGCGCCCGATGTGAGCGCGCCCACACTACCAGTCTGCAGGGCTTTGTTGCGAATCAATATTTCAACCAGTTCATCGGGCGTGGCTGTGGGCCGGCTGTGGGCTAATTCCTCCGCGCGCTGCCGGGCGGCTTTTGCATCAGCCCGATTGACGGCCTGCCATGCCCGATCGATGAGCTTTTGTGAAGTTGACGTTGAATTTGTGCCTAAACTATTTGTCAAAACGGCTTCCTATCCCCCTAAAACACACATTTTACCCATTCTACGTTCCGGCGGTGGATTGGGTTGCAGAGCGACTTGGCGCCCGGCCCACAAATGTGTGGCTATGAGTATATGATTGCGCGTATCAGATGTCAAAAGCGAGTACACCCCAAAATTGGGGCAATATCGCAAGCCGCGCCGCCTCTCCCCAATCTGGAACGCCCCCGTCAAAGCCGATATGCCGCATGGGTGTACTCTTATGTTATAATGGCGAAATCCATTTCATAGGCGCCATAATTTAATACAAATCGCGCTTCCCGGCTTTATCAAAAGCGGCGACGTGCAAAACAAGCTGATTCAACACAAAAATTCAGGAGAGGATCATGGTCGATTATCCGTGGCTGGCAAACATGAAGAAGGCGTTCCGCATAGCATCGATATTGCGATGCGTCCGCTCGTGCAAGTATTGAGGGATGCCGCTAAAAAGTACCCCAATCAAGTAGCGCTGCACATGTGCTCAAAATATCTGCCGTTGGGGTTGGCCATTCAGTCGCGCTTATCTTCGTTTGAACTCGATCAGGCCAGCGACCGCTTTGCCGCTGGTCTGCAAAAGATGGGGCTGGCCAAAGGGGATCGGGTGTCGGTCATGCTGCCCAATTTGCCGCAGGGGGTGATCGCCTTTTTTGGCATCTTGAAAGCGGGCGGCACGGTGGTCAACACCAACCCCATTTATACGCCGCGCGAACTGAAACATCAGCTTCAAGACAGCGGCGCTGAAACCATCATCATGATCAGCGGTCTCTATGAACGGCTGCAACAAATTCGCGCCGAAACCGCCATCAAAAACGTCATCATTACCGATATTCCCGATACACTGGGCTTTCCGTTTAAGCAATTGGTGGCCAAGCAGGTGCGCACCAGCGGCATGATGAAGGACATTGCGGCCGGCCCCGGCATTCACCGTTTTGCCGATTTGCTGAATAGCAGCGCGCCGTTGACGCCCGTCGAGACCGCACCGGATGATGCGGTGCTCTTTCAATACACCGGCGGCACCACCGGCCTGGCCAAAGCCGCCATGCTGACCAATGCCAATCTGGTGAGCAACGTGGCGCAGATGAGCGCCTGGTTTGCCCGCGCCGAACCGGGCAAAGAGGTGATGCTGGCCTCCATTCCGTTCTTCCATGTCTACGGCATGACGGTGGCCATGCTCTACGGGCTGGAGGCGGGCGCCCGTCTGGTCATTGTGCCGGACCCGCGCAATACGACGCACATTCTCGACATTATTCAAAAAGAAAAAGTGACGCTTTATCCCGGCATCCCCACCATGTATGTGGCCATTATCAATCACCCCAAGGTGAAGGAATACGACTTGCGCTCGGTCAAAGCGTGTTTGAGCGGCGGCGCCGCGTTGCCCGTTGAGGTGGCGCAGCAGTTCGAGCGCATCACCGGCGGCCGGCTCGTCGAGGGTTTTGGCATGACCGAATGTTCACCGGTGGCGTGCGCCAACCCCATTTATGGCGAAACGCGCATTGGCTCCATCGGGCTGCCCATTCCCAACACCAACGTGGAAGTAGTGGCGCTGGAGCCGGACGCAAATGGCCAATACAAACGCATGGCCCAAGGGGAAGAGGGTGAATTGGTAGTCTACGGTCCCCAGGTGATGAAGGGCTACTGGAATGCACCCGAAGAAACCGCCAAGACCATCGATGAGGAGGGGTGGCTGCACACGGGCGACATTGGCAAAATGGATGCGGACGGCTATTTCTACATTGTGGATCGCAAAAAGGATCTGATCATTGCCAGCGGCTATAACATTGTGCCGCGCGAGGTGGAAGAGGTGCTCTTTATGCACGTCAAGGTGCAGGAGGCCACGGTGGCCGGCATCCCCGACCCGCGGCGCGGCGAGACGGTCAAGGCGTATGTGGTGCTCAAAGAAGGGCAAGAATGCACCGTCGAGGAGATCGTCAGCTTTTGCAAAGAAAACCTGGCGCCCTACAAAGTACCCAAGCTCGTTGAATTCCGCAAAGATCTGCCCAAGAGCCAAGTGGGCAAAGTGCTGCGCCGCGTGCTGATCGAGGAGGAGAAAAAGAAGATGGCGGAATCGGCGTAGGGAAATATCAGTATTAAAGCCTATTTACGATTTGCGGTTTTGGATTTACGATGTTGCTATTCAGCCCTTCCCTTAGACGCCCCAAGTGCAGCTTGGGCGCTCAGGGAACGGCTGAATAGCAACTTTACGATTTACGCAGTATCGGTTTGAACAGCTCCCCGCTGGGAAATTAAGATTGTATGAAACTGAAATTTGGCATGTGGTTGCTCGTCCGCTTTGGGTTAATTCTAGTCGTTGTCTGTCAGCCGCTGTGGGGCGTTGCGGGGGTTGTCGCCCAAAACGATCCGCAGCAACCAAGTCAGTCGCAAGATTTTGCGCAGTCGGCCCCCGTTAGCGCCATATTACAGAAAGAACTGGCGCAAGCAGAAGGGCCAATCTCTTTTTTGGTCATCCTCAAGGAACAGGCGGATGCCCAAGCCCTTGTGCAGAGTGCTGAAGTGAGCGCCGCCTCTACGCAAACGCGGGCGGCGCTGCTCTATCACCAATTGACGCAGCAGGCGCAAAATAGCCAGGCCGCTTTGCGCACCTGGCTGGATAAGCGAGGCGTCGCCTACCGTGCATTTTACATCATCAACATGCTGGAAGTGACCGGCGACGCCAGCCTGGTGGAAGCGCTGCAAGGGCGCCCCGAAGTGGCGCGGCTGGCGGCCAATCCACACATTCAGCAGCAGTTGATCGTGGAAGATGTCCAAACAGCCGCGGCCGCCTCAACACCGGCCAAAGCCGTCATGCGCACAGTGACGGTGACCGGCACCACGCCGCTGCCCTCTTCCGTCCCCTATGGCTTGACCAACACCGGCGCGCCCGACGTGTGGGCGCTGGGTTACGAGGGGCAGGGCATTGTGGTGGCCAGCCAGGATACCGGCGTGGAATGGGATCATCCGGCGCTGAAAACGCACTATCGCGGCTGGAACGCCAACGATTCCACCGTCAGCCACCTCTATAACTGGTTTGATGCTTGGGATGTGCAGGGGCGCCCAACGTTTTGCAGCAGCGACCCCCAGGCGCCCTGCGATGACAACGGCCACGGCACGCACACCGTGGGCACCATGCTGGGCGACGATCCGGCTGATGCCGAGACGCTGGGCATGGCGCCCAAAGCCAAGTGGATCGGCTGCCGCAACATGAAAAACGGTGTTGGCACCCCCGCCAGCTATATTGCCTGCTTCCAGTTTATGCTGGCGCCCTATCCGCAGGGGGGCGACCCGGCCACCGATGGCCATCCTGAGCTGGCGCCGCATGTGATCAACAATTCGTGGAGCTGCCCGCCCTCGGAAGGCTGCGAAGTCGATTCGCTCCAGCAAATTGTAGAGACCATGCGCGCCGCCGGCATTATGGTGGTGGCCTCGGCGGGCAACGAAGGTTCGCCCTTCGCCTCCGGCTGCAAAACGGTCAAGGAACCCATCGCCCTTTACGATGCCACCTTTAGCATTGGGGCGTATGACATCAATGGCAACATCGCCTCCTTTAGCAGCCGCGGACCGGTCACTATAGATGGCAGCAATCGGGCCAAGCCCGATATGACGGCCCCCGGCGTCGATGTTTATTCAGCCTGGCTAACCAACAGCGTGTTTGCCGGTTATCGCACGGCCAGCGGCACCAGCATGGCCTCGCCGCACATGGTTGGCGCCGTGGCGCTGCTCTGGTCGGCGGAACCGCGGCTCATTGGGCAGATCGACCAGACGGAACAGATTCTGCTCAAGAGCGCCACGCCGGTCCCCTTTAACCAGTGCGAGGAAGCTGCCAATTCTGTGCCCAACATGACCTATGGCTATGGCCGGCTGAACATTTTGGCGGCGGTGGAAATGGCGCAGAACCCTACCGCCCTGACGGTGCATGTGCAGGGGCTGGACGCCAAAGGGCTGCCCAATGCCCAGGTCACCATCATTGATCAGCAGACCGGTTACCGCTACACGGCCCTCAGCAGCAGCGCCGGCGACGCCACCTTTGCCGCCCTCTATGGCGGAAATTACATTGTCCAGGTGAATGCTGCCGAAGCCGCCTTTGCCACCACGGCGCTCCAAATTACCGGCAGCGGCACGCAGGAGCTAACGGTGCTGGGCGGCTGGCCGCTTTATATGCCGATTGTAGCGCGGAATTAGGGGAAAGGCAGTAGGGAGTAGGCAGTAGGGAGTAGGGAGTAGGGAGTAGGGAGTAGGGAGTAAGGATGCAGCAGCCGTCTCCCTAATTCCTACTCCCTACTCCCATCTTACAACGCGTTGCGATATGCGTAGGTGCGGCGATAGCCGTAGTCGGTGCTGAAGCTGCCGAAGAGCTTTTTGCCGGCCAGACGCAGCGGATGGCGACGGAAGGAGCGGTAGCCGCGCAGCGCAATTTGCGTGGGGCTATAGGTTTTGCGGCAGAGCCAATCGTAAGCTGAACGCAACTCTTCCACCGTAAAGTTTTTGGGGATAAAGGTGACATGGGCCGTGTCATAGTGGCTCCACGGCACGTCGAGCAGGCGGCCTTCCTGCTCCACCACCTCGCGGAAAGGCGTGCCGGGATAGGGCGTCAACATGGTGGTGCTGATGCTGTCCAGATCGCTATTGCGAATAAAATCCCACATGGCCTGAAATGTGGCGGGCGTGTCCTCATCAAAGCCCATGACGAATAGGCCCACCACCCCTACGCCCGTTTCACGAATCGTGCGAATCGCTTCTTCTGCGCTATTGGCCACCCCTTTGGATTTACCACCCAACTCGCGGCGGTTGTCCGGGTTGACGCTTTCAAAGCCAATAAAATGTTTGTCCAAATGGGCCGCTACGCTCTGCTCCAGCAGATCGGGATATTTGGCAATGCTCATCTCCGATTGGCAGGTCCAGCTATGCAGATCGAGCTTGCTCAGCGCATCAAAGAGATTGCTGCAATAATCGGGGTCGGTGGTGAAATTGAGGCCAAAGTTGTCGTCAGTCAAAAAGAAGCGCTTGATGCCGCGGCGCTCGATTTCATCCACCACTTCATCAATGGGCCGCAGCCGCATTTTGCGCCCGCTGACTCGAATGGCCGTGCAAAATGAACAGTTGCGCGGGCAGCCGCGGGTGATCTCCAGATAGGGGGTCCAATAATCCTCCTGCTCATTCACCATCTTGATCACGCGGTCGCTAATGGTAGCAATGCCCCCCAGATCGGCCCACGTCTCATCATTATAAAAGGGCTGCATGCCTTTGACGCCCTCCGCCGCAAAATCCTGGATCAGCCGCTGCCAGGTAAAGTACCCTTCGCCGGTCATCACCGAGTGAGCAAAAGTGGCGGTGTGTTCGGGCATCAGCGTGGCGTGGACGCCGCCGAGCACCACACCGGCGCCTTGTTTCATGGCGCGGCGGGCCATCTGCTCGGCGCCGTCAATGGTCACCGTCATAGAGGTGATGCCCACCAGATCACCCTCGCCCAATGTATCCAACGGCAGATCGGTTAGATTTTCGTCCCAAATTTCAACCGGGATCTCATCAGGAACAAGCGAAGCCAGACGCATCAAAGTGTAGGGCGAACCAGGCGCCTTGCCAAAGATGCGCCCATCGCGTTTGGGCCGAATCAAAACAATCCGTCGCATTACGCCTCCCGTAAAATAATCGTTGCTTTCAGAGCCATATACCGTCTCTAATTAATGACATATGAATTTCATCATAACATAGGGGCTAGCAGCCAACAAGAATTTGTGAAAAAGATTTGATAAAAATTCGGCGCTCACGCAGCCGCTGGAATTAACTTTGCATAATATTCATTAATGGATAGATTTGAAATTTCATTAGAAGTATGTTAGGATACGCGGGATTTAATTTACGATATTGTTTGTTTCAACCCATTCAGTAGAGAGATCGGGCAGTTTTATCTCTATCAACCTGCACTTGTCATATCACCTACTCTGTCAAACATCAAGACACCCTCTTTATCGACCACGCCGCACGCAGACCACAACAGACGCTTGTTTGCCATCACATCGACGATAGTGTGAGACGATTTTCGCGCCAAAGCCGACAGATTTGACCGAATGTACTCGTCTACATAATCGCGCACGCCCACACTGTGACTCAATAGAATGGGCCGCATAAACTTGCGCCGGGTGATAATGACTGGAGAATCCCATGTCGTTCTCTGAACAGAAAACCCACATTTTCATTGTAGAAAACGACGCCGCCCAGATACAGCAAATCCAACAAACATTTAGCCCCTATGCCGACCGCATCGAACTCATGCTGGCCACCAATCTGGCCCAGGCCCGTGCGCTATTGGCCGCCGTAGTCCCCGATCTGGCGCTGATCAATTGGTATTTGCCCGATGGTGAAGGACGCGAACTTTTACCGCTCATCCACAAAAATTTGCTGCAAACCACCCCAGCCCTGGCCGGTCAGTTTCGGCGCAAACCGATCTATCCCGTCATCTTTTTAGGCGTCCAGGGCGACGAACATTTGGCGCTGGCCTCCGTGCGCGCCGGTGCGCTGGATTACAT
The DNA here is from genome assembly GCA_041391125.1 of Caldilineaceae bacterium. Taxonomy (GTDB): domain Bacteria; phylum Chloroflexota; class Anaerolineae; order Caldilineales; family Caldilineaceae; genus JACKBC01. The sequence continues at coordinate 22,877 of JAWKON010000022.1, forward strand.
TATTAAAACGCCTGAAAATCTCCAAAAGCTGCCTCATATTGCGCAACAAGTGTTGCAAGAATGGGACGATCTCGTTTTACGCGAACAGGCCGAAGAAGCCATGCGCACCGAACTGGCGCGCACCGAGCTTTTCTATAGCACAGCCCATGCGTTAGTATCATTGGAAAGTCCGGCCCAAAAGCTGCAAACAATTGTGGACAATGTGGCGGAAGCACTGCCCGCCAGTCTGGTTGCCCTCAATGTGCTCGATCTAGCCCGGCGGCAAATCATGGAGACAGTCATTGGAGGGTTAAATAGCGAGCCTTACACCCCCCTCACATTTGATGATTTGTGGGATGGATTGGTGGGTTGGTCATTGCGCAAACTGGAGCCAGTCGTTTCGCCCAAGAACGCCAACGATGTGCGCGAACGGCCCGAAGCGCGCCAAAAACGGCTCAACATGCAGATCGGCTCGCTCATGGTCACGCCGCTGGTTTACCGGGGGCGCACGCTTGGCGTCATGTGCGCCTACAATCGTCTGGACGAGCGCAACTTTACGCGCACAAACCTGAGCATATTGGCCGCGCTGGCCCATCAGGCCGCCGTCGTAATCGAAGAAGCGCGCCTGGTGGAGGAAAAGAATGCGCTGGTGCAGCAAATCCAGCAGCAGATCAGCCGGACTGAACGCATTATGGACGCTATTCCCGAAGGCGTCATTCTGCTCAACCACCAGCGGCGCGTAATCCAGGTCAACGCGCTGGGGCGCGAGTATCTCAAATATCTGGCCAACACCAATGTGGGCGAGGTGCTCTATAACCTGAATGCAATTCCCATCCAGACGCTACTCCGCAAACCCAATCATTCAGCGCAAAACAAGGTCAACATAACCATAGAGCGCCATCGACATCTCGAAATTTGCGCCTGCCCGGTCTTTCAGCCGGCAGCGACAAATGACGACGAAACGGCTGAAGAGACGGCTGTGCCCGTTGCGCCCATCAAAACCGAGCCCTTTGAGCCCGCAGAATGGCTCATCCTCATACGCGATATTAGTGCGTACGTGGCTGCACAACAGGAGCAAACGCTCGTCCCGACTCCCTCCTTGGCGCACTATGCCACCCAGGTGGCCTCCAGCATCGCCCGCTCCTGGCGCAACCCGAGCTGATGCAAGCATTAATCGTGGTGCAGGACAATTTGCGGAAAACGGGACTGGTCAAACTCGGCCACTTTTTGCGCCCCAGTTCCATGAGCCCACCGTGAATTTCCTCGGCGGCTTGGCGAAATGCCGCCAACTCAATGCCCTGGCACACGGGCGGCAAGCCACGCAGCTTGGGCAGCCCACGGCGCATCATCTTGATTGCGCCCGCCCAATTGTGCTGTTCGATCTGCAAAAACGCCACGCCGATCTGCAATATGCCCTGGTAGAGTTGTCGAATCGGCCGCGCCTCCGCCATCCACGCCGCCTCAAATAGCTCATGCTGTTCAAAATAGGCGCCACGGTTAAACTCCACCAACCCGCGCCGCGCCAGCTCAGGCAGCGGCTCATCCCACCCCGCCAGATAAATGATCGGCGGCTCGACGCAGCGCGCAACCAGGACGGCGATCTCCGCGGCCAGTTGCCCGGCGGTCCACACTTGATCCGCACCCGCCGCATGGGCCGCTTGTATTGTGGCCTCATCCAGCCGCTCGCCAAACACACAAATGGGAATGGCGGCCGAATGCGGGCGCAACTTGCAGCGGCGGATGGCGGCGGCCCAATCGCCTACAACCGGCAGCGCAATCAAAATCAGCACCGGGAAATAGGCATCCACCACCGCTACCAATTGCGCGGCATCTGGCACGGGAACCACGTGTGCGCCCGCTTTATGCACGGCTTGATGCAACGCTGCCGGTTTCGATTCTATGGCTGCGTTCCCCAATACAACAACAGCCGGCTGCGGAATTGATTGATTCTGCGTCATTTTTGGTATAAACATTAATCGACTCGATAAAATAAAGAGCGGTCCTTTGGGACGCCGTCTTCGGCTGCGCTCAGCAGAACTATGGTTGACATTTGTAGGTCACTCTTGCAGAGTGACATGCTGGGGCTATCGATGCATGTCACTCTGCAAGAGTGACCTACGAGGGGCGCATTTCTCTTGTCAACCGCATGATATCCGATAGAGCCTAAAGAGCATTTAACCACCGATTGCGCAGATGATGCAGATTATTTTCGCGAAGAAAATCTGTATCATCTGCGCAATCTGCGGTTTTTTCAGTGAACTCTTTATCCGATTCACTGTATAATCTGGTATACTCTTGGCACAGCAATTACCGGTGCATTATTCCCCTATGTAAACAATGTTATACTGACGGTCGTGATAAAGTAACACCGCTACTCGATAGAAAAAATGTTACTTTATGCGGAGCCTGAGTATAAGTAGACGTGAGAACCTTAGATATGTCAACAATTGAACCCACCACGACCGCTTCTGGTGCAGATGAAATCAGCTATGAGCAGGCCTTCGGCGAACTTGAGCAGATTCTCCATGCCCTAGAGATGGGTGAACTGCCGCTGGCGGAATCGCTAGCCCTCTATGAAAAGGGCGTTCAGCTTGCGGCAATTTGCGGCCAAAAGCTCGATGAGGCCGAGATGCGCGTGCGGCGTTGGCTGCCCGACGGTTCCACAGCCGAGCTTGACTAAACGCAACGATACCGTGTCCCCTCAGCACCCAAGCGGCACAACAAGTTGGGCCTCAACCAGTTGGGCGCTTGGAGCGTCGAAAGGGATGTCGGTATAGTTGCGGCTAAACAAACGCTGTAAAGAGTAAACAGGTATGTCATTTTCAAACGTGACGCTTTGGCTGCCGCTGAGTGTAACCGTCGGCGTACAGATCTTTAAATTTGTATGGGGACTAATCTATCACCGCCAATTAGATTTCCCGACGCTGTTCCGCACGGGTGGTATGCCCAGCAGCCATTCCGCCATGGTCACCAGCCTGGCCACGGCGGTGGCGCATCGTGAAGGCGTAAACAGCAGTCTCTTTGCTATCAGCATTGTGCTGGCCGCCATCGTCATGTACGATGCCCAAGGCGTGCGCCAACAGAGCGGAAAGCAGGCGCGTGTGCTCAATCGGATTGTGCGCGAGCTGTTTAAGGGCCACGCCGTCAGCGAAGAAGAGCTCAAGGAGCTGCTGGGCCACACTTCTTTTGAGGTTTTCGTGGGCGCGCTTGTGGGCATTGCATACTCGCTGCTGTGGCTCTTGTGGATTCTGCCCGCTTAAAATATTTACCAGACAGGCATTGACCCCTTGGCAGTAGATACGGCAACCTCAGACAGCCCCCCAAACCGAGCAGCTTCCACGACCATCGAGTCGTCTCCTCCGCCCCTTCCGCTTATTCTGATCCAGGGACTCCTGTGGCTTTTGCTATTGGGGCAACTGGTTTTCTACCTCTTCTATCGCATTGTTAATTTGGATGAGGGCTGGTATCTTTGGGCCAGCAAACTGGTTTATGAAGGCCAGCTTTTGTATCGTGATTTTGCCTATACGCAAACGCCCCTCCTGCCCTTTGTTTATGGGGTATTCCAGCCATTGTGGGGCCAGGGGCTTTACCAGGGACGTCTCATCACCATTGTTTTCAGCACACTGGCGCTCCTCTTGTATGCCCGCACTGCACAGCGCCATATTCAAACGGTATACCCGACCGCTAACAGCCGCTGGGTAAATGTTGTCTGCCTGGCCCTGTTCGCCAGCAGCTTCTATACGACGGCATATCTCTCCTACACGGCCACCTATGGATTAGCCAGTCTCTGGCTTAGCCTTTCCCTCCTGTTTGCCCTGCCCCCTATTTCAACCAGCCAAGGCGCTTCCACCACGCTCAATCCGCGCGAACGTTCGGCGTTCATCCGCGCTGCTTTGGCCACCACCTTCCTCTGCATGGCCATTGCCACCCGGCTTTCTGTGCTGGGTGCGGCGCCGGCGCTGGCACTCTATCTGATCATGCGCAGCCGCGCCCGGTGGCGCCCGGTGGGCGTCATTGCGTTGAGCGCGCTGGCCGCCACGCTCATTCTGATTGGACCTTTTCTCTGGCTCAGCGCGCCGCAAATGCTCTACGACATTTTCGGCTTCCATACGGATCGCATTCTGAGCGCGCAGCGCCAGTTGACCAAAATGGGCGGCGTATTGCAGCGCACCGCCAGCACATACGCCGCACCGCTGCTGATCCTGCTGCTTGGGCTCCTCGGCCTGATGCGCAACGCCATCCGCCAGCGTCAGTGGCCGCCCCTATTCAGCCGCTACCTTTTTGAAGTGATGCTGGTGGGCATGACGCTGGGCATGTTGTTGCTGCACCTGCTGCCGCGCACCACCGACGATTATTACAATACTTTGTTGGGACCACTTTGGGCTGTTTTGGGCGCTTCCCTTTTGGCGCGCTTTGCACATGTTTTGACCGCGGCGGGTTATCGAAAAATATGGGGCTTACTCCTGGCTATGCTGGCAGTAGTGCTTAATGGCGTCATGCACGCCCACACCACGATACGCGCTGATCTGGTGCAGTTCCCCCCACAGAATCAGATCGCGATCGTGAAAGCGGCGGCTGACTTTTTACGCGACGCCGGACTGGAAAACAAAACGCTGCTCACGCTCAATACGCATTTGGCGCTGGAAGCCAATATGACCGTTCCGTCTGGCTATGAAATGTCGATCTTTTCCTATCGCCCCACCTGGAGCAACGAACAAGCGCAACGCTACAAGGCCGTTAACAATGAAATACTCATCCGCGATTTAGCCGCCGGCGCCGCCGCTATGGCCATCACCGATTTCGATCTGGAACGCTTCTACGGCGAGCGGCAGCGCATCTTTGAAGCCATGTGGCGCCACTATCGCTTTGCCAAAATCGTCCCCGGCTTTGACCCCATGCGCCGCAACCTCTATATCTATTTGGCCCCGCGCTTTACACCTTTGACGCCCCAATTCCCGCTGGCGGTTGAACTGGCCAATGGCGTGACGCTGCTGGGCTACGATCTGGACAAATCTGCCTATTTACCGGGCGAAAAACTCTACTTGGGGCTCTACTGGCAAGCGCCAGAATCGGCATTGAAGCCTTACACTGTCTTTGTGCATATTGTGGATAGTCAAGGTCGGCTGGCCACCAACTGGGATACCCCCCCATGCAGCACAACCTGCCCCACCGACACCTGGCTGCCGCATGAAAATCTGCGCGACCCCTACCAAATACTGCTCCCCGCCGATTGGGATCCAGGCGTGTACACCCTAATGATCGGCATGTACGACTCGGCGACCGGCGTTGCCGTCGCCTTGCCGGCCAACGCACCGCAAAGTGAAGGCCAGCGTCTCATTCTCGGCCAATTTCAGGTGTTGCCCCGCTAGTACATTTCAGCCAGTTGCAGTTTAACCCCGCGGAATATACTTGGCTCTGCCATAGATGAAAGTCGACTACTCGACTAAAATTAGCCGTAAGCCTTTTCATCTATGCCAACCGCGAGCATAACCTACCCATACCCGACCCTTCCCAGCGTTGAACACTAGTTGGACGATAGTAAAACGTTCCACATCATACTAACAGGAAAGTGATTGGAATAGAGCATCACACTGACACCTACCACGTAAAGCTCCCACACGCTTCTCCGTGATACCCTATAACCACCTTGTCAACACGCAATAACAGTCGTTGCCTTCGACAGGCTCAGGCGACGGCTGAGCTATTACATCAACACACAATATTTTACGCAAAGCCGCATTTTCCCAACCACCAAGAAGGCCGAAACAGATTAGGCAAGCAAGTATCAGTAGATCGCAACGGCAGGAGAGGGGGCCGGATTCACCAATCGAGGCCGATGCCTGTATCGTCAACACCGTTGCGGTGTACTGAGTATTAAAAGAGCGATGTATTGAGGAGCTAGTAATTGTATGTATTCAAAAGTTGTATTTACTCGGGCCTTTGCGACTCTCCCCCTTATGTGTTGCGGCGTATTGCTCTTCTTTGGCCTGGGGCCACTTATGCCCCGCACAGATGCGAACTCCACCAATATTTATGCGCAAGACACCATTGATCCCGAAAATCCCATCAGCGCCATCGACGGTGCGCCGGACGTGAGCGGTTTTGCCCTGCCCGGCTGCGGCGGCGATCTGGTGGATGCCGTCGATCTGGAAACCGAATTGCGCGTCGCCGAGTTAGTGAATCAAGAGCGGGCCAATGCCGGGCTGCCGCCTATGAAGCTGGTGGCCGGCCTTTCCAATGCCGCCCGCTATCACGCCGCCGATATGACGCACGACGACTACTTTGAGCACGATTCGTATGACCGCATCAACGGCACACTGGTCAAAAGCTGCGACTGGTTTCAGCGCATCCAGGCCTACTATCCCAGCCCGCGCGCCGAAAATATTGCCTGGGGCTATCGCACGCCCGAAAGCGTGATGACCGGCTGGATGAATAGCAGCGGTCACCGCGCCAACATCTGGGTGACTACAGAAATTGGCGTGGGTCTCATCGAGTGGCGCTGGGTGCAGGACTTTGGCTCGCGCCGCGATGTCCATCCGCTGATCATCAATGGCGAAGCCATCGGCACTGAAAACGCCGAGGTGCGGCTCTATGTCTACGGCCAGTGGGACGAAATTCGGCTGCGCAACGATGGGGGCCAGTGGAGCGACTGGATGCCTTTTCAGAACGATTTGAGTTGGCGCATCAGCGCTGTGCCGGGCAACACATCTGGTGGAAGCGGAAATGCGCGACGCCTCGGCCACGGTGAGCGCCAGCGACTCGATTGACTATGTGGGGGTTGCAGAGCCGACGCCGCAACCCACCGCCGAGCCAACGGCCACCGCTCCCGCCGCACCGCCAACCGCAACGGAAACGGCCCCAGATACCGCCACATCCACGCCATCCGCCACACCGCTGACAGAATCCTCCCCCACCGCACCCCCCAACCGCCACCGCTTCACCAGTTCCGCCCGCCGCCACTAACACACCAACGCCACAACCCACAGCAACCACAACCGATCGCGGAGCCACATCTGGAAGGCCACGTGGCGTTAGAAGGACGACCGGCCCCGCCGCACCAGCAGTGGAACACGCAGGTGCAGGTCAACTTGGCCGATTTGGTCAGCGGTGAGGTGCGCTATAGTTTCAACACAACCACCACTGCAAATGGCGACTTTTCGACCAGGCTGTCGAACCGGGTAGCTATCTTGTGGCTGTGAAGGGCGAACATACCTTGCAGCGCGTTGCCAATCGGTCGTCGACCGCAATAATCGGCGCATTAATATGGGACTGCTCTCCGAAGGGGATATTTTTGCCGACAACATGATCAGTATGCGCGATTTTTCGCTCTTCCGCCGCACCTACGGCAGTTGTGAAACCAGCCGCAGCGCCGATCTGGATGGCAGCGGCTGTGTTGATATGCAGGATTTGCAACTACTCATTCACAACTTTGGCCAGGCGGGCGAAACGCTCAACGGCGAGCCGCCCTATGCACAAACGGCCGCGGCTGCCGATCTGGAGCCAATGCCAGAACCACCACCCGCCAAACGCAAAGCACGCCGGCCAGCGCTTCACGGTAGCCGTGGTGGTCGACGGTACGCTTGGCGCCCCCATTGACGCCAGCGCCTTTTACCTAAGCTTTGACCCTGATCAGATGCAGATTGTAGATATTGCCCAGGGCGGCGCATTTGACGTGATGCTGAAGCAGAATATCGACAACAAAGCGGGTGAGATTGACTTTGCCGTAAGCGCCTTAAGCGCGCCAGCGACTGCACCAACGGTTCTGGCCTTGCTGGTTGTGGAATCGGTGAATGATCTGGACACCTGCCCTTTATGCTGGCGCAGGACGGCATGCGCATCAGCGATGTAACCTACGATGGCCAATCGCTGATTACCGACAACCGCACATCGGAACAATTTACCTGACCTGGCAGAGTAACATTCGACAAGCATCTGTTTTTGCCGCTGGTAGAAATGAAATTAAAACCAATTACACGAATTTCAAAGTGGCGCGAAGGATTGGCAGGGGATGATACGATTAATTAAGTGAGAGCGATTTACTTCTCCTGAATTGTTCTCCTTGTGGTTCTCCTTTTTGGGTGATTGGGTTTTCTCCTTTTGGGTGATTGGGTGCAAAAAGGCCATCGGAAGTTTCGATGGCCTTTTTGCTGTTTGGTGCAGTAGCGGGTAGCGAGTAGCTGGTGACGCATCTTCCGTCAAGCACCCGCCACCCGCCACCCGACCTAGGATGCAAAGAACCTAATTTTCCTTGATCACCTGCTCCACACTCTTCTCTGCTGGCGGCTGCTGCGGATCGTTGGGAATCACCTCATAGACCCAGCGCACAGCTCGTTTCCACAAGCTACGGGCGGCGGCGGCGCGATAAGTAGCCTCGCGGCGATAGCTCTTCCACCAGCCATCCGGCTGTTTGACCGTAGGCACACACCATTTGACAGCACAGGCGCCCCAAGTTAACCCAGCTCCAAAGCCCACAAAAACAATGTTATCACCAGGGGAAATGCGCCCTTCATCAATGGCTTCGCACAGCGCAATGGGAATGCTGGCCGTGCTAGTATTGCCATATTTTTGCAAATTGATATAGATTTTGTCATCGGGAATTTTGAGCTGATTTTGCACGCTGTTCTGGATAATGCGACGGTTGGCCTGATGTGGGATCACCAAATCGACATCATCGGTCGTCATCCCGGCCTTTTCCAACACTTTGCGCGTGGCCGACGCCATCACCCTGGTGGCAAAACGAAAGACTGCCTTACCGTCCATCGTGATGTAGTGCGACCCGGTGCTCACCGTTTCCAAGCTGGCAGGGGAAGCGCTGCCACCGGCGGATATAGTGAGTAGATCTGCACCCGAACCATCGCTGCCCAAGTCGGTGGCCATAATGCCGCCCGGCACGTTGCTGGCCGCCACCAAAACGGCGCCGGCGCCGTCGCCAAACAGGATGCACGTGTTGCGGTCAGTCCAGTCCACAAAGCGGCTCAATGTCTCGGCGCCCAACACCAGCACATATTCGGCATCGCCGGCCAAAATGTGACCGCGCGCCATAGAGAGCGCATAAACAAAGCCAGAACAAGCCGCGCTCAAATCAAACGCACCGGCATTATCGGCGCCCAGAGCATCTTGGACAATGGAAGCCGTGGAAGGGAAAATATGTTCCGGCGAACTGGTGGCGCAAATAATTAGGTCAACCTTGCCCGGATGCACATCGGCGACCTCCAGCGCCTTGCGCGCGGCCTTCACCGCCAGCGTGGCTGACGTTTCCTGCGGGTCCACCACCACGTGGCGCTCCTCAATGCCGGTGCGGGCGCGAATCCATTCGTCGCTGGTATCCACGATCTGCTCCAGATCGGCATTGGTGATCACCTTTTCGGGTATATGGTATCCCCAGCCAATGATCTGCGCATATCGACGTTCCACCAGCGGCAAACTGTCGCCATCTAACAACTCGTCCGGCAAAGAAGTATCCTTCATCACGTGATGACCATTTGTACCCGCCCCATTGGCGGCATAACCGTTGCGCTGGATGCTATCACCTTGTCCATTGAGCGGCTTTATCGTTTCATTCTTGTTCTGTTTGTCATCCATAGCCCACTCCTTTCATACCCAGAAACTGGAACCCAGATTTCGAGACCGAGATATCGCCAAGACCCCAATCTCTTTTCCCAATCCCAATCCGCATCATGCATATTTTCGCAACATCACGCACGCATTATGACCACCGAACCCAAAGCTGTTGCTCAAGGTCACCATCACTTCCGCCTTTTTGGGGACCAGAGGCGTGTAGTGCAAGTCACATTCCGGATCCTGATCGATCAGATTGATCGTGGGAGGAATAATACTTTCGGAGATCACCTTAGCGCAGATCATGGTTTCGATGGCGCCGGCGCCGCCCAACAGATGACCGGTCATGCTTTTGGTGCTGCTGATGTTCACGTTATAGGCGTGTTCGCCAAAAACCTGCTTGATCGCCAGCGTCTCCGCCACGTCGTTAAGACGGGTAGCCGTGCCGTGGGCGTTGATATAGTCAACCTGCTCGGGCGTTACGCCTAGTTCGCCCGCTTTGCGCAGCGCCATGCTCATGGCATCCACGGCGCGCGTCCATTTTCGTGGGGTGCGGCCATGCTGTAGGCATCGGCGCTGCTGCCATAGCCGATTACCTCGGCATAAATGCGGGCTGCGCGCTTTGGCGTGTTCTTCAGTTTCCATCACCATCATGGCGCTGCCTTCGCTCATCACAAAGCCATCGCGGCTGACATCAAAGGGGCGGCAGGCCGTGGCCGGGTCATCATTGCGGCGGCTCAGCGCGCCCATTACGTCGAAGCCGGCAAAAATAATCGGCGAAAGCGCGGCGTCGCCGCCCCCCACCAGCATGACATCGGCATCGCCGCGGCGCAGCAATTCAAACGCCTCGCCGCAGACCGAAGAACCACTGGCGCACGCACTGACCACAGCGTGATTGGGGCCGTGCAGGTTATACTCAATGGCAATTTTGCCCGGTGCGCTGTCGATGAGCATATTGGGGATCATGAACGGGCTGACGCGGCTCATGCCGCGCTGATTAGCAAGTTCCTGGTTTTCCAATGTGGTGTGCAGACCGCCAATGGCGCTGCCATACAAAATGCCGCAGCGGTTGGATTGTTCGGCGCTAAAATCGACGCCGGAATCGGCCACGGCTTCGCGGGAAGCAGCCACGGCAAACTGAATGAAGGGATCGGTGCGGCGCGCCTCTTTGCGGTCCATATAATTTTCGGGGTCAAAGTCCTTAACCTGACCGGCAAAACGCGTCTTCAATTCGCTAGCGTCGAAATGCGTAATCGGCCCAATGCCGGATCGCCCGGCCAGCAGCGCATCCCATGTTTCCCCCATAGTGAGGGCCAGCGGCGTAATCGCGCCCATCCCGGTAATGACCACGCGATGCACCGGCCGCATCAAACCGTTCCCATTTTGGTGTAAATTGGTTGCCATATTGTAATTTTATTTCTCCTGTTATTCTGCTCTGTTTGAAAACATGCTCACTTGCATTTTTACCCAAATGCTGCCCGCGTTTTCAAAACAACTCAGCATAAATTTGCGACTTACGCCGCATTGCCATATTGACAAGAGCAAGTCTCCCCACTGGAGATAGACTCCTTGCTCAGAGCGGACATAAGTCTATTGCCAGTCAACATCGTCCTGTTTGAACTGTTCTATAATAGAACACCAAATCTTGCCAAAAGTTGCGCAGAATTTGCCAGATTGAGTAAGCTTTGGCTGTCTTGAAAGGATTATTCAGTGAACGCCATCAAAGCACGCCTGCTTGTGCTACTCGCACTGTTGTTCATTGCCGCATTCGTCCACCGCATCCGCGCCCAGGATTCACCCGCATTTCGCGTACTGGTTTTCTCCAAAACCGTGGCGTTTCGCCACGCTTCCATTGAGAATGGACTGGCGGCTATTCAGGCCTTGGGCGCAGAGAACAACTTTGCCGTCGATCACACTGAAGACGCCGCGCTCTTTACCGATGAAAACCTAGCGCAGTATCAGGTCGTCATTTTTCTCAACACTACCGGTGACGTACTGGACGACGCGCAGCAAGCCGCGTTTGAGCGCTTTGTCCGCGCCGGTAATGGCTATGTGGGCGTCCATGCGGCCAGTGATACTGAATATAACTGGCCTTGGTACGGTGAATTACTCGGAAGCTGGTTTGCCAATCACCCTGCCATTCAGGAGGCAACCATCCAGGTGGTGGATGCTAACCACGCCTCCACCAGCCACCTGCCCACTGTGTGGGTGCGTACCGATGAATGGTACAACTTCCGGACCGCGCTGCCCACCAGCATCAACGTGTTGCTCAATCTGGATGAAAGCACCTATAGCGGCGGCCAGATGGGCGCCCAGCACCCCATTGCGTGGCAGCATGAATTTGACGGCGGCCGCGCCTGGTACACCGGCATGGGACACACAGCCGAGACTTATGACGAACCGCTCTTTCGCCAACACTTGCTGGGCGGCATCCGCTGGGCCGCGCGCCAAGAAGATGCGCCCGCCGCCACGCCCACACCGTCTGGCACGGCGGTCACGCCGCCGGCAACCCCCACTAGCGTAGCCACGCCCGTCACGTCAGAATTGGAGACATTTTTTCTGCCGCTGATCTATCAATAATTTTGATTCTCGCCGAAATTTGGGAAAACGAAAACTTTTCGCTAAAATAGGCAAGTTATGCAAAAAAGCCGAGTATGGCTTTTGACACCACGCCGCCGCATGTGGTCTATCCTATGCGGTTTGGCGCTTGACTGTAGTACTTAACAAAAGAAAGAAACAAATTATGGCTCGCATGAAAATTCTGCTCACGCAAGACGTACCCACCCTGGGGCTGGCTGGCGACATTCGCACGGTCGCCGTCGGCTACGCCCGCAACTATCTCATGCCGCGCGGCTACGCCATTTTGGCTACCAAGGGCGCCCAGAAGCAGGCCGAAGAAATTCGGCAGGCTGGCATCCGACGCCGCGCGCAAGAGCGCGCCAATGCCCAAGCCCAGGCGCAGGTCATCACCGGCAAGCGGCTGCTCTTTAGCGCCCGCGCCGGCGATAATGACCGGCTCTATGGTTCGGTCACCAGTGCTGAGATTGCTGACAAACTGAGCGAAACGGTTGGCTTTGAGATCGATCGGCGCAAGCTCCAATTGGGGCAGCCCCTACGCGATCTGGGCGTCTATAATCTGGAGATTCGCCTGATGCCGGATGTGGCCACCACCTTTGTAGTGGGCGTGGTGCGCGAGGGCGAAGATTGGGCGGCTGCGGAAGCGCGCGCCGCCGCCGTTGCTGCCGCCGAAGCGGCCAAAGCCGCCGCTTCGGCCGCTGATGCAGATCAAGAGACGTCGGAAGAGGGCGACAGCGAATAGAAAACCGCTGAATGCGTCAGCCGCCCAAGATAGCTAGCATCAAGTCAGCTACCATGATGAGGAGCAAAAAAGCATCGGACCCGGTTCCGGTGCTTTTTTATATCGGGCGACCTGTCTGCAGCGCCAATATCTATGAAAATTGCAGGTGGCCGGTGGAAAGTCGAAGGTGGCAGGTCACCTTCAACTTTCCACCTACAACTTTCCACCTTCCACCATCCCCATGCCCACTCCAAATTTCGACCATGAACAGAATCTATGGCGCCAGGGTTTTGCGCGCGTGGCCGGCATTGATGAGGCGGGGCGCGGGGCGTTGGCCGGTCCGGTGGTGGCGGCGGCGGTGATCGCACCCATTTACGCGGAATATACCGGCGTGTGGGCCAGCGTGCGCGATAGCAAGCAGTTAAGCGCCAGCCAGCGGGAAGCATTGGCTGCCGAAATTCAGCAGCACGCGATTGGGTGGGCCATTGGAGAGGCGTCCGCCGCCGTGATTGATCGCGAAAACATTACCGTAGCCACGCGCATCGCCATGCAACAGGCCGTGCAGAACATCCAGCCGCCGCCGGATCATCTGCTGATCGATTGGGTCAAGTTGCCCCACGTCAACATTCATCAGATCAGCCTGACCAAGGCGGACCAAAAGATTGTTTCGGTGGCGGCGGCATCGATTTTGGCCAAAGTTTACCGCGACCGACTGATGATTGAGCTGGACGCCCAATATCCCGCCTATGGGTTTGCCCAGCATAAGGGCTACGGCACGGCAGCCCACCGTGCGGCCATTGCGCAACACGGGCCATGCGCCATTCACCGCCACACATTTGCGCCGATTGCGACGCAACATTCACTTTTTGATCTGTCCGCTGATACTCTATAAACTATGGCTACGCGTAAAAATCAACGCCGCAAGTTGGGCGATACCGGAGAACAACTGGCCGCCGAAACATTGGCAGCCGCTGGTCTGAAAATCATTGCGCGCAACTGGCGCTGCACCGCCGGTGAAATCGACATTGTGGCCGAGGAAAAAGCGCCCGATTACACCCGCGGCGGCGCAATGGCGACCTGGCGCGTCTTTATCGAAGTGCGCACGCGCCGTGGTGATGCGTATGGCACCGCGCTGCAATCGATTACGCCCGCCAAGCAGGCCAAGCTGCGGCAGGTGGCCGAGGAATATGTGCAGAGCCAGCAGTGGCGCGGCCCTTGGCGCATTGACGCCGTGGGCGTGCAGATGGACAGCGCCGGCCGCCTCATTGCGATTGAACACATTCGCCACGCCGTCACCGGATAGCATATTAGACATTCTTCGGAATGGCTCGTTTGTATCTGACAAGGTGACAGGGTGATGTCACCTTGTCACCTTGTCAAAAAGACCGGTCGTTGCTTATTCCGAATGACCTCTATTTTGCAGGAAAGCCAATTATTGTGTCAGAGAATCGCCTCCCGCCGCTCATCGTCTTATTAGGCCCCACCGCCGTGGGCAAAACTGAGTTGAGCCTGAGCTTGTGTCGCCAATTTGCGGGCGAAATTGTCTGTGCGGACAGCCGGCAAATTTACCGCCACATGGACATTGGCACGGCCAAACCCACGCCGGCAGAGCAGCAGCAGGCGCCACATCATCTGTTTGACATCCGCAACCCCGATGAGCCCATCAGCCTGGCCCAATATCAGCAACTGGCCTTTGAGACCATTGACGCCATTCATCAGCGCGGGCGCGTGCCATTTCTGGTAGGCGGCTCGGCGCTCTATTTGCGCGCCGTGGTGCAGGGGCTGCGCATTCCCGAAGTCCCGCCCAATCCGGCTCTGCGCCAAGAGCTGGAACAGGTGGCGGCAAGCGAGGGCTGGCAACCTCTTTTTGAGCGCCTGCAACAGTTGGACCCCGCCACCGCAGCGACCATTGACCGGCAAAACGCGCGGCGCGTCATCCGCGCGCTGGAGATTGTGATCACTACCGGCCAGTCCAAAAGTGAACTGGAGGGCAGCGACCCGCCGCCCTATCGCGTGCGGCAAATTGGGCTGGATCGCCCGCGCGAAATTTTGTATGATCGAATTGACCGGCGGGTGGAGCAGATGGTGGCGCAAGGATTGATCGAGGAGACGGCCACTCTACTGGCTATGGGCTATGCGCAAAATCTGCCCGCCATGAGCAGTCTCGGCTATCGCGAAATGGGGGCCTTTCTGCGCGGCGAAATGTCTAAAGAAGCCGCCATTGAGCGCATTCAGATTGAGACGCACCGCTTTGTGCGCCACCAATACACCTGGTTTCGCAAAATGGAGAATATCCATTGGTTCACCGTCAGCGAAGAGAGCATTGCGGCCATCCACCGGCTCGTTGAGCAATTTATGAACCACTAGGAATTCCAACACCACTGCCAAAGGAGCAGACCATGTATGATGCAATTGTCGTCGGCAACGGCCTAATCGGTTCCGCCGCCAACCGCTATTTAAGCGCCGCCGGGCTAAAAGTGGCCGCCATCGGCCCGGGCGAACCAGCGGATTGGCAGGCGCATCAGGGTGTCTTTGCCAGCCACTATGACCAGGGGCGCATTACGCGCATTATCGACCCGGACTATGTGTGGGGGCTGCTGGGTCAGCGCGCCATCCAAGCCTATGCGGCGCTGGAGGCGCAAAGCGGCGTGCGCTTTCACCACGCCGTAGGTGGGCTGCGCGTCAGCGCCGACCCCAGCAACCCGAATGATTCGCTGGGACGGGCGGAAAAGGTGGGGCAAGAATTGGATGCTGTCTATGTGAATCAAACGCATGGCGAACTCCACACCAATTTTCCGTTTCTTCATTTTCCCGCAGGCGCGATTGCGCTGTGGGAAACGGGGCAGGCTGGCTACGTCAACCCCCGTGCGCTGGCCCAAGCTCAGTTGACCGCGGCTGCGCAACACGGCGCCGCAGTGATGCGCGAAACGGTGCGCCAATATAAGCGGGCTGACGGCGCGTACACGGTCACCACCGACGCCGGTCAGCAGTATAGCGCGCCCAAGCTGTTGCTGGCCACCGGCGCCTACGCCAACCATCTGCTGCCGCGCCCGCTGGATTTGCACCCGCGCTGCGCCACCATTACGCTGGCCGAAATCGGGGAAGCGGAGGCGGCGCGGCTGCAAGCCATGCCCACGCTGATCTATCGTCTGCTATCGCACCCACAGCTCTATTCGATCTATGTGCTGCCACCGGTCCGATATCCCGACGGCAAAATGTATATTAAGCTGGGCGGCACTTTTTTTGAGCACGAATACATGCACGAGCCGGCGGCATTTTTGCAATGGTTCCACAGCGCCGGTGATCAGGTGCAGGGGGCTGCGCTACGCGCGGTGCTGTGCGAGCTGATCCCCAATTTGCAGGCCGCGTCTTTTCAGACGCGCCCCTGCGTGGTCACCTACACGGCGCACGATCATCCGTATGTGGAGCAGATTGAAGAGGGTCTGTTTTTGGCTGTAGGCGGCTGCGGGGCGGCGGCCAAATCGTCCAACGAAATCGGTCGCATGGCGGCGCTGCTGGTGGAGCACGGGACGTGGCGCTATGATGTGGACGCGGCTGTGTTTGCGGCGCGTTTTCGAAGATAACGGCAGAAAAGCAGAAGGGGGAAAGGGTGAAGGGGGGAAAGGGGACAATCGCCCCTGCTCCCTTTCACCCCTTCCCCCTATCGCCCTTTCACGGAACCGGGCAGTTGCCCAGCGGTTGTGGATAGACCGAGCCGCCCATGCTGGGGTAGCTGCTGAGGCTGCACGTGGCGGCGTCGCCGTACTGTTTGGGCGAGATGGCAATGCCGTCTTCGGTGGTGTTGGGGCAGACGTTGAGGGTGACTTCGTTGGTTTTGAGTCGCCCGGCGTATTGATTGTCCATGACGTAGATATTGGTGTACTTTTCCAGCGGCAAGGTCACATTATCACCCGTATAGGAAATGCCCCACGAAAATTCGCCGGCCGGCGTATCCAGATATTGGTTTTTGTAGAAATAGACATCATGCGAGGCGCGCGCCTCAATGTTCAGTGTGGGGGCAATAAAGATGTTCCACGCCTGGTTGTTGCGGAACTCGTTGTGATGCACCCACACGCACTGGGCGTCGTAAAATTTGCCCGAGTGGTGGTTGTTGTATGACTGATTGCCCGCCACCTCCCCATTGATGCCATGCAGGTTCAGACCATGATCGCCATGATCGTGCAGCTTGTTCGAGTGAATTGAGTAGCTCGATGTCCACATGGCTTCAGGACAGGCGGCGAGGATGGCGCCGGTGTCGCAATCTTTCGAGCCAATACCGTGCAGATCGCCATTGTTATAGATGTCGGTGTAACGAATGGTTATGTTGCGGGCGCCATTATTGAAGCGCAGTCCCACTTCCGTACTGTTGTAAATCGCCAGACGTTCAATAAGCACATTGGTCGAGTGATCTATCTCCAGCATAACGCAGTTGCGACCACCGGCATCCAGGCTGACGCCGCGCAGCACCACATCACTCTGATTCTGAATCAAGAGCACGCGGCGCGGGGCCGGATTGTCACAACCTTTGCCAACCAGAATGGTCTGCCCAATGCCGGCGCCTTCAATCACCACCTGGCTGGGTACGTTGATGCGTCCGATCTCCAGGGTGCAGGCCGGCAGGCGCACAATGCCGCCACCGGCAGCTTGTGCCAATGCGGCCTCAAAGCTCTTCTCATCGCAAGCTGAATTAACCACCTTATTTTCATCCAACCAGCCATAAAAACGTCCAAAATCAAAGCCCAGCTCGGGTCGATCCAGCTTGCGGCAGACATTGGCTGCTAAATCCAAGAATTCATCATCGGCGCACGGGTTATCCGTGGGTAGCGCTGTTGGTGATGCAGGGGTAGGCGCAATGGGTGTTGACGCCGTCGGTGTGGATGGGACGGTTGGTGTGGCCGTAGGCGCCAAGGGAGTGGGCGTGTCAGGAATTTCAGTCGGTTTCTCCACACCCACTTGGACTAGCGGTAGATGAATTTGGCGACCGACATTGGCGCTACTTTGCGCACGGGGCGCCGCCATCGCAGTGCGACGCATTTGGGGAATACCAATTGTACAAATGGCTAAAACGACAATGAGACTGCACGCAGCGGTGCGTACGCGTAGTTGGGGGGTCAATTTGTTTACTCCTTCTTTTCTGAGCAACATGGGGCATACGCGCATTGAACATAGGACACGCAAAATCACCCCCATTTCTGGGAGACATCCCTCATTTTGCGAATTGTGGCATAAGTTGCGCGGTATGCGAATTGGTGATCAGGTGGTAGCAATGCAGAGCAGCAGCATAGAACAGGCAGGGGCAGTATATCAAACTGTTTGGAGGAATTAAGGTCGAATTACAAACACGTCAGCCACGTTCACCCAACGCAGAGTTGACGGGTTACTAACGCGCCGAACGTTGCAAAACCGTAGGGCAGGCGACCAGCGGCGTAATCTGCGCGGAGCCGCCCAGGCTGGGATACGTGGAGAGCGCGCAGATGTTGGGTGCGCCAAACTGTTTGTTGTCGATGGGGCTGCTTTCTTCGGCAGTATTTGGGCATATGTTGAGCTGAATATCGTGACTTTTGAGCCGCCCGGCATACTCGTTGTCCATCGCATAGATGTTGATGTAACGCTCCGGCGGCAGCGTCACGTTGTCGCCCGTATAGGTGATGCCCCAGGAGAAGGTGTCGGCGGGCGTGCCCACATATTGATTTTTGTAGAAATAGAGATCGTGCGAAGCGCGTTCGGGGATGTTGAGCGTGGGCGCCACAAAAACGGCCCAATCCTGCACGCTGCGGAAATAGTTGTGGTGCACCCACACGCATTGGGCGTCAAAAAATTTACCGGCGTGGTGATTATAATAGGAGAGATTGCCGGCTACTTCGCCATTGAGGCCATGCAGATTGAAACCGTGATCGTCATGGTTATGCAGCCGGTTGGAATAGATGGCGTAACTGCTGCTCCAGCTTTCGGGCGGACAGTTGACCACTGTGGCGCCCGTGGCGCACTCTTTGGAGCCAATACCGTGAAATTCGCCGTTGCCATAAATATCGGCGTAACGGATGGTGATGTTGCGCACGCCGTTTTTGAAGCGCATGCCCACTTCGGTGCTGTTGTAAATCTCAATGCGCTCGATCAGCACGTTAGTGGACCGCTCCACCTCCAGCATGACGCAGTTGGCCCCGCCCGCATCCATGGAGAGGTTGCGGATCACCACGTCGGCCTGATTTTGCACCAGCAGAATGCGCTTGGGCGCGGCGTTGACGCAGCCGCCGCCGCGCAAAATCGTCTGCCCCACACCCGCGCCTTCGATCACCACCTGACTGGGGATATCGATGCGTCCCACTTCCATAGTGCAGGCCGGCAGCCGCACCGTACCGCCGCCCTGCGCCGCGGCCAACGCGCTTTCAAACGCAGCCTCATCACAGGCGCTTTGGATCACCCGACTTTTATCCCACCAGCCCTCAAAGCGTGCATAATCAAAGCCCAGATCGGGGCGATCCAGCTTGCGGCAGAGGTTGGCGCGCAGATCCAGAAATTCACCCTCGGCGCACGGATTGGGCGCATTCCCCTGCACAATGGGCGCGGAACCGCTGTCGCGCGCGCTAATGGGCAAGTAGAAGTGGCCCGCTTCCTGGCCGGGGATGGTCTGCTGGCGCGCGGTGGCTTGAGCGGTTTGCGGGTGTGTGATGCTCAACAGAAAGCAGGTAAACAGGCAGATAAGGAGAATGTGGCGCAGGGCTGGCTGGTTAGAGAATTGGTCATACATAGGAATAAGTGCGGGAAATTTACGATTGTTGGTAGAGCTTTTATTCTACCCCGTTTTCCCATCACTCAAAGGATGCAATACCCACGGTTACCCCTCATTCGTTCAACACAGGATATTTCTCCTGCGCACGATCCTCCCAACAGGATACCGCTATCACAGCGCCGACGGAACGATTGCCGTCCCTGCAACGTCGAAATCGCAGCGTGGACGGGAAGCATAACCCAGTCAAATGCAGGCATTGAATCAAGCAGATGAGGGTTGAGAGTACAGATAGAAATAAGCTTAAATAAAGCCACTGCGGTAGAAATTGCGCCTATTGAGCCCGGAGGAAAACACCGGATGTCACACAACATACATACATCCATACACAGTTAGCCGGTCGGTTGGCCAACGTCAACGATCACGCACAAACACAATATATTTGGCTCTGGCAAAGATGAGAATGTATCACCCGGCTGGAAAGGCGCCAAATCTTTCTCATCTATGCCCAACCGCACTATAACTTCAGAGAGACGCCAACCTGCGCTAGAATGGTCTAGCAACGGGTTGGCGTCTTTGATTTGGAAACCAGGTGCAGCACAGAAGTGATTCCGGTTTCGTTGTCAATCAATATGCCCGTGTAGGAAAGGAAGATTGCATGAATCGTCTATTTGTCAATTTCGGCGGCGGCCTGCTGCTGCTGATTCTATTGGCGCTCTTTGGCGTCATGGCTTGGAATCAGGGGGCAGACATCCCCACCGCGTTCCAATCGCCCCTGCCCACGGCGGCGCCGTTGCCGGTTGCGCCCTGCCTTACCGCCACTGACGCTGGCTTTACCTTTGCCGTGGATGGCTATGTGACCCATGATGACGGCACAACCACGTTGACCTACACCGTGACCAATGCCAACAAAAAGGACATTAGCTACATGGCCTTTGGCGCGGCAGACTGGACGCGGCTGGCGCCCAGCGACGGCATGACCACCACGCTGGGATTGGGCGAGTACCAGATCGAGTGGACCAAAGACAAAGGCAACCCCGGCTTTGCCAGCATCAAATACGAGACGCACTTTGGCGGCTACAGCCAGGGTGCTACTGAGACCTTCACCATGACGGTGAGCGGCTTCGACCCCAGCCAGCCCATTGCGTTAGAAGCCAAGGCGGGCAAAGACAAAGGCCGCGTCACCATCACGTTGGCCGACCCGGCCTGTGACAAGACGCCGCCACCGCCGCCCCCGTTTAGTCCCCTGCCCACGCCCACACCGACGCCGGAGGCTGGTGTGGTGCTGCCCACCGAGCCACAGGTGGCCGAATGTGTCTTCGAGCCGCCGGCTGGTGGCCTACCGCCCGCGGAGCCGATTATCCCGCTCAGCGCCTATTCGTTCTTTGAGCCGCAGGTAGTCTTGACGAATACGGCGTTCATTGGGATTGAGCAATGGCTGCCAGATAATGAGACTCTATTAGTGACGCGCTCCACAGGTCGAGGTAGTGCAGCCGAGCTAATCAATACCCGAACAGGTCAAATCTCAAGGCTAATCGGTCCCGATCAATCGTTCAAAAATCCGTGCTGGTTGCCTCAGGATAGTACCTTGGTTTGGGGTGCAGCCGGCACAACAAATCGAGAGCCGGGGTACTGGGTACACTCGTTCAATCCGTCAGGTGAACGACGACTCACCGATGATTGGGGCAGCAAGCATGATGTTTCTCCAAATGGCAAAGAATTCATCTTTCTGTCACCGCCCGGTGGCACGCAGCCCCTCATTTGGAATCAGGAATCCAAAACGTTGCGCGCTTTACCGGTAGACCTCAACAACTGGCGTCATCAAAACGGCCCCATATATCCGTTCCAGTCCTTCAATGTCAACTGGCAGCCAAACGGTGAAAAGATTCTCTTCTGGGATAATACGTGGACCTTTCTCTATGATCTGCTCGATAATAGTGGCTGTGAAATATCGATGAGGCAGTTAACATCACGCTTGGCATTTGTTCACGAAGCAAGTTGGTCACCTAATGGACGGTATCTATTACTCAATGTAGGAGAATACCCACCGGGTAGTATACGCGGCAGGATCAGAATGTTGCTATTTGACATCTATACAGGAGCAAGCAAGCTATATTCTCCAGAAATTTCAGGCGATAATTTCTCTTGGGCGCCGGACAGCCAGACTGTAGCCATGTCGGCACAAACCGGTGGCATGAGCGGAATATTTGACCAACTCGGCATCTATCTACTCAACATCCAGACTGCTGAGTATCAACGAGTGATGAGTGGACCAACAATATCCCTCAACTATCCGATCTGGACCCATGACGGTAGCCGGTTGGCCTTTTATTGCCATGATTACTCGGGCGGTTTTAACTTTGACGATTACCGTGTCTGCACAAGTCAAGTTAGCGCAAACCAGTGAACTAGGAGGGATACATGAATGGTTTTCTATATCAACTCGTAATCGCCTCATTGCTCAGCATTGCATATATTGTTGTAGGAGCGCCAACTACATTTGCACAGTTTGACCCGCTAGAAAAGGTGACTCTCACGATGTTTCGCTTAAACCAGGAGGGTAATAATGCTGGCAGTATCACCCAGCCACCTACTCCTTGTACTAAAGACGAGCTAGAGATTGCACAATCCTATGTCTGTACAGCCATCCCAGAAGGACCAAACCGAACTTCGCTATACCCATTTGAATCGAGTACAATCACAATCAGCATTGATGGCTCAGATGGTCCCGACAACGATGTCTATGTCTACCCCTATCTGTGGGATGTTGTGCCACAAGAGTTAGATATGAACGGCAGCCAGGGCAATAAACCGCTTGCAGCAGTAGAAGCACAGATGATTGCCGCGCGAACCTACATCTATCAACGCATGACATATATCGACCAATATGGCACACCCAACAACTCCACACAGTTCCATGTCTTTCTGCCCTATCGGTATCGGGCGCTGACACCGCCACAACGCGTACGTGTACAAGCAGCCGCCGCAAAACGGTTCTACATGACCGAATCGAACAGCACCTACCCGCTTGAAGCACTTTATGGTGCTGACAATCCAGCCGACACCATTGAGGGTAACCGGCCCTACTTAAAAAGCGTTTTCGATCCGATCAGTGCTGCTTATGGGACATTAGATGGAACGGCTAATGGCGGCATGTCATCCAAAGGAGCCAGCCGCTGGAGCTATGGACATACATCCTCCCGCGGACCTGTGGCCAGCGACCACCCTTACTATCCACACGATGATGGCAACAATGGCGACTTCTGGAGTGTACGCTGGAACGACGCCCTTCAAATCCTGACCCACTACTACTCTGGCATCCATATTCGCGATGCCAATAACAACAATGACGTGGTGACGCCCAATCAGCGTTGGGTGCCTTTGTGGATGCGCTGGAATCTGCACAGCAACACGCCGCCCACCAGCACCTGCGCCGGTCATGCCATCTTGCTGGAAGTATTAGTGCAAAACAGTGGAACCGAAACCTGGCCGGCTGGGGGCGCTGTCACCTTTGAAGCCGTGACTTCCCAAGGGCTACAGCTTCAAAGCGCGGCGGTGGATGGCGCCGCCTTTCCGCCAGAACCCGTGCCTCCTGGCGGAACTTATACGGCCACGTTGCTCTATCAAGCGCCCGCCAACGAGCCCAACGGCTATCTGACCCAGATCTATTTTGAAATGGCTGAAGGGGCCACCGGTTTTAGCCAACAAAACAAAGCCTGGCCCGATTTCTCCATTGAGGTAACCATCCCTCATTGCAATGCACACGCCTATCTGCCTCTGATCGAGAGGGAGACGCAGCCCAGCATACAATAGGCATTGGACAACTCATATAGGCAGTCATGGACCCGCCGTGACTAACCACAACAACTTGTCCTAGGCTCTAAACCTGTACTTAGCCGCGATTGAAATCAAAACCGGTGTTTGCAATTCTCTTTATCAAAAAAAGCAAACACCGGTTTTGATTTAGCATTCGGTTTGGAATGACTATACGTCGACTTTACACCAGCCGACAATTCTTATTTATGCCAGAGCCAACTATAGAAGATGGCTGGCGTTCGGAACATTTCTACGGCGTCACAATCCGCAAAAGCGTGCTTTCCTCCTGCGCCGCGATCTGAAAATCGCCCAATGCCGCCGGCAGCAGCACCCAACCCACGCCCGTCACGGCCACCGGTTCGCCCGCCCAGGTCACATCGAAGCAGCCTGAGAGCGCGCCCCAAATTTCAAAGGAGCCGCCGTCGCAGCGACCGCTGTACTTTTCCCCGGCAGACATCGTTATGCGCTCAGTCTGGAAATATTGACAGTGGCCGATCAGCTCGCGGTGCAGACCGTTCTGCCCCATTGGGGTCGGTGTCACCGGTCCGGGCTCGATCTGAGCAAAGTTAAGCACGTCCAGCGCCTGCGCAATGTGGATCGGCCGCGGGCGTCCCCAATCGTAAATACGATAGGTGGTGTCGCTGTTCTGCTGAATTTCAGCCACAATAATGCCCGGTCCCAAAGCATGGATCGAACCGGCGGGTACAAAAACCACGTCGCCGGCGGCCACGGGCATGCGGTTCAGCGTCTCCTCGACAGTACCCGCTTCCAGCGCCGCCGCAAACGCAGCACGCTTTACGCCCGCTTTGAAGCCGTAAATGATCTCGGCGCCCGGTTCCGCCTCCAGCACCACCCACATTTCCGTTTTGCCAAATTCGCCTTCGTGGGCCAGCCCATATTCATCGTCCGGGTGTACCTGCACCGAGAGCCAGCGGTTGGCGTCCAGCAGCTTGATCAGCAGTGGAAAGCGCCCCTGCGCCAGCGCATAACGGCTGCGCGCGCCCACCAACGCCTCGCCCAACTGCTCCTGCACTTGTTGCAGCGTCTGCCCGGCCAGCGGCCCACACGCCACCACGCTGGAGCCATTGGGATGCCCGGCAATTTCCCAGCTTTCGGCCACAATGCCCTCCGGCAGCGCGCGCCCCAACCGGGTCTCTAAATTGCGACCGCCCCATACATAGTCTTTGAAGATGGGGCGGAAGGTCAGCGGGTAAATTAGATTTGTCTTTTCACTCATTTGTTATAGCCTTTGGAAATCAATTGCTTGGGGCGGGATTAGGGATTAGGGAGTAAGGATTAGGCTTCGCGCGACGACCTAATCCTTACTCCCTAATCCCCGATCACCCCTTCCGCCGCCGCCGCTGCTTGCGGCGCGACTTGGGCGGAGACGATTCAGCCGATTGCGCAGACGGCTCTTCATCAACAAAGGGCGGCAGATCGAGCATTTTGCGCCAGGCGTAGGCGCCCAGCAGTTTTACCGTGGCCAACACCGGCGCCGCCAAGATGGCGCCCAGAATGCCGGCCAGCGAAGCGCCCATCAGCACGCTGATCATCACTTCCAGCGGATGCAGGTTGAGCGCGCCGCCCACAATACGTGGCACCAGCAGATTGTTTTCAAGCTGCTGGATCAAGAACATGACGCCCAGAACCAGGAGGCCAAAGTAGAGCGGATCCAGGCCAAAGCGGTTGCTGTCCTGAAAAAAGGCCACCAGCACGGCGGCGCCCGCTCCGATAATCGGCCCCACCACGGGTAAAAACTCCATAATGCCCGACAGCACGCCCAGCCCCAGCGCATCGTTGACGCCCAGAATGAGCAGCGCCACGCTGACCACCACGCCAATCACCAGCCCCAGAATCACCTGCCCGCGCAGATAAGCGTCCCAAATGCGGGCAAAATCGGCCATGATGCGTTCGGCGTCGGCGCGGTAGCCAGGCTGCTGCGCCAATTCGCTCACCAATTCAGTGAAGCGGGGCATGTCGCGCGCAATGTAAATAGAGAGCACAATAGACAGAAAGAAAAGCCCTAGCGCGCTAATGGTGGCCTGCGCAAATTGAGCCACGAAAAGGCCGCTCACGCTAAAGGTCGATTGAATCAGCCCGACGGCCTGTTGTACCAATGAGCTTAGGTCAACCACGTTCAAGAGCGGCCTCACCTCAATTGTATATGGGCCAATGAAGATGGTGCTGCCCAACCACAATTCAGCCGTATCTTGAATGGTCTTTAGCGCTACTTCCCACTGATCTGGCAAAACCCGCGCCAATTGATTGGCCTGAGCCACGGCCAGAAAACCCACCGCCACCATGCCGCCGCCTACAATCAGCAGCAAAATGAGATAGATCAACAGCACCGTGGCGCTCCGATCCAGCAGCGTGCGCCGGTCCACAAAGTTGATCAGCGGGTTCAAGATATAGGCCAGGATGATGGCGATGACGATGGGCGGAATCAAATTGCTAAAGCGCCAGACCAAAATCGCGGCCAGAATAATCGCAATGCTGGCCACAATCGCCTTGGTGGAGGTTCCCCACGGCGGCGATTTGGCATCGTTATGGCCTGATGCAGCAGATTGCTCCCTACCCGGCTGAGCGTTGGCGGCTTCCTGAGACATAGTCTTGCGTTTCTGTGGATGTTATAGCTTTTTCAAATCGGCCATGGAAGCCATCAGCTTTTTGACGCCAATGCCCGGAAACGCCACCGTCACCTCTTCGTCGGAACGGGTCACTTTGCTCTCAATCACTGTACCTACTCCAAAGACAGAATGCTGTACGCTATCGCGGCGGTTGAACTGCGCTTGGCGTCCAGTCGTGGTTTCGGCGGCGGGGCGTGAGATTTTAGCGCCGGTTGCGTTCGCTGATGGCGACCAGTACGTTTGGCTTACGTTGCGTTGACGGCTTCCGTCTATTTGCCCCGGGCGTTCGATGCGGCGACTCTGCGTGGTGCGTTGCGGGCGATGTTCTTCATCCAGCCATTCCTCTTCTTCCCAATCCTCTTTTTCCCACTCATTATCGCCCCAATCGGCATCCCAAGTGGTGGCTTTCTGATAGTTGACGGCGCGGCGGCTGTGACGGTCCACCATGCCGGTGAGCAGCTCAGGCGGAATCTCCATGAGGAAGCGGCTCGATTCCTGCAACTGGCTGCCGCCCCACAGGCTGCGCCGATAGGCCCGCACCAAATAGAGGCGGCGCTTGGCCCGCGTGATGCCCACATAGCAAAGGCGGCGCTCTTCGGCCATATCTTCTTCTTCACCCGACTCGATGCTGCGGCTGTGGGGCAGCAGCCCCTCTTCCATGCCCACCATAAAGACCGCCGGGAACTCCAGCCCTTTGGCCGTGTGCAGCGTCATCAGCGTCACGGCGCCGCCGCCCTCCTCCACCTGGTCGGCGTCGCTGACCAGGCTCACTTCTTCCAAAAAGAGCGTCAGCGGCGTCTGCTCCGGCTGCAAGTCTGCCATGTCGGGCGTATATTTGGCGGCCACGCTGCGCAATTCCTGAATGTTCTCAAAGCGCTCCTCGGCTTCATCGCTGCCGTCGCGCAGGCTGTGGATATAACCTGAATCGGTCAGAATCATGTCCATCAGGTCGGCCACGCTGCCGTAGCGCTCCTGCTGGCGCAAGTTGACCCAGCCCTGCAACATGCCCGCGAAATCGATGAGCGCGTTCTGCGCCCGCCCGGCCAGCGGCGGCGCCTTTTGGGCGGCATCGCTCAGCGGCCGGTCCAGCAGCTTGCTCACATAGTCCGGCCCATATTTGAGCACCAGCAGCGCTTCGTAACGGTTGAGTTCGATTTCGCTGGCCCACTCTTGCAGGGCGGCGTACGTTTTGACCCCAATGCCGCGCGTGGGCGTGTTGATAATGCGGTCCATGGCCACCGTGTCCGCCGGGTTGTGGACCAGCCGCATGTAGGCCAGCGCGTCTTTGATCTCTTTGCGCTCATAAAAACGGGTGCCGCCCACCAGCTTATATTTGAGCCCGCGCAGCACAAAAGTCTCTTCGATGGCGCGGCTCTGCGCGTTGGTGCGATACATAATGGCCACATCGCCTGGCCCAAAGCCCTGGCCCGTTAATAAGCGCTCCACCTCATCGCCCACCCAGGCCGCCTCTTCAATTTCGTTGTACGCTTCGTAAACCGTGACGGCCAGCCCTTCGCCATTTTCGGTGTGCAACTGCTTGGGCGTGCGGTTGGTGTTATGCGAAATGACGGCGTTGGCCACGTTCAAAATGGTCTGCGTGCTGCGATAATTTTGCTCCAGCAGCACCACCTGGGCGTCGGGATAATCTTGCCGAAATTGCAGCACGTTGCGATAATCGGCCCCGCGGAAGCGGTAGATCGACTGATCTTCATCGCCTACCACAAAGATGTTGCGGCGCTGGCCCGGCGCATTGGCCAGCAGCCGCACCAGCTCATATTGGGCCGTGTTGGTGTCCTGAAACTCATCGACCAGCACATATTGCCACTTTTGCTGATACTTATCGAGCAGGTCAGCCCGTTCACGCAGCAGCAGCGTGCTCTTCATGAGCAGGTCGTCAAAGTCCATGGCGTTGTTGGTCTGCAGCGCCTCCTGATAGCGGCTGTAGACGCGGCCCGCAATCTCATCCCAATAGTCGCGCGCCTTATATTTTTCCGGCGTGATCAGCTCATTTTTCTGGTTGCTGATGCGGGCCAGAATGGCGTTGGGGCTATAGCGCTTCTCGTCAAAGTTCATCTCAACCAGCAGCGAGCGCACCAGCGCCCGCTGGTCTGCTGTATCGTAGATCACCCAGTTGCGCTCGTAGCCAATGGCCTCGGTCTCCACGCGCAAAATGCGGGCGCAGATCGAGTGAAAGGTGCCAATGGTCAGCCCGCCCAGCCGCGCCGCTTGACCGGGCAGCGGTGCGCCAAATTTATCGGCCAGCAGCCCTTCCACACGCTCGCGCATTTCGCGCGCCGCCTTGTTGGTAAAGGTGACGGCCAGGATGTTCCAAGGCGCCACGCCCGCTTCTTCTATTAAGTACGCAATGCGCCGCGTAAGGACGCGCGTTTTGCCCGAACCGGGACCCGCCAGCACCAGCACAGGACCGAGGACGGTTTCCACGGCGATTTTCTGTTCGGGGTTCAGACCGGTGAGTAAGTGAGACATGTTGAGTATTGAGTATTGAGTGTTGAGTGTTGAGTAATTTTTCTACACAATCGCGGCAATGTCGGGCCAGCCATAGACAATTTCGGGCAGCAGAAAACCCTCTTCGTCAAATTGACGCTCGCCGATGGGCGCGCCGCCGAGCGCAGTATAAAAATTGCGGGCGGGCGCGTTGGCGACTAATACACCTACCTGCAAAGCGGTCCGCCCCAGCCCCTGCATGTGCGCGGCGGCGGCCCGCATCAGCTTGCGCCCAATGCCCAGCCCGTGGCAGCTTTCCAGCACATAAATCGCGCCAATCTCGGCCGCATTGGACAGCCAATCTGCATTGGCCGGGTGCGCGGTGACCAAACCGACAAGTTTGAGCGCGGCAGCGGGCCGGCCGGTTAATTGAGGATAGGCGTTAGCGGCATCCTCCACTTCGGCCACATAGACGCAATCATCCGGGTCTTCGCCATCGGCCATGCCCTGCAAATAGCCGCGCCAGCTCTGTGCGGACAGATCATAGGTCCACTCGTCCTTGCGCTTTTGCCACGCTTCCTCCGGCATCTGCCCACGGTGCGCCGCCAAATAGGTATCCACCATAACGCGCCCCATCTCCTCCGCATCGGCAGGGAGCGCGGGCCGGATGATAATCAATGGTTGGGTTCGGTCGAGATGTTGCATGACAATGGTGACAAGATGAAGGGATGACAAGATGATCACTTTATCATCTTGTCATCCCTTCATCCTATCATTCCTCCCCGTGCAGCAGCCGCAAATAGCTCTCATAGCGCTCGCCATCAATCGCGCCCTGCTCCACGGCGGCGCGCACGGCGCACTGCGGTTCGTGATCGTGCGTGCAGTTGGGGTAGCGACACTCGTTGACGTATGGCTCCATTTCAATAAAATAGAAGCCCAAATCGGCCGGATCGATGTCATAGAGCCCCAATTCGCGGATGCCGGGCGTGTCGGCCACAAAAGTTTCTTCGCCAAAGGGCAGCGCCAATAGATGGGCCGTGCGCGTGGTGTGCTTCCCCTTTTGCATAAAGTCGCGCAACGCGCCCACATTTAAATCCAGCGCGGGCGCAATGGCGTTGATCAGGCTGCTTTTGCCCACGCCGCTAGGGCCGGTCACCACGGTGGTGCAATCGAGCAGAAGCTGGCGCAATTCATCCACGCCCAGGCCGGATTCGGCGCTGGTATAAATCACGCGATAGCCAATCTGCTCGTACAGCCCAAAAATTTCTTGCGCCCTTTCCAGCGAGGCCAGGTCCACTTTGTTGATGCAAATAATGGCGGGCAGCTCATTAAATTCGGCAATGACCAGAAAGCGGTCCAACATGCGCAGGTGCGGGTCGGGCTGCGCAATGGCAAAGACCACCAGCACCTGATCGGGGTTGGCCAGGATCACATCTTCGGCCAGCGCTTCCATGCCGGGGCGCTGGCGGCTGAGCACGCTGGTGCGCTCCTCCACCTCTTCAATGCGCCCCCCGCTCTCGCCTTCGGGCACGACCCAGACGCGGTCACCCACGGCCACCAGGGTGTCCGTGCTCTTCTCCTGGCGCAGCCGCCGCCGCACTTCGCACAAACGCGTTTGGTCGGGCGCATGGGGGTCAGCCTGAGCGTCGGTACGCACGTCAAAATGGTGACCCAAAGCGCGCACCACAATGCCCTGTATCAAATTGTCCGAACGCGGTTTGGGCCGGGATTTACGCGTACGCTTGGCTAACTGTTCAGATTGCTCATAGACCGCGTCAGCGTACTCGTCGTCATAATCGAGATACGCTTCCCAGTCCTTCCCTTTTTGCTTGCTCAATAAGCATTCTCCTTATCTAAAATTAACTACAAGTTTTTACAGACTTCGACGTGAGCTCAGTCGAACGATGACACAGATTT
Organism: Caldilineaceae bacterium; assembly: GCA_041391125.1. GTDB lineage: Bacteria > Chloroflexota > Anaerolineae > Caldilineales > Caldilineaceae > JACKBC01. The sequence continues at coordinate 53,244 of JAWKON010000022.1, forward strand.
TGGGATTCGCCCAATGAAGACTGCGATGCACGGCGACTGCCACCTTAGACCTATCAATCATCGTCTCCACCGTGCGTTGCAGCCGGAGCGTTCTCTATTTGACAACATGCAAACGCCGCATGAAACTGACACAGCGGCGGCAGCGGCGTTGCGACCTGCACGCCAAAACGCGCCAGCAGGTCGCGCAGATCGGCCAGCGGCAGACCCATGACGCCCGAGATGCAGCCGTTGATCTGCTGGACGGGTGCAAAGACGGGGTGCTGAATGGCGTAGGCGCCGGCCTTGTCCAGCGGGTCGCCCGTGGCCACATAAGCGGCAATTTCCGTATCGGAATACGGGCGCATGACCACGTCGGTGCTGTTGACGATGGTCTCCTGGCGCGTCTCACCGGTGGCCATGCGCTGCAACACGCTCACGCCGCTGTGGACTTGATGCACGCCGGTGCGCAATTGGCGCAACATGCGGGCGGCATCGGCTTCATCGACCGGCTTACCCAGCAGTTCAGCCCCCTGCGCCACCACCGTGTCGGCGGCAACGATGAGCTGCACTCGTCCATTCGGCGCCACGCGGTCCGCCACAGCTTGCGCTTTGGATTGGGCCAAACGATGAGCCAATCCAATGGGGCCTTCGTCCGCGCGCGGCGTCTCATCAATATCGGCCGCGCAAATCGTGCAGGGCAAACCCAGCTCTTTAAAAAATTGTTGACGCCGCGGGCTGGCGGACGCCAGAATAATTTCAATCAAACTTGTCATTCCAGGTATAATTTGAGTCAAGTTGGTGATCAACAGATTACACAGATTTTAAAGATTTGCACTTTATGGATCATCTGTGTTCTCTTGAGGTTCCACAGTTTTGAACCAACTGTTCTATTATACCATCTTGAAGCTCAAAGGTCATCTACGGAAATGGAACTAAAAAACTACAGATTACAGCGACTACACAAATTGCTCCTTCAGGGAAAAATCTGTGCAAATCTGTAGTTCCAATTGAAACCCACAGAATGGAAAACAGTCATGCAAAATATGTCGATAGCAGAAGTTAGCAAACGCGTCAAAGAGATTGGCATTGTGCCGATTGTGCGGGGCAACTTCCCGCTGGCGGAGATTTTGGAGATTGGCGATGCGCTGCTGGCGGCGCCGGCGCCCGTTATGGAGGTGACGCTCAACAGCGCCAACGCGTTGGAAGCCATTGGCGAGCTGCGCAAACGTTTTGGCGGCAACATGCTGGTCGGCGCCGGCACCGTGCGCACGGCGGAGCAGGTGGATCAGGCCATTGCGGCGGGGGCGCAGTTTATTGTGGCGCCCAATTTTGATCCAGATGCCGTGGCCCGTTCGCTGGCGCATGGCGTCCTGCATCTGCCCGGCGTCTTTACGCCCACGGAAGCGCACAATGCCTTTATGGCGGGCTGCCGCATTGTCAAGCTATTTCCCTCCGATGTGGTGGGACCGGGTTATTTAAAAGCGCTGCGGGCGCCGCTCAACGACATTGAATTCATCCCCACCGGCGGGATTAGCGTTGATAATATTGCCGACTACGCACGGGCGGGCGCCGTGGCCGTAGGCATGGGCAGCTCGCTGATTCCCAACAAGTGGAAGGCGGCGGACATTATTGCGACGGCGCGGCGGCTGGCGAGCGGTGGGAGGCGGGGAAGAAGGGGTAGGTTGTTGCGTGAAAATAGGGGCGTTGGCTATGCGTGGTGCGTGGTGCGTACCGGTCGAGGAGTTTGTTCTCTATGGCGCAGTTATTTCTTTATTGGAAGAGAAGCGCCCAAATCCGGGGCAAAAAAATGGCGGCGGCCACGCAGAGGCTGGCCAGCACGCCAAAGATGAGAGCGCCGGCGGCGGCGTCTTTGGCCACCTTGGCCAGCGGATGATAGGCGGGCGACACCAGATCCACCACGGCTTCCACGGCGGTGTTGACAGCTTCCAAAGCCAGGATAGTCAGCGCCACAAAGGCTAGCAGCGCCCACTGATGCGCGCAATCTGCAACCACCAGCCAGCAACGGCAATCACCACGCAGGCTGTCAGTTCGATCCAGGCGTTGGGCTGGGTGCGCAACGTGTGCCAGGCGCCGGCCAGCGCTGCGCTAAAACTAAACCAGCGGCCACGCCAAAACCCCCGATCACGCCCGGAAAGTTGGCGAAGCTGCGTCAATTTCTCGCTTTCTTCGGTGGCAGGCATAGGCGAATTCATGGCGTTACCGGCGCGTAGCCCAAAGCGGTCAGCACTTGATTTTGCTGCGCCCACATGGCCGCCTCTGCCTCGGCATCAGCGTGGTCGTGGCCCAGCAGATGCAGCGCGCCGTGTATGACGAGCAGCACGAGTTCTGCATCCAGCGGGCGTCCAAGGCTGACCGCTTGGCGCTGCGTGTAAGGGAAACTGATAATCAGATCGCCTAAATAACTGCTCTGTGCTTCAATCAGTTCCGGCGGCAAAATAAGCTGCGGCGCCAAAGGACGATCCAATTCTTCGCTGTCGTCTGCATCGGCCGTTTCGTGATTGGGGAAACTCAAAATGTCCGTGGGGCCATCCACATCGCGAAACGTGCGGTTGAGTTCGTGAACCGTGGCGTCGTCGGTTATGACGATGGTCAGGCCGGCGCGTTCCACCCCTTGCTGCCGCAGCGTCTCTTCCACGGCGGCGCACAGCGCTTCCGCATCCACTTTCCCCATAAACTCATCATCAATCTGCAAATCGACTTCAATCATAGCTATTTTTCATGGCAAAGAAGGGAGGGGGGATCAACAGATTACACAGATTTGAAAGATTTAAAATCTGCGGAATCTGTTGATCATCCCTCTCTTTTTTCGAATTTAAGCAGGTTGTTCGACCCCGCCTGGCTCCTCGGCGGTTTCGGGCGGCGTAACTACATCAAACTCACCGGTGAGGGCATCGCCGGTGACCAGTGTATCGCTGGTGTGTCGACGCACGGCGCCATTGAGCGGAGAGGCTGTTTGGGGCATGCGTGCGGGTTGCCCAGATGGCCCGGCTGGCGATGCCGTCGCTTGCGTCGGCGACGCCTTGCTGCGTTCGGGGTATACAATACGCGGATGATGCACGCCTTGCAGCACGCGCAGGAACACATCTTTGACGATTTGCAGCTCCTGAAAAGTCAGGTTGCTGTCGTTGAGCTCGCCGTCCATCACCCGCGTGTCGATGAGCTTGTTGACCAGATTGGTCAGATCGGTGCGTGTGGCGGGTTTGACGGCGCGAATGGCCGATTCGCACATGTCGGCCAGCATGAGGATGGCCGTCTCTTTGGTGCGCGGCCGTGGACCATCATAGCGAAAATCGCTTTGATTGACGGTTTCACCCTCCGGCGCGTGCTTTTGCGCTTCCATATAAAAATAGTGGACCAGCGACGTACCGTGATGTTCGCGGATAAAATCCTGAATGCGCCCCGGCAGCCGGTACTTTTGGGCCAGGTCCACGCCGTCCGACACATGGCTGATGATAATTTGCGCGCTGGTCAGCGGGTCCAGCTTTTCGTGCGGATTTTCGGCGCCGTCGGCGCTATTTTCGATGAAGAAATAGGGGCGCACGGTTTTGCCAATATCGTGATAATAGGCGCCTACGCGGGCCAAGAACGCATCGGCGCCAATGGCGGCGGCGGCCCGCTCAGCCAGGTTGCTGACCACAATGGTGTGGTGATAGGTGCCGGGCGACTTGAGCAGCAATTGGCGCAGCAACGGATGCGTGGGCCGGCTCAACTCGGTCAACTGCAGGCTGGTGGTGATCCCAAAGATGTTGCCCAGGACAAAATATCCAATCAGCGCGACCGATGCCGACAGACTGCCGTTCAACAAGTGGACCAGCAGCAGCAACATCTGCTGTTGCGTGGACAGACCGACGAAGGGCGCGCGAAAGGCCGCCGTCACCAGCAGGTTGCAGAGCGAAACCACCACCCCCGCCCACAAGAAGACCGTGAGCCGTTCCGCCCGCGCCACCACCAGCGCGCCAAAGAGGCTGCCCAAGCCGGCATAGGCCGCCAACGCCGGATTGCTATCGCTCAGATAGAGCACCACAAAAGTAAAAGCGCCCAAAACAATGAGCGCCACCCGCAGGTCCACCAAAACGGTGAGCAACATGATCAACGTGGCCAGCGGATAGAGATAGGGCAGCCAATCATGGGGAATCAGCATGAATTTAGCCAGCAGCAGCCAAATGACGGATGAGAGCGTCAGCAATGCCAGCATCTGATTGTTGACCAACATTCGTGGATGCAGCCGGTAGAGCATGGCCACGACGGTCGCCAGCGTGATGACCGTAAAGAGCAGCGCCCGAATCAGCGTCCACCAATCCCAATCGCCCTGCAGCAGCCCGATGTGTTCCAACGTTTCCACATTCAGGGGTGTTACAATATCCCCCTCGCGCAAGATCATCTCGTCCTGCTCGTATGAAATGCGCTGGGCTGGCGTTGCGTCGCGCGCGGCGACGCGCGCTTCTTCTGTGCGCTCTTCATTGTAAAAACTGTTGGGGCGAATCAGATCAAGCACCAGTTCGGTCGTAATGCTCAGGGCATCTTCACTCAGATCGGGGCCGATCAAGCGCACAGCATCGCGTCGCGCCACGCGCAGTGCGCTTTCGTCGTTGCGAATCTCTTCGCGCATGGCGCGGCCCAATGCCAGCGGGGCTTCGGCCACCACTTCGCGCCATTCATCATCGCTGGCATCCAAAATGTGCAGAATCGATTCCTGCCCCAAATTGAGTTCCGCGATCGCCTGTAAATAATCGGTCTTAGTTTCATCATCGGCATAGGCGTCATTGCGCACAATGGAGATAAATTCGAGAATCTCGGTCAGCTTGTCCACCTGCTGACGGCGCACGCGGCTTTCGGGCGGATCATATTGGGCCGGGACGGCATTGGCGGCGTCCACCCGCGCTTCTTCCGTGAGCAGTTCACTTTCGTATCTGATCTGCCGCGGCGACACGATATTGGATGGCGCCGGCCGCCCTTCCTCTAATTGGTAACGGCTGGTGCGCGGAAACTGCCACGAGAGCAGACCAACCATCAATATACCCACGCCAACCATCATCAGCACAGATAATAGCCGGTCGAGCCACGGGCGGCGTTGGGCCTGAATTTGATGTGACATGACCAATTCCCTATGCACCGCCGCTAAGCAGACGCTGCGCCACTTTGCTCACGGCCTTGCCATCAGCCACGCCCGCCACTTTGGGCATAGCAGCGGACATCACTTTACCCATCTCGCGCGGAGACTCGGCGCCCACTTCCGCAATGACCTGGCGCACGATCTCTTCAATTTGGGCTTCGGTCAACTGCTGCGGCAGATAGCGCTCCAACACGGTCAGCTCGGCCATTTCTTCGGCCACGCGTTCCGGCTGCGCCAATCGTTCATATTCCGCCGCGGCGTCGCGCCGGCGCTTGGCCTCTTTTTGAATCACGGATAGGGTCTCGGCATCGTCCAATTGATGAGCAGCGCCGCTTTTGCGCGCCTCGGTCAGGGCGGTTTTTACAGAGCGCAAAGCCAGTTTAGCAGTGTTGTCCCTATCCAACATGGCGCGCTTCAGGTCGGCATCAATTTGTTGTTCAAGCGTCATCTCATTACTCCCACTTTTATCGCTACATGTCTCATTGTAATACAAATTCAGATCAAATTTATTCGTTTTGCCGTCGTTTATTATACTCTTCCCATTTACTGTGTCAATAGCGAGAAAAGACAATTGTCATAGATAGACGCTTTAGACCTGCCACATCTGTCAACATACTTTGCATTCATGGCGCTCTCCATTACAATGGGTCTATGTTCTTCGATCAAGCAAAAATATACGTAAAATCAGGTGATGGCGGCGATGGCGCGGTGGCTTTTCGCCGCGAGAAATTTGTCCCCAGGGGCGGACCGGCCGGCGGCAATGGCGGGCGCGGTGGGCACATCTATTTTGTGGTGGACCCCGGGCTCAACACGCTTTCCACCTTTAAGCAGAATATCCACTTCCGCGCCGAGCGCGGCGTCCACGGCAGCGGCGCCAACAAAACCGGCGCCAACGCCGCCGATCTGCACATTCCGGTGCCGCCCGGCACGCTGATCCGTAATGCGGATACGGGCGAGGTGCTGGCCGATTTGACGCGCCCCGGCCAGGAAATGCTGCTGCTGCAAGGCGGACGCGGCGGGCGCGGCAACTCGGCCTTTAAGTCGGCCCAAAATAAAGCGCCGCGGCTGGCCGAACGCGGCGAGCAGGGCAGCGAACTCTGGCTGGAATTGGAGCTGAAGTTGGTGGCCGATGTGGGCAGTATTGGCGCGCCCAATGCGGGCAAATCCACCCTGCTCAGCGTGGTCAGCGCGGCCAAACCCAAAATCGCCGATTACCCCTTTACCACGGTGGTCCCCAATTTGGGCGTGGCCGAGGTCAATCATCGCCAACTGGTGCTGGCCGATATTCCCGGTCTCATGGAAGGCGCGCACGAAGGCATTGGGTTGGGGCACGACTTTCTGCGCCACATCGAGCGCACGCGCGTGCTCATCCATCTGCTCAACGGCGACAGCCCCGATCCGCTAGGTGATTTTGAAGCGATCAACCAGGAATTGACGCTCTTCAATCCCGCCCTGGCCGACAAGCCGCAGATTGTGGTGCTCAACAAAATGGATTTGCCCCACGCCCGCGATGTATGGCCCACCATTGAAAAAGCCTTGCTGGAGCATGATCAACCTTGCATGAATATCAGCGCGGTGACCGGCCAAAATGTGCAGCAGTTGCTCTATCGCGCGCAGGAAATGCTGGATGCGCTGCCGCTGGTCGAGGAAACGATGGCGGAAGAAATGCCCGAGATTACGCCGGCGGAAGACGAACGCGCTTTTCAGATTACCCAGTTGGAGGAGAACCTCTGGCAGGTGGAAGGCGTCGCCATTGAGCGGGCGGCACAGATGACAAACTGGGACTACTACGAAGCCGCCATGCGCTTCCAGCGTATATTAGACGCCATGGGCATTAGCAAGGCGCTGCGGAACGCTGGCGTGGCCGACGGCGACACCATTCAAATTGGCGACACCGAACTGATTTGGGGCTACGAGAATGCATTTGGTGAATAGCGAAAGCACACGTACGCGCATTGGCATCTTCGGTGGCACGTTCGACCCCATCCACATTGGTCATCTCATTTTGGCCGAAGAAGCCTGGCATCAACTGAGGCTGCGGCGCGTTTATCTGACCCCCGCCGGTGATCCCCCCCACAAGCAGAGCAAACCGCTCACGCCCGTTGAGCACCGCATCAAAATGGCCGAACTGGCCACAGCCGACAATGAACACATCCGCGTCAGCCGCATCGACGCCGACCGCCCCGGTCCACACTACACCGTGGACATGGTGCGCCTGCTCAACGCGCAGATTGACGGCAACACCGACATCTATTTTCTCATGGGCATGGACAGCCTGCGCGATCTGCCCTCCTGGCATCAGGCCGAATGGCTGGTGGCCAACTGTCGCTTGGTGGCTCTAAGCCGCCACGATGTAGAACTGGACTGGGCTCGGCTAGAGTCTGCGCTGCCCGGCATCCAAGAACGAGTGATCATCCTGGACATGCCGGAGCTGGAAATTGCCAGCCACGCCTTGCAGGAACGGGTGCGCACAGGGCGCCCCATTCGCTATCAAGTGCCGCGCGTGGTGGAGGAGTATATTGGCCAGCATGGGCTGTACCGCTGACAAGGTGACATGGTGACTTCGACAGGTTCAGTCTCCGTGTCACCTTGTCATCCGGTCACTTTGTCATCCTACCGCCTTGTCAAATCAAATCGAGACACCGACGAATGATCAGCGAACTCTTCACCCTCTCCGTCCTCATCGGCATTGCGCACAGTGGGGTGCGTCTGGCCACGCCCTATCTCTACGCCGCGCTGGGCGAGACTTTTGTGCAGCGTTCGGGCGTGCTCAATTTGGGCGTGGACGGCATGATGTTGATGGGCGCGTTTTCGGCCTTTTACGTGGTCTTTCTAGGCGGCGATCCGTGGCTGGGGGCGCTGGGCGCACTAAGTGTGGGCGCCATCATGGGCGCGCTCATGGCGCTGGTCAGCGTGACCATGCAGGCCGAGCAGGGCATTAGCGGCATTGGGCTCTATCTGTTTGGCCTGGGGCTGAGCGATCTGCTCTTTAAAACGCTCATCGGCTCGGTGGCCAGCGTATCCGGCTTTGCCGTCTGGCCGGCGCCGTTTTTGAGTCAACTGCCCATCCTCGGCGAGATTTTCTTTGACCACAACCCGCTCATATACATTGCCTATTTGCTGACGCCGCTGAGCTGGTTTGTGCTCAACAAAACCACGCTGGGGCTAAAGATTCGCGCCGTGGGCCAAAACCCCGAAGCCGCTGACTCGCTGGGCGTCAGCGTCAACGGCGTGCGCTACACCACGCTGATCATCGGTGGTGCGCTGGCCGGGCTGGCCGGCGCCTCGCTGAGCATTGGGCTGCTCAATGTGTTTAAGGAGAATATGACCAACGGCCTGGGCTTTATCGCCGTGGCGCTGGTCTATTTTGGCGGCTGGCGGCCCTATGGCGTGCTGGCCGGCGCGCTGCTCTTTAGCACGGTCAACGCGCTGCAGCTTTGGGTGCAGGTGCTGGAAATTCCGATTCCGTCCGACGTGGCGATTATGCTACCATATATTTTGACCATTGTGGCGCTGGCCTTTGCCGTGCGCCAAGTGCAGCAGCCCGCCGCGCTCACCAAACCGTTTGAACGAGGAGAATAGAATGGTGAATGGTAAATGGTGAATTGTCAATTGTGAATGAAGGGGATGCGTGTGGCCGGCCCGTTTACCATTCACCATTCACCGTTTACCATTTACAATTCTCGCCCCGTGCTCCACAAAAGAATCTGTGCAAATTGAGAAACACTCCTGAGCGCCTAAGCAACGCTTAGGCGCTCAGGAGGGACTCTGTGGTTTACAACTTTTGTTAGCGCGAATAAGCGCTGGGTTAAGTTTGTGGGTGTGAGGAAGATGAATTAGTGTAGGCAGAGAATCAAAAGTATAGGGAAGGGACCATGGAGGGAACAATGAGCAAAATACGGGTGATAATCTGCCGGGTAGACGATGAAGATGCCGAGAAAATGACGGAGATAGGCAGCTACGATCTGGCCGAAATAGGGCTAGGGGCAGGGAACAATGAAAGGACGCTAGACGAAATAGAGCAAAGAACCTATGAAAAAGGGAATGTGATCTTAAAAGGGCTAGTGCAAGCGCAATGGGCGGAAATAGACCAAGAGTTGGCGAGGGCGTATCGCCAACATTTTCCCCCCTCAGGAAGTAACGCATGATGGCTATGAGAAGGTGAAAGTGGTGAGTCGATTTGGGCGACTGGAGTTGAGCAGGCAGGTGGTGGTTCACAAAAGTAATGGCCGCCATGTGATGCCCGGCAATGCCGGGCTGCCGACGCATCAAGGGGTGATAGTGACGCGCGGATTGCAAGAAGCGGTCTGTTTGCTGTCGCTGGATTTGCCCTTTGCCAGCGTCGAGCGACTGTTGGGCTGGCAAACGCAAGAGGAAGCGATTTTGAGTGCGACCATGAACCGAATGCTGGTCAGGGAGCATGGGCAGATAATTCGTGCGGCCGAGGCAGCAGAAGTCGAAAGGCTGTTGTCGCAGGATGACTTGTCGGCGCTGACGGCCAATCTGCTGCCCCCTGCGGCGCCCAGACGGCAGGCGAGTTGGCCAGCAGAGTTGAAGGCAGTCATCGAAAAAGCCTTGGCTGCGGAGGAGTGGCGTCCCCCAGAGGGCGTCTCGGCGGCCGACTGGGCGCGGGTCTTGACCGCTCGGCAGGCCGAAAAAGCGCTTGCCACGGCGCAATTGCGCCGTCTGGGACCAGAGGTGGCGGAGGACCAGATTGTGGTCGCCGTTGATGAAGTTCTGATCCGGAAACCCGAAAGACGCAACTGGTGGCAATTGCGCACCGCCCGCATTGCCACCACCGAAGGATATCGCTACCTCAGCGGCACCGATGAGGCCTTCTTGCGGCAATTGTTGACCTGCTTGCTGATTCTGGGGGTTGAACATAATCGTCCCCTGCTCTTCTTGGCGGATGGGGCCAGATGGATTCGCAACTTCTATGCCAGATATCTTCATCATCTCCCGCAAGCCCAGATGGTTCTCGACTGGTATCACTTGCGCCTCAAAGTCTATCAGCTTGCCAGCATGATCTGTCGAGGCAAAAAGGCGAAACGACAATTTCTCTTTCAGATCGCTGGTTGCCTTTGGCGGGGCCAGGTGGACGCGGCCCTTACCTTTCTCGAATCCTATCGCCCTCAGACCAAAAATCTCGACAAACTTGATGAACTTATCGCTTATCTCAACGCGCATAACGATTTCATCCCTGACTATCAGCACCGCCGACGCCATCGCCTCTTTATCGGCAGCGCTCATGCCGAAAAGGCCAACGACTTCATCGTCGCACGCCGACAGAAGAACCAGGGCATGCACTGGAGCCTCCATACCAGCGATGCCCTGGCCGCTCTCAAAACCCTTATGCTCAATGGCGGTTGGTCTCTCTACTGGCAGCATCGACAGGTTTTACCCTTAATCGCTTCTTAACCCAGCGCTTATTCGCGCTAACAAACTTTTAAGTCTTACCAAGGAGAAAGCATGAATCGAAAATGGACTTTACTGGTTTCAATGTTGCTCATCCTCGTGATGGGCGTGGCGGCTTGCGCGGCGCCGGCGGCTCCTGCCGAAGCACCAGCGGCGAGTGATGGTGGAGAAGCTGTCGATAGCGATGGCCCGTTCCGCATTGCCATTGTCATGCCCAGCAGCACCACCGATATTGCCTGGAGCCAGGCCATGTACGATGCGCTGGTGGCCGTGCAGACTGAAATGGGTGGCGAAGGCGCCGTGGAAATTGCCTATTCGGAAAACATGTTCCAGGTGACCGACGCCGCTGCCGCCATCCGCGACTATGCCGCCGACGGCTATGATCTGGTCATTGCCCATGGCACTCAATACGGCAACTCCATGTTCGAAGTGGCCACCGATTTTCCGGAGACCAGCTTTGCCTGGGGTACCGCCAATGACACCGGCGCTGAAGCGGGCCATGAGAACATTTTTGCGTACGAGGCCCAGGCCCAAGAGGGCGGCTATGTCAACGGCGTGATCGCCGCCATGCTTAGCACGGCCAATATTATTGGTGTGGTCGGTCCGGTGGAAGCAGGGGACGCCAAGCTCTATATTGACGGCTTTGTGAACGGCGTCAAGGCGACCAAGCCCGACGCCGAGGTCAACATCAGCTACACCGGCTCGTTTGGCGATACGGCGCTGGCCGCCGAAGCCGCCAACACCCACATCAAAGCCGGCGCCGATGTGTTGACCGGCTCAGCTCAACAGGTGGTGGGCGCCATCGGCGTGGCCGCTGAAAACAAAGTGCCGTGGCTGGGTACGCAGTCTGACCAGACTTCGCTTGGTCCCGATTATGTGGTGGCCAACCAGCTCTACGACTGGACCGGCGCCGTCCGCGATATGATCGAGCTGCACAAAAGCGGCACGCTGGGCGGCAAAGTCTACAACTTGACGCTGGCCGACGGTCTGCAAATGTCGCTTAACGACAACCCTCTCATCACCGATGAAATCAAGACCGCGGTGGACAAGGCCATTGAGGATATTAAGTCGGGCGCGGTTGATCCGATGCCAGCGGAATAGCAGAGAAAGGGGAAAGGAGCAGGGGGAAAGGAGCAGGAGAGCGCCCCCTTCCCCCTTTCTCCCCTGCCCCCTTTCCCCCTCTCCCTTCTCAACAAAATGACCAACAAAACCACCTCCAACCTCCTCCCCACCGGCCGCGCGCATTGAGCATCTGGAAATGCGGCAGATTGTGAAGCGTTTTCCGGGCGTTTTGGCCTGCGACAACGTAAGCTTTGACGTGCGCGCTGGCGAAGTTCATGCGCTGCTGGGTGAAAATGGGGCCGGCAAGTCCACGCTGATGAAGATTCTGTATGGGCTCTATCGGCAGGACAGCGGCGATATTGTGCTGGACGGGCGCACCGTGCAGATCGATTCGCCCACCGACGCCATTGAGCTGGGCATCGGCATGATCCACCAGCACTTTATGCTGGTCGATTCGCTGACCGTAACCGAAAACGTGGCGCTGGGGCTCGCCTCCAGCCGCGGTCCGCTGCTCGATCTGGACCGGGTGGAGACGCGGGTGCGCGAGCTTTCCAAAACGTACGGCCTGCAGGTGGACCCGCGGGCGCCGGTCTGGACGCTGGCCGTGGGCGAGCGGCAGCGCGTCGAAATTATCAAAGCGCTCTATCGCGGCGCCGCCCTGCTGATTTTGGATGAGCCCACCGCCGTGCTCACGCCGCAGGAAGTGGATGATCTGTTCGTCACGCTGAAACAGATGGCGCGCGACGGCCACAGCCTCATTTTCATCAGCCACAAATTGCACGAGGTGCTGGCGATCAGCCAGCGCATTACGGTACAGGCGAGGGCCAACTGATTGGCACAACGCCCAACCAAAACGTGACCCGCGGCCAACTGGCGCGCATGATGGTGGGGCGCGATGTGATCATGGAACGTCCGCACACGGCGGCGCCCCAAGGTGAAGTGCGGCTGGCCCTGCAAAACGTGTGTGCGCTGGGCATTACGGGCCAGCAGGCGCTGCACGATGTATCGCTGGAGGTGCGCAGCGGTGAAATTTTGGGTGTGGCCGGCGTCAGCGGCAACGGTCAACGCGAACTGGCCGAGGTAATTGCCGGGCTGCGACCCGCCACAACCGGTGCAGTCATGCTCAACGGGGCGGACGTGACGGTCGCATCTGTGCGTCACCGCATTGAGCAGGGGCTGGCCTATATTCCCGAAGAGCGCATGCACGATGCCGTGGTGCAAAACTTTTCGGTGGCCGAAAATCTGATTTTGCAGGCGCACACAGAGCCGCCGTACAGCAACGGCTTTTTCCTCGATTTTAAGTCCATCGCGCAACGCAGTAAGCAATTGGTCAGCGATTTCCGCGTCAAAACGCCCTCCATCGATACGCCGGTCAAAAGCCTCTCCGGCGGCAATATCCAAAAGCTGATCTTCGCCCGCGAACTCTCCCGCGAACCCAGCGTGCTGATCGCGGCGCAACCTACGCGCGGCGTTGATATTGGCGCTATGGAATACATTCACCAGCGCATGTTGGATCAGCGGGCGGCGGGCGCAGCCACGTTGCTGATTTCCGAAGATCTGGATGAAGTGCTGGCCTTGGCGGATCGAATCGCAGTTTTGTACGAAGGACGCATTATGTCAATTGTCGAGCGCGCCAAAACCAGCGCCGAAGAGTTGGGGCTGCTTATGGCGGGCGTATTATAGGGATTTAGTAACCATTTCGTAAGAAAACGAAACATTAATCCATGATAAAATGCATGTGGTCAGATAGTATGTGTATACGTGCGGTTGGCATAGATAAAAAATGACAATTGCCTAGGCTCTACGCAAGCCTAGAGTAAGAATCGCCCGGTCAGCACTGCCTTCCCTTGTGGGCGATCCGCTGGCGTTGCGTAAGTTGTGTTGTCGTTAGCCAGATGTCAATTTTATCCGTGCCAGAGCCACGAAAAAATTGTGGGTCTAAGCTCATACAATACAATAAGGAGATTGCATGCGTTATAATCGAGTCCTCGTCAAGCTGAGCGGCGCCGCAATGGCAGGTGATAGAGAATGCGGATTTGATCCCGATTCGTTAAATCATATTGCAGATGAAGTTTTGCGTCTTCATAATAACAATGTTGAAGTAGCTATTGTGGTGGGTGGCGGTAATATTTTCCGTGGAGAGTTAGGAGAGAAATGGGGCATTGAGCGGGCCGAAGCCGACAACATCGGCATGATCGCCACCGTGGCCAATAGCCTCATGTTGCGCGGCGTGCTGACCGCCAAAAGTAACGTAGACGTGCGGGCCATGACGGCCATTCCAATTCAAACGGTGGCCGAACCCTTTATCCGGCTGCGCGCCGTCCGCCACCTTGAGCTGGGCCGCATGATTATCCTGGCCGCCGGCACCGGCAACCCCTATGTGACCACCGATTATCCGGCTGTGCAGCGTGCGCTGGAGCTGCGCGCCGACGCCATTCTGGCCGCCAAAAATGGCGTCGATGGCATCTACACCGGCGATCCCCGCCGCAACCCCGATGCACGGCGCTATCGAAATGTGGAATACAACAGCGTAATTCGCCGCAACCTGCGCGCGTTGGATCAATCCGCCGTGCTGCTGGCCCGCGATCACGAACTGCCGATTCACGTCTTCAATTTTGATGAACCCGGCCTCATGTATCGGATTTGTGATGGCGAAGATGTGGGGACGCTGATCAGCTCAGCCCCAGATGAGCTGGTGGAAGCTGACCTGCTTGAAACGGAGATGGAACGGCACACCATGCCCATGGCCGTGCCCGCCGACTGAAAATCGTAGGACAAGTTTTCAACTTGTCTCATTGCTCCACGAAGGAACGCAAAGGGGCGCGAAGCTGATACTTTCTTCGCGCCCCTTCGTGTCCTTCGTGGATATTTTTTATCTCACCCTCTAAAACCAACTCGTCCCCGGATACTGGTATTGGCGCCCCACCTCTTCATCCAGCTCCACCCCAATGCCGGGGCGGTCGCTCAGATGGATGTAGCCCTCTTTGATAATATCCTCTTTTTCCTGAATAATGGTGCTCCAATAGTCGCGGTGCAGCCAGTGGAATTCCAGCACCATAAAGTTGGGTACGGCCGCGCAAACGTGGGCAGAGGCCAGCGTGCCAATGGGTGATGAGACATTGTGCGGCGCAAAGGCGATGTAATAAAGCTCGGCCATCTGCGCCTGCCGCCGCCCGTGTGAAAGTCCGCCACACTTGGGCAAATCGGGCATAATGACGCTGACCGCCTGTTGCTCAATAAGCTCCTGAAAGCCGTGGGCCAGATAGAGATTTTCGCCGGCGCAAATGGGCGTGGACGTGGCCTGCTTGACCTCGCGCATGGCCTTTACATTTTCAGCCGGCACCGGCTCCTCCAGCCACATGAGATGATACGGCTCTAGGTCGCGGGCCAGCCGGATGGCCGATGACACGTCCAGCCGCGTATGCACATCGGCGGCCACGGCCACGTCGCGCCCGGCCGCGCTGGTCACCATGTCGATGAGCTGCACCATGCGCTCGTGCTCCCATTGGAAAGCGGTCTGATTAAAGCGGTCTTTGGAGAAACCTTCCATCTCGGTGCCGTGATGGCCATAGGCATGAATGTCCACATCAATTTTGAGCGCCGTAAAGCCCCGCTCCAACACGTGGTCCACCACCTGCTGGATCTGGTCAAAATTCATGCCCGGCTCGACCTGGCAGTCGGCATACATGCGAATCTTGTCGCGAAACTTGCCGCCCATTAGCTCATAAACCGGCACGTTGAGCGCCTTGCCCTTCAAATCCCACAGCGCGATCTCAATGCCGGTCAGTGCGGTGACCAGCGCGCCGCCGATGCCTCCATCAAAAACGTGACCGCGGCGCATCTCTTCAAAAATGGCATCAATGGCAAACGGGTCGCGACCGATCAGCTTTTCTTCCAAATATTGAATAATTGCAATGGCCTGCTTGCCGCCATGTACGCATTCGCCGATGCCGGTGACGCCGGCATCGGTGGTGACTTTGACCCAGAGGTGCATCCCGTGGCCACGCGTGGCCGCGGTTTTTACAGATGTAATTTTCATGAGCGTTTCTTTCTATTATGGAGAAGGAGAATATGTGATTTTATGAGAATCGAGCTATCTGCTATCCGATCATAGCTAAAAGCTCGTCAATCGTCGTGAGGGTAATGCCATTTTCATTCAATAAGCGCTCTACAGGGGCCGTGCGCAAATCTTCATCGGTGGTTGCTAGATAATCCGCCCGGCCAAAGACCGCAGTTGCAATTACCTTGTCATCATCTGGATCGCGACATACTGGGGCAATTTGCGGTAAAATTACCAATTCCATTTCTTGAGAAAGCTGTGTCAAAAACAGCCGCCGCAGTTCGGGATAGATCAGTTTTGCAATTTTGGGATATTCTAGCGTAAGTTCATATTCTTCTAAAAGGTGCTCTGAGCAAACCACTTTAAAACGCTGAGCTTGCCACGCCATAATAAACGTGGCAAGCTCAGGCGGCCGCATCAACGCACGTAGAAATTGATTTGTATCCAGCACAATGCGCATCTATCTCGCCTTTGCTGATTGACGAGCTTCATCAATGAGTTGGTTCAAATCCTGGTCGGAAATATCTGGCGCCATAAAGTTACTATTGATGGCATTTCGAATAGCATTCATCACCTGTTGAAAACGAGCCGCGCGCATGACATTCTCATCATTGTCACTTTCGGTAGGCAGCAATATGACGGCTACCTTCGCACCAATTGGGATGCTATTGGGCAACACAATGGTACGATTAGCTTCGACCGTTGAGAAAAATGCAGAAGTAGTTGTCATGAGAATTAATCTCCCCCCATTTGCATATGAAATGGGTAAATGTATTCAGGCGTTTACGCACAGCTTCATTATATCATAAGCCAACGGCTGTCCCTGCCTACCAATCAATGGCTGCCCCATCATCGGGATGGAAGCTCTGCGGGTTGCGCCAGTCGTGGCCAATCTTGTCCGCCATCAATTCTTCGTCCAGCTCGATGCCCAGCCCCGGCTTGGTAGGCAAATCGACGTGGCCATCTTTGACCACAAAAGGCTCTTTGAGATAGCCTTCCCCCAGGCTCACCTGCTCCTGCGCCAGGAAATTGGGAATGGAGGCATCGACGTGCAGACCGGCGGCCAGCGAAATCGGCCCCAGCGGACAGTGCGGCGCCACCACCGCATAGTACGCCTCGGCCATACCGGCAATCAGCCGCGCTTCGAAGATGCCGCCGGCGTGGGAAATGTCCGGCTGCAATATGGAGGCGGCGCGCTTTTCCAGCAGCTCGCGGAAGCCCCATTTGGTGAAAATGCGCTCACCCGTGGCAATGGGAATGTGCGTCTTGCGCGCCAGATCGGCCATCACGTCTACGTTTTGGCACTGCACCGGCTCCTCAATAAAGAGCGGCTGATAGGGCTCCAGCGCCTTGATCAGCAGCCCGGCCGTCTGCGGGCTGACCGCGCCATGAAAGTCGATGGCAATGTCGATCTCTTTGCCTACAGCGTCGCGCAGGGCGGCGAAACCCTCCACCACCTCTTCTACAAAGGCCTGCGTCTCTACCACGCGCGCCGGGCGCGGTCCGCGTGGGCCGGTTTTGAGCGCCGTAAAGCCTGGGCTACGCTCTCTTTGGCGCTGGCTACGCTCTTCCACCGTGCTGCCGCGGATATGGCCATAGACGCGAATGCGGTCGCGCAGCGGGCCGCCCAGCAGCTTATAGACCGGCACACCCAACGCCTTGCCCGCCAAGTCCCACAGCGCTTGGTCAATGCCGGAGATAGCGCTGGTGAGCACCGGGCCACCGCGATAAAAAGCGTGCTTATACATGGCCTGCCAGTGATGCACCACCCGCGTCGGGTCCTGACCCACCAGGTAGGATTCCAGTTCGGCCACGGCCTGCGCCACGGTCAGCGCACGGCCTTCCACAATGGGCTCGCCCAATCCTACCAACCCTTCATCGGTGTGGATTTTCAAGAAGAGCCAGCGCGGTCTGACCAGAAATGTTTCGAGTTTGGTAATTTTCAATTTGGTTTCCTCCGATTTTTTGGGATCAACAGATTGCACAGATTTTAAAGATTAATATATTGGGGGAGACAGATCAAAATCTTCCAAATCTGCGTAATCTGTTGATCGTTTTTAAAATCTTACTTGATCCCATCCGGCAGCGGCAGATCGAAGCGGGCGGCGGCATCGCGCAGCTTTTGAACCGTGCCGGGCGGCAGGGGGATGCCATTTTGGCTGCGCTCGGCTAATGTGTTGAATTCGGGTTCGCCGGGCATAAGGATAGCGTCAAAGCCGGCGGCGCGCGGCAGCGCTTTGAGCGCTTCGATCTGGGCGTCCATTTGGCTTTTGAATTCAGATAGGTCAGTGAAAAAAGAGATGTCGATGGCGGCCACCACGCTATTTTGGTTATGCCCTTTGCCTTCTCCTTGCAATGCGGGAACCAGCAGCGGATTGTTGGCCATCAGGCTAGTCAAACATTGGAACATGAGCGCCAGCCCGGAGCCTTTGGGACCACCCGCCGGCAGCAGAATCTGCGCCAGATTGGCGTCGGTGGTCGGGTTGCCGGCGGCGTCTAGCGCCCAGCCTTCGCCGAGGGGAACGCCTTTGTCGCTGGCCAGCGTCAGTTTGCCGCCGGCCGCCACGCTGGTCGCCATGTCCAGCACCAGCGGCGGATATTTTTGGGCGGGGGCGGCAATGGCAATGGGGCTGTTGTGGACGCCAGCGGCTTTGGCCCCAAAGGGCGCCATGTTGGGCGGGCTGCACACAATGGCCAGGCCCATCATGCCCGCTTCCGCCGCCATCAGGCTGTAATAGCCCATGGCGCCCTGGTGGGTCACGTTGCGGATGAGCGCCCAGCCAATGCCCACCGCGCGCGCCTTCTCGATGGCTTGGCGCATGGCGCGCACCGTCACTACCGGGCCAAAGGCGCGGTCGGCATCCAAATAGAGGACCGCTGGCGTCTCTTTGAGCGTTTGAATATTGGGGTTGGGATTCATTTGGCCATTGGCCATCATCTCCAAATACCACGGGATGCGCAGCACGCCGTGCGAATCCACCCCGCGTAGATTGGCCCACACCAGCACATCGGCCTCAACCGCGGCATCGGCGGGCGGCAATCCGGCGCGGGTAAAGACTTGAGCGGTGAATTCCTGCAAGGGGGCGGCGTGTACGCGGGTGTCTGCGGAAGTCATGGGGCGTCTCCTAGTGAACTCGTTTTCTGGCGCAGATTATGGCACAATGGGGGTTCGGTAAATGACGGAAGCGGCCATTCGTAGGTCACTCTTGCAGAGTGACAAGTTCCGTCACCGAAGCATGTCACTCTGCAAGAGTGACCTACGATTTTTGAACCGCATTCGGAGCAAGTATCCCAAAGGAGCATGATGAAACCGCTGGTCATTTTTGGGGCGGGCGTTGGCGCCAAGCTGGCCCACTATTATTTTACGCGCGATACGGCGCGGCAGGTGGCGGCGTTTACGGTGGACCGCCCCTTTTGGCGCGAGACCTCTTTTCAAGGGCTGCCCGTTATTCCGGCAGATGCATTGCGCAACTTATCCACCGCGCAATACGACCTCTTTGTCGCGCTCAGCTACGCCAAAATGAACCGCATTCGCGCCGAACGCTACTATGAAGTCAAAGAGATGGGCTATCAATTGGTGAGCTACGTCAGCTCCCACTGCACCTTTTTGGCCGATGCCCCGGTGGGCGATAACTGCTTTATTTTTAGAAGACAATACCATCCAGCCCTTTGTGACCATTGGCAACAACGTAACCCTCTGGAGCGGCAACCACATTGGCCACGACGCCGTGATCGAGGATCACTGCTACATCACTTCGCACGTGGTGATTGCCGGTCATGTACATGTGGGGGCGTACAGCTTTTTGGGCGTCAATTCGACGATTCGCAACGATGTACGGATTGGCCGCCACACGCTGGTGGGCATGGGCGCCGCCATCACCAAAGATACCGAAGAGGGGAGCGTCTATCTGGCGCCCAGGGCGGTCAAAGCGCGCGTGACCAGCGATAAAATCGAATTGTGAGCGGGATCTGCAATCCAGTTCAGCGGGGGCTGAGCCTGTCGAAGCCTGCCCCAATAGCAGAACCGGCAACATCCATTGCCGGTTCTGCTATTGCGTCACTATTAGGCAAAGAGCGAGGTCATCTGCTCTTCTTTCAAAAGGGTCTGCATTTGGGCGTCGCTGGGACGTGCGCCCAGACGGCTGGCCGCGTTGAACACTTTGGGCAGCAGGTGAATATCGCCCACGGTGTTCAGGAAAATGCCGGGGCGCCCCAACACCCAATGCACGGCCAGATCAATATCATCCTGATCGACTAGCGGCTGATACCAGGTAGAATGGGTGCGCTCGGTGGTGGCCCAGGGGCCGCGCGTAATCGACTTGATGGTCTGCACGGCCACGTTGCGCTCTTCACACATTTTGACCAGTGATTCAACGTCATCCATGTAGCGCTGATTTTGCTGCAACACATAGTTGTAAGGAAAGAGTACCGAGTCAAAATCGAAGCGGGCCAGGCTGCGCTTGTGCATAGCCGCAATGTGCAGCCCATGCCCCGTGACGCCAATAAAGCGCACCAGCCCCTGGCTGCGGGCGTCGATGGCGGCTTCCAGCGCGCCGCCCGGCCCCATGGCCACGTCCCACTCTTCGGGGTGGCCCAGGTTGTGCAGCTGAATCAGATCGATCTGGTCAACCTGCATACGTTCCAGCGAGCGCTGAATCTCTTCTTCCGCCGCTTCGTAGGTGCGCTGCCCCGTTTTGGTGGCCAGGAAAAAGTCCTTGCGATGCTCCTTCATCCACGGCCCGATGCGCAACTCAGCATCACCATAACTGGCCGCGGTGTCGATGTGATTAATGCCATATTCCAGCAGCGTTTCCAGCGTTTTATCGGCCTCGGCCTGGGTAACGCGCCCCAAGGCGGCGGCGCCAAACAAGGTGGCCGTGCTCATATGGCCCGTGCGGCCAAACATGCGTTTTTCAATCATGGGGTTCTCCTTGGTTACGAATGTGTATTGGAACTGTTCGCGAAACGAATCAATTCGCGCACCAAATCGTCGATTTGCCGCTTATAGCGCAGAAGCTCGCGGCGACACTCAACCTCTTCGGGCGTTTCTATTTTGAAGGCGCGCAAACTCTCTTCCAGTTCTTTGTCGATGGCTATCATTCTGGGGTTTACATTGCCCCCGCTCATAAACTCCGCAACTTGTCCTGAGATGATCGTGTCATAATGCGTAACATCATTGTGCAGATCCACCAGGCGATCAGAAGCGATTGCCGGCATAGGCATAGACCGCAATGTCTCCCACGCCTGGTTCAACTTTTGTCGGTTTGCAGCCATTTGGTTTTGAACAATACCTTCTTGTGACGGTTTGGGGTGTTTACATATACTCCATTTGACAATATGTGGACCTAGTCCAAGTCAATTATATCAGGTGACTTATGCATTCGGAAACAGCAGCACCAAACAAATGTGTGAACGCAATTCAGCCACATTGGCGCTTGACGGATAGACAAGAAGCGGGTATAATTTTAGAACATATGTTTTTTGTTTGATTACATAGTAAAAATTGCACGTAACTACGCAGCCGCAGCATTTTTATATGACCAATGGAGGCACAAGTGAGCGATAATACAGTTGATAGTGGCAAACGCAAAGCGTTGGAAACTACACTAGCCAATCTGAACAAAAAGTTTGGCGATGGCATTGTTATGAAGCTGGGAGAAGCCACCCGACTCAATATTGAATCGATTCCTTCTGGCAGCCTGAGCCTGGATATTGCGCTGGGGGTGGGCGGGGTGCCTAAAGGCCGCGTGGTCGAAATTTATGGGCCGGAAAGCTCAGGTAAAACTACCGTTTGTCTACACGTAATTGCTGAGGCGCAGAAGCGTGGTGGGCTATGCGGCTTTGTGGATGTGGAGCACGCCCTGGATCCGGCTTATGCGCGTAAGATTGGCGTGGATGTGGATAATCTCTACGTCAGCCAGCCCGATACAGGCGAGCAAGCGCTGGAAATTACCGAGGCGTTAGTGCGTTCGGGCGCCATGGATGTGGTGGTGGTGGATAGCGTGGCTGCGTTGGTGCCGCGGGCCGAAATCGAAGGCGAAATGGGTGACAGCCATGTGGGCCTGCAGGCCCGGCTCATGAGCCAGGCGCTGCGCAAGTTGACCGGCGTCGTCAAAACCAGCGGCACGACCATGATCTTCACTAATCAGCTGCGGCAGAAGATCGGCGTCATGTTTGGCAACCCGGAGACCACCAGCGGCGGCATGGCGCTCAAGTTTTATGCCAGCGTGCGGCTGGACATCCGGCGCATCCAGTCGATCAAACAGGGCACCGACGTCATTGGCAACCGCACGCGGGTGACGGTGAAGAAGAACAAGGTGGCCCCGCCCTTCAAAGTGGCCGAGTTCGACATTATGTACGCCGAAGGCATCAGCACTACCGGCGACCTGATCGACCTGGGCGTGGAGCAGGATATTGTCAGCAAGCGCGGCAGTTTTTATAACTATGGAGAAGTCCGTTTGGGCCAGGGACGCGAGAACGCCAAACAATTCCTCATGGAAAACCCCGATATTGCGGCGCAAATTGACGCCGCCCTGCGCGAACAGTGTGGCTTGCCCATCAACTTTGGGCCAGCCGTGGATGCTGGTGAGTCGGCCGATTCCAAAATGGAAGCATTGAGCAAGAGTAAACCGGCGGCCAGCAGCGCCAAAAACAAGTCCAAAGCCAAGGCGAAAGCTAGTGACGATGACGATATGGGTTCGTCTTATGATGATGAAGACGGCGCCATCAGTGGTGGCGACAGTGATGAGGAACTGCTCGAAGCCGCCGCCTAGTCGATTGCTCAATCCTTATTCAGTGGATAGTGTAAAAATAATCCCGGAATCTTATGGAGATTCCGGGATTATTTTTACACCAGTTATCGTTCATCACATTTCAGCATCTCTACAAATAGATAACACACCCTCTTCGCTCAAGTTGCGTCAGCCATGTTGGCGGCGCGGCAAATTGATTCCAGCGCAGATCCAACCTCTCAAATTTGGTAAATAGCGCATACTTTCAGGAAGCTGGGTCAGCCTGTTGTTGCGCAGATCCAGAAAGCGCAGCTTGCGCACGTTGCCCATAGACTCGGGCAGCGCGGCAATCTGATTGTTGCGCAGGTTCAAATGCGTCAAATCATTTAGAATGCCGATAGCCGGGGCAGAGCGGTGAGCATATTGTCCTGCAGATCGAGCAGGCGCAGATTTTGCAGCCGTCCCATGCTGTTGGGCAGTGATTGCAGCCTATTCCGCATGAGATGCAATTCAATAAGATTGCCAAGTTGTCCCACCGTATGCGGAAGAGTGACAAGCTGATTGTTGTATAGTCGTAGTTCGGTCAGGCTATTTAGTTGACCAATGCTATCGGGCACATCGACAAATTGATTGTGTGTCAAATTTAGATAACGCAGGCTCGTAAGATTAGCGAACGACGACGGTAATGTCGCAAGCAGATTGTTGCTTAGATAGAGAAATTGTAATTGGTGCAGATTGCCAATCGAATCGGGAATCCGCGCCAGCCGGTTGTGGGCCAAATCCAACATTTTCAATTCGCTTAAAGCGCCAAGGCCCGTGGAAAGCGCGGTCAGTTGATTGGCGCTGAGATTGAGGATCTGCAGGGCGTCAAGTTGCCAGAGCCAGTCGGCAACTGTGGTGAGCCGATTATTATAGAGGCTGAGAGAGCGCAGTTGCGGCAGATCGCGAATCCAGTCGGGAATCGTCGCGAGCTGATTGCTGTCCAGGTTGACGACCTCAGCACTGGCGGGATCTCTGGCATTTGCGTGAAATATTACTGGCATAATCTCAAAACAATGTAGCTATGTACTATTCTGCGTGGCGGATTGATGATAACATTTGCGCATAAGGGTGTCAATAAGCGCATAACCACGTCACGTGCTTGTTTGACTAGATCAATCATCCTATTGGCTCGTCTGGATTTCAGACGATAGAGCCAAAACAAACCCGCAATCTTTGGAGATTACGGGTTTGTTTTGACAGTATATGTGTCAACCACATGAGATCCCGTTGCCTCATCTTTTTTTGCATATGCAAAAAGTTCCCTCTACAATGAGGCAATGGCGCAACAACACAGACACGGATTAGACTATCATAGCACCTCATTCTCGCAGGGGCGGATGGATTTTACCTGGGAGGCGCTTACTACGGAAGAGCGCCAACAGGCCTATGCCGATTGGGAAGCCGGCCGCGGGCTCATCGGCGGCGATCCGCGGCGGCGGCCCGGTTCCGATCAACTTCCCATATGGGGACTCAACCGCCCATTTTTCCGCGTGCTCGCCATGGACGATACACGCAGTAACGCACCGGCGCAACTGCTCGGCGCGCTCGAGTCTCCACGTGCGATGGAGGTGGAAATCAGCTTTAGGCGCGGCGACTTTTTGTTGGATCGCAGCGTGCGTCACCCAGAGCGGCTATTTCTTGGCTATGAGGTCAAAACCAAGGCTGTGCGTCTCTTTTTGGAACGTATGGCGCGGCTGGAAACCTCCAATCTTTGGGTCAGCGATGATGACGTGCGCTTTAATCTGCCGCGTGCTGCCGGATAAGCCGCGCCGCCATCATTCACGTGCTTTTCCCCGACCCGTGGTGGAAGGACCAACACCGGGTCAAGCGGCTCTTTTCACCGCCTTTTGTGGATCTGCTGGCGGCCAAGCTGCAGCCTGGGGGACTGCTGCATTTCAAGAGCGATGTAAAGGAATATGGCGAACTGGTCGGCTATTTACTGGAGCAGCATCCCGCCTTTCTGCCACACGATCCAGCGCTGGCCGCGCGCATTGGTGAATTTGCCCCCACCCACCGCGAGTTTTGGTGCATCAAACATCAACGCCCGGTCTACACCTACTATTTTGCGCGCAAACAGACACCGCCGAATCAATTCGGCGTCTGCTAAATCAAACCGGCTTAAGCCGGTTTCCCGTACCAGCCACCGGTTTAAACCGGTGGTGCGCGTGTCAACCACTTATCGGAATATCAACTATGCACCCCATTCGACTTCTTCTTGTCTTTCTTCTCCTTTCAAGCTGGTTGTTGGGCTGTGCTGATCCAGCGATTTTTATGCCGGTTGACGCAGGCGCCGAACAGGCGGTGATTACGCAGCGTAGCCAGCCATTAACGACCCCGACCGATTGTCAGGACAGATTCATTGTACACACGCTGCCCTTTGCAACAGGCGTACGCATCCGCGAAATTAACACCTACGAAAGCAACGGCGCTGGTGTGGCCGTCAATGATCTGGACGGTGACGGCGACCTGGACCTGGTTTTTGCCAGCATCGATAACTATGCCGCCATCCTTTGGAACGAAGGCACGCTGGAGTTCCGTGCAGAAACGCTGCCGGCCCGCTTTACGCGTGGCGTGCAGATTGTGGATGTCGATGGTGATGATGCGTTGGATATTGTCCTCACCCACCGCGGATTGCAGCCCCCCTCCTTTTGGCGTAATATGGGGAATGGGCAGTTCGACATGGCAGCCTTGCCCGGTGTGGAAAGCTATGCCTACAGTATGGCATGGGCCGATTTGACCGGTGACGACGCGCTGGAACTGGTGACCGGTTCGTACAACATTGACCTGATCCCACAAGGCCTCAAAACACCGGAAGAGGCGCCGCAAGCGGGCGTGTTCCTCTACAGCCTTAGCAACGGAGCATATAGCGCCCAGCGTCTGAGCGCGGCATCGCAGGCGCTTTCCATTGCGCTTGTGGATTTGAATGGCGATGCGCGTAAAGATATTTGGGTGGCCAATGATTTTGAGTTGCAGGATGGCGTTTGGCTCCAGCAGCCCACCGAGTGGCAGGCCGTGGCGCCCTTTGCCCAAACCTCGCACAGCACCATGAGCATTGACTGGGGCGATGTGCAAAACAACGGCAACCTATCACTCTTTACAACAGATATGATGCCCTACGATGATTCGCCGGCAACCAGGGCTGCATGGCAGCCGGTCATGGATGACATGATGGCGCATCACGTGATGGTGGAAGGCGATCCGCAGATAATGGAAAACATGTTGCAGACGCCCAATGCCGACGGCCAATGGCAGAATTTCGCCGACGGGCGCGGCGTGGCGGCCACCGGGTGGAGTTGGGCGGGCAGACTGGGCGATTTGGACAATGATGGACTGCTTGATCTCTATGTGGTGAACGGCATGATTGCCCACAATATGTTTGGACATTTGCCCTTTGATGAACTGGTGGAGGAGAATCAGGCCTTCCGCAACATGGGCAACGGCGACTTTGCGCGGATGCCGCAATGGGCGCTGGGCAGCACCGCCAGCGGCCGCGGCATGGTCATGGCCGATCTGGATGGGGATGGCGATTTGGACATTGTGGTCAATAATCTGCGCAAATCGGCCCAGCTTTTTGAAAATCGCTTGTGTGGCGGCGCCGGGCTGGAGGTTGATTTGCGCTGGATTGGTTCGGCCAATAGCCGCGCCATTGGCAGCCAGCTTTTGCTCCACACGGATCACGGCGTCTTGCAGCGCGATGTGCGCGCCTCCGGCGGCTATCTATCGGGTGATCCCATGCAGATTCACTTTGGATTACCGACCGATGCTAAAATAGATCGGCTGGAGATTCACTGGCCAGATGGAGTGATGTCGGAAGTGACGGAACTTGCCCCGCAGACTTTGGTGAAGATTGAGCGTTAGGTGGGCAAGGAATGAATTCCCAGCCTGCCACAGCAAACGCGCTAAAGCACGTCATGCTGGCGCCCGACCGGTTTTAACCGGTTTCCCGTGCCAGCCACAGAATTCATTCTGTGGTACGCCTCCACAAAACCCCAGCAAACTACCCCTTTAACCCCGTCATGCTGATGCCCTCAATAAATGAGCGTTGGGCAAAAACAAACGCCACGATGACCGGCAGCGCCACAATGGTGCTCACCGCCATGAGGTGCGGATAGGCCAGGGCCGTGTTGCCCATGCTGGTGGCGGTCTGCTGGAGGCGGTAGATCATCAGCGCCAGCGGATATTGAGCTTCATCGCGCAAATAGATCAGCGGGCCCAAGAAGTCATTCCAGGTCCACAGGAAGCGGAAGAGCACCACCACCGCAATGGCCGGTTTGGTCAGCGGCAGGATAATGCGCCAGAGGATGCCCCATTCGCTGGCGCCCTCAATGCGGGCGGCTTCGGACAGCTCCTCGGGGATGGTCAGAAAGAATTGGCGCAGCAAGAAGATAAAGTAGGGGTGGCCAAAAGCGGCCGGCGCCACCAATGGCAGATAGGTGTTGATCCAGCCCAAATTCTTGAAAATGACAAAGAGCGGCACCATGGTCACCTGCCAGGGCAACATCATTGTACCGATGCAGAGGCCGAAGAAGATGTCGCGCCCGCGCCATTTGATTTTGGAAAAGCCATAGGCCACAATCAGCGACGCCACCAGCGTCAACGTCACCACGGGCAGGGCAAAGCGGAAGATTGAATTGAACGCCGCCAGATTAAAGTCATAGCGATTCCAGCCGCCTACAAAGTTGCTCCAATACATGGGCCACGGGAAGAGAACGGGCGGCACCGTGCGAATCTGCGAATCGTTTTTGAGCGCGGTGGTCACCATCCAATAGAGCGGGAAAAGCCAAGTGAAGCTCAGAAAGAGCAGCAGCCCATATTTGGCCACCGACAGCAGGCGCTCTGTTCCCGATAGCACCTGCTTGGGCGCCACTTCCACGCGGGTGACGGGTGCGGTTTGACTGACTGTGGTCATTTCTCACCTCCATAATAGACCCAACGACCCGATGTCGTGAAGAGAATGACCGTAAACACGACAATAATTACCAGCAGAATCCAGGCCATGGCCGATGCCTTGCCCATGCTGAGCTGCACAAAGGCGTTGCGATACAGGTTCATCACATACAGTTCGGTCGATTTAGCCGGTCCGCCGCCGGTCAGCAACCAGGGCAGGGTGAATTCCTGAAAAGCGCCGATAAAACCCAAGGTTGTGTTGAAAAGGATCACCGGTGTGCAGAGCGGCAGGGTCACATTGCGGAATTTCTGCCAGGCGTTGGCGCCATCCACCGTGGCCGCTTCATAGAGCGAGCGCGGCACATCTTGCAGCGCGGCCAAATAGATCACCACGGCCGAGCCTTGCGCCCAGATGTAGATCATCACCAGCGTGGGCTTGGAGAGCGTAATGCTGGAGAGAAAGGGAATGGTGGGCCACTCCAGCGCTTTCAAGATGCCGTTGACCGCGCCAAATTGCGTGTTGAGCAAAAAGAGCCAGACCATGGCCGTACAAACGGCGGGCACAATGGCGGGGATATAGATAATGGAGCGATAAATGGCGCGCCCCTTAATATCGGCATTGAGTAGATTGGCAATCAAAAAAGCCACCATGGTGCCAATCGGCACGCCCAACAATACGTAATAAAAGGTATTTTTGATCACCGTCCAAAAATCGGGATCGCTGGTAAAGAGACGCTCATAGTTCCCCAGCCCAATAAAGACGGGATCTCCAATCAGGTCGTAGCGCGTCAATCCATAATAGAACGACATGATCAGCGGAACCAGCGCCAACCCCAAAAAACCGAGCAGCCAGGGGCTAATAAAGAGTATCCCCA
The DNA here is from genome assembly GCA_041391125.1 of Caldilineaceae bacterium. Lineage (GTDB taxonomy): Bacteria > Chloroflexota > Anaerolineae > Caldilineales > Caldilineaceae > JACKBC01. The sequence continues at coordinate 81,429 of JAWKON010000022.1, forward strand.
GAATCTGGTTGCGCCATTCGCGCTTGGTCATGCCGGCACGTGTGGTGGAAGCGGTTGCCGCCGCCATAAACACCCCCTGATAGATGAAAAGTACAGGGATTGTGGAGCAGAGATTGGGCTCGTGGCGATGTCCCAGTCCCTGCTCCACAATCCCACACAAACTAGGATGCGGTAATCCGATCCAAATTCCAATCCTATGAATTCAGGCCTTGGGCTTCGAACTCATCGAGAGCGCTCTGGTTCAGTTGCGCGGCGGCCTCGGCGGGCGTAAGCTGGTCGCGGGCGACCTGGTCGCGCAGCGCATCCCACTGGCCTTTTACAAACCAGTGGATGGGGCAGCGGCGCAGCAGGTGCCATTCGGTGGCCTGCTGTTCAGAGTCAACGTAGAATTGCAAGCCGGGGAAGGCGTTGGCGTCAATCTGGGGAATGAACTCTTTAATCGGGTGAATCCAGCCCACCTCTTTAAAGATGGTCTCACAGGCCATGACAGTGTTGAAGATCTCACCCAGCTTGAAGGCGCCGGTGGGGTTCTTGCCTTCTTTGAAGATCTGGACAAAGTGGGCGTTGACGGCCTGCATCTTTACATCTTTGCGGTCATCCGGCACGGGCGACCAACTGGCCTGGTTGTACTGGCCAACTTCGGGTTTGGCAATCATAGTTTCACCGGGATGCCAGTAGCCCTCGATGATCATGGTCTGCACGCCGGCTTCAAAGGCCTGCCCCCAACCGCCGTTGCCCTGCACCTGCCGCATACCGGCAAACTGATCAGGGCCGGCAAAGCGAATAAATTCTGAGGTCATGGCAAATAATTCTTCCATGCGCTCATTGCCCAGGTCGAACTCTTTGGTGGCTTCATCATACCATTTGATGCCATACGAGGAAGTCTGGAAGTCCACATCGCCGCCCATGGCGTCATTGGGATCCAGCCCCAGTTGGAGCAGGTTGCCGGCGTCGTCCTTGAGCGTTAACGCCTTGTGCCATTCCAGCGTCTCGGCCCAGGTTACCGGGGGCGCCGCAGGATCCAAACCGGCTTTTTGCGCGGCGTCTGTGTTGTAGTTTAAGCCCCACTGCACGTAACTTTCAATGCCGGGTACGCCAATCATATCCCCGTTAAAGAAAGCATAATCCCAAGTCCATTCCAACATGCGTTCTTTGGTTACAATCTCGCTGGCTTCGGCCATATCCTGTACGGGCAACACGGCGCCCCGGGTGTATAGATTGGGATAGTCGTGGTTGGAATGGCAATCGGGCGGGGTGCCGCCAGCCACGGCGGTCAGAATCGCTTCGCTGTTGACGCTGCCGCGATACTCCAGCGTTGTCCCATTCATGTGGGCCAGATATTCTTCATTTTCGACAATGACATTGATGGCCGCCTCGAGCTGACCCCAACCGGCCCAATAGGTTACCACATCGCCTTCCGCCACGGCTTCACCGCCGCCCACCGCGGCCTGGTCACCGGCGGCGGGCGCGCCCGCGGGTGCACATGCGCTCAAGGCCAACACGCCGCCAGCCACCGCGCTAAACTGCAAAAATTGGCGCCGGCTCAGATGATTTGTCTTCATAGATCAGAAGTCTCCTTTAGTTGATAGTAGATGTTTGTACAATATATTTCAGGTTAAGATAATACAGCGATGTTGTTAATAACTAGGTAGAGATATATACAGTACGGACCACCTCTGGAGGTTGCCATTCGGAGACAAAGCGGTGAGGGGTTCGCAAATATGTACAGTTTCTAAATGACTTGCTTTGCATTCGTTGGGAGCAAACTGCACAATAGATATATCATATATCATCATGTAAGGATACCAAATAAAGGGGATACAGATGATCATAACACCGGACTATGAGCGTGTCAAAATGCAAGCGTATTCCCGATGCGCCTCTGGTTTGGAACGGTTGATATTGAAATTACATTTTGCATATAGCAAACGATCCCCTAAAATAGAAGACTTATGCCGGTTTTGAATATGAGCAACTATCCAGCTTCTTTAGGGAGCCATACCATGAACAACATATCTACAAAAAACACGCCAGTTCTGAGCGTTCTCGACGAAGATAAACACGCCTGGTTCGCCGGGCGCACCCGCGCCATCCTCAAATATTTAGACGCCGAAATGGCTCCGCGGCGCGCCGGCGCAGAGCGGCTGGTGCTGGATATGGGCATTGGCGCTGGCAACATGGCGCACCATCTGGCTCACTACGGCCGCGTTATTGGGCTGGACAACAATCCGCGTCCGCTGGGTGTGACGCGCGACCGCGGTTTAGAAGCACTGCAAAGCCTGGGCGAACGCACGCCCTTTGGCGATAATGCGTTTGATCTGGTGGCGCTGCTGGACACCGTGGAGCATATTCCTGACGATATGTCTGTTTTTGGCGAAGCATTGCGCATTCTCAAGCAGGGCGGCAAGCTCGTAGTAACTGTGCCGGCGTTCCAGTGGCTGTGGAGTTATAACGACGATATCAACGAGCACCAGCGCCGCTATACCGCGCCCGAATTGCAGCAAAAGTTGGAATCTACCGGCTTTCGCGTCAAGCGTATTAGCTACAACAGCTTTTTCTTGTTCCCGCTTATCGCGGCCATTCGCATGGTGCGGCCATACAATCCTGGTTTGGAAAGTCCGCACTTGACGGAAGAAGAAGAGGTCTACCAAGTCGAGATGGAGCCCATTCCTGAGCCCATGAACACCGTGCTGCATACGGTCTACTGGCTGGAGGCCGAATTGCTCCAACGCTTTACGTTACCGTTCGGCGTCAGCGTTATCGCCATTGCTGAAAAACCAGGCTGATACAACGCTACGTTTGTGACATAATAAAATCGACTTAACCCAATCGGGACCCAAGCCTAATTTTTAATTGGACGCAGTGGTATGAGGGGACTGTTGATGAATGAAATAATGGCTATTTAGAGGCAAAACCGATGTCCATGCCAGGCCAATTTAACCTCTACAGTTGGTTTTTGCAGTTGCTCCTGCAATTCAAGCTGGCGCTACAGAGCACGCAGATCATGGCTTTGGAGACTGGTTTCTCCATGATTGTACCTGAGGCCGCCCATCCCGGTCATATGAAAGAGGTTACGCGCAAGTCTGACATTGGGGCTATCCTCTCGAGAAACAGAAAGTATCGTTGCTACTTACTTGCCCCGGCGTCGTTCAGCCGGTAGGGCTACTCAATAAAATTGCCCGGCATTCAGTGTAGGCAGCGCACCTGCTTGGCTCCAATCTAGACGTCAAGCTCAAACGGAGAATTCGTTAGGCAGCGGGGATTTCCGCCTTAGCTTGCTCGTTGGGGGGCGCATGAACCCCATTTAGCAGAAAGAAGACGCCCCCCGGCAACACCAATGCAATCACCAGCAGATGGGTGGCAATGCCGAGCAGGAGCCCTTTTTCCGCCGCAACGCCAATCAGGGAAAGCAAATAAACGAACGCGCCCTCATGGATGCCGGCTCCGTCCGGCGTGGGCAATGGCAGGCGGCGCAATATCAGCACAATGGGAACCAGGATGAAAAAATAATAGGGCTGCACTTCAATTTGGAAGGCGCGCGCCAGCAGATAGGTCCAGGCAATGGGGAACAGATTCTCCACCATGCACCAAGCAAAAAAGAGGCCCAGTTCTTTCTTGTTGCGGCTATACCCCACATACGATTCGGCGACGCTGTTGAGCAGTTTAAGGATTTTTTTCCCCAGAGGCAACCGCTCCAATCCGCCTAGCAGCTTCAACCCGCGGCTAGTGACCGTGGCGTTAAACGTAATAGCCAACAGCATAATAGAGAGCACAAAAAACGCGCTTACGGCCCAGAAAAGATTATCAATATCAGGGAAAAAGCGTTGCCCTAGCCCAAAGATGCTGAGACTAATGCTGCCCATCACAAAAAGCATGAGCGCCATCATACCCAGAATGCGCTCCATGACCACACTGGAAATCACATCGCCAGAGGCATAGCCCTCTTTGGCTACGGCATAGGCGCGCACGCCGTCCCCGCCAACCGTAGTGGGCAGAAAAAGCCCTAAAAATGTAGAAGTTAGATAGGTGGTGGTCGCCTTGTAAAGCGGAATTGTAATACCCTTGACCCGCAGCAAAATATTCCACTTATAGGCCATCAAGATACGATCTACAATGCCGATGGCGTAGGCAATGGCAATGTAGATCGGGTTGCTATTGCGCAGCGCGGTTTTGAATTCCTCGGTATCCACGGTGTAAAAAAGCGCCGCAAACAAAGAGAGGCCCAAGAGCAAACGTAGCCAGAACGAATATTTCTTCATAAATGGGCTATAAACTCTTGATCACTTTGGCCGGCACGCCCACAGCAATCGAACGGGGCGGGATGTCTTTGTTTACTACGGCGCCGGCGCCAATCACCGAATATTCGCCGATGGTGACGCCGGGCAGCACCGTTACATTGGCGCCCAGCCAGGCCCGTTTGCCAATGGTCACCTTCTTGAAGGTAGGGTGCAGATTTTCGTCATAGTAGTCGTGATCGGTGGTGGTGATCAGACTGCCGGGTCCAATCTGCACCTCTTCGCCCACCTCGATGCCGCCGTGTGCAAAGAGCTTTGTGAAGCTATTGAACGCCGCCCGGTCGCCAATGGTGATCCAGCCCTGGTTGCCGGCGCGCATATAAACGCCATCCTGGAAGAGACAATTTTTGCCAATCTTAACGTTGTTGGCATTCACAATCTGCACCCAACGCCCCACAATGGTGCCTTCACCCACACAACGGCGGATATAGCGATAGTGAAAAGTGGTCAGCCCTACGTGCAAAATGCGCAGCAGTTCAAAGGGGTTTTGTTTGAACATTTTGGCAAGATAGCTGGTTTTGCGAATATGAACAATTCGCTCAGGCGCTTGCCCGGGCTGTTCTGGTTGGTTCACTTGGGAAACTGCTTGCGACATGGAAACGCTCCAATTTGGGATCAACAGATTACACTGATTCGATAGATTTTAGTAACCATACTGCCGCGGTCACAAATTTAAATTTCTATTCGACTGAAAAAGTTAAATTTATGCCCGTGGCAAGTATGCCAAGCCGTCCCCTTCGACAAGCTCAGGGAACGGCTTAGTAATTACCGATTTTGTTTTGAACCGCAGATTTCGCAGATGGGCGCAGATTTGTTTAGGTTGCTGCGCTGGCGAATGCGCCATTCGCCCAGCAGGATAAAAGGAATGGTGAGCATACATTCCCACACAATGGCCATTATATTATGCAGGCTAAAAACGCCGCTAAGAAACTCGGCAAAACCGGCTGTGGTGTTGGATGTGTGATGGACGCCCAATAGCAGCGGCGTGGGCAACAAAAAGCGCGCATCACTTAACGGCCACAATAATGGGATACCGAAAGGCTCGCGGCCATCCGGTCCCATCATGTCTAGCAGCAGATGGGTGGAAAAGGCCGACAAACTGATGCCAAACAGGGCGCTCATTGATCTATTGGGCACAAATTGCGTATTGCGCCACTTCCCTATACCGCTGCGCAAAAGCCACGCGGCCAGCAAACTCAACAGTACACCACTACCCAGGCTGTGCGACACGCCCCCATGATAGAGAATCGGTTGGCCGCGCAATATGCCCGGAATTAAGTCCAGGTCGGGGGCCAGCGCCATGAACACGGCTAACGCCATAATGGGGCCTCTGGCGCAAAGAAATTCCTGCAACTGAGTACGAATCGACTTGTTTGTTGAGGGTGCTCGCACAGATAAACCCGCGCGGCGGTTCGTCAAGCTAGCCACTGCCAGCCCGGCCAGCGCATGACCAATCGGCGTCGCCATTGCCTAGTCGCTGCCTACGGCCGGATTTTGCTGCAGCCTCCACGTATGACGCCCATCGCGAAAGGATTGCACGGTCTGCCCAAAGATAATTTCATGCTTTTTGGCGCAATTTTCGATGAAATATTCTTCAACACAGTCCAACGCGTGCGCTTTCATCTCGTTGCGCAAAGTAGGATTGTCAACCAGCGTGCGGACACGGTCCGTAAATGTCTCCAACTCGTTGAGTTCCACCAAATAGCCCGTCTCGCCATCGCGCAGAAAATCGGTCTGTCCGCCATGATTATAGCAGACCACCGGCAGCCCGCAAGCCATTCCCTCCAAGAAAACCAGCCCAAAGCCTTCATGCTGGCTGGTGGACACATAAATATCGGCCATGTTGAGCAGCCGCATCTTTTCAGCCTCTTCTACAAAACCCATCATCTGCACTGCATCGCCCACTTGCTTTTCGACGGCGGCGGCTTTTAGCGCTTCTTCTTCAGGCCCGGAACCAACCACCAGCAGCCGTACCTTTTTGCCCTCGCCGCGCAGCGTTCGCATCATGGTGATCAGCTGATCCACGCCTTTGCGCGGCACCAGCCGCCCCACGGTAATCAGCAGCGTCTCATCCTCAGCGAAGCCATAATCGGCGCGGAATCCACACTCTGGATGCGGACGCTCAATCGCCAGCGGAATGCGCACGCCTTCAATTTCCGGCGTGTAATAGGTGCGCATATTTGCCAACGTATTGGTGGATTGGCCCAACACCATATGGGCTTCGCGCAGCAATTTGCGCACAATTACGCGGAAGAATGCGTGGCGATGCGGCGAAAGCGCCTTGCTGGGGTCATATAGGTCGCCGCCATGCAGCGAAAGCACATTGGGAATGCCTCCATAGCGAGCCAGCGCGTGACCCACCGGACCGGTGGGCAAAACAAAGTGCGTGTTGATAATGTCAAACTGATTATTCTGAATGAGCTTACGCCCCATTTGGATGCCGGAAAACATAAATGCGAACATGGAGCCTACATTGGCCACCGCCTCGTGTTTGCGGAAGAAAACCGGCGCCCGATAAACGCGCACCCCCTTCTCCACACTTTCGCTGGGCAAACCCAGCCCTTGTGATGTCAGCACGGTCACTTCATGTGTTTTGGCCAATTCCTGGGCGATCAGGGCGTTGATCACGCCGCCGCCACCGCCCAAAGGAGGATACTCATAGTTACAGAATAGGATCTTCATATCAACATCTCGCTTCAACTTGTGCTACAAATTTGGTTCAACAACAGGATCTATAGACGTTCAAAAACATACGGATCAACAGATTGCATACATTGTAAAGATTTCTCCCCTAATCTGTGTTATCTCTGTAATCTGTTGATCAAAAGTTGTTACCTGAATATCTTTACAACCATAAAATCATGCGCCTTTTATGCAGACGCCGCCGATTTTTTTGGTAAAATTCTTGTTCTTCTTGCCATATAGCATAAAGCCGACACGAAAGAGCAGCGACAGCGCCGTCGTAATGGCCAATCCCACATAGTTGAGTGGGTTGTCATAAAATACGTAGAGGTTGAGCGGAATAATCCGCACTTTTTCAAAACCGGTATATTCCAACACCTGCTGCAGCGTGTACTCGGTAAAAGTATTGTAGTGGTCAAAATTCTGCGCTGCCGCATCAGAGCCAGTCAGCGGGTTGGCGCCGTTGAGCCCATGCACGATCAGCGTGCCGCCCGCATTCATTTGGCGCCAGCAGAGCCGCAAAAAGGCCACCATCTCCTCTTTGGTCAGGTGGTTCAACTCCTGTTCGCAAAAGATCACGTCATACTTTTCTGGCGTGCTATCCAAGAAGTCAAACGCCGTGGCCACCATACAGTTTAGCTCGCGCTGAGGCGCATACTTCACTTTTTCAAAATCCGAATCAATGCCCAGAACGTTTTTATAGCCCTCCTCCTTGAGCACATTGACAAAATAGCCCGGCCCGCAGCTAATCACCAAAATATTGGCCTCTCGGTCGCGCGGGACATATGGCATGTAGTTGGCCCGATAAAACTGACCAAACGACGCGTAACCCTTTTCTACATCTTCCGGCCCTTCCCAAAAGGAGTCAAACTGCTCAATTTTAGCCGTTAACTGAACGCCTTTGGGTTTAGCATCCGGCCGAATCTGCTCCTCGCGCCAATCGTCATATTTTTGTTGGGCATGGCTGCGGTGGCCATTCTGGTGCGCCAACAGCCCCTGTTCGGCATACCAATGGGCGGTTTCGGCCACCCCTTGCTCAAACGAGTGACTGGGGTGGAAACCCAAAACAGACTCGGCTTTTTGGGGCGAAAACACAAAACTTTTCTTGAAAAAATCCATGCGGCGGCGGTGCAGCGGCGGCTGGATGCCCAATGGCCGCATCGTGGTTTCCATGGCCACGGCCGCGCCCATAAAGAGCGATAGCGGCGCCCGCACGGGCGGCAGCGTGGCGCCCAATTCGCTGGCAATCGTGTCGATCATCTCGTCAGTGGTCAACGGCTCTTTGCCCGATAGCACAAAGAGTTGTCCCACCGCCTTCGCGCTGGTCGCCGCCGCTTGGAAGCCCTCGATCAGATCGTCCACATAAATCAGGTGGTGTAAATTTTTGCCGTCACCAATCTTGAAAAAGAGGCCCTTTTTGATCCCCTTAAAGAGCTTGAGCAGCCGAAAATCGCCCGGACCATAAACTTCTGAAATGCGAATTACTACCACGGGCAGCTTGTCTTTATAGGAAAGCACCAGCTTTTCGCCCTCCAATTTGGTAACGCCGTAAATATTGTCGGGGCGTACGGGCGTATTCTCATCAATCGTGCCATCCATGGCCGAGCCGTAAACGCCAATGGTGCTGCCGTGGATAAAGCGCTGGACGCCGGCGGCCACGCTGGCATCCAGCAGGTTTTGCGTACCGGTCACGTTCACATCACGAAAAAGCTGATCGGGTACATTAGCTTCATGTTGGGCCGCCGCAAAGTGATAAATCAGTTCAATGCCCTTGGCGATCTCGAACATTTTGACGCGATCCGTAACAGACGCGAGGATGACTTCGGCGCCATTCTCTTCCAACAACTTTTTGTTGGCCGCCTCCATGTCGTTATTGGCCTGGCCTAAAATGCGCACCGCGTGGCCTTCCGCCAGCAGCTTCAGCCCAAATCGGCAGCCAATAAAACCGGTCCCACCGGTAATCAATACATTCATTGTCCGTCTTTCTCTTCTCATCTATTTGAGAGATCAACAGATTTGAAGGATTTTAAAGATTTTTTTGTATAATCTATAAAATCTGTGCAATCTGTTGAGCCAAAATCCACAATCAAAAGCGCGGAAATGCCGCTTCCACCTCGGCTAACTCGCGCACCGTGCGCTCGCGGCTCCAACCCTTTTCCGCGGCCATGAGCGATGCACAAACTTCTAGTGCCTCTGCGCCAGGGTGAGAACCTGTCCCCAAGTCAGTGCGGCGGAAGACAATATCGGAGAGCTTTTCAGCCATTTCATGGCGGACAGCGTGTACTACCTCAGCCTTTAACACGGTTGCCCCGTTCACGCACTGCACAAGTGTGGGATCCTCAGCGGCATAATTTAAAATGTCGCGATAATGCGAACCGTGGTTATGAGCCAGACTGGTGGCTACTCTGGCCGAAACTGTGGACGGCAACTCAGTCGCTGCCGCGCGCACGAGATCATCGAATATCTCAAAATCGCCGCCGCAGACGGGGGTGTATTCGGTCATCACCCTGGAGATGGTTTTCCCTAACTTGCCATGGACCATATCAACTGCTTTCTCGGCCATACCGCGGGCGGTAGTAAAGCGCACGCCGATCAGGCTGATCAGCCCCTCAATGCCGTGCTCTTTGGCATGGTCCAGCAGGATGGAGCGCTTGCCATAGCTCAGGTCTTTGGCATCCGCCGTGTTCTCACCGAACAGCGTAAGCCCGGCATTCCACATAGACACATCATCCAGCGACAGGTCGATGCCCGGATAAGAGACGTTGACTTCATCAATAAAACTTTGCAGGTCTTGCTCGGTCACCGTGAATTCTTCGGGACGGCCGTTGAAGACCACGTGCCACACACCCACCAGTGTATAGTCCCGCCACGGCACCATAAAGAGATGGCGATTGCCGCGGCTCAACATGGCGTCGGGATCTTTTGTCTGCCCTTGGATGGCCAGCGCGTGCTATAATTGCGCTTAACCACAAAATAGGCGTCGCGTGAAAATGACGGTTTTTTCTGCAATCCAGCGCCTTATCATTGCCTAACAGCCATTTCGCCCACGGCCCGGTGGCGTTGAGCACTACGCTTCCGGCACCTCAAACTCATCGCCGGTCAAACGGTCGCTGACGGCCACGCCGGTAACGCGGCCATCAGCGCGCAGAAACTGCACCACCTCGGCATAATTGGCCACATCGGCCCCGGCAGCGGCGGCCGACTGCACAATGGCCAGCGAAAGCCGCGGCGGGTTATACATTTGGCCATCGTGGAAGATGGCGGCGCCGGTCAGCCCTTTGGATCCAGTTGGGGAACATCTCAGCGTCTTGGCCCGCCCAATGGTGTGGCCGCGCGATGTGACGCGTGGGGTCCTTGATGCCGCGGTTGCGATCAAAAGTGCAAAGGTCATACGCAATCAGGGCGGCAGTCATGGCCTCGCGGCTTTCCATGCCGTGACCATAGGTGGGAATTACAAATGGCATGGGGTGCACCAGGTGTGGCGCCACGCGCAGAAGCGCACTGCGCTCGGCGCTGGATTCGCGAATGCGCGGAATATCGGCGTGCTGCAAATAGCGAATGCCGCCATGCACTACCTTGAAATGGTTAGCCGATGTGGCATGTCCAAAATCACCCTGTTCGATCAGCGCCACAGACAGCCCGCGCAAAGCCGCATCCCACGCCGCGCAGATGCCAAAAATGCCACCCCCCACGACGATCAGGTCATATTCTTTATTGGCTAACGCCGAAATATCTCGTCTCATTTTCTTTTGGATTGCTTTTTATAGCTATGCATGTGTTCGTTGGGAAGGAGAGGTCCTCGAACAAAATAGCCCAGGGGATGGCCCTGGGCTACGATTTTCCAAGTCAGCCGGGGGCTTGCGTTGCTAGCATCATGGACGGATCGAACCGTATATACGATCAACCATCCGTCATCCTAGGTCCAAGGCTTAGAGAGATCTTTTATTGGATAGGTTTGATCTGGCTTGCTTTGTCGCTTGTCAGACCCAAAACTTCCCGAACTACGTAATTGGTTTATTTTGCGTTTCGTGATAGGTTCGCACCATTATTTCACCCAGCAGCCCCATAATGATTAACTGCACGCCGATCATAATCAGAAGGGCGGCCAAAATTACCATAGGACGATCCCCGATGGGCTGGTTAAAAAAGAGGCGAATAATGGTCAGGTAAGTCCCCAAAATACCACCGGTGACCAAAGAGCCCAGGCCGACCAACCCAAAAATCTGAATGGGGCGTGTGGCGTAATCGAGCAAAAACTTGACGGTCAACAGGTCCAGAATTACGCGCACAATGCGACCCAGCCCATATTTGGACGTACCATATTGGCGGGCGTTGTGGTTCACGGGCATTTCGGCCACGCGCACACCCATCCAACTGGCCAGGGCGGGGATAAAGCGGTGCATTTCACCGTAGAGATGCACCCGTTCGATCACCTCGCGGCGGTACGCTTTGAGCGAACAACCGTAGTCGTGCAGATGCACGCCGGTCATTTTAGAGATGAGTCGGTTGGCCATTTGGGAAGGCAGCTTGCGGTCGATCATGCGGTCCTGGCGATTCTTGCGCCAGCCGCTTACAATGTCATAGCCCTCATCCATCTTATCCAACAGCATGGGGATATCGGATGGATCATTTTGCAAATCCCCGTCCATGGTGACAATGATTTTGCCGCGGGCATGGTCAAAACCAGCCGAAAACGCGGCAGTCTGTCCAAAGTTGCGGCGCAACAATACCACCTGAATGCGGTCATCGGCCTGCTGCAATTGACGCAGGATTTGGGGGCTGTTGTCCGCGCTGCCGTCGTCCACCAGCACCACCTCAAAGTTGCGTTCCCAGCTATCGAGGAGTGGGCATAAGGCGGCGTATAAATGGTGGAGGCTTTCCTCCTCATTATATATTGGAATTACAATCGAGACATCAATATCCTGTTTGACCATTACTTTAGCAAACAAATTGGTCTCTGTCTGTAACAATTGACTTTCCATGATAGCGGCATTTACTCCAAACTATGCTGCGGTTGTGATGAAAACCGTAGTTTTCGAAAGCTTTACCAGAGAGGGAAAACCACGGTTTTCATTCAGAGCAGAGTATAGCGACGACGATTACATACCTTTGAACTGCAAGACGACGGAAAAGGTGCGGAAAATGGTGTAAAGGTCCAGCCAAATCGACCAATAGCGCACATAGTAAAAGTCATATTGCAACTTGATAGCGGCGTCCTCAACGGTATTGCCATAATCATAATGCACTTGCGCCCAGCCGGTCAGGCCTGGTTTCACCATCAGTCGCGTGCGGTAGTAAGGGATCTCTTTTTGCAGCTCTTCCACAAACTCTGGTCGTTCGGGGCGAGGGCCGACAATGCTCATTTCGCCGCGCAGAATATTGAAAACTTGTGGCAGTTCATCGAGTCGCATTTTGCGCAGCACGCGTCCCACCTTTGTGATTCGCATGTCGTTGGCCGAGGCCCAGCGCGCTTTGCCATCTTTTTCAGCATCGGTGGTCATGGTGCGGAACTTGTAAATATAGAAGGGTTCGCCAGCTCGTCCACAGCGCTTTTGACGATAGAAGACCGGCCCCGAGGAATCGAGTTTAATGGCCAGAGCGATCAGCGGCATGAGCATCATAATCGTGGGCATTACGCTCAGCACCAGCACCAGATCAAACAGCCGTTTGACGCCCAGTTGCAGGCGGCTAAACAGGGGTTGATCCTGCATGGCTTGGAGAGCCCAAGCGGGGTCAATGTGATGAATAGGAATTTTGCGACAAACTTTTTCATATAGATCAGGCATCCAGGAGACGCGGATGCCGTTGGCCTGACATTCCACCAAAAGCTGAAAAAGCTCGCGATCCAGATGATGCTCAATAGCTACGACCACCTCGTTCACATGAAGCTGGTGTACCAGATGTGACAGTTCGTCCGCCCGACCAACTACAGGCATCTCTGTAGCCTGCACTGACGCCGAATTGCCATCATCTACGTACCCCACCACTTTATATTTTAAGCCGGGCGCCAGATCCAGCGCCTGTGTAATCGTGCTTGCGCGTTCGCCTAGACCGATGACCAATACGCGGTGATAGAAGGGGATAACTTGCGACAATTCAGCATAGCCAAAACGCCACACAATGGTCACAAATGAAGCCAAAATGAGAAAATTGAGAAAGAAAATTCTGGGCAATGTATCGGGGCTCAGAAAAAAGGCACACAGATAAATGCACAGCCCAACCATGGCCACGGTCCCCACACGCACTACGCTAAGCGCCTTATCATGCGCCGAGGGAACATCATACAGATCATTCAACCATGCCAATACCCACCAGCCGCCAAACAACAATGGCGCCCAATACCAGCGCTCGATCATGTGGTAATTCAATAGTTCAACTGCACCTGTATCTGCCCGCCCCCACAAAACAAAGGCACACCAGAGTGAAATCAGGATCAATAACGTGTCCATTGCGATGAGCAAAGCCCGTCGTTCGGAGAATGGTACACGATAGCCCTGGGATCTAAAGGCGCGCCCACGACCTAAAGCGTTGACGGCATTTTCAAAGACGGCGGTGGTCATGTCCTGCTTGCCTGTACGATACGACATACTGCTCTCCTAAAACCTGTAAATTTGCATTGGATCTACGAAGTAACTTTCAAAAAGCACAAGTCATACTTGGCTCTGCCATAAAACGACATTTTCAACGCAAGCGGGAAAAATCGCTCTATGACAACCGCTAGTATAATTCGCAGCCCTTGTGATTTTACACAAGGCGGATGGACAAAAGTATTACGATTTGCTGGCGTTGAAAGTTTTTTTGGGGGGGACTGCACCTGATTTTTGCCAGCATTTATGATTGATGAGTTAGGCAGCGCTGTGTACTGGAGTTAAATGGCGCATCTTCACTACTGAAGTAGAAAGGGAGTCTTTACAACGGTTAAGACGTTAAGCGAATGCATCAGAAAACGAGTTCGCAAGTTCAAAATATAGGGTGCTAATTAAAAATCTGATTCAAACTTCAACTGAAACGGATGGATTATTCAAATCCAATAAAGGAATGGAGCAATTTCGCTTGCGACGTTAGTAATGAGGCAATTTTATGAATATAATATTATATCTTATTTAAGGTTATACGAATAATATACTGCGGAATTCTGTCAAACTACGTATCCTCAATTCCTACATTCGTTGTATTCTCCCATACATTAATCGTATTGCATACGCTGAATCCTTCGCGCCTGTCTCGCCAATTAACATAATTATTAACATAATCCGTAGATTGCAACAGGAAGGATCGGGTCAGATTCACCACTGGGGACCATTGCCAAATCGTCATCGCCGTTGCGGTGTACTTATAATTCATTGCGATGGATAATCATCACTCTCACACATTGGTGAAAATCTATCCACAAATAAAAATAGCGGCCCGCGCCGCAACATGCACATTTACAATTTTTACGCTTGAGCAAAGCGACCGTTGCTCGCTGGTAATACGAGAGGCAGAAAGGTTATATATCAGAGGGCAGTCACAAACGCTGTACTTTTGTGGTAAAAGAAAATATTGGGGGAGTAGGTTAGAGAGCTACTGGCGCACAATTCCTTCGACCTGTGCAATTGTAGGCGCACCCAACGGTCCTTCTGACTGCGAGATGACCAGAGAGGCCACGGCGTTGCCAAAAAAGGCGGCGTCCACCACATTTTGGCCCTGCCGCATCTTCAAGAGAAAGCCCGCATTAAATGAATCACCGGCGCCTACGGTGGAAACTGCATCCACAATAAAAGTATCTATGTTGTACGCTTTGGGGTCAATGGTGCGCCAGAGGGTCACCCCCTGTCTACCGCGCTTAATGACCACACAGCCGGTGCCTGAATTCAAGACAAGCCGCATGGCGCGGTTCAGACCGGCGTCGCTTTCTTCTTCACCCGTACAGACGAGCAACTCATGCTGATTGCAGATAAAGTAATCTATGCAAGGCAGTAAATCGGCAATTTCAGCCAGCAACACCGGCTGTCCAATGGCCGGACCAATATCAAGCGCCGTCAGCGCGCCATTGCGTTTGGCCTTAATCATCAAATCGGCAACGCTCTGACCACGCCAGCCTGGAAAGAGCGTGAGGCTGGAAAAGAGCACGGCCGTGGCTTGGTCTAACAGCTCGGCGGGGAAATGGGCCGGCGTATAGGCGTGCGAGGCGCCGGCATGATGAAACGAGACGCGATTCAGCGCCCGGTCGCTGATCACAGTGGTGGTGGAAGTAGCTGCGTTCTCAAAACGCGCCAGCCCCTGCAGATCCACGCCCCCCTGCGCCAACCAGTCGATCAGAATGTCTCCCGGGCGATCTTGCCCAATGGCGCTGCACAAGGTTACGCTGGCGCCCAGCTTGCCCAGCACATAACTAGTCACCGCGCCATTGCCGCCCAGGCTCATGCGCAACGGCTGCTCGCAAAAGGCCAGGCTATCTACAGTGAATTCATCCCCTTGGAACTGGGGCATCTGCGTAATACCGCTATTAAAGAGATCCAACGTAGTAGTGCCAAATATTAGAAACATAGATACGTCTATTACTTTCCCCTCACCGAAACCGCTCCGCAATCTCCCCCATCTGCTCAAAACGCTCCATCCCCACCTCCAGATGCAGCACCTGCTCAATCACCTGAGTCCAGCCGTAGAGAAAGTAGCGCCAGCCATCTACAACCAAAAGCAAACGGCTCTGCTGCGCCAACGCCTGCTGCAAAAACAGCCGCTCGCCGCGATAGTTAAGCTCCCAGACCACCGCTTTATGGGAAACTGGGCGGCAGCGGTCAACGGGGAGCCGGGGCGGTCTTTGCCCATGCCTGTCGCGTTAATAATCAGGCTGCTCGGCGGCAAATGCTCCAGCAGCTCATCATTGAGTCGAGCATCAGCGTTGCAAACCAGCTCAAATTCAATATCCGCCCCGAACGCATTGGCAGCCAATTCAGCCAGCATGGCGGCCAATTTATCCAAACGCGTTTGGTCAATATCCACCGTTACAAATCGTGACGGTCGATCTCCTCTTTTGTCGCAACGTGCAAAATAAAGCGCGATGGCCGCAGCCGCGCCCCCTGCCCCCAAACAGAGCACATGACCGCCCGTGCGCCCAAAATAATCCGTCCCCAGCATCTCCTGCAAACAGCGTCCGCCCGCCACCGGGTCGGTCGCATGACCTAGCAGCCGCCCATTCTCCTTGGAAATGCTGGAGACTTCCCGGCATATCGTGGCGTATGGATCGAGTGCGTCAAACAGATCGGACGAAGCGGCCAGCAGATCAATTTTGTGCGTCGTGACCAGCCCCCCCACCACATCGGGCCGTGTTTTTATCTGCTCCACCACGCGCCGATAGTTGGCCGGGTCATCGTGCAGCGGCATATCCACACCCTCCACAATGACGTTGGGCCGGTCCAAAAGTTCCATCCATTGAGGGAAGATGCGCATGATGGACGATTGGCCGGTGGTGACGCCGATAAAGTAGAAGCGCTGCATAGATTCAGCCGCCATAGGCCTTGACCATGCGCCGCCGATATTCATCATAACAGTCATCAAAACGCTGCGCGGCTTGCGCCGAACCCAGAAAATAGCTGCTGGAAAGCACCAGCGGCGGCTGGCCCAATTGAGTCAGCTTTGCGGCAATGCGGCACTTGAGCATATTGGTAATTGTCGCTGCGCCGACCGTCGAACCAGGACCAACCTGGTCCGCCAATCCCTCAATTGCCACCATTGCATCGCCCGCCGGCACGCAGTTATCGATGGTCACATCGGCCAAGTCGGGCAAACGTTTGCCGCTCGAGTGGCGGGGCGTGGAGTTGAGACAGTGATCCAGCGACACCAGCGCAATCACCGGCAGGTCGCGCGCCTTGGCTTCTAGCGCCATCTCCACCACTACTTCGTTAACGCCGCTGTTGGAGAAGATCATAAAACTGTCGGGCGCGCTAAATACAAAATTGCGCATAATGGCTTTGGCCAGCCCCTCCACTTTTTCCAAAAACATGGCCTGCCGTTGGCCATTGGAGCCTACCACCTGATTGTGAAAGGTGAGCGACAGTTCGACCATGGAATGAAAGCCGGGGAAGCTGCCGTGGCGCGGAAACATCTCCTCCACAAACATGCGCGAATGGCCGGTGCCAAAGAGATGCACCAGCCCGTCGCCCGCAATGGAGGTCGTACAGATTTCGGCGGCCCGTTCGATATTTTCAAGCTGTGTAGTGCGGATGCGTTCTAAGATTGCCTGCGCCGCATCCAGATATGCCGTGGCGGAATTTGTGAGGTTAAGCATGAGAAATGGGACAGAGATTTCACAGAATGGACAGATTTATAATGTTTATCTGTCCATAGTAAATCCAAGTGAAGTCAGGGGCAAATCGCGGGCGGTGGATATTCATTAACTGGACAAAAATGCTGAGACGTGGCACAGTGTGGCACAGTATTTTAGCGTTTCTGTCGCGTCGCTATGAAGTGCGGATTTCATCAATAGCCGCCTTGCGCACGTAGATGTTTATGCTGCATGAACACTTTAATTCGCCCCGGCACAATTGAAGAAGCGCTTACCGTCGAAGCGGCCCTCCCTGAATTTGGCGCGGCTCGCACCGAGACTGATTATCGCCAGCGGTTGGGCCATGCTCCCCATCTCATTTTGGTAGCAGAGGTGGATGGAGCGCTGGCTGGATACAAGGTGGGCTATACGCAGAGTGATGACGTTTTCTATAGCTGGCTGGGCGGCGTGCTGCCCGCGTACCGCCGCTTGGGATTGGCCCAGCAATTGATGGAGTATCAAGAGCAGTGGGTCAAAGCACAAGGCTATCTCACAATTGAAGTGCGCTCCAAAAACAAGTTCCCCGGCATGTTGATTCTGCTGCTCAAGAACGGGTACAAAATCGTCAAAATTGAAGCAGACGCTCCCTTAGACGAACGCAAAATTACCTTTCGCAAAGAGATCGCGCCATGAGTGCCCCCCAATTTCAGATCATTGACATGCGCCACGATGACGAAAGCATCATTCAGCAAGCCGCCGAATTGCTCATTACGGGCTTTGCCCAAATGGCGCCAGACGCCTGGCCTACCATGCCCGATGCCCTGGCAGAGGTGGCCGAGGCGCTGGAGCCGGGCAAGACCGCCCGCGTGGCCGTAAATGATAGTAACCTCGTCCTGGGCTGGATCGGTGGCGCGCCCCACTATAATGGCAACACGTGGGAGCTGCACCCGCTGGTAGTGCATCCGGGCTACCGCAAACTTGGAATCGGTCGCGCGCTGGTTGCGGATCTGGAGCGGATGGCCGCCGCTGCTGGCGCGTATACCCTCACTTTGGGCACAGACGACGAGATGAATCTCACCTCGCTCGGCGGCATAAATCTCTATCCAAACGTTTGGGAACATGTGGCCACTATTCGCAATCTCAACGGCCACCCCTATGAGTTCTACCAAAAACTCGGCTTTGTCATCACCGGCGTGTTGCCCGACGCCAATGGCCCGGGCAAGCCGGATATTTTTATGGCCAAGCGCGTGCGCTGAGAGACGTATTGCGTGTTGCGTATTGCGTGAACCGGTAAAGAATCTTGCTTCGAAACGAGAATCTCAACCGGTTCACACAACACGCAATACGCAACAAATTTTCATAGAAACGAGGAACCCCACCCATGACCACCGTTGCCGTAGTCGGAACCGGCTTTATTGGCCCTGTACATGCCGAGGCGCTGCACCGCATTGGCGTCTCTGTGCGCGGCATTTTGGGCTCCAGCCCAGAAAAAGGTCGCCAGGCTGCCCAGCAGATGGGGCTGGCCGTGGCGTATGAGGACTATCAGCAAATCATTGATGATGTGGAGGTGGACGCCGTGCATATTGCCACGCCCAACAAAACGCATTTTGAAATGGCGGCGCAGGCGCTGCGGGCGGGCAAACATGTGGTTTGCGAAAAGCCGCTGGCCATGGATGCCCGCGAAACCGCTCAACTCGTCGAAATCGCCCGCGCCCATCCTCACCTGATCAACGCCGTCAACTACAACTATCGCTTTTACCCCCTGGCGCTGCAGGCCCATGAAATTGTACAGAGTGGCGAACTGGGCGAAATTTACACCGTGCGCGGCGGCTACCAGCAGGACTGGCTGCTCTATGACACCGACTGGAACTGGCGGCTCGTCCCCGATGAGGGCGGCGAACTGCGCGCCGTGGGTGACATTGGCACCCACTGGATGGATTTGATGTCGTTTATCACCGGGCTCAAAGTGCAGTCACTGCTGGCCGATCTGCACACCTTTGTGTCGCCGCGCAAAATGCCGCGCCAGGCCGTGGCCACCTTCAAAAGCAAAGAGCAGAGCGGCCCTATTGAATATGATAATGTTGACATTCAGACCGAGGATTGGGGCTCGGTCCTTTTCCAATACGAAGGCGGCGCCCGCGGCTGCATGAATGTGTCCCAAGTTCACGCCGGGCGCAAAAACCAGCTCACCTTTGAGATCGCCGGTTCCAAAGCCGCCATTGCCTGGAACGGCGAACGCCCCAACGAGCTCTGGATCGGTCGCCGCGACCGCCCCAACGAGATCCTCATCAAAGACCCATCGCTGCTCAGTGGCGCCGCCCTGGCTCACTCGTCCTATCCCGGCGGTCACGCCGAAGGCTTTGCCGACTCCTTCAAGCAGCTCTATCGCGCCGTTTATGGCTATTTGGCCAACGGCAATTTTGAGGCGCCCAAACCCTTCCCCACTTTTGAGGACGGACATATAGAGGTGGTCCTCTGCGACACGATTCTCAAGAGTCATCGCGAGCGGCGCTGGGTGGATTTGGGATGAAATATTGCATATTGCGTATTGCGTGTACCGGTTTTGAAACCGGTTGCGTAACAAGAAACTCAACCGGTACACGCAACACGCAACACGTAACAAAAAATCTGTGGTTCCCACAAACTCTCGGAGGAATTGATCATGCAATTGGGATTTGTCAGCGCAATTTTGCCCGATCTGTCGTTAGAGGAAGTGCTGCAATTTGCGGCTCAGAACGGCTTTGACTGTGTGGAGGTCATGTGTTGGCCGGTGGGCAAGGCCGAGCGGCGCTATGCTGGGGTGACGCACATTGATGTTTCTAACTTTAAAAAGAAGGATGCCAAGGCCATCAAAAAGCTGTGTGAAAAGCATGGCGTTTCCATCTCTGGGCTGGGTTACTATCCTAACCCGCTGGTGGGCGATGAGGCCGAGCGCGCCACCTACATTGAGCACATCAAAAAGGTGATCGCCGCTTCGGCTGCGCTGGGCGTCAACGTGATGAACACCTTTGTGGGCCGCGATCACACCAAATCAGTCGAGGACAACTGGCCGCTCTTTGAGGCGATTTGGCCCGGCATCATCGAGTTTGCCGAAGCACAGGGGGTGCGCGTGGGCATTGAAAATTGCCCCATGCTCTTCACCGGCGACGAATGGCCCGGCGGCAAAAATCTGGCCACCACGCCCGCCATCTGGCGCCGCATGTTCGAGCGCATCCCCAGCCGCCACTTTGGCCTGAATTATGATCCGTCCCATTTGATTTGGCAGCGCATCGACTACATCAAACCGCTGTGGGAGTTTGCCGACCGGCTGGTCCACGTCCACGCCAAGGATGCGCGCGTCGATCAGGCGCGTTTAGACGAAGTGGGCATTATGGCCCATCCGCTCGAATTTCACACGCCCAAGCTGCCTGGGCTGGGTGACGTAAATTGGGGACGCTATTTCTCGGTGCTGGGCGATGTGGGCTACAGCGGCCCGGTCTGCATTGAGGTGGAAGATCGCGCCTATGAAGGCAGCCTGGAGGATCGCAAACGTTCGCTGGTGCAGTCAGGTGCGTATCTGCGGCAGTTTCAGGCGTAGGAAAATATGAGAATTGCCTTTCTGTTCTTTGCCTTTCTTTGTGCGGCAGCAGTCCTGAGTATTGTCCCATGGGGGGTGCGTACGCCAACAGCAACCCACCCATGGGCTCAACCAGCAGAGGCAAATGCGAGCGCTTTGGCGATTGCAGCAACGCTCGCAGTCACAAATCCAATCACAGCCACCACCGCCCACGATTTTGTGCTGCCCGGCACGCAACCGGGGACGCTGACCGATACGATTCCCAATCCCGAAAGTTGCCGGGCCTGTCACGTTGCACCCATTGTGGATGCATGGCGCGGCAGCATGATGGGCCAGGCCGGCCGCGACCCGCTTTTCTGGGCCGCGCTGGCGGTGGCCAACCACGATGCCGCCAGCGCCGGTGAGTTTTGCCTGCGCTGTCACGGCGTGCGCGGCTGGTTGGAGGGGCGCAGCCAACAGGCCGACGGCGCCGGGCTGACCGAATTGGATATTGATGCGGGCATTGCCTGTGAAATCTGTCATCGCATGGTGGACCCGGTGGCCACCCAGAACCCCGACCCGGCCAGCACGTTGGTGGATATTGCCATTCGCCAGGCGCTGACCAATACGCCCCCCATCGATCATGTGGCCTCCGGCATGTTCATCATCGACCCGCAAGACCGACGGCGCGGTCCGTTCGATGTGGCGGGGTCCGGCGTTACCCACGGAGCCTATCAGACGGCTTTCCTGGGGCAAGCCGCGGATCCGGTGATCGAATCGCGTCTCTGCGGCACGTGTCACAATATCGACAACCCGACGCTCTCCTGGGACGCCGGCCGCGGCCAATATTGGCCCAATGAACCGGATGCACCGTCGCCTTCTGTGGCCAAGGGCGCGCTCTATCCCATTGAAAGCACGTTTGATGAATGGCTGCAGAGCGACTATCCCAATGGCGTCTTTGCCCCCGAATTTGCCGGCGCCCGCCCCGACGGCCGGGTCGATTCGTGCCAAAGCTGTCACATGCCGCGCGAAACCGGGTTTGCGGCCGATACTACATCTCTCAATCCCACCTTTCGCGACTGTCAAACCACCGGCTGTTTGCCGCGCCACACCTTGATGGGCGGCAACACGTGGGCGCCGCAGCTTTTGCAAGACGAGCGCTGGCGGCTGCACAGCAGCCCCGATGCCGCCCAATTGGATCTGGCGATTGCCTCGGCGCGCACAATGCTGCAAAAAGCCGCCACCCTTTCCGTCACGCTGACCATCGAAAACGGCGCGCCCATCGCCACCGTACGCGTGACAAACCAGACGGGCCACAAGTTGCCCACCGGTTATGCCGAAGGGCGCCGCATGTGGCTGCGGCTCAGAGCCTTTGATGCCACCGGGGCAATGATTTATGAGTCCGGCGCATATAACGACGCCGCCGGTGAACTGCTTGCAGACAGTGCGCTCAAGGTTTACGAAGTTCAGCAAGGCATGACGCCGGAACTAGCTGCTGAACTGGGATCGGAGCCGGGCCCCTCCTTCCATTTTGTGCTCAACAACACGGTCGTTAAGGATAATCGCATTCCGCCGCGCGGCTACACAATGGCGGCGTATGACGTGGCGGGTCTGCGTCCCGTGGGCGCCGCCTATGTTGATGGCCAGCATTGGGACGATACCGTCTATGCTCTGCCTGAATCCGCGGTAAGTGTTGAAGCCGCGCTTTTCTACCAGACGGCTTCCAAAGAATATATTGAATTTTTGCAGGCTAACGGCGGGGCAGACGGTGAAGCGCTCCACCAGCTTTGGCAGTCCAGCAAGAGTCCGCCGGAATTGATGGCCACGGCCCGTGCCGCGCCAGGGGAATCCACGTTCTATTTACCGCTTATCCGCAGCGAGCCTTAAGCGGCTGTCAAAGCGAAAGCCAACCCTGTTAACAAAACCGCGCCATAACAGAAAGTTTAATAAATTATGATGAACGCAGCACAAACCTATTTTGACCAAACCACCCAACTCCTCCAGCAGATTCGCGACACCCAACTCGAGGGCATCGAGCAGGCTGCCGAAATTTGCGCCGAACGCATTGCCAATGGCGGACTCGTCTTCCTTTTTGGCGCCGGCCATTCGCGCATGATGTGCGAGGAGATGACGCCGCGCCAGGGCTGCTTTGTGGGCTTTTACCCGCTGGTGGAGCTGGCGCTCTCCAACCACGCCGCCACCATTGGCATGAACGGGCTGCGCGGGCCGCTCTTTCTGGAAAAGGTGGAGGGCTACGCCGAGGAGATTCTCAACAGTTTCCACTTTGGCGCCAATGATGCCTTTATCATCATCTCCACCAGCGGCATCCGCCCGGTGATTGTGGAAATGGCCCGCGGCGTCAAGGAGAGGGGAATGCCGGTCATCGCCATGCTTTCGCGCCAGCACTGCGAAAATGCCAAGCCGGGCCATTCCTCGGGCAAAAAGCTGCTCGATTATGCCGACGTGGTGCTGGACAACCACTGTCCGCAGGGCGACTGCATTGTGGAGATCGACGGGCTGGAGTGGCGCACCGGCCCCACCTCCACCGTGACCGGCGCCATGATCATGAACATGCTGCGCTGCACCGTGGCCGAAAAGCTGGTCGCCCGCGGCGTCAAAGTGGAGATGCTGCCCAGCCACCACTTCATCGGCAACACCAGCGCCGAAGAGCAACTGGAGCGCTACTACGAAGCCTTTCGTCGCAGCACGGCGCATTTGTATGTTTAGAGTGTATATTGACCTATGGTAAACACGTGCCGGATGAACTGCCGGATGCGCTGGTGGCGCCAGCCAATTGTGCGCTGGCCACGGTGGTGAACGCAATTTCACACTTGCCGGCGCATTGCCAAACGGCGGTGATCCAAGGCGCGGGGCTGCTGGGCGTATATGCCTGCGCACTGCTGCACGCAGCCGGGGTGGCGAAGGTCTTTTGCGTGGATGTGAAAGAGGCGCGGCTGGCCCAAGTCGCCCATTTTGGCGGCATTCCCATTGATGGCCGGCCCGAACATTACCCCGCGGCGCGCGCCGCGATCCTGGCGGCGGCGCCCCATGGTGTGGATGCCGTGCTGGAAGTGGCGAGCGCGAGCGCGCTGATTCCCGAAGGCGTCCGCCTTTTGCGCGTGGGCGGCCATTATGGCTTTGTGGGCATGGTGCATCCGCACAGCCAGCTCGAACTGACCGGCGAGCAGATCATCCGCAAACATTTGACGCTCTTTGGCATCCATAATTACGCGCCGCAACATCTGGATGAAGCGGTTGCCTTTCTCACCCGCACCCAGCATCGCTATCCGTATGCGGATTTGGTCAGCCCGCCCTTTGCGCTGGGTGATTTGAATGAGGCGGTGGCGGCGGCGCAGCAAGGGATGTGGCATCGCGTTTCCGTGCGGCCATGAGAGCCTAGCCTGCGCATGTGGTATACTTCAGACTTTAAAGTAATCAATGAGATTCAACCAAAGGAGAGAACCATGTCCGAATCAAAAACCTTGCGCCAGCGCATAGCGGCGGGCGAAGTATTGGTGGCCCTGCGCGGCTCGCTGCAAACCACCAAAAGTCAACTGGCCGACATTTGGGCCACCGGCCGCTTTGACTATATCTGGATTGACGGCCAGCACACCCCCTTCACCGAGGAACAGTTGGCCGCCTATTGTCTGGCCGCCGAGGAGCTGGGCATCGACGTGCAGTTGCGCATCCCCCACACGCGCGATGCCCACAAAGTGGGTCGCTATTTGGACTTTGGTCCGAGCGCCGTGCTGGTGCCCGAAGTGATGACTGAAGCCGAGGTCGACGACGCCATTGCCTATGCCTATTACGGGCCGATTGGCCGGCGCAGTTGGGGCGGCGGCGCCCGCCGCGGTCTGCGCAGCGCGGCCAAAGGCATGGACCGGCTGAGCTACGCCGCCTGGTGGAATTCGTATGTGATCTTGGGCATTCAGGTCGAGTCGGTGGAGGCCGTGACCAATATTCGACAACTGGCCAAGCCGGGCGTCACCGTAGTCACCTTTGGGCCCAACGATCTGTCATTCAGCCTGGAGGCACACCCCGATTATCCATTGAAAACGGTGGACGACTGTATGCGCAATGTGGCGGCCCAATTGGAGGGTACGGGCATTCGCATCGCCATGGGTACGGGTACGAAACCAGAGGAAAGGGACAAATATCTGGAAATGGGTGTTACGCTCTTTCAGGAAGACGCGCCGGCGTGATGAATCTGCCTAATAGCTACCAAATCCCAGTGGGTGAGCTTGCCGCCCACAGCCCCATCCCCCTCACCATCCTGCCCGATCTGGGCGCGCTCAACCAGCACTTTGCCCGCGCCATTGCCGACGAAATCGCCGCCAACAATGCCGCCGACCGCCCCACGCGCCTGATCCTGCCCGTGGGACCAGTGGGCCACTTCCCCATTCTGGCGCAGATTTGCGTGCGCGAGCAGATCGCCTGGCGTAACGTCCACGCCTTTTTTATGGATGAATATTGCGACTGGCAGGGGCGGTTGATCGCGGCGGACCATCCGCTGAGCTTTCGCGGCTTCGCCCAGCGCGCGCTCTTCGACCAACTGCCGCCCGCCTGGCCATCCCGCCCGCCCAGCTTCACTTTCCCGACCCGACGCACATTGACCGGATCAGCGCCGACATGGCGGCCATCGGCGGCATTGATGCGTGCTATGGCGGCATCGGCATCCACGGCCACATTGCGTTTAACGAGCCGCCCATCAGCCGTTGGTTTACGCTGACGCCCGCCGAATTCAAGCAGAGCAAAACCCGGCAGGTGCAGCTTGCGCCGGAGACGATGGTGATGAACGCCAGCCAGCGCCGCTTCCGGCAATTTTGCCGCGCTGCCGCCCCTGGCCGTCACCCTGGGCATGGCCGACGTGCTGGCCGCCCGCCGCCTCCGGCTCTATTGCCAGGGCGGCGTTTGGCGGCGCACGGTGCTGCGCATAGCGCTCTTTGGCAGCCCAGACGCCCACGACGTTTCCGGCGAAGACGTAAACTATCCGGTCACGTTGTTGCGGCTCACCCCGATTTTGCCATAATTACCGAACAAGAAACCGCCCAGCCGCCCCTCCCCAAAATGGCGGCGTAGATATTTACGATTTGGGATTTACGATTTACGAAATTTATTCGTGAACAATGTTGTATCTACGCTTGAGCCCCAAGGGTGTGCAAGCCACGAAACAATGCCGTAAACGAGACAACCTCGTAAATCGTACATCGTAAATCGTCCATCCCAGAACGGAGTTCCGATGAACGTACCAAAACTCACCCACGTTTGGGTCGAAGTGCCCCCCTTTTTCGGATGTGAAGAGCCAGTTGCCGGGCGATGTGCAGATCGTGCAGCAGGCCGATCCCGGCGAATCGCCGGTGGCCAGCGCGGGCGCAGGCGATCTTGGCTTCGTCGTTGATTCGTTATGATGCGGCGCTGTTGGCGCAGTTGCCCAATTTGCGCATTATTGCGCGCACCGGCATTGGCATCGACAACCTGGATTTAGAAGCGGCCACGGCGCACGGCGTTGTTTGCGTCCACACGCCGGATGGCACCGAATCGACGCTGAACACGGTGGCCAGCTGCTGGGGCTGGCCAAACGGCTCAAGTTTGGCAATGCCAATCTGGCCGCCGGTAAATGGGGCAAACGTTCGGGCTACGCGGTGATCGGCACCGAGGTGCAGGGCAAAACGCTGGGACTGGTGGGGCTGGGGCGCATTGGCCGCCGCGTGGCGCAGATCTGCCGCCTGGGGCTGGAAATGCAGGTGGTGGGATACGACCCATTTGTGACGCCGGAACAGGCCGCTGCCATTGGCGTGCGCTGGGCCGCTGGATGAAGTGGCAGCACAGGCCGATTTCCTCAGCGTCCACGTGCCGGCCACGCCCGAGACCTATCATCTGATCAACGCCGAGCGCATTGCCACCATGAAAGATGGGCGCCTACGTACTCAACCTGGCGCGCGGCCCGCTGGTGGACGCCAATGCCTGCTCGATGCGCTGGATGCGGGCAAGCTGGCCGGCCGGGCTGGACGTTTTCGAGCCCGAGCCGGTGGCGGTCGATTCGCGGCTGCGCAACGAGCGTATTATTGCCACGCCGCACATTGCCGGCGTCACCGCCGACGGCCGCACACGCATGGAGCAGATGGCCGTCGAGCGCGTCCTCGCCTTCTTCCGCGGCGAGCGACCGGAAAATGTGGTGAATCCAGAGGTGTATGCCGGGGAGTAGGGAGTAAGGATTAAGGATTAGGGAGGGGTACCCGCCTACTCCCTACTCCCTACTCCCTACTTCCTACTCCCTACTTCCTACTTCCTACTCCCATTCCCCAACCAGGAGACCAAATCCATGACAACTCATCATCTTGACGACAAGCAGTGCCACGCATTTTGGGACAACTCGCTGCCGCCGCGGGTGCGCATTGCGCCGGGCGACACGGTAGTATTTGAGACATTGGAGGCCAGCGCCGGTCAGATCACGCCGGAATCGGCCTCGGCGGCAGTGGCCACGCTTAATTTTGACCCCATCCATCCGCTGACCGGGCCGATCTATGTGGAGGGGGCCGAACCGGGTGACGGCCTGGAAGTGGAGATTCTGAGCATTGAGCACAAGGACTGGGGTTGGAACGCGGTGATCCCCGGCTTTGGGCTGCTGGCGGATGACTTTAGCGAGCCCTATCTGCACCATTACCGCATGGCCGATGGGCTGTGCCATTTTAGCGATACGATCAAGATTCCGTATGAACCGTTCTGCGGCGTGATGGGCGTGGCGCTGGCTGAAGCGGGTCGCTTTGACACCATTCCGCCACGCGTCAACGGCGGCAACATCGACATCCGCCACCTGACGCCGGGCGCGCGGGCCATCTTTCCGGTGCTGGCGCCTGGTGCGCTCTTCTCGTGCGGCGATTGCCATTCGGCCCAGGGCGATGGCGAGGTAAACGGCACGGGCATCGAAACACCCATGACGGTGACGTTGCGCTTCAACCTGCGCAAGGGCGCCAACGTGCCGGAACTGCGCTTCTTTACGCCCGCCGGCCAAAAGCTAACCGTGGCCGACACGGGCGGCTATTACGTGGCCACGGCTCACGGCCCCGATCTCTATGTGAATGCGCAGAAGTCCGTGCGCTACATTATTGACTATCTGGAAGCTGAGCGCGGTCTAAGCCGGGCCGAAGCCTACTGCCTGTGCGGTGCGGCGGTCGATCTGAAGATCAGCGAAATTGTAGATGCGCCCAATTGGATTGTGTCGGCCTATTTGCCATTGGGGATTTTTGCGTAGATAATCGTCACAATTGCATAAGCTTTCGTCAACAAAAAGGTGGCTAGGGTTCCGCTAGAAAGTGGGTCTGGTCCAAGCGCCACACAGCCGTTTTGCGGTGAGCATCTGGAAGGATAAAAGCCTTGGGGGGTGAAGTTGGCTGATTTGTCATGCCGATAACCCATCAAGGCTAATCCAGAAAATTAAGTACCCTGATTCAATTGATTTTCTGGATTAGGGCTAATTCTCGAATTAGCTTGTAGGCCATGCTGGATATTTTATTTTTAGGAATGGCCTAAGCAATCTGGAGAAGCTCACATGGCTGCCAAAGCAAACAGCGCCCATTTGGCGCACGTACGCGCAATAGGGCAAGCTTTATTCGTTACCTTTCTATGGTCCACATCGTGGGTGTTGATCAAAGTTGGGCTCGATGACATACCGGCGCTCACCTTTGCCGGCCTGCGATACACCTGCGCATTTCTCTGTCTTCTGCCCATTTTGCTGCGTTCGCACGGGCTCGTCACGCTGCGCCAACTTGCGCCCGTGGCCTGGCAGCAGTTGATTTTGCTGGGCATTGTCTATTACGCCGTTACCCACGGCGCCCAATTTGTCAGCATTGCCTATCTGCCGGCGGTCACGGCCAACCTCATTTTGGGATTTACGCCGGCGGTGGTGGCGCTGCTCGGCTTGTTCTGGCTGGCAGAGCGACCCATGCGGATACAGTGGCTGGGCATGGGCCTTTCCATTGGCGGGTTGATCGTCTATTTTTATCCAATCCATCTGCCGCTGGGGCAGTTCATCGGTTTGGCCGTGGCGGTGGTCGGTATGTTGGCCAACGCCGCTGCGGCCATTATGGGACGGGCCATTAATCGGGCCAGAGAACTATCGCCGCTGCTGATTACGACCGTCAGCATGGGCATCGGGGCGCTTCTCCTGTTAATCAGTGGAATCTCTCTGCACGGCATACCCGCGCTGTCGGTCCACAGTTGGCTCATTGTGCTCTGGCTATCGATTGTGAACACAGCGTTTGCTTTTACACTGTGGAATCATACATTACGTACGCTCTCGGCCGTGGAGTCAAGCATTGTTAATAGCGCCATGTCTGTCCAGATCCCCATTTTGGCCGTGCTGTTTCTTGGCGAAAGGTTAACCAGCCGCCAGTTGATCGGGCTGGTGCTGAGCGTGGTGGGCGTATTGGTTGTGCAACTGGCGCGGGTGTGGGCATCGAGAGGCAGGGCAACATGAAGGCCGACACGATTCATCAATATCAGATTGAGGCAGCTATTCAGTCTGCGCATATTGCCAACCGGCTCGTTTGTCTGCACAGCTCACTCCGCTCTTTTGGACATGTGGCGGGCGGCGCGTCAGCTTAAGTGGTGGATGCCTTTTAGCGGCAGGCTGTACGCTGCTGGCTCACGTTTTCATGGGGGTTCGCCATGCCACCCCAGTTCGAGCAAAAAATTTGTCCAAAATGGCTGGGATTACGACAATTATCGCGGTCCCTCCGCCGGCATTGGGCGCATCTTTTCACCCAACACAAAGGAAATCGACAAAGAGATGGGCGCTATTACCGCCGCCGTTTTGAATCCTTTTGAGCGCAGCGCGCGGCAATCATCCCATCTGCTCATTTACGGCGGTCGGTCGCTGGCCCGCAGACTGATGCGTGATCAATGTGGCGACAACGTCTATGCTCCGCTTGCCGCACTGGCAGAATTGGATGGGATTGTGGTGCTGGCAGGCGTCTCACTCGACAAGATGACGCTGATCCATCTGGCCGAAAAGCGGGCCGGGCGCAACCTGTTTCGGCGTTTTGCCAATGACCCAAGCGGACAATCTGCGGCGGTTGAAGTGGGCGGCTGCTCCGACGGCTTTGCAAAACTGGCCGAGCCTCTGCGTGCACTGCGCCTGACAGCCCAAATTGGCCAGAGCCTTTGGCCGTCTTCCCCGCCCGCAAAACACTCGCCGCTGCCGCCGCCGCCATTCAAGCAAAAATCCTGGATTACCCACTGTGGGCGCGCCGATTGTGACCGCTGCAACGATGCCGTAAAAGGCGGCCCAGTGGCAGGATAAGCTTTAACTATTTCAGTATATACCGACGGAGGTAACTATGAGCGCACGGCCGCGAGCGCCGAAGTGATCCAGCGCTTGAAAGATCAACCGCCGACCCTTTATCATCGCGGTCACCAAGATAGAAGACATCACCGCCGAGCCCGGCACATCAGGGCGGCGTCAAAAGCATAGCCTCCCTCTATGACCACCAGTGGGCGCACCCCGACATTAGCCTCTACACCTCGCCCAGCAGCGGCGATCCGGGCATCACCCGCATCATTCCCCAAACCAGAAAGCAGATCTCCGCCTGGGCGACGCTATGCATCTGCGCGCCGAGTTCACGCAGGACATGATGGGCCGCATGCCCGATTATCTGAACCGCGCTATGGCGGCCTATGCGGGCGGCGCCGAGTTTCTCAACAAAAATCGCGACGGCTTTGCCAACAACATGCGCGCCTATTATGCAAAAGTGCGCGAAGAAGACCTCTGCCTCACCCACACGCTGATCAACCCGCAGATCAACCGCGCCGTGAGCATGGCGCAGCAGAAAGACCCCTTTCTGGCCGCCCGCGTCAAAGAGGAGACCGACGCTGGCCTTGTGATTCGCGGGGCGCGCATGTTGGCCACGCTGCCCATTTCGGACGAGATCATGGTCTTTCCCTCCACTCTGTTGCGCAGCCCGGAAGAAGATGCGCCGTACGCCTTTGGTTTTGCCATCCCCAACAACACGCCGGGTCTCAGCTTCCAGTGTCGCGAAACGCTCGATTATACCGGTAACACGTATGATCACCCGCTGGGGGCGCGCTATGAGGAGTTGGATGCGGTGGTCTTTTTTGATGATGTGTTGGTACCGTGGGAGCGGGTCTTTCTCTATCGCGATGTACAGCTCTGCAACGAAGCCTATAAAGCCACCGGTGCCGTCATCCACATGGCGCACCAGGTGCTCTGCAAAAGCATTGCCAAAACCGAATTTCTGCTGGGGCTGGCCTCGCTGCTGGTCGATTCGATTGGTATCGAGCAGTTTCAGCACGTGCAGGACAAAATCACCCAAATCTGGATCAATTTAGAAACCATGAAGGCCTTCCGCTTTTCCGCCGAGCAGCAGGCCGCGCCCAATGCATATGGCGTCATAACACCGGCCTGGAATCCCATCGACGCCGCCCGCAATCTCTATCCGCACCTCTACCCCAAGATGATCGATATTGTGCGCCAGTTAGGAGCCAGCGGGTTGGTGGCTATGCCCAGCGCCGCCGATGTGCATGGTCCGCTGGCCGAGGAAATAGAGCGCTATTATCAGAGCGCGCGGCAAGAAGCCGCCGACCGCATCCCTCTTTTCCGGTTGGCTTGGGACACGGCGCTTTCGGCCTTTGGCGCCCGCCAAACCCACTACGAATACTACTTCTTTGGCGACCCGGTGCGCATGTCCATGGCGGCCTTTCAAAACCACGACCGCACTGAATATATGGAGACCGTGCGTGCGTTTCTGGCGCGGTCTACCCCGGAAGACGACAAATAAGAATCGCCACAAAAACACAAAACTCACAAAAATACAGGGTTTTGTGAATTATGTGTTTTTGTGGCTATCCAAGGGGTTCATCTATGCGTACCCAAGTGGGCATTATCGGCTCGGGACCGGCCGGGCTGTTGCTTGCGCAAATTCTGCACAACCACGGCATTGAATCGGTTATTTTGGAACGGCAAAGCCGCGCCTATGTGGAGGCGCGCATCCGCCTCGGCGTGCTGGAGCAGGGCACGGTCAACATGCTGCGCGAAATGGGCGTACATGCCCGCATGGATGCCGAGGGCCTGGTGCATGACGGTTTTGCGTTGGCCTTTGGCGGCCGCCAGGGCGCATCGACATGCACCAGCTCACCGGCGGCAGCACCGTCATGGTCTACGGCCAGACTGAAGTGACCAAAGATCTCATCGAGGCGATTGGCGGCGGGCGGCATTCTCAAATATAGCGCGCCCGCCGTGGCTGTGGAGGATTTCAACAGCAAGCGTCCGCGCATTATTTACGAGGAAGAGGGCCAGCGCCAAGAGCTGATCTGTGACTTTGTGGCCGGCTGCGATGGCTATCACGGCGTCGCGCGCCAAAGCGTACCGGCGGACAAGCTGACGCTTTTTGAGAAGGTGTATCCGTTTGGCTGGCTGGGCATTCTGTCCGACACGCCGCCGGTGGATGAGGAGCTGATCTACGCCAACCATCAACGCGGCTTTGCCCTGTGCAGCATGAGATCACACACGCGCAGTCGCTACTACGTGCAGTGCAGCCTGGACGACAAAGTGGAAAATTGGAGTGACGACGCCTTTTGGGATGAGCTGCGCCGCCGCCTGCCGGAGACCGCCGCCAGGCTGGTCACCGGTCCGCTTTGGAGATGAGCATTGCGCCTTTGCGCAGCTTTGTAGCCGAGCCGCTGCGCTTTGGCAACCTCTTCTTGGCCGGCGACGCCGCCCACATTGTGCCGCCCACCGGCGCCAAAGGGCTCAACCTGGCGGCGTCGGATGTCTATTATCTCTCCCGCGCGTTTGTGGCCTATTATGGCGAAGGGCGCACCGATCTGCTGGATCGCTATTCTGCGGTCTGCCTGCACCGGGTCTGGAAGGCCATCCGCTTCTCCTGGTGGTTCACCTCGCTGATGCACAAGTTTGATGACGACCCGCTCAATCATCGACTGCAATTGGCGGAACTGGATTATTTGACCGGTTCCGTGGCCGGTCGCACCACCATGGCTGAAAATTATGTGGGGCTGCCGTTTGAGCAGTTTGAATGAAATTAGCCAAATTAGCGCTAATTTGGCTAATTGATTAGCTGAATTAGCGCTAATTTGGCGAATTAGGAAGGAGCGAGCATGACCGAACACTACCTGTCCGACCATAACATTCACCGCGTGTGGGACAATGCGCTGCCGCCGCAGTTGAAGATTGCGCCAGGCGACACGGTCACCTTCGAATGCCGCGAGGCCAGCAACCAGACGATCACGCCCACGTCGACGCTGGACGATTTCATCCGGCGCGAGCGGGGCGGCGGTCATCCGTTGACCGGGCCGGTCTTTGTGCAGGGCGCGCAGCCGGGTGATACGCTGGTGGTGGAGATTTTGGAGCTGGTTCACAAGGGGTGGGGTTGGAACAGCCACGCCCCTAACTTTGGGCTATTGAAAGACGATTTTGACTATCCCTATTTGCAGCATTGGCGGCTGGAAGGCGACTTTTGCTATTTTCGCGATAGCGACAAGGTGAAAATCCCTTTCGAGCCCTTCTGCGGCGTCATGGGCCTGGCGCCCAAAGAGGCCGGGCAAATTCCCACCGGACCGCCCGCTTTTCACGGTGGCAACATGGACATCCGCGGGCTGACGCGCGGGGCCACGCTCTTTCTGCCCGTGCATGTGGAAGGCGCGCTCTTTTCCACCGGCGATTGCCACGCCGCCCAGGGCGACGGCGAGGTCTCCGGTACGGGTATCGAATCGCCCATGACGGTGACGCTGCGCTTTGA
>JAWKON010000023.1:0-114261 GCA_041391125.1 Caldilineaceae bacterium
AATTGACAGAGGCTTGACGGTTTTGGGGAACAATTTCTAAGTTTACGGCAAAAAGGTGGGATGGCCACAAAAAGCACAAGATTCACGAAAAGCGCAGAGCGAAATTTTGTGTTTTATGTGTTTTTTGTGGCTATTAATATAATAGCCTTGCAAAAGAGTCATTTTATGCAACTGAGCGTCAACCCCATCATTATCAAAGAGCTGCGCTCGCGTATGCGCGGGGCCAGGGCCTTTGTGATCCTGACCGTCATGCTGCTGCTGCTGGCGGGCTTTACCTATGGCCTTTACCGGCTCTCCATGGTGGCGGCGGGCTACAGCACCGTGTTGAGCCCGGCGGTGGGGCGTTCGCTCTTTACGGGTCTGGCCCTGGCCGAACTGCTGATCATCTGCTTTATTACGCCGGCGCTCACCGCCGGGGCCATCAGCGGCGAGCGCGAGAAACTCACCTATGAAATGCTGCTCACCACGCCGCTGTCGCCGGCCAGCATTCTGTGGGGCAAGCTGGTCTCGGCGCTGAGCTATGTGCTGCTGCTCATCTTTGCCGCCATTCCCGTGGCCAGCTTGGTTTTCATCTTTGGCGGGGTGGCGCCGCATGAAATGCTCAATGCGCTGCTGGTGCTGGTGGCCGTGGCCATCACGTTGGGCGTCATCGGCATCTTTATGTCCGCCTGGCTGGGGCGCACGGGCCGCGCCACCATTGGCAGCTATTTGGTCGTGCTGCTGCTCATTGTGGCGCCCATTGCGGCTTACATCGCCACCGGCGTGATCAACCAGGCCGAGCCGCCGCGCGAGCTGCTCATTGCCAACCCCATCAGCGCGCTCTTTTCGGTCATGGCGCCCAGCAACATATCTGGCGGCGGCGCGTTTGACGTGTTGATCGGGCTGGGCGCCGCTCTGGGCGGCAACTTGGGTCGCTTGACCGGTCAATTTACGGGCAATCCGCGCCCGCTCTTTCACTATTCATTGCCACTCTACGGTCTGCTCTCGATTCTGCTTTACACCGTGGCGGCCCAACTGGTAAAGCCGACCCGCCGTCGACAGATCCGGTGGCGCGACATTGGCGGCGCTCTGCTGGAAATGCTGGCGCTGGCGGCTGTAGTTGCTACTTTCTTCTTTACAACTACAGGTCAATATGAGTCGTTTAGCCCGCTCCAACCGCAGTTTGGCGGGGATGTAGCGATAGCTGTACCCGCGCCGCCGCCGGTAGTTATGGCTCAGCCTGCCGTAGTAGAAGCTACACCTACCCCACTAAGCCCAGACGATGTTGCTGATCAACAGATCGATACTCCTGATCCAGCCGTCATATCAGATACAGTGCGCGCCACAATTTATGCACTTGCGATTCAAAAGGCCTTTAATGAGCTTTTGATGCCCACCGCGCAAACCATCGCGCCAACCTATCATATTGCATCATTTACAGACGATACAATTGCGTCTGCGGAAGCTCCCATCTCCAGCACGGTTGAGCTGACTCAACCTGTGCGCGATGAGATTACCGTCCAACTTAAAGAACAGGGCGCCCAAGAAATCACTTGGGTTCCCGACCCACAAGAAACATTAACGGCGCCAAAGGAGGTCTATCAAGTGACGCTCAGCAACCTGCATGTCTGGGCAGATGACGCCATTCTGGTCTCTATTAAAATGAGTATTGATGGTCATTCGTGGGGTCGCAGCTATGCCATACACTTTGGCAGCAAAGGTTGGCGCGCGGATCGTGAACCAGTTGCAACCTGGGGTAAGCCAACCCAATGATCGCTTTGCATTCGAATGACTCTAGGATTGGGCTAGTTCCACAGTTTCTCAAGGAGCTGCAACGGATTGGCCGTCGCCTACGCCTGCGCGATGGCTGGCGGCTGCTGCAGCGCACTTTCTGGCTGACCTGCGCCGTTGCCCTGCTCATCCAACTGGCCGGGCGCCAATGGCCCATTGCCCAGCTCACATTATGGACATTATTGCCCTTTGCGCTTTGGCTCATGGCTGTTGTGGGCTATGCATTTCTGCGCCGCATGACCCCCATGCAAATTGCCCGCCGCGTGGATGCCGAATTGGCGCTCAAAGAGCAGCTCGCCACGGCGCTGGAATTGGCGCAGGTGGACGAAGCCAAGACGGCGGATGTCTCGGCAGCCTTAATTGAAAAGCAGCGCACCCACGCGGTGAGCGTGCTGCAATCCATCCGCGCCGACCAATTCCCGCTGTCGCTTTTGCGCAATCCGCTTTTGGCGGCAGCAGTGCTGCTGATCGCAATCATCGCGCTGCGGCTGTTGCCCAATCCCATGGATCAAGTGCTGGCCGCGCGCGCCGCCATTGCCCAAGCTGCGCAAGAACAGGCCGCCCGCATGGAAACCTTGCGCCAAGAAACAGCCGCCTCAACCCAACTTTCACCGGCCGCAAAAGAGGAATTGCTGCGCCAACTGGATGAACTGGCGCAACGGTTGCGCTCCAACACCGGTGACCGCGCCGATGCACTGGCTGAATTTTCCAAGCTGGAGGAAGCGCTGCACCAAAAGTTGGACCCGACCGCTGCCGCTCGTCAGCAGGCGTTGGACGGTTTGGCGGCGCAGCTTCAAGCGCTGGCGCAAAATCAGTCGGACGGCACACAGCCGCGCGATGCCGCTGAATCACTCCAGCAGCTTGCTGAAGCGCTATCTGCAATGACGCCCGCGGCACAGGCCGAATTGGCCCAATCGCTGGCCCAACTGGCCAACCAATTGGCGCAGAGCGGTGAAAGCGATCTGGCGCAAGCGCTCTCCGCGCTGGCTCAATCGGCGCAGCAGGGGGATGCCGCCGCCGCGGCCAGCGCGGCTCAAAGCGCGGCTGAACAGCTCGCCCAAAGTCAATCCGCGCTATCCGCCCAGGCCCAATTGCAGCAGACGCTGGCTCAAGTGCAGTCCGCCCGCCAGGCCGTGGCGCAATCGGGTCAGGCCCAGCAAAATGGTGGGCAGGCCGGTCAAAGTGGGCAGAATCAGCCGGGGCAAGGGCAACAGGCGGGGCAACAAGGACAGGGTCAGCAAGGACAAGGCCAATCCAATGGCCAACAAACCGGCCAAGGGCAGAACCGCGGCCAGGGCGCCGGTCAAGGGGGCGGGAGATCACAAGCCAATTCGGCGCCGCCACGCACCGGCAGCGGCCGCCCCAATCGCTTGCCCGGCGCAAGCAGCGCCATGAGCAGCGGCAGCGAGGAAGATCAAGTCTATACGCCGTGGGCGCGCCAGCCGAGCACCGGGGAAGAACTCTTTATTCCCGGTCAAGATACTGGCCAAGGTGAAAGCCAGATCAACACCCAAAAGGATCCGCTGCCCGGCTCTGCCGCCCCCGCGCTGGTCCCCTATCAGCAGGTCTACCAACAATACCTCGACGTGGCCAATCAAAACATCCAGCAAAGCGAAATCCCCCCCGGCCTGCGCGACTACGTGCGCGACTACTTTAGTCAGCTAGAACCGTGAGTAATTTACGATTTGGGATTTACGATTTACGATTCGTCCTCTCCACTTCCCTATTTGCTCTCGCCCAAAATGGCCGCAATACACCCAGGGTCTGGAGGACGCTCCGGCTTAGATTAACCGTGCAATGCGCGCAAATCCCCCTCTTCTCCACTCGTGGAGAGGAGGGGCCTGGGGGTGGAGCGGCCACGCCCACCTCATCCCATCAGCTCATCATACTTGCGCTTGACCTCTTGAATATCCTGCCACATGAGCGACTTAGGCGAACCGGGTGTGCGCGCCGGGTTGCGCAGCAGATAGGCCGGGTGGAAAATGGGCATAACCCAGCGCCCGTCCACTTCATGCCACTGGCCGCGCATTTTGGTGATCCCGCGCTGGGTCTCGTTGAGAATGGACTGCATAGAGACGCCCCCGGTCAGCAGCATGATTTTGGGGTCAACCAGTGCGATAATGCGCAAGAGATAGGGCTTGTAATATTCGATTTCGGCGCTGGTGGGCTTGCGCACAGAGCGCCCGCCCTCGCCCGGCGGCATCCGAAAGACGGCGTTGGTAATAAACACATCCTTCTCTGAATCCAGCTCCACCGAGCCCAAAATCTGATCCAGCAGCTTACCGGACGGTCCCACAAAGGGCTTGCCCTGCTTGTTTTCCTGCGTTCCCGGCGCTTCGCCCACCACCATCAGTTTGGCCGCCGGGTTGCCGCGGCAGATCACCATATTGGTGCCGGCAGGATAAAGCGGATCGTCGGTCAAAGCTTTCATGCCCTGGATCACCTCATCCAGCGTCTCCCATTGACCAATTTGCGCCGCGCGCTCTTCTGTTGCAACATTTTCAGACGACATGGATGACTCCTCTCGAATCATAATTGGCCCGGATGAAAACAGCCATATAGCAACCCGGTAATTACTTAAGCACCCGAGGGCTGAGCGTTGCTGCTTTGCAGCCATAGCTGAACGACTGAGCTCACGCCGAAGCCTTGTCGAAGCCCGCCTCCACCTTCGACAAGCTCAGGCTACGGCTAAGTAGTTACGTGGCCTGTTTGGATCGATTTACGGGCCTATCGTATAATCTCTCAAGTTATGTCTGTAAGTTTACGGTTCTCTATCTTGAGATATAAACATTTTTCAGAGCATATGATCAACAGATTGCACAGATTTTCAAGATGACAAAAATCTCTAAAATCTGTCTAATCTGTTGATCATACCTTCCTATTGATCAAAATTATAACATCCATTATGAGCAATCCAAGTACTATGCATCCAGTTCAGACCATCCCCCTGGTCGATCTCAAAGCCCAATACGCCGCCATCGGCCCCACGGTGGACGCCGCCATACAGCGCGTGCTCCAAAACACCAGCTTTATTATGGGCGCCGAAGTCACCCGTTTTGAAGAAGCCTTTGCCGCCTTTTGCCAGGCCGAATTCTGCATCGGCGTGGGCAGTGGCACTTGCGCCCTGGAATTGGCGCTGCGGGCGTTAGAAATCGGCCCCGGCGACGAGGTGATTACCGTGGCGCACACCTTTATTGCCACCGCCGAAGCCATCAGCGCCGTGGGCGCCGCGCCCGTCTTTGTGGACATTGACCCGCGCACCTATACGCTGGACCCCGCCTCGACTGCCGCCGCCATCACCCCGCGCACGTGCGCTATTATGCCCGTGCATCTCTATGGGCAGCCGGCCGATATGGACGCCATCCGCGCTCTGGCCGCAGCCCGCAATTTGTACATTATCGAAGATGCCGCCCAGGCGCACGGCGCAACTTGGCGCGGCCAATCCACCGGTCTGCTGGGCGATGCGGCCTGCTTTAGCTTTTATCCCGGCAAAAATCTCGGTGCGTATGGCGATGCCGGCGCCGTGGTCACCAACAATGCCGAGCTGGCCAAAAAGATAGCCATGCTGCGCAACCACGGCCGCACCGGCAAATATCTGCACGAGATCAAAGGCTTTGGCCACCGCATCGACGCCCTGCAAGCCGCCATCTTGACTGCTAAACTGCCCTATCTGGCCCATGGAATCGCGCCCGCCAAGATTTGGCCGACCGCTATACCGAACTGCTGCAGCCGCTCGGCCACGCCATTACCCTACCCCACGTGGCCGCCCCCGCCACGCCTGTCTGGCATCTCTATGTCATCTGCACCCCCAGCGCGATGAGCTACTGGACCATTTGCGCCGGCGCGGCATCGAGGCTAGCATTCACTATCCCATTCCGCTGCACCTCCAGCCCGCTTATGCCGAATTGGCGTACAAGCAGGGCGACTTGCCCGAGACCGAGCGCGTGGCCGCCCAATGTCTCAGCCTGCCCATCTATCCCGAAATGACCCACGCCCAGCAGGATTATGTGGTGGCGCAAATTGCGGACTTTTTCGCGCAGACTGCCATCATACAGCCGTCTTTGGCCCATATTGCCTAAAACGAAGGGCCACATTTTTCCAATGCCCCAATCATCCAATCATCCAATCATCCAATCATCCAATCATCCAATCTGCCCCCCCACCATCTCTGTGGTCATCCCCGCCCGCAATGAGGAAGGGACAATCGCCCAGGTGGTGGAGCGCAGCTTTGCCGCCTTTGCCGAATTGGGATGCAGTGGAGAAGTGCTGGTGGTCAACGATGGCAGCACCGACGGCACCGGCGCGATTCTGGCCGCATTGGCAGAAACATACCCCGAACTGCGCGTCTTCACCCATCGCCGCGGGCGCGGCATGACCGCCGCGTTGCAAAAAATGTTCAGCGCCAGCCGGGGCGAAATTGTAATTCTGATCCCGGCCGACATGGAGTCGGACCCGCTGCTGGACGTGCCGGCGCTGGTCAACCACATGGAGGCGGCCAATTTGGACGTGGCCGCGGGTTGGCGCCAGGGCCGTAAAGACGGTAAAGTGCTGGCCAGCAAAATCTACAACTTTGTGATGCGCAACATGGCGGGCGTCTCCGTCCACGATGGCAACTGGATCAAGGCCATGCGCCGCGAAGTCATCGAGAGCCTGCCGCCGCTGCGCAGCGATTGGCACCGCTTTATCCTCATGATCGCGGCGCACCAGGGCTTTGCCATTGGCGAGACGCCCACTTTCTATCAGCCGCGGCCAGCGGGCAGCAGCAAATTTGGCCTGGCCCGCATCCCTATCAGCCTGCTGGATGTGCTGGTGCTCAAATTTTTGCTCACCTTTAGCCAGGCCCCCATGCGCTTCTTCGGCGGGCTGGGGCTGACCGGACTCTCGATCAGCGCGTTGGTTTTCCTCTTTCTCACCTTTCTCTATGTGCTGACCGATACGCAGAAACGCCCCATCTTTATTGCCGCCGGCATCCTCACCGTGATCAGCGTGCTGCTGCTGCTGGTCGGTTTTCTGGCCGAACTGATTGTGACGCAAGGGGAAAGGATTGCGGCGTTGGAGAGGGAACGTGAGGTGGGGAGTGGAGGAGTGGAGGAGTAGAGGGGTGGAGGCGACGGAGCGGGTTTTTCGGGCGCAATATGGGGAGGTGTTGGCGACGCTGCTGCGCTTTGGCGGCTATCAGCACTTTGACCTGGCCGAGGAGGCGGTGCAGACGGCTTTTCAGCGCGCGCTGGAAAAGTGGCCGGAGGCGGGCGAGCCGCAGAACCCCGTGGGCTGGCTGTACACCGTGGCGCGCAACGCCTATTTAGAAACGCTGCGCCGCGCGCGCACCGAGCAGACCAAGTTGGCGCAGCTTCACGAAGACGCCACGCTGCGCGACGCCGATTTCGCGACTATGCCCGAAGCAGCCGAAGTGAGCGCCCCGCCCGACGAGCTAGCCGCCATGATTCTCCTCTGCTGCAACCCCGAACTCAACCCCAAGGCGCAGCTCTGCCTCACCCTAAAATCGGTGTGCGGCTTTTCGGTCAAGGAAATTGCACGGGCGTTGGGGATGCAGGAGGAAGCGGCCAAAAAGACAATTACGCGCGCCAAAGCCAAGGTGGCCGAACAGGCGGATGAGTTGCGCTCGCTGAATCCATCGCGCATTGCCGCGCGCTTTCAACTGGTGCTGGATGTGATTTACGCCATGTTTAACGAGGGCTATGCAGCCAGCGGCGGGCCCACCCAATTGCGCCGCGATGTGGCCGAAGACGCCATCCGCTTGGGCGATATTTTTGTGCAGAGCGCCTTGACCCCCGCCGAGCGTCAAGGCGAATTGCAGGCGCTGCTGGCGCTCATGCTCTTTCAGTTTGCCCGCTTCGACGCCCGCACCGATGAGCGGGGCGCGCCCATCCGCCTGCAGGAGCAAGATCGCAGCCGCTGGAATCGCGCCCTGATCCGGGCCGCGCTGCTGGCGCTGGAATCCTCGCGCTCCTCTGTTCAGGTGACGGCGCTGCACATTGAAGCGCGTATTGCCGCTCAACACGCCGCCAGCCCCACCTTTGCGCAGACCGACTGGTCCGCCATCTTGGCGCTTTACGATCAGCTTCTCCATTACAAAGAGAGCCCCGAAGTGCGCCTCAGCCGCATTGTGGCGCTGCGCCATGCCCAAGGCTGGCAACCCGCCCTGGGCGAGCTGGATCAGATGCAGGCCGATACGCTGGCCCGTTCGTTCCTCCTGCACGCCATCCGCGCCGATCTGCTGGAAGCTGCCGGTCAGCCCAACGCCGCCGCCGCCGAATGGCAAAAAGCCCGCCTCGATGCACCCACCGCCGCCGACCGCCTCTTTATCGATCAAAAACTCAAAGAGTTGTAGAAAAGAATGATCAACAGATTACACAGATTTTGAAGATTTTTCTCTCTCCGCATAGCACGCCTTTGTGTACATCGATTCGGCTTATCTCCTTTGCTTCCCGGCATTAGACCTTCTTGTTGCAATTAGACAAGAAGTTGGATTGCAAGATATTAATCTTTAAAATCTGCGTAATCTGTTGATCAAAAACTGTCCCCAAATCAGATTTCCATCCATCGATCTATATAGAGTGCGCAAAACGTGGTGCGCATGTAACCCTATATTTCAATTTGAAGGAGCAAAAAATGAGCTACTACACACTATTGATGCGGAATGAATCCATCGATTTTGGTTCCTATTCCGCCGAGGACATGCAGAAGATCATCGCGGATTTTGATGCATGGAATGACAAGATGTTGAGCCAGGGCCAGCTGATTGCCAGCGCCAGTCTGCAAGGCAGTTTCGGCAAGATCCTGCGTGGGGGCGCCGTGAGCGACGGCCCTTATAGCGAAGCTCGCGAGGTGGTGGGCGGGCTGTTCCTGATCCAGGCCGCGGATGAGGATGAGGCCGTGGCCATTGCCAGCGGCTGCCCCTTCCTGCCCCGCGGCGGCAGCATCGAAGTGCGCCTGACGACGGAACTGGAATTCGAAGACACGGCTCTGGGCATCGTGCAGGCGCACATGCAGGCCCGCGTGGAAAAACAAAAATAAGGCGATGCATGATCTCAGATGTACGATTTACGAGTGATCTCGTCGACGAAGTAGTTTCGTAAATCGTACATCTGAGTTCGTAATTCGTAAATACAAAACGAAAGGAACAAACATGTCTACATACGCCGCAATTGGCGCCATCTTCTACGCGCCAGGGGATTTTGCACATTGTGGGGCGGGAGTGTTGTTGATGCAGGCGTACGCGGCTGGAGGCGTGACCGTGTTAGCAGCCATTGGGTCGGCGACGCCCGCCGCTGCGATTCCGCAGATTGAGAGCGATTTATTAGCAGCGGTGTTGGGCTATTATGCGTGGAATCTGGTCTGGATTGGGGCGTTTGTGGTGGCAAAGCATCACGCGCAACTGGCGCAACGATGCGGGCCGGGTTATTTGGCTCAATCTGATTGTGGTGAGTGCTGTTGATCTGGGGCTGGTGGCTATGCTGATGGTTCCCGGTCACATGGCGTGGAGCGATGGTGGATTGGGCGTGGCGCTTTGGCTGCCGGCGGTGCTGTTTAGTACGGTGGGGCGGCTGGGGGAAAAGCGAGGCTAGGTCAGCGACAATAATTGGTTGTGGGTAATGTGATGCTTTGGGTGACCGGCAATCATGGGGTTGCCGGTTATGTCGTGCTCATTGTCTAAACTGTGATTTTGGTGATTTTTTTGATGGGCTATGATTTCCTTCATCTGCCAACCGTCTCCGTGGCCGTGATTTCGCCGCCACTCCCAAATCATAGCCCATCATCTAATCACCAAAATCATAGTTTAGACAACCACTGCATCCCCAAACCGCTCTCCAAAGAATACCATTCCTCGACACGATTGCTCTATGACAATTGCTGTATCAACTTGCTTCTACTTCATTCCCTCCGGCCGACGTGTATATGGCCCCACATGTTTCCCCCGTTTGTGTAACCGTGCTATAATACCCTTTGTTGAACAAATGTCCGCCAGGAAACCGCCATGTCCATCCAACCCCTCGACCAATTTCTACCCGCCACCCGCACCTGGTTTACCCAAAACGCTGGGTGAACCCACGCCGCCCCAAGCCCAAGGCTGGCCCGCCATCCAACACGGCGACCACACGCTGATCCTGGCCCCCACCGGTTCGGGCAAGACGCTCACGGCATTTCTGTGGGGCATCGACCAACTATTTCGCGAGTTGATGGAAGTCCAAAGTCCAGAGTCCAAGGTCCAGAATCCGCAGTCCACAGTCTCCGCCAAGAAGGCGCGCGCTGCCAAGCCCAAACCAGAGACGCGCCTGCTCTATATTTCGCCCTTGAAAGCCCTCAACAACGACATTGAGCGCAACCTGCGCACGCCGCTGGCCGGCATCCGCCAGGTGGCCCGGCAGATGGGCGCGGAACTGCCCGAAGTGGAGGTGGCCGTGCGTTCGGGCGACACACCGCCGCGCGAGCGGCAGGCCATGCTGCGCCGCCCGCCCCACATTTTGATCACCACGCCTGAATCACTCTACCTCATGCTGACCAGCCCTAAGGCGCGCGACCTGTTCCGGCTCCGTGCGCACGGTCAGGACGAGATCCACACGCTGGCCGGCTCCAAGCGTTATGCACCTGTCGCTCAGCCTGGAACGTTTGCAAAGCCTGCCCGCGCAGCCTTATCCAGCGCATTGGGCTCTCCGCCACCATCCAGCCGCTGGCGGAAGCGGCCCGCTTTTTGGGCGGCAATGAATGGGAGGATGGGCTTCGACAGGCTCAGCCCGCAGGGAATCCGCAGCCCACAGCAGATGATGATCGGCGGCCGAGCTTGCCGAAGCCCCGCCCGGTCACCATTGTCAACGCGGCCTACAAAAAGGCGCTGACCGCGCGGAAATGGTGGTGGATGACTTCCGCCATCTACC
The DNA here is from genome assembly GCA_041391125.1 of Caldilineaceae bacterium. GTDB lineage: Bacteria > Chloroflexota > Anaerolineae > Caldilineales > Caldilineaceae > JACKBC01. The sequence continues at coordinate 10,668 of JAWKON010000023.1, forward strand.
CGACGACTCGATCTGGCCCACACTGATTCCGCGCGTGGTGGAGCAGATTCAGCAGCACAACACGACGCTGGTTCTGTCAACGACCGCCGCGCCGCCGAGCGTTGCTGACCGCATCAACGCGCAGATGTTTGGACAGGAAAATGGGGACAGTGGAGTTGGTGCAAGGGGCGTGGCCCACGGACTGGGTATGTTTGCGGCGGGCAAAGGGACCATTGCCAATCCGATTCGGGCACACCACGGCAGCATGTCCAAAAGAGACGCGGCTGGGCATCGAGCGGGATTTGAAGGCGGGCAAGCCGCCGGCGCTGGTGGGTACTTCATCGCTGGAGCTGGGCATCGACATTGGCGCCATCGATCTGGTGGTACAGATTCAGTCGCCCAAATCGGTGGCACAGGGGTTGCAGCGCGGTCACTGGCCATCTGGTCGGGCAGACCAGCGTGGGGCGCATCTTTCCCCACCCACCGCGAGGACGTAATGGAAGCGGCGGCGGTGGCCGGCGGCATGTTGCGCGGCGAAGTCGAGCCGACCCACACGCCGCAATGCGCTGGACGCCGGCCCAGCAGCTTGTGGCTATGGTCTCGGTGCAGGAGTGGTCGGTGGATGCGCTTTTGGATCTGGTACGCCAGAGCTACGCCTATGAAGGATTGAGCCGACGCGCATTTTATGCCGCCGTGTTGATATGCTGTGCGGGCGCTATCCGGCGGCCTCCTCACCGCAATCTGCGCGCCTGATTTATGCGGACAAGGTGAATAACCACTGGCCGCGCCGTCTGGCGCCTGCCTGCTGGCGCTGACCAATGGCACCATTGCCGACCGCGCCTTTGGCGCCTATTTGAGCTGACGGCAAGACCAAAGTTGGGTCGAGTTGGACGAAGAGTTTGTCTACGAAACGCGGGTGGGCGACACGCTCATGCTGGGCTCGCAGGTCTGGCGCGTCATCGACATGACTGACGACAAGGTGGTGGTGGCCGATGCCGCCGGCGCCACCCCGCGCATGCCCTTCTGGCGCGGTGACTTTGCCTGGCGTCCGTATGATCTGGGCAGCCGCGTGGGCGCATTTCGGCGGGAAGTGGCCGAACGGCTGGATGCGGTGATCAACGCCCTCGGATTGGACCATTATCGCGACGTGCGCGCCCAGCGCCAGAGTGAGCCGGTGCAGGAATTGCTGAATTGGTTGCGCGCCGATTATGCGCTGGATGACAATTCGGCCTGGCTGGTGGTCGACTATGTGGCCGGTCAGCTCGACCACGCCGGCGCCATTTCGTCGGACCGGGCCGTGCTGGTGGAGCTGTTTGATGACCCGCTGGGCGACCCGCGCATGGTGGTGCAGGCGCCCTTTGGCGGCCGCGTCAACGGGCTGTGGGGGCTGGCGCTGGCCGGTGCGCTGCGCCAGCGGCTGGGCGTCGAGGTAGAGGTGCAGACCAACGATGAGGGCATCCTCTTCCGTTTCCCCGACAGCGCCGATTATGCCGAGGCGGCCGATTTCCCCATTGACATTGTCAGCCAAATTGGGCCGCAGGAGGCGCGCGAGTTCATTTTGCAGGAGCTGCCCAATTCGTCAGTCTTTGGCGCCCAGTTTCGCCAAAATGCCGCCCGCGCGCTGCTGCTGCCCAGCCTGGGCCGCGGCAAGCGCACGCCCTTTTGGCTACAGCGGTTGCGCGCCAAAGACCTGCTGCAAATTGTGCGCGAGTTTGAGGATTTCCCCATTGTGGCCGAAACCTATCGCGACTGTCTGGAAGAGGTGATGGACCTGCCCCATTTGGAGCAGGTGCTGGCCGCCATCCAGGCTGGCGATATTCAGGTGGCGGCGTTTGAGTCGGCCGCGCCCTCGCCGGTGGCCCAGAGCCTCATGTGGCGCTTTACCGAGTTTTACATGTACGAATGGGATGCGCCCAAGGCCGAGCGCCAGCTCCAAACATTGGCGCTCAATCGCGACCTGCTGCAAGACATTTTGCAGGACGTGGACCTTTCCGATCTGCTGCGCTCAGAGGCGGTGCAGGCGGTGCATGAACGCTTGCAGCACACCGCGCCCACCAGCCAGGCCCGCACCATGCCGGAGTTGGCCGCCCTCTTCCAGCAACTGGGCGATCTTACGTCCAGCGAAGTGGCCGCCCGCACCACCGTCGAGCCATCGGGCTGGATCGCGCAATTGGCGGGCAGCGGGCGCATTGTGCAGATGGAGATTCCCACGGCGAGCGTCAGTCAATCGCGCTGGGTGGATGCGGAGCTGGTGGGGGAGTATGCGGTGGCGTTTGATCTTGACGCAGGAGGGGCGCGGAGCGCCGAGGAGGGCATTCCACGCAGAGCGTGGAACGAGCAGTCCCTTCAGGAGGAGGCCGGGCGGGGTCCAGTTCGCTGCCAGATCCTCAATCGCTATTTGAGCCAGGTGGGGCCGGTGACGGAGGCCATTCGGGCTATGCGTTTCGTGGACGGCTGGCGGCGGAATTGCGGCGGCAGGTAGAGGCGCTTGCTGGTGCACAGGCCGCTTTACGCCCAAGCAACCAGCGACGCCGCATCGCCATACCGCCAACCGCCGCTGAATATGTGACCGGGCGCACGCTGGAGCAGATGCATCGGCGCACGTTGGACCATTTCAGCAAAGAGGCGCAGCCGGCGCCGCTGACCGCCTGTTTTATTTTCGCGCGCCAAGCAGCGTCTGCACCGGCAACGCGGCTGGAGGGCGAGCCCGGTCTGCGCCAGGTGCTGCAACAGCGTGGTTACGCCGGTGGTGGCTGCGGTGGGAGCGGGATGTGCTGCCGCCGGTGTTGGCAAAAAATTATCGCGCCGGCGATTTGGCCGACTTGGGCCAGAGCGGTGAACTGTTTTTGGTGACGCTTTATGGCATCGATCCGCGGCGGGCGCGCGTGCGCTTCTTTTTCCGCGGCGAGGGCGGCGCCGCTCTGGAACCGGCTACTTTAGCGGCAGATTTGAGCGGGCGCTGAGCAGGATGCGCAAAACGTTCATGCGTTTCTCAAGGGTGAAGGCGCACTCTTTGAACGATATCCGCACGGCGCTGGATCTAAGCCCGGCAGATGCCGAAGCCGCCGGACCGGAACTGGTTATGGCCGGGCTGGTGACCAATGACAGCCTCGATGCGCTGCGCCGCATGGTGGGTGGAGAGATAGTCACACCGGCCATGCAGCAGGCGCGGCAACGTCCGGTCAGCGCGGCTGGAGGCGCAGCTTGCCGAACGGTTGGCCGCCCGCCGCGGACGCAAGCATCATCGGGTTCGGACGCGCCACAATCCTTGCGCGCAAGCGGTATTCAGCCCCAGCCGCCGCGACTTCCGTTGCCAAACAGCGCGCGCGGCGAACGGCTTGTGCAGGAGCAGGAGGCCACCGAGCACGCGGCCACTGAAGGGCGCTGGACGCTGGTGCACGCTTTGGCGTGTTGGGCAAACCGCTGCCGCCCGCTGAACAGGCCGCCATCCAGGCCCGCCAACCGCTGGCTCCGCCACGGCGTGGTGACGCGCGAAAAGCCTATCCGGCGAGTTTGGCGCTTGGGAATGGTATCCCATTTATCAGGAATTGCAGCGGCTGGAACTGCGTGGCGAAATTCGCCGCGGTCTCTTTGTGCAGTGGCTGCCCGGCCTTCAATTTGCCTCGCCCGAAGTGGTGGAGCGGCTGCGCGACGCCGCCTGCTTGGCGCAGATGATGCGCCGGTGCTGCTCAACGCCTGCGACCCGGCCAATCTGTACGGCCCGGCGCTGGAGGATGGTCCGTTGACGGCCAATGGCGAACCGCTGGCGTTTGGTACGCATTCCGTCCACCTGGCTGGTGCAGCAGCGCGGTTTTCCTGTTTTGCTGATTGAGGATACGGGCGCCAGTCTGCAAAACCATGCAGGGGTGGATGAAGGCGAGTATCACGGCGGTGTTGATTGCGTGGCTGGAACATTTGGCCACGTTTGCGTCGCGTGTTTCGGTCAAGCGCGCTGGTGGCGAGCCGGTATTAAATGGAGCCGGGGCAGATATTGCTGGAGGCAGTGGGGTTTTTATCGCATTATGATGGGATGAGTTGGGAGCGGTGACTAACGCGCCTGCTATGTTGGGGCGGACGTCCGATTTTTAAGTTATGCAGCGGCAAAGACAATCTTCTTGGTCTGTGCATACTTGCTGCAGTAAGATTTGTAATATCTGGTCAATGTTTTCCAATAATAGAGGTTCGCAAATGACCCTAACTGTAACGCTTGATTTGCCAGAAAATTTAGTTCAAGAACTCGAAAATGATGCGCAAAAACAGCATCGTTCCATTGCGGATGTGTTGAGCGAGCTTGTTGTACAGAATTGGCAATCTTCGCCAAAGTTACCGGACAATGTTGAAGCAGAATTGGCCGCAATGTCGAGTTTGTCTGACGAAGCTTTGTGCTTTCTAGCTCGAGTACTATGAGCAACGATGAACAAGAGCAGCTTGCCATCCTCAACCAAGAGGCAAAGGGGCGTACACTGGAGCGCGATGAAGAAGCACTCTTAGAAAGGCTTCTTCATCAGTATGATGGGACAATGATACGACGAGCGCAAGCTGCGTCACTCTTACAAGACCGGTGGTACGATATGAGCAATCCCAAAGTGTTGCAACTATAATGAGCGGTGCGTACGTTCCCGATAGTTTATGACATGAAGTGGCGGAGCGTGCTAATTTTCGGTGTGAATATTGCCAGACTCAGGAAATCATAGTGGGAATGCCTCTAGAAATTGAACATATAGTTCCCATTTCGGCTGGAGGCGAAACTGTAGCAGACAACCTCTGTTTGGCATGCCCAATGTTGCAACCGCTTCAAAGGAACCATAACCGAAGCTTTGGATGCATATTCCGGTAGAATATTCCAATATTCCATCCGCGCCAACAAAGATGGAGCGACCATTTTGAATGGCGTAACAATGGAACGGAAGCTGCTGGTCTTACTCCTGTGGGTCGTGCAACAGTATACGCTTTACAGATGAACAACCCATTTGCGGTGCGCTCCCGAAAAATATGGGTTGAAAAGGGGGTGGCACCCTCCGCAGAAAGAACTTAATTAACGTGATCCTTTCCTATGCGGATATCAATGATCCCAAAGGCTGGCACACCGGCTCCCTGGAACTCAGCCGTTCCCGCCGCGGTCGGGTACGCCAACGAAGGCATCAACATTGAACATTTCCATACGCAAATGTCTGAAATCTATCTGGTAGCGCAGGGCGAAAGCACGGCCATTGTGGATGGCGAAACAATGCGGCTGCGGGCCAGGGATGTGTTGGTGGTGGAGCCGGGCGAGGTGCATACGTTTACAGACAGCACGCCAGACTACTTTCACTTTAGGATTCAGACGCCATTTGTGGCGGGGGATAAGCATATTTCAGCGACAGAATAGGTTAGTTATCAATCTCCTCATCATCATATTCAGCGTCAATCGCGCCTCCAGAATTCATCATGCGGAATGCCACCCGTCTGCTGAATTTCGGCTCGGGCAGCTTGCAGCATGCCCGAAACTTTGGCGAATAGGCCAAGATTAGCCCATCCAATTCATCCTCATCAAAAATATTTACGAGAACAGCCGCTGGCTTCCCATTGCAGCGTGATAACAACCGGCCCGCTTTCGCTTTCTTTCATATACGCACTGAAATGTGCTTTACATCTGCCACACTGGCACCTCATGGCGCCACCTCCTCACCAGCAATAAACAAGCGATTACCTTTCTTTCACCGATGGCTAATATGTTGACCGCGTGATGGTTGTGATCAACCTCATAAAACACGCGAAACCGATTTTCTGGCCCAAAACGATCTCCCAAGTTGCATCAAAGAGAAAGGGCTGTCGTACAGGTTTGCGATTTCCTGTGTCTCAGTGTCAGCTTCATAACTCAACTGTTGCTCAAATGTCTTCCGAATATGGGCATGATGCTGCCGTTCAATTGCACGGATATGCTGATTCAGACGCGAATGATAGACGATAGTGAAGCGATTTCATTAGCTATGACCTTAATTATAGTCACGATCGGAGCGGGTTGTCAAAGCTGGCAAAGGAAGTTTGCTTTATTAAGGCAATATCTTCTCAATCCTCCACCAGCGTAATCCGATTCATCTCCCCCGGGTCCAAATCTGCTGGATGACCCCCGCCGGTCAACAAAAAAAGTGGTGGGCAGGCCGCGCACGTTGTACTGCTGGCCCACGGCGCCATCGGCATCCAGCGGAATGGTAAAGGTTAGCCCCAGTTCATCCACAAAAGCCTGCACCGTGGCCGTACCATCTGATCCACACCAATAATCTCCACGTAACCCGCATAATGTTCAGACGCGGCCTGCAGCGCGGGCAGCTCGTTGCGGCACGGTCCACACCAGGTGGCCCAAAAGTTGAGCACAATGGGTTTACCTTCACCAATGGTCAAAGAGGGCGCCAGCGCAAACTCCGCGCTTATCGCTCAGCGTACAGCGTAAACGTCGGCGCGGATACCTCACAGCCGGTTGCGCCGCGCTCCTCGGCTGCGCACCCACCGGCACGCGGCTGAGCCAAACCCAGCCGCCAGCGAGGATCAGAGTGAGGAGGAAGATGATGTGCCAGCGGTTCATGTTTGTGAAAGGGGGAAAGGGGGCAGGAGAAAGGGAGCAGGGGGGAACGATCCCCCTTTCTCCTGCTCCCTGCCCCTTTCTGCGTCATTCCCAGCTCGAATGGAAAATGCCGTCGCGGTCGACGCGCTCGTAGGTGTGGGCTGAAGAAGTCGCGCTGCGCTTGCAGATTTGGCGGGCAGGCGGGCGCTGCGATAGCTGTCGTAATAGGCCAAGCTGGTGCTAAAGGCGGGGACGGGGATGCCGAGCCCCACGGCGGTCTGCACCACATGGCGCCAGGCGGGCAGCCGCTCCTGCACGGCCTGGCGGAAGTCGCCATCCAGCAGCAGATTAGGCAGCGCCGGGTTGCGCTCGAAAGCATCGGTAATGTGGTTGAGGAAGCGGGCGCGGATAATGCAGCCGGCGCGCCAGAGGGCGGCCACTTCGCCTAGATTCAAGTTGTAGTCATATTCCTCGCTGGCAATACGTAGCAGCGCCATGCCCTGGGCGTAGGCGCTGATTTTGCTGGCGTAGAGCGCCTGGCGCACGGCGCTGATCAGCGCTTGACGGTCACCCGTGTATTGGGCGTCCACACCGCTGCCCAGCACTTTGGCGGCCTCGACGCGCTCGCTCTTCAGGCTGGACACAATGCGCCCGACGACGGCGCTGTTGATGGTGGGGATGGGCGCGCCCAGATCGAAGGCGTCTTGGCTGGTCCATTTGCCAGTGCCTTTTTGGGCTGCCTTATCCAGCACCAGGTTGACCAGCGGCTGACCGGTCTCTTCGTCAATGCGTTTGAAGATGGTCGCCGTAATCTCAATCAAAAAGCTGTCCAGCTCACCCCTGTTCCATTCGGCAAAAACCTCGGCTAGTTCGGCGGGCTGCATGCCCAGTGCGTTTTGCAAAATATCGTACGCTTCGGCGATCAGCTGCATGTCGCCATATTCAATGCCGTTGTGGACCATTTTTACATAATGACCGGCGCCACGCGGCCCCAAATAGGCCACGCAAGGTTTACCATCATCGGGCGCTTTGGCCGCAATAGCCTCCAGAATGGGCTGCACTTCCGACCATAAATCGCGCGGGCCCCCCGGCATAATGGACGGTCCCCACAGCGCGCCCTCTTCGCCGCCGCTGACGCCCACGCCCATAAAGTTGAAGCCCTCTTCGGTTAGCGCCACAGCGCGGCGCTCGGTATCGCGGTAAAAGCTGTTGCCGCCATCCATAATCAGGTCGCCCTTGTCCAGCAGCGGCGTGAGCTGGCCGATCACGGCATCCACCGCCCGCCCGGCCTGCACCATGATCATCACCTTGCGCGGGCTTTCCAAACTCTGCACAAATTCTGCCAGCGTTTCCGTCGGGATCAGCTTTTTGCCCGGATGCGCATCCACAAATTCGCGCATGGTGGAGGTGGTGCGATTATACACGGCCACGGTGTAGCCGTTGCGTTCCATGTTGAGGACCAGGTTTTGGCCCATAACGGCCAACCCGATGAGTCCGATGTTTGCGTTGGTCATTTGTTTGTCTCCTAAAATATTGTGGGGGAGTTTGATTATTCGCTAAATGGTGCGTATTGCGTATTTCGTGTTGCGTATACCGGTTTAGGCTCTTGTATCGGGACAAGAATGTCTATCGGTTCACGAAATACGCAACACGAAATACGCAACTTCTTCAAATAAAATAGCGCAGCCGCAAATCATCCACCGGCCCTTTCAACGGCTCATCAAATGCGGGCAGCGGACCGGCGGCCGGATCGTGAAATATTTTACCATGTGCCGTGCGTGTAAAGCAGATGGGCGCGCCCCAGGCGGCGCTGGCTTCGGCATTTTGCACCGAGCGGCGGGCCAGGGTGACGGCGCTATCCACGTTTTCATAATTGGCAATGGCCGCATAGAATTCATCAATAAAGTTGACCGCGCTGACTGGCGATGGCTCGGAGGAAAAGGTGATGGCTGCCGGCACCCCGCGCTGCAAAATGCTCTGAGCGGCGTTGATGAATGGGTTGCGCGCCGGGTCGTTGCGATGCTGGCGCAGGCTGAGCACCGCCAGCCGCACCGAGTGGTGATCGTACAGCAAGTTGCCCACGTGCTGGCCGCTGACATAGCGACCGCGCGCCATTTTGTCCTCGAAGAGCAGCAGCCCATCCTGACTCACCGTGTTGAATGAACCTTGATCAAAGGCGCCAAAGCCGATAAAGTGGAAAATATGATACTGTTTTTGGCGCAACTGGCGCTGCAAGCCCACCAGCGTGGGGTCGCGCAGCAGCTCCACAATCATTTTGCCCTGCAGCGCCAAATGATCCAGCGTGTCGAGCAGTCCCAACCATTCGCGCTCCAAATGCAGGCGCGGGTAATTTTCGGGGCTGGCGATCATCACCAGCACACGCAGCGGCCGCTCGACCACAAAAGGGCGAATTTGCTGCCGCATATTGACATAGCGCACCACCGTAGATTGGCCAGAAAGCGCCAAGAATTCGTGGGTCTCCGGGTTGTACAGATATTCCCAGGGCAAATGGGCCAGCTCCGGCGCGTTCTTGAGCATGAGCCGGATGCGCAGCGGCGTGCGGTCGCGCAGCGCAATATTCAGACTGTTGCGCAGACAGTCGGCCACTTCGCCCACGCAGAAGGCCCGAAAAAGCTGCTCGCCATAGGTGCGGCTGGCCGTGCGCTGCTGCTCCATGCGCCTCGATTCGTTCTGATGCGGCTCTTGAAGGGCCGTCCACAACGCCTGCAATTCCGCATAACTGAAGGGCGCGTGCACAACCGCCGCCGCCGAGCCCGCCGGTGAATCTGGCGCCACGCTAAACAACCCTTCGTCAGTGCGCTCGATTAAAAGGTCAAAATTGAGGTGCTGAGATGCCATATTGCCTAACCAACATGGTAATTGAACAGATAATGTCGTTAAGTTGGCAGTGTTCAGTGTTCAGTGTTCAGTTCCCAGGCTGAACTGCCAGACTGGACACTGAACACTGAACACTATTTGCTTTGACACGAAAATCCTTAACTTAATGACATTGATTGAACAGATTGTTAAACGAATACAATCCTGCCATTTCGCTATGGTCATGTTAACAAAATAACTACGTCATAACGAATAAACTTCTCGACCGGTACACGCAATACGCAAAGCTGACGTTATTATTTTCTACAATGGCCAACCCCGAACTATTTCGGTTACGACATTGTACCTGTGCGATCTTTGCGCGTCAAAGATCGCAAGTAGACATGCCCCATTACAGCCCACAACAAACCAGGCTGCCCAACTTGAAAATGTGCAGCGCGGTTTATCGGTGAATATACTTACGCCGCTGTGGGCAGAATCCTGTATAATAGACGCAGAAGCGTTTTTAAGATGACAAAATGACAAGATGACAAGGGTGAAATCGGTCATCTTGTCATCTTGTCATCTTGTCATCTTGTCATCTTGTCACAGTTTTCTCTACAAGGCAGAAAGGGTATTTATGCGCGTCTTAATCACCGGCGGCGCTGGCTTTATCGGCACGCATCTCACCCGGGCGCTGCTGGCGCGCGGCGACTCGGTTGCGATCTTGGATAACTTGTCAACCGGCAATTTCAACAATATTCGGGAGTTTACCCCACACCCCAACTTTTCGTTCGCCGTGGACGATCTGAGCAACGCCCTAGTGCTGGATCGGCTGGCCAGCAGCGCCGACGCCATTGTGCATTTGGCGGCGGCCGTGGGCGTCTTTGTGGTGGTGGAACGACCCACCGAGACCATTGAGACCAACGTGCTGGGGACGCACGCCGTGCTGGCGGCGGCGCGACGCTACCGCTGCCGCACGCTGATCGCCAGCACCAGCGAAGTTTACGGCAAAGGGATCAAGGTGCCCTTTAGCGAGGAGGATGACATTGTGCTGGGGCCGTCCATCCGCAGCCGCTGGTGTTACGCGGCCAGCAAGCTGCTGGATGAATTCCTGGGGCTGGCGGCCTATCGCGAATTTGAGTTGCCGGTGACGGTGGTGCGCTTTTTCAACACGGTAGGGCCAGGGCAGACCGGACGCTATGGCATGGTGGTGCCGCGCTTTGTGCGGCAGGCGCTGCACCACGAGCCGATCACCGTTTACGGCGACGGCGAACAGAGCCGCTGCTTCTGCCACGTCCACGACACGGTGCGGGCGTTGCTCGCACTGCTGGATCAGCCGCAGCAGACCGCGGGCGAAGTCTTCAACGTTGGTTCCAACCACGAAGTAACCATCAATCAGCTTGCCGCCACGATCATTGAGCGCACCGATTCGGCCTCTGAAATAAAGCACGTTCCGTACAGTGAAGCGTACGCGCCCGGCTTTGAAGATATGCGCCGCCGCGTGCCGGACACGGTCAAAATTGGCAGGGCCGTAGGCTGGCAGGCGCAGAAATCATTGGAGCAGATTATTGATGACGTGGTGCGGTATGAGGTTGATCTGGGTGGGGGTTAGGCCATTGGGGGGCGATACGTATTGCGTAGTGCGTGTACCGGTTGAGAAGTTTGTTCGTTATGGCGTAGTAGTTGGGCAAACCTGTATTGTCGGAAAGCAGAAACTGGGTTTTTGCCAAAAACCCAGTTTCTTATCGGCGACGGCTATCTCTCCCCCGAATACCCCAAGTTGACATACGTGCAGCCGCCGGAGCCCTGCGCCGTCATGCGGATTTGCGTGCGGCCGTCGTCGCTGATCAACCGCTCGGTTTGGGTCAGTTCGTTGATGCCTTGCACCGGGTTTTCCAGTGGCGCCCATGTTTCGCTTTGCCAGTCGAAAAACTCGGTGTGCGGCGGCAACGCGTTGATATCATCCTGGCGCAGGCCCAATTGCAGCTTTTGGATGGTGGCGTTGCGCAGATTTTCGGGCAGCGTGAATTCGATGACAAACTGGCCGTTTTGTGAATAGACCGAATTGCGGCCGCAATCGCCGCCGTCAAAGGGGCGCTCAACAATGTTGGCCGTCAACATGCCTGGCGGCAGCGTAAAGGGTCCCGAGTCCGGCAGAGCGAGCGGAAAGGTCATGAGCAGCAGCGCCGTGGTCTGCTGCTGTGGATCGCGTTGGGCGACGCGCACGGTGGGCGGCGCTTCGCTGAGCCAGGCCACCAGCCGCACATTTTGCTCCCACGCGCTATTTTGGATGCCGCCGTTCTGCCACTGTGGGTTGAAGGATGTATCTTCGACCCCTGATAGAATATCGCGCTTGAGATTCATGGCGCGCGAATTCAGCGCATTGGGGTCTGCGCCGGGGTTCAGATTGGGATCGGGATTGTAGATTTGCCAGGCCAACCCGCCGCCCGTGTTGGTCAATAGCGGCTCACCCACGCTAAATTCAACGGAAACTTCCTGGCCCGGCGCCAGCTCGCCCAGGGCCTTAAATTGGGCGCCGGCCACCGCCACCACATCGCTCAACGCATAGCCGGTCTGGTTGCGGATTTGCCCGGTCAGGCGGTCGCCCTGCAAATGAAACTCACCGGACAGATCGCCAAAATCGGCCACATAGCTTTCGGTCATAAACGACTGCATGGACCATTGGTTAACGGCCAGCCCGCTCAAGCGCGCCGGCGCGCCCTGCCGAATGGTCAACTCGGCAGCGCCGCCGCGGCCGTTGATGCCCATGGGCGCCACGTTCTGCGTCATGGGGCTGACCAGGCCGCTGCCGTCCACTTCGATTTCGTAGCTCTGCTGGGTGGGCGAAAAGAGCCCCATAAAGCTGGTCACGTTGGCCGCGCTGCCGGGCAGCGGCTCTATAAGAGCAATTTTGTTGAGGATCAGGTCATTGCCGCGCAGGCTGTAGCCCAAGCCAAAGGCGCCGGCCGAAAAGAGAATCGTCAGCAGCGGAATTGTGACCCACGCCCAATGCAGCTTGTGTAGCCGACGCAGGGAAAAATAGTTGACCGGCCCCACCAATAAAATATAGAGCAGCAGCAGGAGAGACAAGCTGCGGATGGACGGCAGGTCTAACGAGGGCAGATTGGAGAGTGGATAGGCCAGCCGGTCGGCGCGCATCTGGCGCAAAGAGACATCCGGCGGCAGCCAATTGGCATATTCGGCGTCGCGATTGAGTAATTTACTCCAGAAATCCGTTGTCCCAGTCCAGGCGTTAAAAGGGGCGCCGGCCAGATCCAGCGCCACAAAATTCACATAACCTTGGCCAAAACGCGCCTCCGCGATCAGCGGCGCCTCATTCAGACTGGCCAACGTCTCGCCGGCGTCAACCTGCACCTGCGCCACGGTAAATGGACCGGGCGCAGCAATGGCCTCGCTTTGGGCAAAATCGGCCAGTGGCGCCACGGCGGCAACATCAGCAATGCCCTGCACGGAGACAAATTGCAGCGCCGCGGGCAAGTTGGCCAGCGTCTCTGGCGCCGCCGCACCCCCGCCAATAATCAGTCGTCCGCCGCGGCCCACCCAGCTTTGCAGCGCATCTCCCTGGGCGGGCGTCAAGGCGGCGGCATCCACATTGTTGAAGATCAGCGCGTCAAATGAATTCAGCCCCTCAACGCGTTCGGGCAGCTCATCCGCCGGCGCATCTGCCAGCACTACGCGCCGCTCAAGCTGGCTCAACTGGGCATTGGCGGCAAAAGAGATGGCGCCGCGCTCGGCCGCTGCCACGCCCACCAGATAGCTGATATTGGGCAGCGGCTCCACCTTCACCGCCGATAGGAGTAAGGGCGAATCGGCGCTGCCGGCCCGGTCAACCAGATGTACTTCCAACTCGCGCGAAAAGTTGTTGGGCAACACGTAAATTGGCAGCCGCTTGCGCGAACCGGTGGGCAAAGCCACGGGCGCCGCATACGTCACCGGCCCCGCATTGGAGGTCAGCTTGACCCGGATTTCAGCATCTAGATCGGGGCCGTTATTTTCCAATTCGACCCAAATCGGCAGCCATTCGCCAAATTTGAAGTAGCCATCGTACGCGGCCCGCGCCTGCATGGTCAAACCAGGGGGGGCGCTCTGGGCATACAATGGGTGCGGCGTCAGCAGAAAAATGAGGCCGATGAGCCATATTGTGAGTAAAAGTCGCCAATAATTTTGGACGGTTTTCAATCTGCCTCCGGGGAATGAAGAGGTTTTAATGTAGTGTTTACGCATGACCAGTGAATAGACGCCGCCGTTTTGCCAAAAGTTCCTACTCATTCGCCAGCGCTTGCGGATGATCTCACACTCTTTTTTGCTAATTCTCATTGTATACTCAGACAGACCATTCAGGATAAAATGGCCCGTTCGCAAGCCGAGAGACAATGGCATCCCCGTGAACCTTTACGCAATTTATTCCATTTGGGTTGCGCATCGTTGAATGATATGATGCTCAAACCAAGCTGATTGCGTAGCAAAACAATAATTCCTTTCAGGAGACACACACATGAAACGATGGTTTCTTTTGTTAATGATTTTGGCCCTGGCGTTGTCCGCCTGTCAACCTCTGGTGATGGAAGATGGACCGCCCCCACAGCCAGACGCCGCCAGCGTGGCCACCGTCGACGCCGCGCTGGCCAACCCCGATGCGATTTTGCCGCTGGACCCGGCCATTCGCTATGGCGTGCTGGATAATGGGCTCACCTACTACGTGCGCCACAATGAGGAGCCGGCCAATCGCGCCGAGCTGCGGCTTGCCATAAACGCCGGTTCGCTGCAAGAGGATGACGACCAGAAAGGGCTGGCCCATTTTCTGGAGCACATGATGTTCAACGGCACGCGGCGCTTTGCGGGCCAGGAGTTGGTCAATTTCCTCGAGTCAGTAGGCATCACCTTTGGGCCGGATCTCAATGCATACACCTCGTTTGAAGAGACGGTCTATATGCTGCACATGCCTACCGACGATGCCGAAATTCTGGCCACCGGTTTCGATGTGCTGGAAGATTGGGCGGCCTACGCCACGCTGGATCAGGCCGAGATCGACAAAGAGCGCGGCGTGGTGGTGGAAGAGTGGCGGCTGCGCGAACAGACGGCCAGCGGCCGCATGCGCAACCAAATTTTCCCTGTCTGGCTGGGCGGCTCGCGCTATGATGAGCGCATGCCCATTGGCGATATGGACATTGTGCGCAACGCCCCGCGCGACACGGTGGTGCGCTTTTACCAACAGTGGTATCGCCCGGATCTGATGGCCGTGGTGGCGGTGGGTGATTTTGATGTGGACGCCGTGGAGCAGATGATCATCGAGCGCTTCTCTACGCTGACCAATCCCGCGGATGCCCCTGCTCACCAAGAATATAGCGTGCCGGCCCACGAGGATACGCGCTACCTGGTGGCCACCGACCCCGAGAATACATCGACGCAGGTGCGCCTCTCCTATACGCAGCCTGCCGAACCATTGGAAACTGGCGCCCAATATCGCGAACTGCTTGTGAGCCGCCTGTTCTACAGCATGTTGCAGTCGCGCCTGGATGAGATCGGGCGCAAGGCGGATGCGCCGTTTGTGGGCGCGTATGCGGGCGCCAGCGGGTTGGTGCGCCCGGTGGAATTGGCCACCTTTGTGGCGCAGGTCAACGACGGCAGCGCGCTGGCCGGGCTGGAGTCCATTTTTACCGAACTGGAGCGGGCGCGGCGCCACGGCTTTACCGAATCCGAACTGGAACGGGCCAAGACCGATCTGCTGCGCTTTTACGAACAGGCTTATCAAGAGCGCGCCAACACCGAAAGCAGCAGCCTGGTCGATGAATATGTGACCCACTTTTTGGAAAAGGCCACCGCACCGGGCATTGCCTTTGAATATGAATTGGTGGACAAGCTGCTGCCCGGCATTACGCTGGCCGAAGTGAATAGCGTGGGTGACAATTTGCAGGGCGACGCCAATCGCTCGGTGATCGTGACCGCGCCGCAGAAGGACGACACGCCCGCCCCCACCGCGGATGAACTGGCCGCCGTGCTTGCCGATGTGCTGGCCGCAGATATTGCGCCCTATGAAGACGCCGTGGTGGAGGCCGAGCTGGTGGGCGATCTGCCCGCGCCGGCCGCCATTGTGTCGGAAAATGAAATGGCCGAACTGGGCGTCACCGAGCTGGTGCTGGAGAATGGCGTTCATGTGCTGCTCAAGCCCACCGATTTTAAAGATGACGAAGTACTCATGACGGCCACCAGCCCCGGCGGCTCGTCGCTGGTTTCTGACGAAGATTTCCCCGAAGCAGACACCATTGCCAGCATCGTCTCGCAAAGCGGCGTGGGCGAATTTGACCAGACCGCGCTGATCAAGCTGCTCACCGGCAAATCGGTCAGCGTGAGCCCGTATATTGACGAACTGGCTGAGGGTTTCTCCGGCAGCGCCTCCACCAAAGATCTGGAAACCATGTTCCAGCTCATCTATCTTTACGCCACCGCCCCGCGCGCCGATGAGGATGCCTTTGAAGCCTTCCGCAAAGATCAGCGCGCCCAATTGGAAAACCGCAGCCTGTCGCCCAATGCAGCGCTGCAAGATGCGCTGATTGGAGCGCTCTATGGCGACACGGTGCGTCGCGGACCGTTTACGGTGGAGATCATCGATGGGCTGGACCTGGCGCGCGGCTTTGAAATTTACCAGGACCGCTTTGCCGACATGAGCGACTTTACCTTTATTTTTGCCGGCAGCTTCGACGTGGAGCAGATCAAGGCGCTGGCCCAGCAATATTTGGGTACGCTGCCCGCTGCCAATCGCAGCGAAACGTGGCAGGATGTGGCGCCCGATCTGCCCAGCGGCGTGATTCAAGAGGAGGTGAAAAAAGGGCAAGATGAGCAGAGCATCAGCGAGCTGATCTTCTATGGCGACATGGCCGCCACGCCCGACAACCGCATGAAGATTCGCGCTGTCGAAACCATTCTGGACATTATGGTGCGCGACACCGTGCGCGAAGAGCTGGGCGGAGCGTACGCCTCCGGCACTTTCTCCAACGTCAACGAGCAGCCCGACCAGAATTACTACTTTGGCGTCTATTTTGGCAGCGAACCGGCCCGCGCCCGTGAGCTAATCGATGCTGTCTTTGGTGAAATCGAAAAGCTGCAAACTGAGGGACCCACCGAGGAGAACGTGACCAAGTTCCACGAGATACAGCTCAACCAGCGCGAGGAGCAGGTGGCGACCAACGGCTTCTGGACCGCCGTGCTCAAGTTTTACGTGGAAAACCCCGACGAGCCAATGAGCGACATCCTCGTGTTTGACGATCGCATTCGGGCGGTCACGGCTGAGGATGTGCAGAGCGCCGCCCAGGATTATTTGCAGGCGGATCAGTACATCGAGGTGATTCTTTATCCCGAGGGTTTTGAGGCGGAATAGAAAGGGTTAGAATGGCGAATGGTGAATTATAAATTGTGAACGAAGCCGGCTACAAGCACCCGCTCATTCACAATTAGCAATTCACCATTCACCATTCGCAATTTTCCATCCCCTTGCGCCACCATCACTGACCACATAGGTCCAGCCATTGAGGGCGACCGCAATATCCTTGGGGCCCGCTATCGGAACCACGTCTAGTAGACGCGGTGGCGCATAGGGCTCGGCGGTCTGTTGTGCGATTACCTGGCAGGCGCTCACAATGGATATCAGTAACAGAAGAGAGACGCCAACCGCGATCAGCAGGTATAGGTAGCGTCCGCTCATGGTCGAGTTTGTCATGCTTTATTTCTCGATGAAAGGCAAGAATTGCCGCCAATCTAGGGCGGCGTTGCCCTCCTCAAAGCCGAAGACAGCCACACTCGCCGAGTTGCTGTTTGAAACATAAATATAGCCACGTTTTTCGTCTACCGTGATCTCAAAGGGACCAAGACCGCCCGTCTCCACGGTTGTAATAACCTCTGTGCCACGAATGATAGAGAGCGTATCCGAGCGATAGTTGGTGGCGTAGACATAATCATGGGTATGGTCGATGGCCAAGCCGCGCACATCGTTGCCGACGGGAATCTCCGCTACCACCGTTGCACCTTCAATGACGATCACATGGCTGGGCGGGCCATCCCAGGAAGCAGCGTAGAGTCGATGCTTTTGTGAATCCATGGCAATGGTATTGATACTATAGCCCAAACTGCCCACATCTATGCGCTGAAAGTCAGTCCCATCCCAGTAGACAAGAAGACCAAAGTCATCACGAGTTACATAGAGGTGACCATTACTCCGATCAATGTCTATCTCATTGATGCCGCCTCCGTAGTCTGCTTCATATATGGTTTGTGTTATAAAGGTACTGTCATCAATCGCCACCAAGATATGTTGCGCCCCTTTACCAAAGGGGTTAGCCTG
Organism: Caldilineaceae bacterium; assembly: GCA_041391125.1. Lineage (GTDB taxonomy): Bacteria > Chloroflexota > Anaerolineae > Caldilineales > Caldilineaceae > JACKBC01. Next base: position 28,364 of record JAWKON010000023.1, read on the forward strand.
GCCGATATAGACTTGGTTATCGAAATCGCTAACGGTCACAGTTAATGGGTCTTCTAGGGGAATTCGCCGCAGGATCTGAGTATCTTCAACAACAACGACTTCACCGGGGCCGGGGTCTTGGCCTGGGTCCAAAGGAGCTGTACGGATGTTGGGTATATAGACATGACCGGAAGTGGGATGGATGACCATTGTCCAGGGCGCATAGCCTACCTTCATGGTGGTGACTACTTCTGTGTCACGAATGACGTATAATTGATATATAATTCGGTCCAAAATATAAAGCAAATGGTTGTGGGGATTGTAGGCAATCTCGGCACCGGCACCCCAGGAGGATTCATCGGGCCATGGGATTGTATCCACCTGTTTGGGACCATCCAAGACGGCAATGTAGCTCTTACCCGGTTCACCACCTAAGTTGACCACGTAAACCAAGCCATTTGGCGCCATTGCCATGGCGCTAGCGCCTGGTACACGGATAACAGCCTGCAATTGGGGTAAGCGATCCTCGCGTGTCGCCTGACCTCGGCAGGCACTGATAGCAGCAAGAACAAGACAAAACAACAACCCGCAACCAGGAATGGCAGAAGACGCTGCCATCTCGCTCGTGTAAACGATATCATTGGGATTCTCCTCTGTAAGGGCATGGTTCAACCCAGTTGAACCATGCTTCTATAGACACTCAGATAATGTTTCGTAGGGTTACGGTGTACCGTGACCCTACGGTGTATGACAAAACCACGGACCTTTTTCTGAACATCTATACTATCATCGCGTTGTTCGCCTGTTGTGCCTTACTCTGCCGCGGCTGAAACGATTGTACCGTCACTGATCAGTGGCAGATATACCTGGAAATCGTAACTCGGTGGATAGACTTTGAAGGTATAGGCAGACGGTTTGGCGACAAAATCCCCATGATAGAGGCCATACCACCACGGTGTTTGCGCAGGATCTACCTCTGTGCGGAACAGTGGATCTTGATATTGCGCGACATAGGAAGCGCCCCAAGATGGTGACTGGACCGCGGCTGTGGCCAGTCCACATTCAGCGCGCCTTCTGAACCGCGGTATCACGATATTGATACCAGAAGACTTTGGTAACACCTGGTGTCGTCTCATCCCAGCCCGTCTCTTTGAAGAGGATATCAAAGCTGTTGAGCAGATAACCGGCCTGCTCATTTGTTGTAACAAGCTGTGACTTCAGATTGGGACAATGTCGGCCGCTTCATCACCTTTCGCTGTATTCCAGCCGATCTCGGTGACCCAGATCTCTTTATTCAAATCCTTTCGGATACCAAGCAAGGTTTGAAATTGCCGAATAGGTGTATAGCCGTCGGTACGCGGGTTCCGAAGGTCCAATCATAATGCAGGTATTCCTGCGGGTTGACCATCAGTCTGCCTTGATTATCTTCATAATAGTAGGGATGCAAGGCAAAAATGTCAAAGGGTGAGTCAGAATTGTTTGCTGTTATGAAATTATAGGTTGGTAAGAAGTAGTTATTGTAGGTTACCTGATTGACACCACCCAAGCCGCCAAAGAGCACTGCGGTCATCAGGGTCAACGCCGTTTTTGATTGCATCGTAGACGGCCTTCAAGAGCAATGGATATTCCGTGGCAGCCAGGCGTGGATAGGTAATCCGGCTCATTCCAGATTTTCCAGGCGCCGATGCGATCTTTGTAATACTCGGTAATAAACTGCGTCACGGCGACGAACTCTTCCAGATAGCCATCTTCACTCACCACACCACCAGCATTGCTGGGCGAACCGTCTGACTCGAAGAGCCGCCACCGTTGAGAGGCCAGGCTCTGATAGTCGATGCGTGGAATCGCCAATTGACCAAAACCCTTTCACCCATTTGTCTCAATCTTACGCCCCAAACGGCTTGGGGTGAAGCCAAGTCACTGCATCCTCTCTGGCTTTACTGGGATGGACTATCAAACCCAAAGACCGCAACACTGGCTGAGTCGCTATTCGACACGTAAATGTAACCGCGTTGCTCGTCCAGAGTGATATGGGCTGGCCCCCAACCTTCGGTTCCCACGGTGGTGATGACCTCCGTCCCGCGGATGATCGACATGGAGCCGCTCAACCGATTCACCACATAGACATAGTCATGGGTTTCATCGACGACAACGTCGCGCGGATCACGGCCAACGGGAATCGAGGCAATCACCTTGTCCTCTTCCAGCACCAGCACTTGACTCGTCGGCTCTTCCCATGAGGTCGCATAGATCCAATTGCGGCGCGTGTCAATCGCAATGCTGTTGATGTGATGTGCCCCCTTGCCACCGATGTCGATTGAACTGATCTGTGAACCGTTTTTGCGGTGAATGACGTTAATGCCCTGCTTTAGATACATTTCGCCCGTATGTGGGTTCACAATCATCTGTTCGATGCCACTGCCACCGGTACTTGCAAAGGAAGTGCTTGTTAAAATGGCTGTGCCGCTGATTACTGTGAGTGAGTTCAGGGTTTCTTTATCAACACCGTGGCCAACGTAGATTAAGCCGTCGATTGGATTTACCGTGAGTGCATGGGGAATCGCATTAAGCGGGATGTCGGCGAGCAGTTCAGTTCCGTTGAAGACGGCAATCCCACTATACCAAGGAATCTCTTTGGGCCGCATTGGGGGGGGCAGATAGGGAATATAAGTATAGCCGGTTGCCGGATTATACGCGAGCAATTGTGGCTCATCGTCCAAGGGTAAACTCTTTACGATTCCGGTTCCGCTGATTGTATGGAGAAAATCAGGTCGCCGACCAATCACATAACTTTCACCCGTCGACGGATTTATGGTAATATCGGCTAATCTTCCTCGCATATCTTCTGGCCAGGTCATCAGATCGACTAAGTTAGGCCCATCGGCCACGATAATCGAACCGGAATAATTGAGGATATAGGCGTAGCCGTTGGGATGGATAAGCCCCTGTCTGGTCAAGCCATGTTTGGGCGGCATTTGAATGACCCCTAACAGATGCGGCAATGTTTCTGTGAAAGGTGCAATGGTTGCCTGAGACATGGGTAGCGTCTGTTCTTCAACGGGACGAAGAGCTAGTTCATTGTTGCAGGCAGCAAGGATTGTGAGCAGCAGCAACAAAACAATAAGCGAAATGAGTGTACTGAACCATAGATAGCAGTCTGAACGATGCCGTTTTGGATGTATCATAAGTATTCCTTTTTCTCTTGAAATTACGACAAGTTGAGACCAATATAACGATTGTTTACAGAATTGGCCTCAACTTGCTCATCGTTTCAATCTCGCCTATTGACCGGGCGGTGTTGTTTCTGGGCTACTTACAACTGGTAAGAAAAGGTCATGAACCAAGTCAAAGCAGTCGCTGATCACGCTTTCGGCAGGATATTGACGGAAAGTACACTCCACCGGTTTGGGTTGGGGAATGTCATTTCCGTCATAGAGACCAAACCACCAATCAACAACGGATGCAGATTCCTCCGGGAAGACAAAACGGGCGAAATAGGAATCGTACCACGAGGGCGATGGATAAGTCGCGGCGCTGACGGCATTGCACTCCTTGTTGGCCCCTGTATCGCGATATTGATAGACAAAGACTTTGCGGACGCCCGCAATTGCCGCTGGATAGCTTTGCCAATCCCAGGCACTCTTTTGGAAGAGAACATCAAAGCCGTTGATGAGAAAGAGGGCCTGGGCCGAGCGCGAGACAAGGGTCTGGTTAATTGCAGGGCAATTCTCCGAAATTTCTGAACCACGCGCGCTGTTCCAGCCGATCTCCGTCACCCAGATTGGTTTGTTCCCGTCACCTTGAATGGCCATGTCATCCATAAACTTGTGGATGATTGTGGGACCAACAAATTCATCACGATAGATGTAATCCCAGGGATTCAGCAATATTTCTCCCGTACCACTTCTGTATTCCCCAGAGGGATATGGATGGATCGCATAAATATCAAAGGGGCTAGGATTGAGGCGCCCTGCTGCATCCAGTGCATTATAAAAAGACTCCAAATAGCTGATAGCTGGATCATCTGCACCGCCTTGGCCACCAAAGACGACCTGATCTGCGCTATCGGTTGCCTTGATGGTATCATAGCTCTGGATCAGCAAATCGGCATAACTTGCCGGTTGTAGAAGGCTTTCCGAATAATCCGGCTCATTCCATATCTCCCAATAACCGATGCGGTCATCGTAGTAGCGTACCAGTTGCTCAAGGACGCCGGTGAAGGTGGCCGCATATTCTTCACTGATCACACCGCCTGACTCCTTCCAACTGATGTCAAGTAGCGATTGATTGTCGATCAGCCCCAATACGGCGATCCCACTGGCGCAGAGACTGTCAATAACGCGGTCGTAATGTTTCAAGTCAATGCGATTAATCCGATTGTTCACGGTGGCGGCACCGGCCCTCAACGCGCTCAAGTCGTCGGGCGAAGCAATGAATTCCAAGCGCACCCATTGCACGTTGGAGTCAACCAGGCGCTGGATGCGTCCGTCAAAATCATCAGAGAGATAGGGCGGCACCACCAGCCCCTTACTTACCATCGTATCTCCCGGTACATTGGGAACGGCCATGCTGGGATCGAGATTTTCACAATTCGCACTCGATGCCGGTTTGTCATAGCGCTCTACGTGTAGATCGTCAATCCATGGACCCGCTTCTGTGCCTGAGCCATCACTGACAAACTTCCACTTGAGATAGACGGTGCCATTCTCTGACAGCGGATAGAAGATGCGGTACGTGTGCCAATCGCTGTTCGCAATCGTATTGGATAAGCCGCGCCAGCGCAATCCACGATAGGTTGTGCCGTTGGTCGAAAAGAAGAGCGACACTTCGTCACCCGAATCTGCTAACCGATACCACATGCTAAATTCCGTCAGTACATTTTCCATGGCGGACATGTTATCGAGGCGGCAGATCAACTCGGAGATCATATCGTTGGCATAGCTGTCTCCTGGTGGTGTTGGCGCACCCGCTGGCCAAATGGCGTAGCTGCCGCTGATGGCGCGATCCGCATCGCGTCCCCATTGATAACTTTGCCCGGCATGATCAACACGACTCCAAAGACAGTTGCCGCCGTCAGTCAGAAAATCTCCTTCAAAATCTGTTGTGTAGTAGTTTTCTTGCCAGCCATCAACCGCAAGCGCATTGGCAGATGGAGATGCATGACTGGTAAGCGGAACGGGCGCCATCAATCCGGGCGTCAAGCGAGTGCGTGCAACATGGTGGGCAATTGCGTTGCTCTCTTCCACAACCGGTACCGGCAACCCCTGTTGCCACATCGCCTCTTGTTCCGCTTCATTTAGATTTTGCGCAAAGAGCGCATCATCCAGAACATAGACGGTGGTAATAGGTAATGTAATTGTCGGCGCCGGTGTGGGCGTCGGCAACGGGCTGACTGGGGTCGCCGTGGGTGTGGGCGTCGGCGTGCGATCACAGGCGAAGTCATGCAGCGCTAGTGTAAACGTTGTCCGATCCTTGCCCGCCTTCATCTGCACCTGAATCGATGCAGATGGATCGAAGTTGCCCACTGTCAAGGTAAAGCTATCTTGCGCGCCCTGGCTGAAGCCATCAAATTGCGTTTCGAATTTGACGCTTGCGAAGCCGGGGTTGCCGCGGTCATTGGTCCATTCGATATGATAGTCGCCTAATCCAAGCGTTGTGGTCATGCCATCACTGGGCGCAATCGGTGTCCAACTGTTGATGCCAAAAGCCGCGTAGCTGATGTCTTTCTTGTTGGCATTCGTCACCCCATAAGTCAGGGTTGTTGCGCCGTCGCTGCTGTTCACGTACCCCAATACTTCCAGCGTGAAACCATCCAGCGTTTGCACAAAACAGGGCGTATCCGGCGGCGGCAGCGGGAATTGGAAGAGATGGGCGGCCTGGCTCTGCCCGTGGAAGGCAAGCCCCAGCACGAGTACTGCTAGGGCCATGAGTGTGATTCCGCGCACATGGTTTTTTATTGATTGCATAGAGGGCTCCTTTGAGCGTCAGAAATGGAAGGTTTTAATGCGCACAGGCCCTTTATGCATCCATGTCAAAACAAAAGGGCCTTGCACCGTTTGTCAGTACAAGGCCCAACTTATCAGATATATTCATGGCGTGGAATCGCCAATTGACCAAAACCCTTTCACCCATTTGTCTCATTATTTACGCGTCAAACGGTAACCAAACAGCTATGCCATCTCAAATCGCGTTCTTTATTAGATGCAGCCGCGTCACCCCCACAACGGCCGCAAATCCTCCTCATGTACGGCCACCTGCACGGCGTCGCCCACTTTATAGCCGCCGCCGCGCTGGCTGATGTTGGGCGCCCGCACCACCAGCGATTCCCCGCTAGGCAAGGCTACCTGATAGCGCGTGTCGGTGCCAATGTAGACCGCTTCCTGCACAACCCCCGGCGCGTGATATAGCTTTGAGCCGTTGGCCGCGCCGTTCAGCATTTCCGCTGGCGGCGTCAGCAGCACCTTCTCCGGGCGCACCGTAATGGTGAGCGGATGCTGGTTGGACGCGCCGTAACCGTTGAGCGGCACGGGCAGCCGCCACGCCCCGCGCAGCAGATCGACCTCCACCTGTCCATTGGCGGCGCCAGCCACTTCGGCCCCCAAAAAGTTGCTCTCGCCAATAAAATCGGCCACAAAGCGGTTGACCGGGCTTTCATAAATGGTGACCGGGTCGGCGGCCTGCTGCACCACGCCCTGATGCATGACGGCAATGCGGTCGGACATGGTCAGCGCCTCCTCCTGGTCGTGGGTGACGTAGATAAAGGTGATGCCCAGATGCGTTTGCAGCCGCTTGAGTTCGAGCTGCATCTCCTTGCGCAGCTTCAAATCCAGCGCGCCCAGCGGCTCATCCAGCAGCAGCACCTCGGGCTGATTCACAATGGCGCGCGCCAGCGCCACCCGCTGCTGCTGCCCGCCCGAAAGTTGGGCCGGCCGCCGCTGGCTCAAATCGCCCAACTGCACCAGCGCCAGCGCCTCCTGCACCCGCCGTTCGCGCTCCGCTTTGGAGACGCGCTTGACGCGCAGCCCAAAGGCTACGTTGCTCGCCACCGTCATGTGCGGAAAGAGCGCATAATTTTGAAAGACCGTGTTGACCGGCCGGCCATTGGGCGGCACGTTGGTCATGGCCCGCCCCTTGATCAGCAAATCGCCCGCCGTGGGCAGCTCAAAGCCGGCAATCATGCGCAGCGTCGTCGTCTTGCCGCAGCCGCTCGGCCCCAGCAGCGTAAAAAACTCGCCTTGCCGAATCTCCAGCGACACATGATCCACGGCCACCACCGGCTTCCCACCACCCCGTCCGGGGAAAATCTTGGTCAATTCGCGCAATTCTACGGCGTGCGGACCGTCGGGCTCGTCCATAGTTTGTTCTCCGTTTGAAAAACTTATTCGTTTGGCGAAGTAGAGAAGTAGAGGAGTGGAGGAGTAGAGGAGTAGAGGGGGCTAGTGACTCCTCCACTCCTCCACTCCCTACTCACTCCCCCACCGCCGCAACCACTCCGTAAACCCAATCAGCACCACCGACGCCGCAATGATCAGTGCGGCCACGGCGACCACCAGGGGCAACCGGCTGGGGAAGCGCAGTTGCGAATAGAGATAGATGGGCAGCGTGGGCTGGCGGCCAATCAGGAAAAAGGCCAGCGCAAATTCATCGAACGAGGTGGTGAAGGCGTTGAGAAAGCCCGCCACAATGGCCGGCGCCGCCAGCGGCAGCGTCACCCGCCACTGCGCGCCCCAGAACGTTGTACCCAAGTCCATGGCCGCTTCCTCTAGCGTGGCGGAGATGCCCACCAGCCGCGCCGCCACAATCATCACCACCACGGGCAGACTGATCACCACGTGGCCCAGCCCCACCGTCCACAGCGAAAGCGGCACGCCCAGTTGAATCAGCCCAATCAGCAGCGCCACCGCCAGCACCACCGAAGGGATCACCAGCGGCATGGCCGTAATCGAGAGAAAGAGCCCGCGCCCACAAAGCGAAAGCGCACCAGCCCAATGGCCGCCAGCGTACCCAACACGGTGGCCGCTACGCCGGAGCCCACCGCCAACAGCAGGCTGTTGACCACCGATTCGATCAGCTCGGGCGTCTGCAACAGGTCGCGATACCATTGCAGCGTAAAACCGCGCAGCGGAAAGACCAGGCTGGTCGAATCGTTAAACGAAAAGATAACCAGCAGCAGCAGCGGCAGGTAGAGAAACGCATTGAGCAGAAAAAAGTAGAATGGGCTCAACGAAAATCGAGCGCGTGCAGCCATGTTCATATCTCCTCACCGTGCGCGCAGACTGCGCTGCACGGCGTCCAAAATCCTCGACCTTCCCTAAAGTCAGTCCGCCGTGCGTTGCAGGCGCCGCGGCTACCGGGGCTGCGCGCAGACTGCGCTGCACGGCGTCCAAACTCCTCGACCTTGCCTAAAGTCAGTCCGCCGTGCGTTGCAGTCGCAGCGGCCCGGTAGCCTGAACAGGTCATATTTCCACAATCTCTTCCAGCTTGACCAACCGGTTAAACAACAACATAATCGGCAACACCACCAGCAGCATGACCAGGCTGAGCAGCGAGCCCAGTGGCCAGTTGAGCGCCCGCGCAAATTGGCTCTGGATTACGTTGCCGTACATAATGCCGTTGACGCCGCCCACCAGCAACGGCGTCACATATTCACCCAGCGTGGGGATGAAAACCAGAAAAAAAGCGGCGCCCACGCCCGGCAGACTCAACGGCAGCACCACGCGCAGAAACGTTTCCCAATCCGGGCTGCCCAGGTCGGCGGCGGCCTCCAGCAGCGAGTTGTCAATGCGCTGCAGCGAGGCGAAGATGGGCAGCGCGGCAAAGGGAATCCACACATAGACCAGCACCACCACTACAGCCAGCGGGCTGTAGAGCAGAATCGGCGTCTCCTCCTGAATCGCGCCGCTCCACAGCAGCAGACTGTTGAGCGCACCGCCCGACCCCAGAATAACTTTCCAAGCAAAGATGCGCAGCAGAAAGCTGATCCACCCCGGCGCCATCAGCACCAGCAAATAGAGGATGCGCCGATCCCCCGCCCGAAAAACCAGATAGTGCGCCACCGGATAGGCCAGCACAATCGATAAGATCGCCACCCACAGCGACATCCACGTCGACCGCCAGAGCAGCAGGTGATAGCTGCGCTGCCCCAGGAAGTCGCGATAATGCTCCAGCGTAAAAATTTCGCGCTCCGCCCCAAAGCTGCCCGCTCGAAAAGTAAAGAGCGCCATCGCCCCCATGGGCAGCACAAAAAGCAGCAGTAGCCAAAGTGCAGAGGGGCCGATGAAGAGGGTGAGCCAGGAAAGTTTGTTGCGTTCCATAAATTGGACCTGTTGGGAAAAGGGTTGTTGCGTGGTGCGTAGTGCGTGAACTGATCGACGATCTAGTTGGGTGGCAAGGGAGCAATTTCGCTCAAATTTTATGCCCGAAGCGCTGCAAGCCGCCCCATCATTTTCTCAACCGGTACACGCACCACGCAATACGCACCACGCTTACTGACTCGCCTTCACCTCATCCCACATCTTGGTCACTTCGGCGCGCTGCTCTTCGGTCATGGTTTCATAGAAGATGGTGCGGTCCAGCACGGTGGGGTCGTCGAGTTCGAAGAGGTTGATCACGCTCTCGTCGATCAGCGGTAAGGCATCCATATTGGCGGCGCCGTACCAGAAGTCGTTGGCCTGGTTTGCCATAGATTCAGGCGCGATCAGCGCGTCCAGATATTCATAGGCCAGGTCGATATTCTGCGCATTGGTGCTGATGCCATAACCGCAGACCCAGCCCAGCCGCCCCTCTTTGGGCTCCAAATATTCGACTTGCACCCCCTCATCCAGCAGCGTGCCATAGGTGTCCGGCCAGACGTTGCTGGCAATCCACACATCGCCGGAAGCCACAAGCTGGCTCAGCTCGGTCGAGCCGGTCCAATAGGTGAGTACGTTGGGTTTGAGATCAATCAGCTTCTGCTTAATGGCCTCATTCTGTTCGGGCGTGGTCTGCCACGGGTTCTCGATGCCCAAGGCCAGCGCCGCCGTGGCGTGATTCACCTCCGGCATGTCGGCAATAGACAGGCGACCCGCATAGGCCGGATCCCACAGATCGCCCCACGATTCAGGAACCTTTTCAAGCTTGTCCGTGCGCACCAAAATCGAATCGAAGCCCCATTCCCACGGCACAAAGTATTGCTGACCATCAAAGTTGCCCAGCGCCGCCAGCTTGGGCGCAATGCCGGACCAGTTGCTCAGCCGCGCCGTGTCGATGGGCTGCACCAGCCCGGCCTCCACCCACACGCCCCACCAGTTGCTGCACGGATGCACCACGTCGATCTGAAAGCCGCTTTGCATTTTGGCGTAGGCGTCTGAATCCTGGTCCAGGTAGGCAAACTCAATATCGCCCTCGGCATGGTTGTCCGCAAAGGGCTGGTAATATTGGGGCTCATCATAGCCCGCCCACTCCAGCACGGTCAACGGCCCGCCGGCGGCGGGAGCTTCCGTCTGGCCAGCCGGAACCGCGCTCACGCAGGCTGTCATCAGCAGCGCTACACCCACATAAACCCATATCTGCCACAATTGCTTGTACTCTATTTTCATCTGTTTTCTCCTTCCCAATTGGGTAATTGCCCACTGCGCATTGTAAAAATTTGCGAAAAAAAAAGAGGCTTATACGACTGCTGTTGACAAAGATCAACAGCCGCCGTATAAACCACTTCCTGTAGCGCGATTTTGTTATACTCGCGTGCGTCACAAATGTGAGCAATAGGCCATTCATGACAGCCCAAGTATATCTGATCCTGGTATCACCAGCGCGAATGATCAGATCTAAATTGAGTTCATTCGATAGGTTTTCCCTCTGGGTATTGCATGGAAAAAAGGCCGCAAAAAACGAATGATTTTATCGCGCGCATATTATCTTATTGCACGGTTTTGCGCAAGTAAAAAATGCTGCAAAATTGACAATCGCCGCCCCCTGGACTAAAGTGAGAATCAAGCACAAAGAAGGAAGAGAATGATCAACAGATTACACAGATTGCTCAGATTAAAAATCTTTAAATTTTGTACCGGTCAACGAGATGATGAAATCACGCAAAGCCGCCAAGCCCGCCAAGATTCTCTCTTCAACTTTGCGTCTTAGCGCCTTTGCGTGAGCCTATTCTTTGTACGATGTCGTTGCCCACTACAAAAATCTTTAAAATCTGTGTAATCTGTTGATCACGAAGTGGGTCTTCTGACCATCATAATGAAAAGGAAACCTCATGCTGATCAAACCCAATAGCACTATCCTATTTCAGGGCGACTCCATCACCGACGCCGGGCGCAACCGCGAGAATGCACAACGCAACATGCCGGCGGCGCTGGGCAGCGGCTATTGCAACCAGATCGCGGCCCAGCTGCTGCATGAGCGCGCTGGCGACAATCTGCAATTCTACAACCGCGGTATCAGTGGCAACCGCGTGGTCGATCTCTACGCCCGCTGGAAATCGGACACGCTCAACTTGCAGCCCGACCTGATCAGCATTCTGATTGGCGTCAACGACACCTGGCACGAGTTTATGTATGGCAACGGCGTCGAAGTGGCGCGCTACGCCGCGGTCTATCGCATGTTGCTCGACTATACGCGGCAGGAGTTACCCAACGTACAGCTTGTGCTTTGCGAACCGTTTGTGCTGCACTGCGGCGTGGTCGAGGCGGGCTGGGTGGCCGAAATGGAACAGCGCCGCGCTATTGTGCGTGAATTGGCCGCTGCCTACGACGCTGTTTTTGTGCCTTTCCAAGCGGCGTTGGACGCGGTTCTGCCCACAGCGCCGCCCGCCCACTGGGCGCACGATGGCGTGCATCCCACGCCAGCCGGACACCGCGTATTGGCCGAGTGCTGGATAGAGACGGTGATAGGGTGACGACGTAGCAGTGGCGGCGCGATCACCCCATAGACCAACTATGACGACAACGAACATCGTTTCTGTGCAATCCCATAGCCCCATATTAACGCCCGCTAAACATCGCGAAATCACATTGCTGCTCGATGAATTTCGACGCGGTTTTGAATGATGCCGGTTTTGCAGATCGTGCAGCCAGTTACCGCGATTCGCTTTTCAGGTTGCGCTCGCCAACCATGCTGCGCTGCAAGAGAAGATACCCGCAGACAACTCCATCACCGACAACTTGACCGCCCACGATGTGCTGCGCAAACTGCCGCCCCACGCCAACAGCAAGTGGCCCACCGCTGGCAGGGCGCCTGGATCCATTGGACGCCCTTGTCATGGGCGACTTGACGGCGTGGCAGCGCATTGCCGGCTGGACGCAGAATGATGACGTGCAGCCGCTGGCCCAGGCGCTACCAACTTGTGCGCCGCTGTGTGGCAGAGCCAACTCCAGCTTGCCGAAGCGTGTGCCGAATTTAGCGCCCTGCCCATCACAAAGGGTTTGCAGAGCGGCGCGCTGACGCCCATTCCTCGGCGGCTGCGGCCAGATGCGTTTTTGCTCTGGAGCAGCTGCGCGCGCCAGGCGCTCAACTATTTTAGCGGTCATACCTACACGGCCGCGCTGACCGATTACGCGCGGGCCAACGCTGCACTGCACGCGCTAATCGCAGAGCTGGTGAACGAATTACCGGTGGCGCTCAATTCTGCGCCGCCGTCCGATGCGTTCGACCTTTTCTGCCACTGGCTGATTACCGAACGCCAGTTCAGCCTGCGCGAGCCGCGTCATTGGGCCGTGGCCGTGGGCGATGATGATTGGGTGTGGGAAGAGTGGCGCACGGGTTGCTTTGTGGCGCTGGGTTGGGACGAACTGGGAGATCTCTCCGATATTGACCGCACCGAATTTCAGCGCCGCCGCGACAGCCTGGCCGCCCAGCACGCCCACTGGTCCAAACGGGGCGCCGACCAGGCCTGGCGTTTTGCCCGCCAGCTTCACGAGGGCGACCGCGTGCTGGTGCAGCGTGGTGACGTGCTGTTGGGCATGGGGACGATCAGTGGGCCCTATTATTATGCCGCAGATGTGCCATTGAGCCACCGCTTTCCGGTTGAATGGGATGATTTGACGCCGCGGCAGATCATGGGCGCCGATTGGCGGAAAGCGCTGCATTTGTTGGAACAGGCCGAGTTTGAACGCGTTCTGAATGCATCTGCATTGACCGCGGACGAACTGGCGCAACTTCAGCAGCCCGCAGCCGATGCCGCCACCTCCCCGGAAGAGCCCACCTATCTTAAATTTATGGCGCCCATTGTGGACGTGCTGCAAAGTATGGGCGGCGGCGGGCGCTCGGCGCAAGTGATGGAGGCCGTGCTGGCCCACGCCAACTTGCCGGGCAGCGAATTAAACCGGCTGTCGGCCAATGGCATCAGCCGCGTCAAAAACCAGATCTATCGCGCCCGTCGCGCGCTAATTGAGGCTGGGCTGCTCTCCGCCGGGCAGCGCGGCGTTTGGGCGTTGACCGCTGCCGGTGTGGAAGCGCAACTGAATCGCGAAAGTGCACAACAATTGCTGGAGGATTTGAATTACCGGCAGCGGCTTGAAGAATCGCTGGAAGCCGAATCCCCGCACATCCGCCGCTTGACCGAATCGTCGGCCGAATATACTGCGCCCGCTCACGTAGCGCCGCCCCCGCCGTCCCCTGAGCCTGTCAAAGGGGAGCCTGTCAAAGGGGAGTCGCTCGATAAGGGTTTGGCCTTCGACGACCCCAGCGGGCAATTTGTTGGCGACGCTGGGGCGCTCAGGCCGCGAGGGGGTGAGTCGCCACAGGGCATAAGCCAGCCGCATACACCGACCGAGCCATACACTTTGGCCCAAGTTGCCGCCGCGGCTTATTTAGATGGAGAGACGGTGGCGCGCTGGGTGCAGATTGTGCGGCGCAAAGGACAGGCCATCTTTTACGGCCCGCCCGGCACCGGCAAAACGTTTGTGGCCGAGCAGCTTGCCCGCCATTTGAGCAGCGGTGCAGCGGATGGAAAACACGATGGTTTTTACGAGTTGGTGCAATTTCATGCCGCCTATGCCTATGAGGATTTTGTGCAGGGGCTGCGTCCACGGCCAGCCGCGGCGGGTGGGTTGACTTATGAGTTGGTTGCCGGGCGCTTTTTAGATTTTTGTCGCCGCGCAGACGGGCGCGGTGGGCTCTGCGTGCTGATCATCGATGAGATCAACCGGGCCAATTTGAGCCGCGTCTTTGGCGAACTCATGTATCTGCTCGAATATCGCGACCAGGCTATCCACCTGGCGGGTGGTGGCGAACCGTTTCGCATTCCGGGCAACGTGCTGATTTTGGCCACCATGAACACGGCGGACCGCTCCCTTGCGCTGGTGGATCACGCGCTGCGCCGCCGGTTCGCCTTTATTCCGCTTTTTCCTGATTATGACGTGTTGCGCCGTTTTCATGCCGCGCAGCAGACCGGTTTCGAAGTCGCACCGCTCATCCGTCGGCTGGAGCAGATCAACCGCGCCATTGAAGACCCCAATTACGCCGTGGGCATCTCCTATTTTCTGCGCCCCACTTTGGCCGACGAGATTGCCGATATTTGGCAGACCGAGATTGAACCCTATTTGGAGGAGTACTTTTTTGATCAGCCGGAGCGGGTGGAGGCGTTTCGGTGGAAGAGAGTAGAGGAGTAGAGGAGGGGAGGAGTATGGTGGCGCGTCTGTCTGGACTGTGATTTGTTTGATTGTTTGATGGACTATGATGTCTTCTTTCCATACACCTTCGCGATACCGACATTGTTGCGCTACACTCGTCATAGTCCATCATACAATCACCTAAATCATAGTTTAGACAACCAAAAAGGATTCACAAGTGATGATGAACAACTCAAATGCATCTTCAAATGCACCCTTGCGCGTCGCCATAATTGGCACGGCGCGCCGTTCGGATTATCTCTATGGACCGATTTTAAAAGCGCTGCCCCACGAGGTCGAATTAGTGGCGGTCTGGGGGCGCAGCGTCGATTCGGCGCGGCGGCTGGGCGAGAGCTTGGGCGCGCCCTGGTACACGGACCTGGACCAGCTCGTGCGGGCCACCGCGCCGCAGATCGGCATTGTATCGGTCAACTATAATGCCAATGGACAGGTGGGGCTGATGGCGGTGGAGGCGGGTATGCACGTGCTGCTGGAGACGCCCATTGCGCACCATCTGCACGAAGCCGACGCCATTATGGCCGCCGCCAACGCGCGCGGGCTAAAAATCGAAGTGGCCGAGCAGTTTCACCGCCGCCCGCTGGAGCAGATCAAGCTCAAGCTGATCGAGGCGGGCTTGTTTGGCCGCGTCTATTCCGCTTTTAACGACTTTGCCGGCCACGGCTATCACGGCGTCAGCGTCATGCGCTCGTATTTGGGTTTTGACGCCGTCCCCACACAGGTGACCGGCGCCGTGCGCCAATATGATCTGGCTGCGCACTGGTCGCGCATTGGCGATAAAACGGGACCACGCCCCGAAACACAGGAGCACGGGCTCATCGATTTTGCCGATGGGCGGCTGGGCGTTTTCCACTGGACCAACGTGGGCTACGATTCGCCGTTGCGCTGGTGGCGCAGCAGCCGGTTTTTGGCCGAAAAAGGCATGGGCATCACCGTGGGCGTGGGGCTGGAGGTGCAGGAGCGGCTCAGCCTGCTGGCGCCCGGCAGCGAGGCGCCCCAATTCATCACGCTGGAGCGGCGCTGGGAACGGGTGGACGGCGGCGGGCTCATTGGCATGGTGGCGCACACCGGCGACCCCAGCCAGCCCATTGTGCGCTGGGACAATCCGTTCCGCCCGGCCCAACAGGGCCACGGCGTTCAATGGCACGATGACGAGATTGGCGTGGCCGGCTGCCTGCTCAGCCTGGTCAACGCCGTGCGCAGCGACGGCGAGCCCTCTTACGGTCCGCAGCAAGCCCGACTGGATCAGGAGATCATCTTGGCCATCCGCCAATCTTCGGCTGAAGGCGGTCAGCCAGTAAAGCTGCCGCTGGCGGTCTAGTCAGCCTCCGTGGGTCACTCTTGCAGAGTGACATGCTGGGTCTACCGACGGATGTCACTCTGCAAGTGACCTACGAATGTTAACTACCTGGAATCTCGAAGAACCAATTTACTTTCCACAATATGTCGCGCCGGATCATCTCTTTAACTGAATATGAAACGGTCTATCTGGATCGCGCCGCATTGACTGAGGCCGACGCCCAACTGCTGTGGCGACGCTATGACCGGCAGGTGGCGGTGGAGCCGCCTTCATTTAAGAACGGTGAGCGCTGGCAGTTGACGGCGCAGGGCTGGGTAGGCTTTATGGCGCTGTCCCAAGAATTGGGGCTGGCGCTGCTGCCCAAAGTGCCGCTGCGCAACCTCTTTGGCATGTTGGCCACGGCGTACGATCTGCGCAGCGCACACTTTGACGCCGCGCTGTTTCAAGTGGAGACGCTGCCCGGCTTTTATGAGCAACTGGCGTTGCTGCTGGCGCGCGGCATATTGGAGCGCGGGCGGCGCGGTCTCTACCGCGCATACGTGGAACGCGCCGATTGGCTGCCCGTGGTGCGCGGGCGATTGGACGCGCCGCGCATGATGGGCCAGCCAACCCGGATGCAGGTGCCGTGTCAATTCCAAGAGCAGACCAGCGATGTGGAGGAAAATCGCATTCTGCTGTGGACGCTGCATCAGCTCTTGCGCAGCGGACTCTGCACTGAACAGACGCTTCCCACCATTCGCCGCGCCTATCGGCTGCTGGCCAACTCAGTCGCCCTGCAACCCTGCAGCGTCGAGCAATGTCACCCCCGGCGCTATGACCGGTTGAATCGCGACTATCAGCCGCTGCACGCGCTGTGCGCCTTCTTTCTGCGGCGCGTCAACCCCAGCTTGAACGAAGGCGAGCAGGACGCGCCCGCCTTTTTGGTCGACAGCGAGCAGCTTTTCGAGCGCTTTGTGCATCGCTGGCTGGCGACACATCTAGCGACGCGCCGTTCGCAAGCGCGGGGCCATGACCTCCATCTGGCGCCTCAATTGCGCTACGATCTGGCCGACGAACTGCACTTTCGCATTGATCTGGCTTTGTTCGATGGCGCGGAGACAACTTGCGTCATGGATACCAAATATAAGATTCCCGCCGGACTGCCCGCTACAGCGGATGTGCAGCAGGTGCTGGCCTATGCCCATGCCGTGCAGGCGCGTCAAGCTGTGCTCGTTTATCCGCTGCGCCTGGCGCGCCCTCTGGACATCACCATTCACGGCATCCGCGTGCGCAGCGCGTTTTTTGATCTCGGTGGCGATTTAGAAGCGGCGGGGCGGGCTTTTGTGGCGCAGATTGGGACGTACAACGCAATGGCCTTATCAAATGCATAGGAGTTTGTGAATCATGTCCGAAGACCTGCTTTATTTTAACGGCATCAACGGCGACACCGGCAGCTACGATCTGGACCCTATGACGGCTGCCCGTCTTTTTGACGTGCTGCGCGGCGTGGACGAACAGGAAAACATCAAAGAGCTGCAATATCGCGTCCAGTGGGAAAATGAAAAAAGCCTGGGCGTGGTGGAAGGCATCGACCCCACCAAAATTGCTGAAGCCGGTTGGGGCGTCATCTTTCCCGCCGATGCGGAAGGGGCATTTGTCCCCGCCATCAAAGACGCGCTCAAGCCGCTGCTGGATCTGCGGCGCGCACAGGCGGGCGACTATTTCCGCATTTACGAAGGTGTGGACGCGCTGCGCCCCGGCGAATCTAAGAGTGACTTTTTAGTGCGCCACGGCGTGCCGCCCGCCGACCCGGCCAACCCGGAGAAGATGCCCTATTATCTGCTGCTAGTCGGCGACCCGGAACAGATTCCCTATCGCTTCCAGTCCCAGCTCGACGTGCAGTATGCCGTGGGCCGCATTCACTTTGAGACGCGGCAGGAATACGCTAACTATGCCGCCAGCGTGGTCGCCGCCGAAACGGGCCAGGTGACGCTGCCCAAGCAGGCCGCCTTTTTCAGCGTGATGAATCCCGACGACCCCGCCACCGCCCTCAGCACCACTCAGCTCATGGAGCCGCTGCTGGCGCAGATGCAGACCGAATTGGCGGATTGGCGCATCGAAAGCTATCTGCGCGCGCAGGCCAACAAAGCGCAGCTCGCCAAGCTGCTGGGCGGCGAACAGACGCCGGCGCTGCTTTTCACTGCCTCCCACGGCGTCCCCTTTGTGCCCGGCAGCGAACGACAGATCCCACACCAGGGCGCGCTGCTCTGCGGCGATTGGCCCGGCCCCAACGCCTGGGCCGGCCGCGGCGCCATTCCGCAAGATTACTATTTTGCCGGCGACGATCTGACCGGCGACGCCAATTTGCTGGGCATGATCGCTTTCTTTTTTGCCTGCTATGGTGGCGGCACACCCCGGCACGACGACTTCCCCAAGCCGGGGACCAATCAGCTCAACCAGATTGCGGCCAAACCATTTGTATCGCGGCTGCCCATGCACATGCTGGGGCGTGAAAAGGGCGGCGCGCTGGCCGTCATCGGTCACGTGGAGCGGGCGTGGGGGGCTTCCTTCACCTGGGGGCGCAACATTGAGCAGACCGACGTTTTCAAGAGCACGCTGCGCCACATGATGGAGGGCAAACCGGTGGGTTCGGCGCTCGAATATTTTAACAGCCGCTACGCTGCCTGGGCCACCGAGCTGAGCACCACGCTGCGCGATGTCCAATTTGGCTTGCAGGTGGAGCCGACCAATATCTCCAGCATGTGGACCGCTCACAACGACGCCCGCGGCTACGCCATCATTGGCGACCCGGCCGTGCGGCTGAAGCTGGCGCAAAATGGCGATGCCGCGCAGGAGCGGCCTGCAATCATGGTGCAGCCCGTCACAGGCGCCTTGCAAATGACCATGCCGCCAATTGGCGCGCCGCCCGTTGAACTAGCCCCCATCAGCGCTGAAACTAACGCTGGCTTCAGCGCTGATGCACCAGTAGACGATGCAGTCTTAACCGGAGGCGTAGCGAGCGCCGCCGATGTGGTCCAAACCGGTGACGTCATCACTATCTCGACCTATACGGCGGACTACCGCGACGCCGACCGCACGCTCTTTGCCCAAACGCGGGTGACGCCGGGTCGCGCCATCGACACTACGGTCTTTGGCAAAGGCTCCAGCAGTAACGCTCCTCTGCTCGATCTGCACAAAAGTATGGTGGCCCAGGCGTTAACCGGCGGCGGGCGCGGCGCACCCACTTGACCTTCGCCTGCGTCGATGCCTCTCGGCGTTGGGTCCGGCGCGACGCCAGATTCAGCGCATTGATTTGGCGGAGAGAATACAGCAATAGCGGGTGCGGCCTCTCCCGGCTCTGCCAGCTGCGGGTGCGCCGCGTCCCTCTCCACAAGGGGGAGAGGGACAGATTTGGCGCTGAAGCGCCAAATCTGGGCGAGGCAATGCGGCGGCCAAGATTGCGTCCACTCTGGGACGCGCCCAGGAATAGCCTCACAATAGCTTCCTTTGCCGATCTGTGGCAGAATAGAGGACATACCACAGAATGAATTCTGTGTCTGGTACGGGAAACCGGCTTTAGCCGGTTAGACGCCATCACCATAGCGTGATTTATCACGTTTGCGATGGCAGGCTGGGAATTCATTCCTTGCCCATCCTTGATACCGCCAGAGGCCAGACTCTGGCAAATATGTATCCTCAACTATGAGCGGTGACAATCTCTACGCGGACCTTGAATTCGGCTTTCGTCGCGATCTGCAAGAGCCCCAGTCGGATGAAATTTATACTTGTCGCATTGAACTGCGCTTTCGCCTGCCCGGCAGCGATGGGGAAACCGATCTGCTCGATGGCGCGCGGCCATTGGCTGCGTTGGACATGCAGACCTTCCGCAGTTTGATCACCGATGCGGCGGCTTATGGCCGGCGTCTGGGTCAAGATCTGTTGGCCGACGCCGTGCTGGCAGCCGGGTTTGCCAAGGCGCAATTTACCGCCCGCCAACAAGGCGTGCATCTGCGCGTGCGGCTGGCCATTCCGCCCGAGTTAGCCCCGCTGCACGCGCTGCACTGGGAAAAGCTAACTATTCCGAATGAGCCCCTGCCACTTTCCCATGACGAAACGGTGCTGCTTTCCCGCTATTTGACCAGCCCTGACCCGCGCCCCGTTGCGCTGCCCAAAGCGCGCGATGTCCGTGCGCTGGTCGTGATTGCCCGTCCCACCAATTTAACCCAATATGGATTGGCCGATATCAAAGTGGCGGACGAGCTGCTCGCGGCCTCCTCCGCGCTACAAGCGACCCAGTGTACGCAACTCACCGATGGCGGGGCCACGCTCGATGCGATTCGCGATGCGATTCGGGGCGGTCACCATGTCATCTATATTGTGGCCCACGGCCAGATGAAGAACGCACAGCCGTGGATCTGCCTGGCAAAGGCGAATGGCGAAGTTGAGTGGGTGTCCGGCCAAGACTTGGCGGCTATGATTGGCAACCTGGAGCAGTTGCCCAAGCTGGTAGTTTTGACCTCTTGCGCCAGTGCGGGCGACGGCCAAACGGAAGATGCGGGCGTGCTGGCCGCCCTGGGGCCGCTGCTCGTGCGCGCCGGCGTCCCCGCGGTGATTGCTATGCAGGGCAATGTGTTACAGGAGACGGCGGCCCAATTTATGCCGGTCTTTTTTGCCGAACTCAACCGCACGGGCTGCATTGACCAGGCCGTGGCGATTGCGCGCAGCAAGGTGCGCAAGCAGAGCGATTGGTGGGCGCCCGCGCTCTTTATGCGGCTGCGCAGCGGGCTGTTGTTCGATACAGCGCAGCTCACGGTGGTCAAGGAGCCGGATGCCGAAACGGTGCATCAGGCGCTGGCCAAACTAAACTACACGCCGCAGACCCAGCACTTTCGGCGCGATTGGCGCAAGCGGCGCGGCGCCTTCTTGATCTCCGGCCAGGATCACAGGAGTGGTCAGCGCTGGCTGCTCTGCCGCTTGCTCCATTCGCTGCCGGCCTGGCAACAGCGCAAGCTGATCATCAAACTGGACTTTGCCCGCCTGCAGGGCGTCACGCTGAGCGCAGAGTTGATCTGGGAGAAAGTCGCCGAGCAGATTGGCGTTGACCCCCAAGCAGCTCCCGAGGATGTGATAGCGGCGCTGGGCCAGCGCTGGATGGAGAACCATCTTCTGTTGGTCTTCCTCAACGTCACTGATTGTCTGGACATTATTGTGCATGAGATATGGCCGCAATTAATGGCAACGCTGGCCGAGTCGGAGAGCAACGCAAACCAGCTCTTCATGTTTGTCACCAATGAGGACGAACCGCTGCCGGTGCTCGATGCGGTCAGCGGCGGCGCGGCAGCCGCTGATACTGAAAATGGGCAACCGGTGCTTTTGCCCGAATTGCCCACCCAATTCGGACGTGATGAGATTGATGGGTGGATTTATGATGAACAGGATACGTTGAAGGCGATTGTGCAAAGCCCCGATTTACGCACAGACCTAGGCGAGCTGCTGGAGGAGATTTGGGCTGAAGATGAAGGGGCGCCCATGCCGACGATGAAGACGATCTATGGGCTCTGTATGCCAGCGACGAGCAGCCAGCGTTGGTCAAAATTCAAGAAACAGTGGACCGAGGTATACTGATGAACTTCGAATATAGTGGCAAAGAACTCAACCCGCGCGACCCCTATATTGCGCCCACCGCGTTGTGTGACGCCGTCAACATTGCCATCCTCCTGGAGCGGCCGCTGCTGCTGATGGGCGAGCCGGGCTGCGGCAAGACGCGGCTGGCCAAGGCCGTGGCCTATGAATTGAGCGTCCGTTCCGGCGAAAAGAGCGCAGAAGAGATTCGCGCGCTGTCGCCTGAAAAATGGCCCGTGCCGTTTTGGGTGTGGAACGTCAAATCGACCAGCCTGGCGCGCGATGGGCTTTATACCTATGACACGGTGGGGCGCCTGCGCGATGCCCAATTGGCGCCGACCGACCTTTTTACCGATGCCGATCGCCAGCGCTTTCACGATCCGCTGACCTACGTCAGTTGGGGGCCGCTGGGGGCGTCGTTTCAGAGCGAGACGCGCGGCGTCGTGCTGATCGATGAAATTGATAAGGCCGATATTGACTTCCCCAACGATCTGCTCAATGAACTGGAAGAGCTGTCGTTTCGGGTTCAAGAGACCTATCCGCCCATTCCGGTGGCGGCGCAGCATCGCCCCCTCATTTTCGTGACCAGCAACAACGAAAAAATCTTGCCGGATGCGTTTTTGCGCCGCTGTCTCTTTTATTACATAGACTTTCCCAGCAAAGAGGATCTGGCCAAAATTGTGAGCCTGCACACGGCCAACTATTTGCAACGCACATTAACCGACGATGACGCCGCAATTGTGCAGGCGGCGGTTGACCGTTTCTGGGGGTTGCGCCAGGAGATGGAGCCCCTGAAACAGCACCACGGCAAGAAAGTGAGCACCAGCGAGCTGATCGACTGGACAAAGGCCATTCTAACGCGCGGCGTCGGCGCGGCCGAGTTGACGGGGGAACTGCTCTTTCCCCACGTGCTGCTCAAGACCCGCGAAGATTTTCGCTTCACCAGGCCAAACAACGCCAATCACGGTTCAGCTTAATCGGCTCTTTTGGATCTCATGTAGTTGACCCGCTTTGGTTTCGATACGGCTGCCAACTGCCGCAGCCTACTCAACCGCCGCTGGCCCTGTCAAATACACGCGATCCCATTGAACCCCATAGTCTAATGGACGAGCTACTTCGACAACTAACCGATCTGTTTCATCGTCTGCGCGGGGCGGGCATGCCCCTGGGTGTGGACGAACTGATGAGCCTGCAGCGGGCGCTGCATCACGGTTTTGGGCTCGCAGATTTGGGCGCGCTCAAAAGGCTGTGTCGGCTGGTGTGGCTGGTCTCGCCGGGCGACCAGCCGCTCTTCGAGTATCACTTCAAAAACGCTGTCACGCTGACCTTGCCCATTGCGCGCCAAGCGCCGGACACGGCGGCGGAGCCACCGACCGAGCCAGATCTGGACCATTCCAGCGAACAGCCGCAAACGCCCCCACCGTCGCCAGTCGAAGCCCGCCAAGAGCTCCCTCATCCAGCCATAGAGCCAAAGGCGCCAGAGCCGCCCCTGCCCACCCTTAGCGGCTTTGACACCCGGTTTGCGCCCGACGAGGGCGCCGAACTCGCACAGATCGTGGACGATGTGCATGTGCAGGCGCAGGTGGTGATGGCCCAAACCAGCGCCGCCGAAACGTTAATGGCGCACCAACAGGTGCGGATGCATGAATTTTTGCCCATTTCGCGGCGGGAGCTGCAGCAGAGTTGGCGCTATTTGCGCCGCATGGCGCGCAGCGGCCCGGCGCGTGAACTCGATGCACCGGCGACCGTGCGCCGCGCGGCCCGTGACGGCTATCTGGTGAATCCGGTCATGGTTCCCAGACGCAAGAATCAATCGGCCCTGCTGCTGCTGCTCGACCAGAAGGGCTCCATGGTTCCCTTTCATTTTCTCTGTCGCGCCGTGGCTGAAACCGCCACCGCGGCCGGTTCATTTGGCCAGGTGGGCGTCTACTATTTTCACAACGCGCCGCCGTTGGCGGATACGCACGGGCAGACGGCGCCCACGGGGCATTATCGCGAACACCTGCTTTATACCGCACCGCCGTGCATTGACGCCAAGCCGGTGAGCGAAATTTTGGTTGATTTTAAGACCGTGCGTCCCGACGTGCTGATCTTTAGCGATGCCGGCGCCGCTCGCAAAACCTGGAACGCCGCGCGCATTGAAGAGACAGCGCTCTTTCTCTTTCAACTGCAAACGTTGGGGGTTGAGCAATTTGCCTGGCTGAATCCATTGCCGCCGCCGCGCTGGCAAGATACAAGCGCCGCCGCCATGGCTGAATTTGTACCCATGTTTCCCCTGAGCCACAGCGGATTGCGCCAGGCCATTCGCACGTTGAACAGCGGCTCGCGCTATACGCTGAATTTTGTGACGGCGTGACGGTGGGCAAGGAAGAAATTCCCAGCCTGCCACGGCAAACGTGCTAAAGCACGTTATGGGCACAGCGCCCAACCGGTTTTAACCGGTTTCCCGTATCAGACACAGAATTTATTCTGTGGCATTCGAGACAATCGTGATCGATAAAGAAGAAGCCAGCGAAATAATTGAAGACTTCAAGGCGGAGTTTGGGCAAGCCCACCTCCATCTGGCTTATCATGCCGCTTTCCCGCTCATGTTGAACCCCGATCTGCTCTATCACATCTGGGCCAACTTTCAGTGGGATCTGCAGGGCAACCATCTCGATATTCCCTGGTTTGCGGTGGCCGATGTGCTGCTCTCGCCCATGTGCAGCGAAGTGGCGCACGAAACGTACGCCATGGAGACCGCCGTGCGCGACCAACTGTTGGCGGCCATGGCGCGCGATTCCCACTTTCAGCAGGCGGGACGCGGGCGCTTGCAAGAGTTGGGCCAGTTTCTGGAGCAATATGCGCTGCGCGACCTGAACAGCGCCCGCACCTCCGTGCGCGAGCAGGCCGAGGCGCAGCAGTGGAATGCGCTGGCCTTTTATCAGCCCCAGCGCTTGAATGAAGCGATTGGGCGCAAATATCAGACCGCGGTCACCAAGCCAGCCGAGCATCTGCGCATGGCCAATCTTTTGCAGACCTTCAATCTTTCGTTCTCCACATGGGCCCAGCCGGATGACGAGACCGCGGCAAAATTCCAGGAATTTGTGACCTATAGCCGCGGCTGGGCCAACCATCTGCGCAAACGGCCAGACGACGCTCGCAGCGAATTTGCGACCTATTTGGGGGCGGTTTCTGCCGCTGATGCGCTGCCAATTCCCGCCGAGATTCTGCAGCAGGTGCAGACAAAGGCGCCCGAGCCTTTCGTTGAGCCGGCCAAAGGCCCCGTCACAAAAGGCGGGTCGTTGCGCAGCCGCCGCTTGCAGCAGGAACGTCAAAGTGACGAGCTGATCTTGACCAACTTGGTCAGACAGATTCGACGCCAACAATGTCTGCCGATTATCCATATCCCCTTTCTCAACTATGCGCCAGAGGCGCTCTTGGCCGCCTACGCCGATTATATCGCGTATCCCTTGGCCAAAAGCGATCCGCTTGAACGCATGACCCAGGTGCATCAATTGCTCTCGAGCCACATTATGGATTCCTTGTGGCTCAAACAAGATTTCCTGGGTTTTCTTAAGAATCTGGCTTTTGATGAGGCCGAACGGCGCAACGTAAGCAAGGAAATCTTGACCGAGGTTGAAGAGATATTTGACAGCATAAGCTGCAGTCAATTGTTAAGAATGCTGGACATAGATGCAAAAGAGCCATATCTCGTCCAGTTGGTGGAGCTGCCTTTCCCAATATATGTGACGACCAGCTATCACGGCGTGCTGGAAGATGCATTGCTGCGGGCTGGCAAAAAACCAATCGTGGAGTGCTGTCGCTGGAATGTGGAGCTGGAGGATCTGCCCTCTGCTCTGGACGATGGCCAATACGCACCCTCAGTAGACGAACCGTTGGTCTATCATCTATATGGCGTCGACGAACATCCTACGTCGTTAGTGCTGACCGAGCAAGATTACATGACCTTTCTCAAAGAGACCGCTCGCAATCAAGACGTGATTCCGGCCGTCGTGAAGGCGGCCATAGCCTCCCGGTCTACGCTGCTATTGAATTATCAGCAAGGCCAATTGCCTTTCCGCATTCTGCAGACGGTGCTCAATCGTCATCGCGTTTCCCAATACCGCTTTGCCAACATTATTCAGCATGGCCAGCGATTCGACGAAGTGGAAGAGCAGGCCTTTGTCAATTATTGGGAGCGCAATCGTTTCCATGTGTATTGGGGGAATCATACAGCCCTGGTGTCGGAAATTCACAAATTTTGGCAATCCAGCTAATGGGAAAGAAGCAAGGGAAGTGACAAGATGCCTCGAATAAGAGCGCGCAGATCCGATGGTGCGGATAACACGAACTCCAATCGATTCCTGCTGCCGCGTTTGCGCGCGGGTAAGGTTATTCCCATTGTTAGCAATCAACTGATCTTAGAGCGTCTGGTCGGCGGCATCCCTGTGGCAACATATCTTGCCGACCGTCTGGGCTATCCATCCTTAAGCAAAGCGGCCAATGAACCGACGATTGCGCACGTCCTTGAAGTGCACCGCATGATGTCTGACTCGCTGACTGCCAATGAAGACTATCTGGATGCCATCAAATTCCTGCTGCTGGAACGCGCGCGCCAGGACACAATGATAAGCGCCGAATTGGTTGCCGCCATGGAAGGCCAATTTGGCAAACTCACGGTGACGCAACTGGCTAGAGAGTTGAATGTCGAACAGTCCCGCGGCCCGCAGCTTGACCCGCTCCGCCTGCTGGCTGAATTCCCGCTGCCCATCTATCTAACCAGCAGTCATCATGGGCTATTGGAAGAGGCTCTGCGCATGGCCGGGAAAGAGCCTCGCACCATGATCTGCCCGTGGAAGGAAACCTTGGCCAATTTTGCCGACCCACTGTCCGACCCAAACTTTGAACCATCACCGGAGAGGCCGCTTGTTTTTCACTTGATGGGGCTGGACGATAGCCCGGATTCACTGGTGCTGACGGAAGATGATGTGCTGCAATTCTTAATGGGCATATCCGCAGATATAGGCCGCCATAACGATACGATTCCGGTGCGCATCCGGCAGGCACTTTCCGAATCCTCGCTTTTGCTGCTCGGCTATTCGGTGGAGGCATGGGAATGCAAATCCCTTGTTTATGGGCCGCTAGCTGACCGCGCCCGCCCACTCAGCAGCCTTTTTGTCTGTCCACTTCAATCAGAAGCATCAGAAGCATGGCGATTGTATGCAGAAGCATGGTTGAGACAACGCGAGATGGAGATACATTGGGGGCATCCGTCAGATTATTTGCGCGAGCTATACGAGGCATGGAACGAGGATTTAAAATAGGCCTATGATCGCATTACAGAATCCATACGTTGGGCCAAGGACTTTCACCCAGCGGGAAGCGTCTTTCTTCTTTGGCCGCGAGCGGGAAACCAGAGACCTCTATGCATCGATTGTGTCGTCGCGCCTCATGCTCTTCTATGCGCAGTCGGGGGCGGGCAAAAGTTCGCTCCTCAATGCCGGCGTGATCCCACAACTGAGGGCGAACGGCTTTGAGGTGTTGCCGGTCGCCCGTGTCAGTGGCGCGCTGCCAGAAAGGGCCGGCCAAGTTGACAACGTGTATGTGATGAATCTGCTCTTGAGCATTGAGCAGGGAGCTATTTCCCCAGCACACCTGGCGCAGATGACGCTGACAGAATATTTGGGCCACCTTGTGGAGCGGGATGGCCTCTTTGCCTATGACGCCGACGCCGACATTGCCGACGATGAGTTCAGCGATGAGGTGCCGCCGCGCCTCTTAATTATTGACCAATTTGAAGAGCTGTTTACCACACACGCAGCGCGCTGGACAGATCGCGAAGGCTTTTTTCATCAACTGCGTGAAGCCATGGCGGACGATCCGCTGCTGTTTGTGCTAATCAGCATGCGCGCAGACTATATTGCCCTGTTGGATCCCTATGCAGGTCTGGTTCCGGGCCGCTTTCGCAATCGATTCTACATGGAACGCATGGGCCTTGACGCTGCATTAACGGCGATCCAAGAGCCGGCCGCACGCGCTGGGCGTCCCTTTGCCCCCGGCGTGGCGGAGACGCTGGTGGATAATCTGCGTGTGATTCGCGTTGGCTTGGATGAAACGCAACTTGGTCAATTTATCGAACCAGTGCAGCTTCAACTTGTCTGTTATCAGATTTGGGACGAGCTGGCATCAGAAGCGCAATCCCCTCGCGCCACATCACCCAACACCATCACACAGGCGGATCTAGAACGGTTCGGCGATGTGGACAATGTGCTTTTCTCATTCTATGAGAACACGCTCTTGAGCGTACTGGGCCAAAGCGCTGTGGACATCTCCGAGCGGCGCCTGCGCAATTGGATCGAGAGTCAGTTGATCACGGAAGCCCGCACGCGCAGCACCGTATATCGTGGGGCAGAATCCACGGCTGGCCTGCCCAATACAATTATCGATGCGCTGCAGGCGAGCTATTTGCTGCGTTCCGAACTGCGCGCCGGCGGCGTCTGGATTGAGCTGGTCAACGACCGCTTTATCGAGCCGATTCTGCAATCCAATGCGCGGTGGCGGGCCGCCCATCCTAACCCCTTTGCCGGGACACTTAGTCAATGGGAAGAGTCGGGCCGGTCCGATATGTATGCATTAGCAGGATCGAAATTGGCAGAAGCTGAGGACTTCGCCCGGCAGAATCCCGATGATCTCACATCAGCAGAACGCGAATTCGTTTCCCGCAGCCGAGAACTAACGGATCAAAGCCACGAGCAAGCGCTAAAGGACCAATACCGCAGCCAAGTACTAGCGCACAGCCAAGAGCATCGCCAGCGCACAAGGTTGCGGTGGACAGGCGGCATTAGTCTTATGCTGATTATCGTATTGGCCGGAACCATGGCGTTTGCTTTGGGCAGAGCCAATCGACAGCACGATGCAACCATTTCGCAACTCACCGCTGTGTTGCTCGACGCCGCGCGCAGCCTGGCGCAAAAGGGGGCAGCGGCGGAAGCCATCACCTATTTGGAGTCCGCCCAGGCCCTCGTTCCAGCGGCTGAAATCGATCCCAAACGTGAAGTGTTTGAGGCGCTGGTTGCCGACATGCGTACGCAAGCCTCAGC
Organism: Caldilineaceae bacterium; assembly: GCA_041391125.1. Taxonomy (GTDB): domain Bacteria; phylum Chloroflexota; class Anaerolineae; order Caldilineales; family Caldilineaceae; genus JACKBC01. Next base: position 56,938 of record JAWKON010000023.1, read on the forward strand.
CCAAAATGAAGATGCCGTGCGTGACCGCATCACGCAAGCGCTCAGCATGGCCGAGGCCGGCTTAACCGAATCGCCAGCCATCTGGAATACGCTCTGCCGCTCTGGCAGCCTCTACGGCTTTGCCCAGCAGGTGGTCAATGGCGCCTGCGAATGGGCGGTTGCCGCCGCCACGGAGGAAAAGGCGGCTGACTGCCGGGACAGCCGCGGTCTAGCCCGCGCGCTCACCGGAAATGTGGAGGGGGCGCTGGCGGATTTCAAATTCTATGTGGCGGCCCAGGAAAGCAGTGAATCTCGCCAGGCGTGGATCGCACGCCTGGCAGCGAGTGAAGCACCGGAAAGCATCTTTGATGCAGAGACATTGGCGGAACTCAAAAAGGAATGGTAAACAAAACCACCATGACCAACCCCTACGCGGACCTCGAAATCCGCATACTCAACCAAACCGCCGCCGGCTACCCCCTCGAGCTGACCCTCAACGCCGAGCAGGAGTTTAGCGGCGGCCAGCTCGACCCCGCCTTTCTGCCCTGGATCCCCACGGTGGACCCGGCGGCGGACGGCCAGCGCCTCTTCGATTGGCTCTTTGGCCACGCCAAAATGAAAGCGGCCTGGGCCGAAGTGCGCGGCCAGTTTGCCCAGCGCCGGCTGCGGCTGCGCATTGACGCCGATGCGCCCGAGCTGCACGCCTTGCCTTGGGAGCTGCTGCGCGAAGCGATGGACGGTGCAGCGCCCAATGATCTGGCGGCGACAACCGCCACCCCCTTCTCGCGCTATTTGGCCGGGCGCTGGCAGCCGGGCAGCCCCATTTTGCAGCGGCCTATTCGCGTGCTTGTCGCGATGGCCAATCCGCAAAATCTGGCCGACTTTGGCTTGCAGGCCGTTAAAATCGACGAAGAGTGGGCGGCGCTGCAGAACGCGCTGAAGGGGCTGGCTGTGGAGCTGATCCAACTGCCGCAGCCCTGCACGCTGGCCGCTCTGGAGGGCGCGCTCAAAAAAGGCGTCCACGTGCTGCACTTTATCGGCCACGGCGTCTATCGCCCGCAAAAGCAGGACGCCGCGCTCTATTTGGCCGATGACGCCAACCAGGTGCAGCCGGTGGTCGATGCGGACATCGCCGCCATGCTGGCCCGCCAGTTGGCCGATGCCAACACGCACAACGACGACAAGCTGCGGCTGGTCTATCTTTCCTCCTGCCAAACTGCCGAGCGCAGCCCGGCCGATGCGTTCCGTGGGCTGGCGCCGCGGCTAGTGCAGGCCGGCGTACCAGCCGTGCTGGCCATGCAGGACCTGGTGCCGGTGGAGACGGCGCGCGCCTTCTCCACCACCTTTTATCGCCAACTTTTGCAGCACGGCCAGGTCGATCTGGCGGCCAATGAAGCGCGCTCCCACGTACTGACGGCCAAGCTGTCCGGCGCCAGCAACCCAGTGCTCTTTATGCGGCTGCGCGATGGGGCGCTGCTGGGCCAGCGTGGGCGCATTGCCGGCGACAAGAGCGAAAACTTCTGGCCCTTCCTGTTGGACGACTTGCGCAAAGGCAAGTGCGTCCCCTTCCTGGGGCCGCGCGTCAACGCCGGTCTGCTGCCCGACGCTGCGCAGGTGGCGACCCGGCTGGCCGACAAATACAACTACCCGCTGAGCGACCGCACCGATCTGGCCAAAGTGGCGCGCTACATTGCGCTCAACGCGCCGCAGGACCTGCGCGCTGAGTACACGCGCCTGCTGCGCCGCAGCCTCTTTGCCTATTTGGGCCTCAAGCCGACCGCCGAGGATCGCAAACGTTTCGCCGACGCCAACTTGACCCAAACCGCGGCCGGCATCGGCTGGGCCGAAAAGGTGCGGGCGCTGCACGAAAACGAAATTCACCACCTGCTGGCCGAACTCAAGCTGCCGCTCTATATGACCACCAACTGCGACAGCTTCATGACCGAAGCCCTGCGCGCCACCGGCGTCACCACCGCGCGCCGGGCCGGGCCGCGCTGGGAGCAGGTGCAGGCCGGCACGCCCCAATACACGCTGGACCCCGAGCCCAGCCGCGACAACCCGGTCGTTTTTCACCTCAACGGCTATGACGATGACCCGGTGCAGGCAGGCAAAATGGTGCTCTCTGAAGATGACTATCTGACCCATTTTGTGCGCCTCAACCGCGATCACAATTATATTTTGCCCATGGATGTGGTGGGCCGTCTGGGTGAAAGCAGCTTTCTCTTCCTGGGTTACAGCCTGGAGGATTGGGAATTCCGCGTGGTGCTGCAAGGGCTGGTGAGCGCGCTCAACCGACCCAAAAAGGTCAACGTGGGCGTCCAGCTTGAAGAGGCGCCGGGGCAAGATGCCGAAAAAGTGCTCCAATATCTGGACGACTACATGGATCAATACAACATCAAAATCTACTGGGGCACGCCCCAGCAATTTGCCACCGAGCTGCACAGCGAATGGCAGCGGCTGGGTGGCGCCAATGGCGCCGTGGCCGAAGAGGAGTGGGACGATGACAACTGGTAATCTAGCCGATAATTCTGGCGAAAATTCTGATGCCAATCCTGAACTGCCCAATCCTTATGTAGGTCCGCGCCCCTTTGAGCAGATTGAGAGCAAATATTTCTTTGGCCGCGATGAAGAGACCAAAATTCTGAGCGGGCTGGTCGTGGCGCATCAATTGAGCCTCTTTTACGCCCAAAGCGGCGCCGGCAAATCGTCGCTGCTGCGCGCTGGTCTGCTGCCGCGGCTCACGCGCAAGACGCGCGTAGGCGCCGATGAAAACGCCTATCTCTACCAGACCATGCACGTATTGCCCATTGCGTCGGTGGGCCGCGGCGTGCCGCCCAGCACCATGGGGGCCATCCGCAACGTCTATGCTTTTAGCGTTCTGCTCACGCTCTTTCCAGACGCCAGTCCCAGCGCATTGGCGCGCCAAACCCTGGCCGAAGCGCTGCCGCCGCTTTTAGATGAGCATATTGAGCCGGGCGCAGTGTGGGAACCGGCGCAGGAGCGCAATGGCCGCGTACGCCCGCCGCTGATCAAGCCCGATTCTACGCTGCTGATTTTCGACCAGTTTGAAGAGATCTTCACCGCCTACCCGGAACGCTGGCGCGAGCGTGAAGGTTTCTTTCGACAGGTGACAGAACTGCTGGCCCGCTTTCCCACGCTGCACGTCCTCTTTACCATGCGCGAGGACTATCTGGCCGAGTTGACGCCTTTTTCCAATCTTTTGAGTGATGATCTGCGCCACCGCTTCCGCATGGAACGGCTGCGCCGCGAAGGCGCGCTGCAGGCTGTGACCCAACCGGCGCAGGCCGCCGGGCGTACCTTTGCCCCCACCGTGGCCGAAAAAATGGTGGACAATCTGCGCCGCGTCCAGCGTTCGCAGCGGGCGCAACGCATGGCGCAGGAAGCGGCTACCGGCGAAGTGCAATTGGTGACCTCGGTCTATGGCGAATATGTGGAGCCGGTTCATCTGCAAATCGTCTGCCGCGATCTGTGGGACCGCTTGCCGCCCGCCCGCGTCGAAATTGAGCCCGCCGATTTGGAATCCTTTGGCGATGTGGATCAGGCGCTGACCAACTTTTACGAGAACACGCTGGCCAAAGTGATCGCCGAAACCAATGTGACCGAACAGGCGTTGCGTCTCTGGTTCAATGAGCGGCTGATTACGCCGGCGCGCACCAAAGGGCTAGTCTATCGCGACGAGGCCAAGGGCGAAACCGCCGGTCTGCCCAACGCCGCCGTCAACATTCTGCGCGACGCCTGGATTATTCGCAGCGACATTCGCGGCGGCGACACCTGGTATGAGCTGGCCCACGACCGGCTGGTCGAGCCGATTCTCAATGCCAACGCCGCCCGCCAGACCATGCTGTCGCTCGACGCCAAAATGTGGAGCGAGACAGGCAAACCGGCGGCACAGCTTTATAAGGATTCCCAGCTCGCCGATGCGGCTAGACAGCTTGAACTGCATCCCAATCAATTTTCGGCCATAGAAAAAGAGTTTATTCAGGCCGGTCAGGATGCCGATACTGCGCTGAAATTTCGTCGCCGCCGCCAAATCATTACGGGTGGAGCGCTTTTGGTGGTGATTTTTGCGGCCTTAACCGTCTGGGCTCTCTACCAGACCCGATCTGCGCGTCAAAATGAACAAGCCGCCGACATCGCCCAGCAGGAAGCTGTGCTCAAAGCGCTGGCCGCAGAGACGGCTGAGGCGGAAGCGGAGATTGCCCGCGCCGCCGCGGTTTCGCTACGCGTCGAGGCGGAGGCGGGCGCCACCGAGGCCGCCCGCGAGGCCGTCAACGCCCGGATTGCTGAATCGACGGCGGTGGCGGCCTTTGCGGCGGCCGATCAAGAACGCAAAAGTGCTTTGAAACTGGCGGCCGATATACAGGCGTTGATTCAAACGCCCACGGCCACGCCACCCCCATCGCCAACCGCGGCCGGGGCGGGAGGCAATAGCAGCGACACGGCCGTCCCTGTCATTCCACCACCCGAGATCACGCCAACGCCCGATCTGGCGGCCACCGCCACCATTGAGGCCGTGGTGCAGGAGATCGACCAGGTGCAGTCGCGGGCTACGCAAGCCGCCCAAACGGAGATTGCGCTGTACGCGCTGGCGCCCGACGCCAATATGAGCATCTTTGCCGAACCCGATGTCAATGCGGAGCGGCTGGCTGTGGTGCATTCCCCCGATCGATTGCCCGTACTCCAAGTGACCGTGGAATGGGCCAAGGTGCGTGCGGCGGAAAATGTTGAAGGCTGGATTCGCACCGGCTTTTTTACATTTGAAGGCTCGCCCGCTGCGCTGCCGGCCGATCTGCAATTTCGACTGGTCTCTAATCGCGCCGATTTGCCGTTTGTCTATGGGCGCGTGATCAGCTATGGCGGGTCCACAGGCGATTATCTCCTGAGCAACCCCGACAACGAGCAGAGCGGTTTCCGCTTGATTCCGGTCGATTGGCCGGTGACGCTGCTGCAAGTTGGCCCGGGTGCGCAGTCCTATGGCAGCGGCGAGTGGGGCTTTGTGATGCTGGTGGACCCCGACAACGCAGCGCTGATTCAACAGGGATGGCTGCCCTTAGAAATTCTCGCACCGCGTGCCGAATCTCAAGCGGACTCAGTTGCGCCCGAATCTCAAACGGCGCCAGTTGCATCCGAATCTCAAGCTGAGCCAGTTGCGCAAACTTCCATACCGACCCCCACGGCCAGTATAACTGTGGCGGCGTCGGAGGCAGCGCGGCAAGTGCAGCGGTCATTTTTAGAGGGTGGCTATCAATACGAATGGCCCAACGGCAGCGCTGCTGTGACCGAGATTGCCGCCGTCAACGACCGTTTGACGATCCGTTATGATCATCTGGAAGGCGAACTGAGCGGTGTATTGTTCCCGGCCGATGATGGGCGCTGGCGCTTTGCCGGCCAGTGGAGCCAGGGCGAGGATGGCGGCGATTTTGAGCTGATCTTTGAGCCGGATTTGCGATCCGCGACTGGCTGGTGGAATCATGGCGGTGAAACTGCCCAGGAAGCACACAGCTTACGGTCAGTCGGGCAGTAAGATCAACTTCTTCAAAATGAACGCGTTCGCTGTTCGGAAAGTCAGCCCAGATCGGGTACAATGGGACGATATGCTATGCGAGCGTCATAAAGATTTTATTCGTTGATCAACAGATTACACAGATTCGAAAGATTTTTAATCTGTGCAATCTGCTGATCCCCCACTGCAAGGACTTGATCATGGCAACGGCAGAACCTACTGTTTCAACCGACTTTATCCGCGAGATTGTGGCCGACGATACGGCCGGCGGCAAATATGAGGGCCGCGTCCACACGCGTTTTCCCCCCGAGCCCAATGGCTTTTTGCACATTGGCCACGCCAAATCGATCTGTCTCAACTTTGGCCTGGCCCAGGAGTTTGGCGGCAAATGCAACCTGCGCTTTGACGACACCAACCCCACCAAAGAAAAGACCGATTTTGTCGACGCCATCCAAGCGGACGTCAAATGGCTGGGCTTTGAATGGGAGGGCGAGGTGCGCTACGCCTCTGACTATTTTGACCAGCTTTATGAGTGGGCCGTGCAGCTCATCCAAGAGAAGCGCGCCTATGTGGACGACCTGAGCGCCGAGGAGATGCGTGCCTATCGCGGCACATTGACCGCGCCAGGCAAAGAGAGTCCTTACCGCGAGCGCAGCGTCGAAGAAAATTTAGACCTCTTTGAACGCATGAAAAATGGCGAATTTCCCGACGGCTCGCGCGTGCTGCGCGCCAAGGGCGACATGAAGTCCGGCAATCTGAACATGCGCGACCCGGTCATGTATCGCATCCTGCACGCCGAGCACCACCGCACGGGCGACAAGTGGAACATCTATCCCATGTACGACTGGGCGCATGGCCAATCCGACTCGATTGAGGGCATTACGCACTCGATCTGCACGCTGGAATTTGCCGACCACCGTCCGCTCTATAATTGGTATCTCGATACGCTGGAAATCTACCATTCACAGCAGATCGAATTTGCGCGCCTCCAGCTCAATTACACGGTGCTCAGCAAGCGCAAGCTGACGCGCCTGGTCAACGAAGGCCACGTGACCGACTGGGACGACCCGCGCATGCCCACGCTGGCCGGTCTGCGCCGCCGCGGCTACACGCCCGAAGCCATCCGCGACTTTTGCGAGCGCATCGGCGTGGCCAAAACCAACAGCACGGTGGATATGGCGCTGCTCGAATATTGCATCCGCCAGGATCTGAACATGCGGGCGCTGCGCGTCATGGGCGTGCTCAATCCGCTCAAGCTGGTCATCGAAAATTACCCCGCGGGGCAGACCGAAGAATTTGAGGCCATCAACAACCCCGAGGATGAATCGGCCGGCACGCGCAGGGTGCCCTTCTCCCGCGAGCTTTACGTGGAGCGCGACGACTTTATGGAGGATGCGCCGCGCAAGTGGCATCGACTGGCGCCTGGGCAGGAAGTGCGGCTGCGCTATGCCTGCCTGGTTACGTGCCATGAGGTGATCAAAGATGCGAATGGCGAGGTGATCGAGCTGCGCTGCACGTGGGATCCCGACTCGCGCGGGGGCAATGCGCCAGATGGCCGCAAAGTGCGCGGCACCATCCACTGGGTGTCGGCAGAGCACGCCATCCCCGCCGAGGTGCGCCTGTATGACCGCCTTTTCACCGCCGAAAACCCGGACGATGTAGACGACGATGGCGACTTCACCGACAACCTGAATCCCGATTCGCTGGAGGTGATTGCCAATGCGCTGGTGGAGCCTAGCTTGGCCAATGCCGAGCCCGGCGCCCGCTATCAGTTTGAGCGGCTGGGCTACTTCTGCGTGGACCCCGATTCCGCGCCGGGCAAACCGGTCTTTAATCGCACCGTGACGTTGCGCGATTCCTGGGCCAAAATCGCCGCCAAAGGGTGATTAAGAGAAAAACCAATTTTGTACACGGATGAACGCGGATTTTCGCTGATTTAAGCGTCAAAATGGCCAAAAAATCAGTGTAAATCCGCCAAATCCGTGTACAAAAATCTTCACTTCGACAGCCTGCAAGAGAATTAGCCAATCGCCCACTGCTGAACCAGGGCCGGCAATTGCGTCAGATCATCGATGATGGCATCGGGGCGGACTTGATGGTCGGCCTGCTCATTTTGATACGCAATCTGCATCGATGTTGGCCCCTGCACCTGCACGGTAAACGCCCCCAAATCCAGCCCGCCTTTGATGTCATGCACCAAGCTGTCCCCCACCACAATCACCTCGTGGGGCAGCGCATCCCAACGCTCCAACACCAAATTGAAAAATATCTCGTCGGGCTTGCGGCGCTCTACGCTGCTGCTGGAAAGGACCATGTCTAAATAGGGGCGAAAGCCGGCATAGTCGACCATGCGCTGAAAGACGCGGTCACAGTTATAGTTGGCCAGCAGCGCCAGCTTGTACCCCTCGGCGTGAAGCTGACGCAGCAGATCGACGGCGCCCGCTGCCGGCTGCCACGCCGTCATCTCGGGCGCGTAGAAAATATCCACGGCGCGGCGCAGCACCGCCGGGTCCATTTTGCTGGCCGGGTAGCCAAAAAATTGGAGCAGGAAACTCATGGCGTCGTCGGCAATGTGTTCTTCCTGCTCCTCCTCCGACTTTTCCTCGGCAAAACGCCGCGCCTCCACAATCTGATGCCAGAATTCGTCCGGTAGCTCCATGCCGGTGGCGCGCATGTAAGCTTCGGCCTGGCGTGCACCCTCTTCCATCAGTTCATCAATGGGGCGCGTCAATTGTGCCAGCGTAAAGTCAAAATCAAAGATCACGCCCTGGATCAGGCGCGGGATGGGTGGCGCCATGACATCCAGTTCCCCGAAGAAGCGGTGCGCCAGCGCATCCACCTCCCCAGCCGTCAGCGGCGCGGCCTCCATCTCCGCCACATCCTCATAAAGCGGCTGGGGTGCGGGCTTCTCGGGCGGCGGCCCAAAGATGGCGTACTGCTCCTCGGAAGTGAGCGTGCGTCCTTGCGCGCGGGCGCGCGCCAAGAAGCGCTCCAACTCTTCAGGCGTCAGCGGCTCCATGCCGGGGCGGATTTCGATTTCGTCGTCTGGGGTTGCGTTATTCATAATTTTGAATTATAGGCGGTTTCGGCGTGGGGTTCAAATCAGCGAGTGATGGTCTATCCGTCAGATCATGTGATATAATTTGGCCAGCAGAGAGTTCTGCAAATGTTGGACATGTAGCGAAAGGATGACGAATGGCGTTTCGTGATTTTAGCTCAATATCTGCCGTGCAGCAGCGCTATCATATTGTCTATAAAGATGCAACAGTTCTAACACCCGCGCCGCTGAGTCCATCACCAGCGTTCCTGGCTGATTACGAATTCACGATGAAATATATCAACGTGCTGAGTTCGGAGACCTCCCGTTGCGAAACCATTATTTTCCCTGTCCTCAAAGAGGTGTTTCGCCATTACGCCGACCATTTGGCGCTGTGGAGTCACCCTACAATCACGGTGAATGAGACGCTTACTGGAGTGCCCGACTATCTGGTGGCCACCCGATCCGCTTTGGGCAAAACGGTATTGGGAGAGCCTTTGCTCATTGTAATCGAAGCCAAGAAGAACGACTTTGAGCAGGGGTGGGGTCAATGTTTGGCGGGCATGGTCGCCGCTCAGAAAATGAATGATGCTCTCGACATCCCCATTTATGGCATGGTGACCGATGGCCAGCTATGGCAATTTGGCTCTCTGGCCAAACATATTTTTAATATGGAAAAAATGTCAACCACGACCGATAAATTGGACGATCTGTTTGGCATGGTAAATGCACTTTTCAAAAATGCCCTGGCCGCACTTGCCCTGGCTGCATAGCATCCCGTGCGCGCCAACGAAAGGACCTTTTCCGTAATGGCTTATACGTTCACCGTCGGCTCCATCCGCTGCCACATTTTGAGCGACGGTCTGCACGTGGTGGATGGCGGCGCCCTCTTTGGTGTGGTGCCGCGCGTCCTGTGGGAACGAGTGCTCATGCCCAATGCCAAGAACCAGGCGCCCTTTGACGCCCGTTCGCTGCTCATCGAATCTGATGTGGGTTTGATTCTGGTCGATACGGGCTATGGCGACAAAATACCCCAAAAGCAGCGGCGCATTTTGCAAATTGGTGACCGTAGCGAGCGGCTGCTGGACGATATGCGCAGCGTGGGCTTCGACGCCGCCGATGTGGCCATTGTGCTCATGACCCATCTGCACGCCGACCACGTGGGCGGCTGCACCCGTTTCGACACGCCGCACCACAGCCCCGGCCCCATTGTGCCCACTTTTCCCAATGCGCGCTACATCTGCCAGCGGTTGGATCTGGCCGAGGCGTCGTTCCCCAACGAGCGCACCGCCGCCACCTTTTTCGCTGAAAATTGGGAGCCGCTTTTGGTGCGCAACGTGTTGGAAGTGGCAGCCGGTCCGCAGCGGTTGGCCCGCGGCGTGCGCACCCAGATTGCGCCCGGCCACACGGCGGCGCTGCAGGTGGTTTGGGTGGAAGATGGCGGCGAAAGTCTGCTCTTTCTGGGCGACGCCGCCAATTGCGCCGTGCAGCTCGACCGGCTGGCCTGGGTGCCCTCGTTCGACATTTTCCCGCTGACCAGCATGGAGACCAAACGCACGCTCATCGATGACGCCATGGCGCGCGACGCCTTGCTCGTCTTTCAGCACGACCCGGTCCACGTCACCGGCCGTCTGGTCATGGGCGAACGCGGTCCCCGCGTGCAAACCGAGATTCGCGAAGAACCGTGGGTCGATGCCGCCGGCCGGCGACTCGATCAAGATGATTCGATATAAAAAAGCCATGATCAACAGATTACACAGATTTCAGAGATTTTTTAATCTTTCAATTCTGTGTAATCTGTTGATCAGAAAAAATCTTCTGCAAGAAAGTGATTCATGCCGACACCCGTGATTATGCCTAAATTTGAAATGGCGCAAGAGACCGGCACCGTGCTCCAATGGCTCAAGCAGGAGGGAGACGTGGTGCAAAAGGGGGACGCCATTTTGGAAGTCGAGACCGACAAGATCACCATGGAGGTGGAGTCGCCGGCCAGCGGCGTGCTGGCCGGCATCCGCGCCGCCGCCGCGGATGTGATCCCCATTGGCCAGACCATCGCCTTTATCCTGGCCGCGAGCGAAACGCTGCCGCTACTGGAAAGTGCGCCGGTGCGCGCCAATGGCGCCGGTGAATCCGCCAAGCCAGTGGTCACGCCGGTGGCGGCGCGGCTGGCTGAATCGCACGGCGTCGATGTGGCGGCGCTGGCGCAGGGCGATGGCAAACGCATTACGCGCGCCCATGTGGAAAGTTATTTGCAAAGCCAACAGCCCGTTACATCCACCGCGGCCCCCATTGACAAAATTCGCGCCGTCCCCGCCGCCCGCCGCTTGGCGCGCGAACTCGGCGTTGACCTGGCGCAGGTGGCCGGCAGCGGCCCCCATGGACGCATCCAGTCGGTGGATGTGCAGGTTGCGGCGGCGGCCTTTGCGCCCCCGCTGGCCGCACCAGAGCCAGTCGCCGCGCCGACCCCGACGGATAGACCGCCTGCGACGGGCCAACTGGCCATTCGCCGCGTTGTGCCGTTGAGCACCATGCGCCGCACTATTGCCCAGCGGCTTACGGCCAGCGTGCAGGATGCCCCCCAATTTGTGGTGGGCATGGAGATGCTCATGGGCCGGGCGCAGGAAGTGGTGGCAGATCTGCGCAGCGTCGGCAATGATGCGGGTGTCAAAGTGACGCTGACCGCTTTTTTGGTGCGCGCCTGCGCTTGGTCGCTGCAGCGGCATCCCGCAATTAACGCCAGCTTTGCGGGGACGCAGATCACCGAGTGGGCCGATGTCAACATTGGCGTGGCCACGGCGGTGGAGGAGGGGCTGCTGGTCCCGGTCATCCATCACGCCGATCGCTTGTCGCTGATTGAAATTGCCGCTCAATTGGATGATCTTTCGACCCGCGCCCGCGCGGGCCAATTGCAGCCCGCCGATCTTAGTGGCGGCACCTTTACAATTTCCAATCTGGGCATGTTTGGTGTCGATCACTTTACAGCCATTCTCAATCCACCGCAGGCGGCAATCCTAGCCGTGGGGCGCGTGGCGCAGCGTCCGCACGTTTTGGAAGATGGGCGCATTGAAGCGCGCAGCCTGGCCACGTTCAACTTAACCGCCGATCACCGGGCCGTGGATGGCGCGCTGGCCGGCCGCTTTCTGGCCGATTTGCGGCGGGCGATTGAGCATCCAGGTTTGCTGTTGTAAATTCGTAGGTCACTTTTGCAGAGTCACATGGTGGGTTTACCACAGGTGTCACTCTGCAAGAGTGACCTACGTAACATCGTTGCGCCTCGGTGGCTTGGCGTGAAGCATTTGCGCTCTTTGGGATCTCATGTGATTGACCCGCTATGGTTTCACTTCGGTACGCTTCGCACTCAGTACAAGCGATACGGCTGGAAACTGCCCCAGCCTACTCAACCGCCGCTACCTTTTTTCAACCGCATGAGAGCCGTATAAATCAACAGTTTCTACAATATGCCAATGTACAATTCCCTGACCGATATTTCTGGCCTGCGCGTGGGCCATTGGACCGACGCCGCAGCCGCCACCGGCTGCACCGTGATTCTTTGCCCGGAGGGGGCGGTGGCCGGTGTGGACGTGCGCGGCGGCGCGCCCGGTACGCGCGAGATTGCGCTGCTCGACCCGGTCTGCACGGTGGACCGCGTCAACGCCGTGCTGTTGACCGGCGGCAGCGCCTTTGGCCTGGCCGCCGCCGATGGGGTGGTGCGCTGGCTGGAGGAGCACGGCTACGGCTTTGATGTGGGCGTGGCCAAAGTGCCCATTGTGCCCGCCGCCGTGCTTTTTGACCTGGTCATGGGTGACCCCAACGTGCGGCCCGATGCCGCCGCCGGCTATGCGGCCTGCGTCGCCGCCAGCGCCGGAACCGTGGCCGAAGGCAATGTGGGCGCGGGAACGGGGGCGACCGTGGGCAAAATGCTGGGTCTGGACCGCGCCAGCAAAGGCGGGCTGGGTACGGCTTCCCGCCAGCTCGGCCAAGGCATCGTGGTGGCCGCGCTGGTGGCGGTCAACGCCATTGGCAGCGTCATCGATCCGGCTACGCAACGGGTCATTGCCGGCGCGCGCTTGGATGACGGCACTTTTGCCAGCCCGCGCCAGACAATCGAAAGCCAGTTGAGCCATGCCAACCTTTTTCCCGGCGCCAACACCACCATTGCCGTCGTGGCCACCAATGTGGCGCTCACCAAAACCGAGGCGACCAAAGTGGCGCAAATGGCCCATGACGGCCTGGCTCGCGTCATCAATCCCATCCACACGGCGTCCGATGGCGACACAGTTTTTGCTCTGTCGTTGGGCAACCAATCCGCACCAGCCAGCCTGATCGGCGCGGTGGCGGCGGAGATGCTGAGCGAGGCGACGTTGCGCGCGGTAGGGAAAGTAGAGGAGTAGAGATGGGCGCCACTGCGGGAGCGAAGAGTGCATTGCACGGCGTCAGCCGCTCTCGAACTTGCAGCCGAGTTGTCCGCCGTGCGCTGCACTCGCAGCGGCTCTCTCTGCGTAACTGTATGCCAGCAACCAACTACCAATAGGACCTAACCATGATCATACACAACGCCACCGTGATCACCTTTAACGACGAAAGTCGCATTATTGAAAACGGCGCCGTGCGCTACGCTGATGACGAGATCACCGCCGTGGGCGCGGCGGCGGATTTGCTGGCGGCGCACCCGAATGATGAGCGCTGGGATGCACATGGGCTGGTGCTGATGCCCGGACAGATCTGCGCACACACCCACTTTTACGGCGCGTTTGCGCGCGGCATGTATATTCCGGGCGAGCCAGCCAAAGATTTCCCTGAAATTCTGGCCAAGCTTTGGTGGAAACTGGATCGGGCGCTGGACCTGGACGGCGTGCGCAGTTCGGCGGAGGTCTGTCTGGTGGACGCCATCCGCAACGGGACCACCACGCTCTTTGATCACCACGCCAGCCAAACGGCCATTGACGGCAGCCTGGACGTGATTGCGCAGGCGGTGGCGCAGGGCGGTCTGCGGGCGGCGCTCTGCTACGAAGTGACCGACCGCGATGGAGTGGACGCGGCCCAGGCGGGCATTCGCGAAAATGTGCGTTTTATGCAGCGAGCGCAACAGTCCGGCGGCGGTCGGCTGGCTGCTGCCTTTGGCCTGCACGCCAGCTTGACTCTCTCCGATGAAACGCTGGCCGCCTGCCGCGCCGAGTGCGACAGCCGCTTTCACATCCATGTGGCCGAACATTTTGTCGATGAGTATGACAGCCTGGCCAAGTCGGGCAAACGGGTGGCGCCGCGGCTGCATGATTTTGGCATTACCGGGCCGCAGAGCATTATGGCCCACTGCATCCACATCGACGCCTGGGAAATGGCGCTGCTGCGCGACACGCAAACCTTTGTGACGCATCAGCCCCGCTCCAATATGAACAATGCCGTGGGTGTGGCGGCCATTACGCAGATGCTGGCGGGCGGTATGGCGGTTTGCCTGGGCAACGACGGCTTTAGCAACGACATGTTCACCGAGATGAAGGTGGCCGATCTACTGCAAAAGGTGACGCACAGCGACCCCCGCTATCTGGGCGCCGACAAGGTGATGCAGATGGCGGTCCACAATAACCGCCAATTGGCCGCCCGCTTCTTTGAAAAGCCGGTGGGCATCATCGCGCCGGGGGCATACGCCGACCTGATCCTGCTCGATTACTACCCGACCACGCCGCTCAGCGTCGCCAACCTGCCCTGGCATATTCTCTTTGGCGTCAGCGGCAGCCACGTCCACAGCACCATCTGCCACGGTCAAACGCTCATGCGCAACCGAGAGCTGCTCACCGTGGATGAGGCCGAGATCACGGCGCGCAGCCGCACGGTGGCCAAGCAGACGTGGGAACGGTATTGGGCGTCATTTGGTTAAAGGTATTCCGTGGCTTTTTGCTATAATGTGTTTGCTTGAGGGAAATGATTTTGGGTTAGTCAAAGGATGGTGCATATGTATCAATTGACAATACCGTATCCCGATGAACTGCTTTTGTCGTTAAAAGTAACGCCAGATCGCTTTGAAAATGAGGCGCGTATGCTTTTGGCTGTAAAGCTTTATGAAATGGGGCGCATAACCACCGGTATGGCCGCAAAAATTGCTGGCATTAATCGTGTGAATTTTATTTTTGAATTAGAAAAATATAGCCTTTCTCCGGTCGGCGTCGACCCTGTTGAATTAGAAGGTGATTTCGCCAATGCCTGACATAGAGCGCATTGTGATTTCAAATACAACACCAATCATCACTCTGGCGGTGCTGCAACGGCTTGATTTGTTGCAGCACCTATATGGCGAAATCTGGATTCCGCCTGCTGTGAAGGCAGAATTGTTACCAGGCGGCACGCGTGCTGGCGCCAACGAGATTCAATCAGCATCATATATCCAGACTGTACCTCTAGCCGAGCCTGACCGGGCAGATTTACTGAGCGATCTGGATCGCGGCGAGGAGGAGGTAATCGTCTTGGCTTTAGAGCGACAGGCCGATCTTGTCATAATTGATGAACGCCTGGGCCGCCGACATGCCCAGCGTCTTGGCTTATCGGTCACTGGAGCGTTGGGCGTACTTTTGCGTGCCAAAGAGCAAGGGTATGTGCAAAGCATAGAGTCGGAAATTGTTCGTTTGCGTCAGGCTGGGATCCGAATAAGTGACCCGCTTGTTGAGCGTGTTTTGCAATTGGCAGGTGAGAGATAAGGCCATAAAACTTAAACTTAAGGACAAATAAATGTCTAAACCATCAATCGCCGTTATTGGCGGCACGGGGGCGGAAGGGTCCGGGCTGGCGCTGCGCTGGGCGGCGGCTGGCTATCGGGTGATGATTGGCAGCCGCAGTGTGGAAAAGGCGGAAGCCTCTGTGGCTGAATTGAATGAACTGCTGCCAGCCGGTACATCCAAATTGCGAGGCCTGGCCAATGCAGACGCCGCTGCCACCGCTGAGATTATTGTGCTCAGCGTGCCGTATGGTGCGCAGCAAAACACGCTGGCCGACATTGCCGAACAGTGCCGGGGCAAGGTGGTGATCAGCGTGGTGGCGCCGCTGCAACCACCCAAAGTTTCCACTGTCTGGCAGCCAACGGCTGGGTCCGCCGCCCAGGAGGCGCAGGCCCAATTACAGGCCGCATTGGGCGATGATGTGCAAGTCGTGGCCGCCTTCCAAAACATCTCCGCCACCCATCTCAAAGACCTGAATTGGCAGCCTGACTGCGACGTGCTGGTGACCGGTGATGCCAAGGCGGCCAAACAGATCACCATCGAGCTGGCGCAAGCCGCCGGCTTCTTCGGCATCGACGCCGGCCCGCTGGCCAATTCCTCGGTGGTCGAAGGCTTCACCGCCATCCTCATCGGCATCAACATCCGCCATAAGGTGAAAGGCAGCGGGATTCGGATCACGGGGATTCCGCGCTAAAAACTGGAAAGGGGGAAGGGGAGAAAGGGAGCAGGGGTGTCCCTTTCTCCCCTTCCCCCTTTCTCCCCTTCCCCCTTTCTCCCCTTCCCCTCAAATTCCCCGCCCAAACATGACCAGCGTACTATAGCTTTTTGCTGCTAAAGTTGATAGGATTTTCCAAAACAAGGTACTCACTTCATGGGAGAATCAACAACATGCGCAGCAAAAACAATGGCCTCATCCACGAAGAGCGCCGCAGGCGGCGGACTATACGCCGACTATTCACGACCTGCCCAAGACATGCGGTCGCGCGCGAGCGCGTATGGCCTATGCCGGCGCCGGCGCGTTCCAGCAGTTTCGCCGAGCTGCTGGCCATCATTTTGCGCGTGGGCGGCCGCGGCGAAAATGTGATCCGCATGGCCGAGCGCGTGCTCACCCAGTTTGGCGGCTTGACCGGATTGGCCCCAGGCCAGCTTCGACCAACTGTGCCAGACCCACGGACTAGGGCCAGGCCAAGGCGGCGCAAATTCAGGCCGCGCTCGAATTAGGCAAGCGCATTGCGATGGCTGCGGCGCCGGAGGAGCGTTTGCAGGTGCGAGCGCCGGTGGACGTGGCCAATCTGCTCATGTTGGAGATGGGGCTGCTGGAGCAGGAGCAGATGCGAACCGTCCTTTTGGATACGAAAAATCGAATCATGCGAATTACCACGGTCTACAGCGGCAGCCTCAACACGGCCGTGGTGCGTGTGGGCGAAGCTTTCCGGCGAGGCGGTGGCGGCGCTAACAGCGCGGCCGTGGTGGTGGTCCACAACCATCCCATGCGGCGACCCCAGCACGCCCAGCCCCGAAGATGTGCGCGCCACCCAGATGATGGTGGAGGCGGGGCGGCTGCTTGACATTGACGTGTTGGACCACCTGGTCATCGGGCGCAACCGCTTTGTGAGCATGAAAGAGCGCGGGTTGGGGTTTTGAAATGTCGCATCATAGAGTCGCTTTGACGGCGCGTTTGTAGGGTGTATGATAATTATGTCCTGGCGGTGGGGCTGGCGCATAACTGCGCGGCCAATATCGCACCCAGTGGGATCTGATGATGGCGGCGGCCACCGTCATCACCATTCCCATTGTGGTGCTCTTTTTCTTTGCCCAAAAACGCTTTATTCAAGGCATTACGTTGACAGGCATGAAGGGATAGCATGATGCAAACAAATGGACAATCCAACACGCACAATAGCGGCGACAACGGCTATCATAAGCCCTTTCCGGCCCTCACCCCGGCGCAGCGGCTGCATTTGGATGTTTATGGCTATGTGATCGTTGAAAATACGCTCACCGCCGATGAAGTGGGGCAGACCCGCGAAGCGTTGCAAAAGCTCAAACGCGATTTGAACGCCACGGGCGACCCGGAAAATGCGGTGGTGCGCGGCGCTCGCTTTTCCACCTATTTGCCCCATCATGTCCATTTTGCCCACGTGGTGGAAGCCGACCCGGCCATTTTGGCCTATTTGACGCATCCGCGCCTGGTGGCCATGGCCGAGGAATTTGTGGGCGGCACTGTGCGGCTGGAAGAGTCGGAGGCGATCATCAATTCACGCCCGGCCGATTTTGACCCGGCGGCGCCGGTGCGCTTTGGTTTTCACACCGGCACGCGCCCCGATCTGGGAACGTACACCGAAAATGGGCTCTTCCACTGCAACTTTGTCAAGACGCTGACCAATCTCACCGAGCTGGGGCCAGACGATGGCGGCACGGTGGTGATCGCCGGCAGCCACAAGATCAAAGCGCCGCAAGCGCAATTGATTGCCTGTGCCTACGAAGACCCCTCGCTGATCCATCAATTTATCGCCCCGGCCGGTTCCACCCTGCTCTTTGCCGAATCGCTGATCCACGCCACTGGGCAACTGCGCAGCGACCGCGAACGCGTCATCATTATCGGCGGCTACACGCCGCCCATGTTCCGCGCCTGGCCCGGTCAAGAACCCAGCCAGGCCTTTATCGACAGCGTGCCGGAGATTTACAAACCGCTCATCGGCGCCACCGACAGTTGGCATTGGCAGCCGCGCTACCGGTCGTTGGATATGGCGATGGGGGCGGGGTAGAATAGACACCAAAGCAAAGCGGCTTAAGCCGCTTTGCTTTGGTGTCTATCAGTTTCAACCGGTGGTGGGATTGTCAACTACCCGGCGGATTCATGGGCATGACGATGTGGATATACTCCTCTTCGCCAATACCCACGGGCCGAAAAAGACCGGGGCGCGTGGGCTGGGTGGTTTCCAGCACCACCTGCGGCTGATCCATGTGGCTGAGCGCGTCGGAGAGCAGATGGGCGCCAAAGCAGATCTCCAGCCCGTCGCCTTCGACCATGGCGTCCAGTTCGTTGACGTTGTCACCCATTTCGACGCTGGTGGCGGTCAGGCGCACTTGGCCATCTCTATTACCATTGCCCGGCGCAATGGCCATGCGCACTACGTTGGAGCTGTCGCGCGCAAAGAGCGACGCCACGCGCACGGCTTTTAAGAAGGTGGCCGTGTCCATGACGGTGCGCGTCTCAAAGCCCTTGGGGATAATCACGTTATAATCGGGAAAGCGGGCGCTGATGAGCTGGCTGACCATCTCCACGCGCTCAAAGACGCCGCGCCCTTCGTTCCCTTTGCCCCACACCTGAAAGAGAATCTGGTTGCGCGGTTCGGAGATGATCACCTGCACCGGCTTCCCTTCATCGGCGTCGGCGCTGATGCGCGCCATTTCGCCCAGCGACTTGGCCGGCACAATCACCTTAAGCGGCTCGCCGATCTCCTCCATGCCGTCTTGAATCAAGTTGACGCTGCGCACGCTCAGGCGCACGCCGTCGGTGGCCGCCATTTTGAGCGTGCTCTGGTTAAAGGTCACCTCGACGCCGTTGAGCGTGGGCTGGCTTTCGTTGGTGGAGGCGGCAAAGACGACCTGGTCCACCATTTTGCGCAGACCATCAGTTTCCAACTCCACGTGGATGCCGTCCAGCACGTGCGATTGCTCATCATCGTCGTCATCGGCGACATCCACACCCGCAGTCACAATAATGGGAAAATCGATGGCCTCGATGCCTTTGATGTTGGCATCGTAGCGGGCGCAGCGCAGGTGCAGCGTTTGCGTGCGCACGGCCAGCTCCATGTCGATGCGGTCGGCGGGCAGGCTGTTGACAAACTCGGTCAGCAGGCGCGCCGGCACGGTGATGGCGCCCTCATCTTCCACCCTGGCGCCAATCCAGCAGTTGATGCCCACTTCCAAATTGGTGGCGGCCAGCCGCAGCTGGTTGTTTTTGGCTTCTAGCAAAATGTTGCCCAAAATGGGCAGTGTGCTGCGCGATGAAACGGCGCGCCCCACAATGGAAAGCCCCTTGGCCAGATTTTCTTGCAGACAGCTAACGCGCACGGTTGCCTCCGTTTATATATGATCAGCTCAATAAATTTGAATAAGTATAGCATATTCAAGATCGGCCATAAAATCTGCTATCTCATTCTCTGGCAATTCACAAAACAGGGAAAATAAGATCAACAGATTACGCAGATTTTAAAGATTTTCAGTAGATCGCAATGCTCTCTGGCTTCGACAGGCTCAGTCGCCGAGCATTGCGGTCGACTGATTTTTTGTTTGTACTATCAAAAGCTGCGCTTATCGGCGCAACCTGCGGTTCCAGATCATATATAAATGGACAATCTCCGTTCACGCGGGCTGCATCATCTCCTGAGCAACTGGTATGGTGTGGGCAGTTGGCGCCACCACAATGTGCTGTTGGATAGTCTCGGTCATTATGCGGGCCACGTTGTCCCAGTTATAAGGCTGCACCATTTGTACGCTTTGCTGGCCAAACTGTTGACGCTTCTGCGGATCATCCAACAAGCGACACAGCGCATTGGCCAGCCCATCTACGTCATTGGGCTCGCTCAAATAGCCGTTGCGGCCATGATGCAAAAAGTCGGGGATGGCGCCGATGTTGGTGGCCACCAGCGGCAGCCCGTGCTGCATGGCCTCTAAAAAGACAAAGCCAAAGGGCTCCAGCCGGGTCGGCATGCAGAAGAGCGTGGCCTCATCATAATATTTGGCCACTTCCGCCTTGGGGACATGTCCGACCACGCGGCAGCCCGGCAAATTCACCGGCGGCGAGCAGCCCACCACAGTTAGTTGCGCGTCGGGATGCTGGCGGCGCACCCGGCGAAACGCTTCTACAAGCTGCGGCCCCCCTTTGCGCGCCCAATCCATGCCTACAAAGAGAATGTTCTTTTTTGTGTAATCTTTGTGATGGGGGACCACAGCCTCCGCCACATTGCCACCCGCCAAGGCAAGCACGACTTGTGCCGGTGTGCAGCCATAATCTTCAGATATAGAGCGGCTGATATTGAGACTCATGGTAAAGTTGGCCGTTGCCTTGTTGTAAAGCGATCTTTCCATGCGCAGCCACTTTTCGGATACGCCCAGCGTTTGACGGCTCTGCACATCGGGATAATGCAAATTGGCCAACATGGTGTGATCCGTATATAGGAAGTGGGGAACACCCGGCGTGCTGGCGTCAAAGAGCGACTGCGTTTGCATGGAGAAAAGGCGCGGCGCGCTGGCTACAAAGCGGGCGGCCAGTTCGCTGCGCTTGCGAAATAGATACGTTGTGGCGTAAAACGCACGCTGAAAGCTCTTACGCTTGGTCAAAATATCGTGGCCAAATTCGCGATACACGTGGACCAGATTGGCCAGCAGAATCTCACGGCTGTTGCGCACAATGGGCATGAGGTCCAGCACAGCAAAGCGCACATCGCGCAGCTGCGGATCATGGGCAAATTGGCGTTGTAGGGCAGCCAATAAACTTTGATTGGCGTGTGAAAACGCGCCGCTGTGGACAAAAGCCACCGAACGACCGCTGCCCAAATGGTCATTTGGCAAATTGAAGATATTTGTCTCCGGCAACATTTCTTTTGAACGTCGACCATTGACGTGCAGAATCCCAAAAAACATACGTTTCCTCCAACGTTCCAATCGAAATAAGTGGGGGCATTCGACTTGGCCCGGGGAGCATTGTTAGCGCGATGCAGGTCCAGGTAAAATTAGATAAATTTTCCCACAAACAAATTCAGACTTACTCTACGGCTGCCCTTCAAAGAATATGAATGGCATATACTGGCGCGACTTTATTTCCTCAATCGGGGGTGCCGTGCGTACTGTGAACGACGTTTGGGCGCTCAATCCACTGGAGTCCGTAGCCGTCAGCGTCACCGTGAACGAGTTGACACCGCCCCCAGCGGCCTGCCACGTGATCGTCGCTGAGCCATCGCCATTGTCCGTAAACGCAGCGTCGGCGGGCAACCCAGTGGACGACAGCGTCAAAGCATCGCCGTCTGGGTCTGCCGCGTGGACGGTCAACTGTAGCATCGCGCCCTGGATGATCGTCTGTTCGGCCACTGCGGTCCATTCTGGTGAGCGGTTGACATTTGTCACTGTAATTGTCACGTCGCGGCTGGACAGGGCGCCCTTTGCGTCCCGCGCCTGGATGGTGATGGCGTGTACGCCGGCGTCATCGAAACCGGTGGTCCAACGCAGCGTGCCGGTGCCGTCGCCATTGTCTTCCAAGGTCGCTCCCGTGGGCAAACCAGTGGCGGATAGCGTCAATGCATCACCATCGGGGTCCGTGGCCGCCACGCCCAGACTCAGCCCCTTGCCCTCGGCAATGACCGGATTGGGCATGGCCGCCACCACCGGCGGCTGATTGGGCGCTTCGGTCACCGTAATCTGGAACGTATCCGTCGTGGTGAGGCCGCCGGTATCGGTGGCGCCAATGGTGATCTGCGCTGCCCCTGCCATGCCGGGCGCAAAGGTCAACGTTAGCTCGGTTCCGTTCAGCACGGCGGTGACCAGCGCCGGATTCGTGTTCTCTTCCACGCTCAGCTTGAGGACGGCCGAGACATCTTCGGTGTCCCGGAAGACGTTGCTCAAACTGAGGGTCGTGGGCTGGCTGTCTTTGCCCACGGTCTGGTCGGCAATCGGATTCAGCACATAGGGCGCCGTGTTGGCCTGTGGGCTCACTGTCACTTTGAACGTGTCTTCGGCAAACAGACCGGCGCCATCGGTGGCGCGCACGGTGATCTCGGCCACGCCGCTGCTATCCGCCGCAAATGAGAGACGCAGCGACCGGCGGCTCACCTGCGCATTGACCAGTGATGGATTCGTATTGGCGGCCACGCTCAGCGCCAGCGCCGAGGCCGGTTCTTCAGCATCTGTAAACACATTGGCCAGATTGAGCACCAGATCGCCGCTATTCACGCCCACGGTCAAATCAGCGAGACCGGTGACCACCGTGGGCGCCGTGTTGGAACTACCGTTGACGGTCACCGTAAAGCTGGCCGTGACGGAAAGGCCGCGGCTATCGGTGGCCTTGATGGTGATCTGCGCCGTTCCGCCGGCGCTGCCGATGTAGCTCAACTGGAGCGATTTGCCGCTGAGTTGCGCCGTCACCAGGGCGGGATTGCTGTTGTCGGCAATGCTCAGGCTCAGCCCGGCGGCGCCATCTTCGGCGTCGGTGAATACGTTGCTCAGGTCGATCTCGGCGGGGCCATCGCCCACGTTGCCCTGCACGTTGCCCGGCGGGTTGACCACCGTGGGCGGCGTGTTGGGCGTCACGTCCACCAGCTCGATGCCTTTGATATTGGGATTCTGCTGCACATGGATAAAGTCAATGTCGATATTGCCGTCGCTGGTGGTGACAAATGACTTCATCACGCCGACCTTGCTGCCCACCTCGGCAAACAGATCCAGATCGTTGAACACCGCCGGCACAACACCGTCGATCTGCACATCGAAAACGCGCGGCCCGCTGGTGCTATTGTTGCCGCTGTGCAGATAGATCTCGGCAAAGTAGAGGCGCACTTCTACCTTCTTGCCTGCCGTCACGGGGAAGTCCCACATCATGACGTTCGCGGCCACCGGATCGTAACGCTCAGTCTGGAAGAGCACGGCGGGCACGTCGGGCGAGACCGATTCGTCGGGCGTCACCGCGCTGGACGTGCTATAGATTTTGCCGCCGCTGCGATAGGGCGACGGGCTTTCGTCGGTGTCGCTGCTCCAGCCCAAGCCATCGCCGCCGATCACTTCCGGCCCACCGGCGTTGACGCGATACAGGATGTCGCTGGCAGCAGCACCCGCCGTGGCTTCGCCATTGAGCGTAACGTTGAGCGGCGAACCCTGGCCGCTGTGCGTCACTTTGAGCGTGGCCGTCTTTAGCCCTTCGGTCAGCGGCGCAAAGACAATGTTGAGCGTGGCGTGGCCGCTGGCGCTTATCGCAAAGGGCGCACCAAAATCATGGCTAAAGGCGGACGCGCTGCCGCCCGTGATCGAGACGCCGGTCACGTCGATGGCCGCGCCCCCTGTGTTGGTGAGCGTAATGGCGGCGGGGGCCGAGGATGTGCCAGCCTCTTGCGCAAAGAAATGGAGCGGGTCGGGCGCGGCGCTCAGGCTGGAGGGCGTAGGCGACGTCACCGCCAGCGGCAGCATCTCCTGTGAATCCAGTTCGGGCGCGCTGCCGCGCAGACCCGCCCCGGCTGCAATGTAAACCGCGCCGTCGTAGACCAACGCCTGCGTGCCGTGGCGGCCCTGAATTAGATCATCCAGCGGACGCCATTCACCGGTAGCGACGTTGAGCGCCTCGGTTTCGACGTGAGCGTCTGAGCCGGCGCCGCTTTCGCCGCCGATGACCAGCAGATCGTTGTCCACCACCACGGTGGCGGCGCCGGCGCGCTCGGTGGGGATGTTGTTGGGCATGGTGGTCCATTGGCCGGTGCTGAAGTTATACACATCCACTTGGGCAATGGTGTCGTCGAAGACGCCGGTCAATCCGCTGTTGCGCCCGCCGGCGGCATACAGTTTATCGCCAATGACCACGGCGTGAAAGTGATCGCGATTGCGCGGGGCATCGGGCAGCGTGGTCCATTGCCCCGTGCCGGGGTCAAACTCGTCCAGCCACGAAACCCAGCCGGAAGTGTGGCCATTTTGGATGCCGCCAACCATATAGATCTTGTTGTTGTAAACCGCCGCACCCGTGGCGCCGCGCCGACGCTCGGCAGGAATCAGCGGGCCTTGGATCCACAGATCGGTGGCCGGGTTGTAAATGTAAACATTGGCCACCGGCGTCTCATCGGGATAGGAGCCGGTAAAGGCGCCCACAATGTAGATCAGCCCGTTATATTCCACACCCTGGAAGTGGTGAATCTGGAAGGGCGGCTTGTGTGTGCCGGAGACCCAGGTTTGGGCCGTCGGGTCGAAAATATCCACGGTCTTGGCGCCGCGTCCACCCAGCAGATAAAACTTGTCGCCCACGTTGACGTAGGATGATTCATGGCGCGCCTGCGGCTTGCTGCCGTTGCTGGAATTCACCGCCGTCCACTGGCCGCTGGTGACGGGCAGAATGTCGATGTGATCCCAGGTGGCGCCAAAGGGGTCGGCGCCGCGCGAGGTGGCGATGAGGCCGATAGCCAGGGCCTGCCCAGCGCTTTGAATGACGTTTTTTAGATTGGATTGCAGCGTCAGCGGCGAACCCAAATTGTTGACGGGGCCGCTCTCGATGGCGTATTTGGGCTGCACGGCGCCCGCGACCGGGTCCACCAGCAGATAGAGGTCCACATTGACGGCGTCCAACAAATTGCTGACCGGATAGATTGTATTGTCGGTCAGCGCGCCGTTCTGCTCTTGCAACACTTGGATGCCGCCGGCGCCGCCATTGGCCACCACGGCCAGTTTTAGATAGTTGTCCTGATCGCCCGTGCCAATATAGAAGCCGTGCGATTTGAAATCAGCCGGCTGCGAATTGAAGAAGGGCCCCAGCGCCGCCACCCGAATCTGGAACGGACCGGTGGCCGCGCTGACGTTGACGCCAAATTGGAAGGCTTCGCGCTGGCTGTTGCTGCTTTCCAGCGCATCGCCCGGCGTCACGTCGGTAATCGTGAAGAGGCCCACGGCGCCGCCCGCCACCAGGTTATCTCCATCAAACAGGTTTAAATAATCCGTCGCGCCGTTGCTCATCAGCCCGGTAAAGCCAAGGCCAAAGAAGCCGGTGCCGGGGTCGTTGTTGAGCAACGTGTAGCTGATGGGCAGATTGGTAGTGGTGCCGTTGTTGGCGTCAATGGCAAACGCATCGGTTGTATCCAGAATGCCGTCGTTGTCATCGTCGTTGTCATTCAAATCGGACACGTAATCGCCATCGTTGTCTTTGGGATGGCTGGCCGCCGAACAAGGATTAGTGCCGTTGTCGATTTCGTCGGCATTGGTGTAGTGATCGTTATCCTCATCCAGCGCCGGGTTGTCCTCACCGGTGCAGTTGCCCACGCTGCCGCCGCCATAATCGGCCGGCTCAAAAATCGTAATGGCGTCGGCGCCATAGGTAGCCGCCCACACGGTGCCGGGAAAAATATCGTCGTCGCCCTGCGTCGTTACGTCCAGCGGCGTGGAGCCAAAACCGGAGGCAAACGACTCGGTACCGTTGGTCACCTGGTCGCCGCTGGCGTTGAGCACAATGCGATAGATGTCGCCGCTAAACGATGCCGCCAGCAGGTTGCCCTTGAGCGCATTGCCAAAATTGGAGGCCGTATATTCTGCCAACCCGTTGGTCGAGTCGTTATAGGCAATCAGCACCGGATCGTCCGAGGCGCCGGGGTTGTAAAAATCGCACTCGACGGGGTGGGCCAGGTTGGCGGGAACGGGCGGCCAATCCACCGGCAGATTGGCGGCGGCCGTGCGCCATTGGCCGCTGGAGCCGTCGTGTGTATAAAGCCCCGCGCCGGCCGGGTTGCCGCGAATGGGCGAGGGGTGGCCGCCGTAAAAGCCGCGCTGGTTGATGAAATGCAGCACGTCTTTGTTTTTGACGGTGTCCGGCTGGCCGCTCTGCGAGCCCGGTTCCGCCGGGTTATATTCGTTTGTGCAATTGCCCGCTGGCCCTTCATTTTCGGGGTAGCCGCCCCAGCCGCTGTTGGGGCCATTGTCGATGGTATAGAGACGCCCCGCGGCGCCGGGCGTGGTGGTCAACACCACGTCGTAGCCATTGCGGAAGCCGGTGGCGTAAAGCTGCACCGGGCCGTTGGGGTCGAGCTTGGCCTGATTCAGGCCATCGTTGCCGCCAAAGGGGTCGTTTGTATCGCTGCCGTTGGGACCGGTGTTGGGCCGGGTCGGATCATCCAGCGTGGGCAAATCGTACACATATTGGCTGGCGCCGCTGCCCTGCACCGGCATGGCGTTGAGCGCGTTCAGATCAATTTCCAGCATGGCGGCGGAATAGACATATTCGGTGGCAAGGGCAAACTTAAACGAAGGCGCGCCGGCATTGGTGATGCCGCCCACCATGAGGTACAGCTTGCCGTTGGCCGCATCCAGCGCCATGCCGTTGACCGAGTGATTTTCCTCGGACCGGGGCAGACCGCGCACCAGATCGACCTTGTCCCAAAGCTGGCTGGCGCTGTTCCAGGTGAGCCGGGAGACTATGCCTGAATTGGTGTCCAGATTGATGTCGGAGCCGCTGCTGCCGCCGCCAATGCGCCAGTCGCTGGAGGAGACATAGAGCACGGGCTGAGCGGCGCTGCCGGTCACGTAGATGCCGGTGACCTGCCGCTTGACTTTGTCATTATTCAGCGCGCCATCGTCATTGTGGTTCTGAATCTTGCGCACCAGGTCGATCTCTTCGGTGGCGGTCACCGTGTAATCGGCGGGTCCATTGCGCTGGATGGTAAAGGCGTAGAGCGTGCCATCCTGCTGCGAAACGTAGAGGCGTCCATCGGGTCCAAATTGGAGCGAGGTGGGGTTAAAGTTGTTCGGGTTGCTGAGATTGAGGCCAGCCAATCCACCCGCAAGAAAATTGATATTGGGCGCCTGCGCTTTGGCCGTGGTGTTTCCATCAGTCCAATAGGCCCCCACGAGGAGCAGAAGCGCCATAGTCACTGTGATGATGCCAAGCAAAGATGCGTGCGTACAGCGAGAACGAAAATCGAATTGCATACAGGGGGCTGTCCTTTCCAACAAGGCCACGATATTTTTGGCGCGCAAACGGAAAGCAATCAATATCAATGCGGCGATGCAAATTACATGAACCTTATGCGATGGATCAGGCCAAATCTTGGGTATGATCCATGGTTGAACTGCACGTGTCAGCCAACTTTATGGTCCAAATTATGGGTTCTACAATGGCTAAATTGCAACAACTTTTATCGAAGAATACATGAAGCGTATAAGCGAAGCAAGGGGCGATGCGAGGTCAAACGCTGGTCGCACTTAAAGCTACACTTAGTGCGACCAGCATTAAATATATTATAAAAATCGGACAAATGTTGTTACACCTAACTTACATCCGCCGAAACTTAGTTAACAGTTAATTAAAGCAATGCTATGTTGTTAACAGGCGGCGTTCATATTGACCCGACTCGCAATTATATAACCCCCACCCCGGCTCCCCAAAGCGCCCCATGATCTCTCCGGGATTGACGAGCAGGCATTCGCCAATGGTCTCTACGTGTTTGATGTGGTCATGCCCGTAGCAGACCAGGTCAAACTGGCCGGATTGCGCCAATCGGCGCGCCGGTTCCGGGTAGTGAATCAGCGCAATCTGTCGATTGGCGACGGTCAGTTCGGCATAGATGCCGTGCAGCGTGACGTGGCCGTGTTTGCTGGCGATCACCTGCAGCAGCCGCCCGTCGCCGTCGTTGTTGCCAAAAATCACGTGGATCGGCCCGGCAAAGGCCTGCGCGATCTGATCCAGCACAAAGGGCGCACACAGATCGCCGCAGTGCAGCAAAATATCCGCGCCGCTCTCCGTCACCTGCTGCAGCGTCTTTTCCAGATTCCAGATGTTGTCGTGGCTGTCGGAAAGAATGGCAATTTTGGTCATTTTCTTGCTCCCGGGTCTCGAAGATTATGGGGAAATTGGATCAGCAGATTGCGCAGATTCTGAAGATTTTTTCGCTTATACAGGTGCGGCGTGGGAGGAGCGGCGCTAATCGGTATAATTACGTTTTCCCTCTCAATCTGTAAAATCTGCGCAATCTGCTGATCGAAAGGCTCTATCTTAAAATCTATGGCCCCCAATGTGGTATACTTTGTGATTAACAAATTAAGCATACACTGTTATTCGGAATAGAGAGAAATTTGCAAGCAATGAGAGCGTGTTGGGTCGCCCTGGCGCGGATGTGGAGAATGCACAGGCGCATTACAACTCACCCTGTTCTGTTCACGGGCGTGCTGCTGGCCATTGGTGTGGCCGGTTGTGGACAGGTGGTGACGCTGGCGCCCACGCCCACACCGGCGCCCACGCCCACCGTGGGTATTGAGGTGGCCGCCATAACGCCGCCGCCCACGGCGACGCCGGCGCCATACACGCCCGCCCCCACAGCGACGCCCACCGTTACGCCCACGCCGGTGATCCACGAGATTGCCAGCGGCGACAGTCTGTTGGGCATTGCCAACCAGTATGACATCAGCGTGGCCGCGCTGCAAGAGGCCAATGGCATTTTGGACCCGCGCACGCTGCAAGTGGGGCAGCAGCTCATCATCCCCAGCCGCGATGAAAGCGCCGAAGAGGAAGCCTTTACGCCCACGCCCACGCCGTTGCCGCTGCGCATTGAAAATGTCTATTTTAGCGAAACGGCCATTGGCGGCCTGTGGGTGCTGGGCGAAGTGCTCAACGACAGCGGCACGCCGTTGGAGCAGGTGCGCGTGGGCATTACGCTGCAAGAAGATGACAACAGTGAGCCGGTGGAGGCCGATGGATTGGTGGCCTTGGATTTGGTGGACGTGGGCGAACGGGCGCCCTTTACCATCCTGTTTGGCGCCGCGCCCGAGCATTTTGAACGCTATCAACTCTTCCCGCTCAGCGCGGTGCCGGCCTATGTGGGCAGCTACTATCGCGATTTGGAAGTGCGCAACTTGCAGGGCAACGGCGAAGGCTATGCCTCCTACACGGCCACCGGCGCCATCTACAATTTTGGTCCCGAAGAGGCGGTCAGCGTGCAGGTGGTGATCACGGCCTATGACGCGCTGGATCGAGTGATTGCCATGCGCCAGATCGCGCCGGAGCACAACGTGGTGCCGCGTGGCGGCGAAACCACGTTTACCGCCGTGCTGGCTCCTGTAGGCGGCCCTATTGCGCGCCTGGAGGCCGTGGCCCAAGGCCGCCGGTTGCAGCCGCCGTAACGATTCACGGAGATTTTGTGGGGATGTACCGCAGAATTCATTCTGCGTCTGATACGGGAAACCGGTTAAAACCGGTTGGGCGGTGTGACCGGAACGTGATTTATCACGTTTTCTTTGGCAGGCTGGGAATTCATTCCCGGCCTATCCTTCAATCATCATCAGATTGTTATCTATGTCCGCTACGATTAACTACGCCGAATTAGATTACACCCAATGGTCGCCGGTACAGCGTTGGGCGCAACGTTTTTTCAAACTCTGCTCCAAACTATTGACGCGCACGCAAGTCGAAGGCTTGGAGAATTTTCCCCGGCAAGGGCCGGTGCTCATGGCGGTCAACCATTTGCATCTCTTTGATTCGCCCATCTTCTTTTGCGTGGTGCCGCGGCGCGCCATTATTTTTGCCGCCGATAAATTTCAGAAAAACTGGCTCTTTAATTGGATTTTGGTCAACGTGGGCAACGTGATCTATGTCAAGCGCGGCGAGACGGACCGGCGCACCATTACCGATTCGCTCAAGGTGCTGCGCGCCGGCGGCGTATTGGCGGTGGCGCCCGAAGGCACGCGCAGCCGCACCGGCAGCCTGAACAAGGGGCATACCGGCGCCGTCTATTTGGCCAGCCGGGCGCCGGCGCCGATTGTGCCCATGGTGGCCTATGGGCAGGAAAAGGCCTATGCGCATTGGCTGCGGCTGCGCCGCGTCCCCATTCATGTGCGGATCGGCGCCCCCATGGCGCTACCGGACGGCAAATTAACCGTGGAGCAGCTCGAAGCCAAAACCGATGAACTCATGGTGACGTTGGCCCGCTTACTGCCGCATGAGTATCGCGGGGTGTATGCTGAGGCCGCCGCGGAGTGTGATAATAAAGCTTTGTAAACAGGTTTTCGATATTTATGTTGAGCAATCAAAATTTGGATCAGTTGACCCTGTTTCCCCCGCTGAAACGCTGGCGCTATTGGCTGCTATTTGGCTGCGTACTGCTTGTGTTGGCGGCCTGCGGCGGCGAAGATGAAGAAGCCGTTCCCGCGGCTGCGCCAGCCCCTGCCATAAACGTGCCGCATTTGAGCAAACCCCAGGAAGTGAATCCAGATCTCACCCGGTTGATGATACCCAGCATCAAGCTGGAAACACCGATTGTAGAGCTGGGCTGGCACCCGGCGCGCAGCGATGCGGGGCAGATTTTTAGCGAATGGGATGTGGCGGATAATGCGGCGGGCTGGCACAGAAACAGCGCATTGCCTGGCCAGGGCGGCAACGTGGTATTGAGCGGTCACAACAATATTCGCGGCGCGGTTTTTCGTGAATTGGACCGGCTGAAAAAGGGCGATGAAGCCGTCGTCTGGTACGGTAATCGCAAATATACGTATGTGGTAGAGCGGGTGATGATTGTGCCGGAAAAATATGCTTCACCCGAGCAGCGGGCGGAAAATGCAGCCTGGATCGGCCCCTTTGACGATGACCGGCTGACGCTGGTCAGTTGCTGGCCGCGCGACGACAACAGTCACCGCATCATCGTGGTGGCGCATCCGGCGGACGGCAGCCCAAGCTCTCAAGCCAGCTCATCAAAATGAAGCTCGGTGCGCGCCAGCATGAGCGCCAGCGTTTGCCACACTGATTCCGTGTCCAGCCCAAAGAGCGTGAGCAGCAGCGCATCTTCACCCCGCCGCTGCTTGGGCGAAGGCGGATAGTAACCGCGCCGTCGTCCCACCTCCGCGAAACCCAATTGCGCATACAGCTTCTGCGCCGCCGCATTGCCGGCGCGCACCTCCAATGTGGCCTGGGTCGCTCCCTGTTGGCGCGCCTTTTCCAGCATGTTGATCAGAAGCCATTTGGCCAGCCCGCGTTGCTGCCACTGCGGATGCGTGGCAATGGTGGCAATGTGCGCATCTTCTCCCATAAGCCAATAACCGCCATACGCCAAAATAGGCGGCAAAGATTGGCCCGCTTTGAGCCCTTGCGGGCGCACCACCCAATAGAAACCCAGCCGATTTTGGCGCAACTCGCGCAGATAGGTTGCCGCCGACCACGGCGTCTCAAAACAGAGCCGCTCCAGGTAATTAACATAGTCAACATCGCCGGGAACCATTGGGACAAAGACAATGGGCAGGTGATCAATCTTTGTGGTGTTCATGGCGCACGCAAATAGAGGGGCTGCAACGCGGCCAGCTCATCCGTTTGGCCGTGGGCCAGATGCAGCGCGGCCAGGTGGGCCAGATTGCCGGCGCGGCGCAGGCTGCTGGCGCCATCGACCAGCGCTACATGGGGCAAATGGGCAACGGCGGCGCGCAGTTCAGCGGTCGGTTCACCCACCAGCCAGATGGGATGCTGATCGCCAGCCGTGGCCAGCGCGGCGGCAAATTCGGCCACAGGGCCAGCCGCGTGTTCGTCAGCCGTTGGCTTGTACAAACGGGAAGCACGCGCCGAGCCGGGAATGAAAAAGAGCCAATTATAGCGTCCGCGCCCGGCCTGAATATACGCGCAAACAGTGGTGCATCCGGGCGGATCGCTGCTTTCGACAGGCCAAAGCCAGGGCGCCGCCGTTACACAAAGTGTGGGAATGCCCACCACGCGCGGCGGCGCGGGTAGCCCCAGCCCCATGCCCTTGACCGCGCTGATGGCAATGCGCACGCCCGTAAAGCTGCCCGGCCCGGTGGTGACCGCCAGCGCGCTGATTTGTTGCGGCGATGCAGCAAACTGTTTTAACATAAGCTGGGCGGTGGCCAGCAGATCCTGCGTTTGCCGCCGCCGCGCCTGCCAGCTCCACTCGGCCAGCAGCAGATCGGCGTCCAGATCATACAGCGCTAATGACGCAGTTTGCGTCGCAGTATCCAGTGCAAGTAACATGCGAGCAATTATACCATAGCGCAGTGCAGAACTCTTTTTGGAGGAGTAGGAATTAGGGAGTAAGGAGTAAGGATTAGGGAGGGATCGCCGCCATCCCTAATCCCTAATCCTTACTCCCTACTCCCTACTCCCAATTCAAAGGAACCTCATGTCCACACTACTACTCGGTGCGCATATGTCGATTGCGGGCGGCGTCAGCCAGGCGCTGGATCGCGCCAGCTCTATCGGCAGCAATGCGGTGCAAATTTTTACCAAAAACAACCGGCAGTGGCAAGGGCCGCCGGTGGATGAAGCTGACGTGGCGCGCTGGCGGGAAGAGATGCCGGCGCAGGCCATTGCCTATGCGGTGAGCCACGCCAGCTATCTGATCAATCTGGCCACGCCCAAAGACCCGCTCTGGAAAAAGAGCATTGCCGCCCACGCCGACGAGATTCGCCGGGCCCACGCTTATGGCGTGCCGCACGTGGTGCTGCACCCCGGCGCCCACACCGGTTCAGGCGAAGAAGCGGGCATCGCGCGCATTGCCGCCGCCCTCAATCAGGTGCACGCCGAGACGCCCGATTGTGGCGATACGCTGACGCTGCTGGAGTTAATGGCCGGTCAAGGCACCACCATTGGCTATCGCTTTGCCCACATGCGGCAGATCATCGAACAGGTGGGGGCGCCGGAGCGCGTGGGCGTCTGCGTGGACACCTGTCACGCCTTCGCCGCCGGTTATGATTTGGCCCATGAAGCCGGCTATGAGGCCATGATGGCTGAGCTGGACAAAGAGATTGGGCTGGCCACCGTCAAATGCTGGCACTTCAACGACAGCAAAGGCGCGCTGGACAGCCGCGTGGACCGCCACATTCACATTGGCCAGGGCGCTATTGGCACAGAAGGCTTCCGGCTGATCCTCAACGACCCGCGCTGGGACGGCATTGCCATGCTGCTGGAAACGCCCAAAGCCGACGACCTGAAGGACGATGTGCTCAACCGGGCGCGGCTCTGCGACCTGGCGGCCGATCCAGAGCGCATTCCACCAGGATTGCGGAAAGCGTAGAAACGAGAATGGGAGGCCGCTCCTCCCCCTGGCGTACTTCGTACGCCGTTCCCCCTCCTCTCCACTTGTGGAGAGGGGAGGGCCAGGGGAGGAGCGTCCCTTTTTTTTGAAGGAGAAATCATGCGCGTACTTTTATGCACCGAATGGGGTGAACCGGACAAACTGACCATTGGCAACATCCTCACACCTTCCATCAGCCCGAGCCAAGTGCGCATCGGCATTCACGCCTGCGGGCTCAACTTTGCCGACACGCTGATGATTCAAGGGCTGTATCAAGAGAAGCCGCCTTTCCTGTTTAGCCCCCGGCATGGGCTGAAGCAGCGGGGGAAAGTATTAGAGGTGGGCGCCGCGGTGACACACGTGCCGTTGGCGACTGCGTGGCCGTCATTTGCGGCCACGGCGGCATGGCGGAAGAGGCAGCCGTGGAGGCCAGCGCCGTGCTGCCGATTCCGCCGGCGATGGATTATGTGACGGCGGCGGGCTTTGCGGTGGCCTATGGCACGTCGCACGTGGCGCTGGCGCACCGGGCCAATTTGCGTGCCGGCGAGGTGCTGCTGGTGCATGGCGCGGCGGGCGGCGTAGGGCTCACCGCCGTGCAGATCGGCAAGCTCATGGGCGCCACTGTCATCGCCACGGCCAGCACACCGGCCAAGCTGGCGCTGGCGCAACAGGCCGGCGCCGACCACTTGATCAACTATACGGAAAGCCCCTTTCGCGACCGCGCGCGAGATCACCAATGGGCGCGGCGCTGATGTGATCTTTGACCCGGTGGGTGGCGATGTCTTTACCGAATCGTTGCGCTGCATCAACTGGGAGGGGCGGCTGCTGGTCATCGGTTTTGCCAGCGGGCAGATTCCGCAAGCGCCGGCCAATCTGCTGCTGGTCAAAAATGTGAGCGTGGTGGGGCTCTATTGGGGCGCCTACGCCACGCGCAACCCGCAGGTGTTGACGCAGTCGCTTGGCGCGCTCTTTGAATGGTACACGGCGGGCAAACTCAGTCCCCACATTTCGCAAGTTTATCCCCTGGCGGAAGCTGCGTCCGCTTTTGACACCCTCATGCAGCGCAAATCCACCGGCAATCATCCGCGTCCGCGAATAGTTGGGCGGATTCCCTCGCCCCGGCACATTTTATGAAGTATCAACTCAATGATTCATCGTGCCAGGGAGATATGCGGCAACTATGCAGCCGTCCCCTTCGATAAGCTCAGGGGACGGCTGCATAGTTGCCGCGCAAGAATTCTGTCGAGATGAACCAACGTCTCGAGCAAATCAGCAGCCTTTGAGACACCACCCAACGCCGCCATCTCCGTTTGCAGAAGCTGCGCGTTCTGCTGATAAGTCGAATCTTCGGTGAGCATCTCTGTCAACAGTTGCATCAACGCCTCAATCGTCACGTGTTGGGGGCGGATGCCCACGCCCACCTGGCTGCGCGCCACGCCGTGGGCCTGGTGCATCTGATCAGCGGCGTGCGGAACCACAATTTGCGGCACGCCGTGGCGCGCCAGCGCGTGGGTCGTACCGGCGCCGCCGTGGTGAATGGCCGCGCCCACTGCCGGTAACACCGCATCAAATTCAACGCGCGCCAGCACCACGGCCGATCTGGCCAGCCCTGTCCGCAGACGCTGCAATTCGGCGTGGGGCCACTCACCGCCCAGAACCACCAACGGCAGCGCACCCACCCGTTCGGCGGCATGGCTGGCGGCGATAAAAAAGTTGGGGTCGAGCTGAAAACTGGTGCCCAGCGTGATCAACACCCACGGCAGATCGGCAATCGCTTCGTGGTTGAGCAGGCGGGCGCTGGGGTCGTTGGCCGCCAAAGCGGGCGGCGCTTTGGTCCGCCCACCCACGTGCATCGTTTGGGGCAAAAAGGCGAGACCGCTGTACCAGCGGGGAGACCAATAGGTGATGTGCAGGTGCGGGGAAAGCAGCGCCGGCGGTCCGCTGGTCGTCCAGTTTGAACCGGTTGCGCCGAAATTCTGCAAAAGGGCATTCAGCCGGTCATGCGCCATTTCAGAGATAACGACCGTGGCAGCAGAAATTTCCGCCTGAAAAGCCGGCCAACCCACCACGACAAAGGGGACACCGAGCAGTTCGGCCACAATGGCGGCCGCGCTCATAAAATTTTCGCCTAAAATAAGATCGGGCTGAAATGCCTGACTCGCCGTCAGCAGTTCCGTCACCGCCTGCGCCACGCGCGCCACATCTAGCCATTGATCCAGCGCACGCTCGGCGCGCAGGCGCTGCTGTGCATCGGTATCCATCGCGGGCGACATGGCTAGCGGTGGCGGGGGCGGCCAACGCCAGCCCGTTTCGGTTAATTGGTGAAAGGGCAGACCAGCGCGCTCGACTTGCGTGCGCACCGCCGAGCCGCTGGCCCACAGCACTTGGTGCCCGCGCCGGGTCAATTCGACGGCGGTGTCCAAATAGCCGCCCCAATCCAAATGGCCGGGCAATTGGGCTGAAACGGCAAGAATGCGCATCACAGTTTATCCGCAGCCCGGCGTCATGCGATAGAGCCCGCCGGTCCCCGTGCCAATCCACAGGGCGCCGTCGGGCGCGGTGGCCAGGCTAATTAGCGGCCAGACCAACATCACGCGTTCGGAGATCACTTGGCCATTGGCGGCGCGCCCTACCCGGTAAAGCCCCGGTTGGCGGCCATATTGGCCGTAAAAAATGGCGCCATACGCCCAGGTGATGCCGGTGGGCGCTGCGGTGTTGGGCAAGGCGATCACCGGGGCGCGCCAACCGGGATTGGCGCCGGTCAAGGCCAGGGGGAAGCCGTAGTAGGGGGTGGCGCTTTCCGCCGCGCCGCCGGGGACGCTGCTGGGGTCAAAGATGTTCACTTCATCGCCGGCGCTAATGCCCTCGGGCACGTTGGTGGAGCCATTGTCTGTAAACCAGAGACGGCCATCGGGCGCGCGCGCGATGCCGTATGGGTTGCGCACGCCGCGGGCCGCGGTCTGGAAGTTGTTGATCGAGCGCTCGCTCAAGAGCTGATCCAGCGGCGCCCGCATAATGCGCGCCGCCAACCGGCTGCCGCCGGAGACAATGTTTTGGGCGGCATCTTCGCCAATGTTTTCCAGCGGGCCATCGGACCAGCCGTCGCGTACGCCGCCCGCCGAAACATACACCCAGCCGTCGGTCACCACAATGCCATTGTTGGCGTGAAAAAGCTGGCTCTGCACAGAAAAACCACCCGCCAGCTTTTCATAACTGCCGCCATCGGGAATACGACCCACTTCGCCGGCCCGGCTCACATAGAGCGCGCCGTTGTAATAGTTCAACCCAGTCACGCGCGGCGACTCGGTGAGAATTTCGCCGTAGCCGCCGTCGCTGTTGCTGTCATGCACGACAATGGTGCGGCTGGGATGGAAAGCGTCGAGCAGCACCAGCGGGTCCACGCGCTGGCCGGTGGGCGAGGCGTCCAGCGCCATAAAGAGGCGGCCATCGGGCGCAAAGGCCAGCGCCGTAATGCTGCGATCCTGATTGGCCAGGCGGGGAAGACGCTGCTCAATGCAAAAGCCGCCCTGTGGAATCAGAAATGGATCGCTGTCAGAGGGCGGCGCCAATCCCAATGCCGGGGCCATAGCGCCGGATACTGAACCGCCGCTGGCTGCGGGAGCGGGCGCCGCGGCCGGTGCTGCCGCCGGGCTGTCAGAGCCGCCGCTGTTCGACGCCGGTTCTGGCGTCATAAACTGCGCAATGGTTTCCTCATCGGGCGCAACGCCGCAGCTTAAAAATTGGAGCAGCCGCCCATTAACCAAGGTTTGCGGATCGGCCACCTCTTCATCGCACGCCGCATTGGGCGCCAGATCCACATCTTGCGGGTTGAGGGCCAGCCACAGGTCCGACAGCTTGGGGATGCCCGAGCGCCGCTGGGGCGCGCCGGCGTTGATCCAGGCTTCGATAATCGACTTTTCTTCGTCAGACAGTTGGCCGATCAGCGGCATTTTGCCTGTGGAAACCATCTCCCACAGCTTCGAATTTTGGGCATCGCCCGGCTCAACCACGGGACCATTGACGCTGCCCTTGAGCAGCGCGTCATAATCGGTGACTTGCAGTTCGTTAATTTGGGCCACAGCGCCGTGACAGCTATTGCAATTCTTGTTGAAAATCGGATATATGTCTTCTTCGTAGCCCAATGTATAGCTGGCATCTGCCCCCACCTTCTTGAGCGACGAGAGCGGTTCGGCCTGATCCTCGGCATAGACGCCCGTCACGCGCACCAGGCGGCCGCGCGGCGTCCGCCCCATGCGACATGAATCGGGGATGGGTTGGGCGCGCACGTTGCTATTTTCCAGCGTCAGCCCATACACAACCTTTTCGGTGGAGAGGCAGGCCAGGGCGCCTTCCAATGTGGTCACGGCGCTGGAACGCTGCTGCTCGATGCCCAAAATGTTGGGGTTCTGGAAAGGGAAGGGGGGGGCATCGGCCGGGTCGTGAATGGTGGCTGGAAAGCCGGTAAAGGCCTGGGAGGCTGACATTTGGCTATTGGCGCAAGAGGCGATGAACAAGGCGAGTAGCAAAACGAGGGCACAAACCGGTGCAACCGGATGACGTAAAAAGCGCATAAGATTTCCTGAAACTGGGTGCATTAGGCATTATCGGAAATAGGCGGCGTCTGTATTTATTGCTGTATTGCTTATTGCTGTAATGTACTCGATAGAGCAATACAGCAATAAGCAATACAGCAACAGCGCTATTTCCGATAGACTCTATGATTCATTAGCCGAAAACAGTTGGCGCGCCATTTTAATATCGCGATGGATCTGCGCCACCAATTCGTCGATGCCGGCGAATTTTTGTTCGCCGCGCAGACGGGCCACAAACTCGACGGTCAAAATTTCGCCATATAGATTACCAGAAGCTTCGGCTGGCGGGAAATCGAGCAGGTGAGTTTCAAAGCGATGCTCGTGACCGTTGACCGTGGGCCGCACGCCCAAATTGGTCACGCTATCGTATACAGCCAGTTTGCCGGCAGCCTTGGCCGCTGGAAAATCATCCATGCCAATGGCGTCCGTTGCGGAGAGTGGGCACATAGGTACGCGTGGCGTAAACACCATCCAGCGGCAGCATTTTATCGACCGCCGTACGCAAGTTGGCCGTGGGAATGCCGATAGTGCTGCCGCGGTGATCCCCTTCCATCACCTGGCCGGTGACGTGGTACGGCCGGCCCAGCAGTTCGGCGGCCTCAGCCACATCGCCCGCTTGCAGCAACTGGCGGATGTGGCTGCTGCGGGCGGCTTTGCCGTTCCAATCCACCGGCTCAATCACATGCAGCGCATAGCCCAATTCATCCCCCAATTCGCGCAGCCGTTCGATGTTTCCCGAACGCCCCTTGCCCAGCGCAAAGTCGGGGCCAACGGCCAGCATTTGCAGATTCAGATGCGTGCGCAACAACTGCATAAATTCGGCGGCGCGCAGGGCGGCTATTTCCGGCGTAAAGGGCTGAATGATGCCTAAGCTGGCGCCGGCTTGGGCGGCAAATTGAAGGCGCTCTTGGGGAAGGGTCAACAGTTGCAGGGGCTGTTCTGGCCGCAAAACGGCCAGCGGATGCGGGTCAAAGGTCAAAATGCCGATGCTGGGCGCGGGGAGCATGTTCTGCTGTGCCGCCAGTTCGGCCATAATGTGCAGCAGCGCCTGGTGGCCCCGGTGCAGCCCATCAAAATTGCCAATGGTGAGAATGGTGGGCCGCTCAAGGCGCACCATGCGGAGATCGGTGATCAGTTGCATCGTCAAGATTCTGTGTTAAACCACTTTTCGGCTTTCCAGATGGTGGCCGGGTTGGCGGTATCTGTCTCTTGCGCAAAGCCCAAACAGCGGATAATGCCGGCAAAGTGGCCGTCAGCGGTGTACGCCTGCGCCAGACCATCTGCGGGCGGCGGTCCGGTCACAATGGGCGTCTTTTGGCCGAAGCCCAAGCGCGTGTGGGTTTCGGCGTCCAGCGTCAACTGCGGCAGATCCAGCCGGGCGCCCGGCGGCAGCAGCAGGTCCGCAAAGCGCTGCTCTTGGATGGCGCTCTCGATTTGCGGCATGGTGTGCGCATCGGCCAGCGTAAACGGCCCGGCCTGTTCCCGGCGCAGAATGTCCAAATGGGCGTAGGAATGGAGCGCCTGCCCCAAGTCGTGGGCCAAACTGCGCACATAAGCGCCGGCGGAACAGAGAATGCGCAGGCAAATGCGGTTGGGCGGCGCAATGGCCAGCAACTCCAGCTTGTGAAAGGTGACCGGACGCGGCGACAAAGCTACGGTTTCGCCGCGCCGCGCTTTGCGATGCAGGCTTTCGCCCTGCACTTTCAGCGCCGAATAAACCGGCGGTATCTGCTGCACTTCGCCGCGGAATTGAGCGAGCGCGCATTCGATGGGCGCTTCATCGAGCTGCGGGATGGGCGCCCGCTGCGTAATGCGCCCCATGGCGTCGTACGTATCGGTGGCCGCGCCCAGCACAATTTCTGCATAATATTGCTTGTCGTGGCGCTGATAATATTCAACCAGCCGCGTGGCCGCCCCCAGACAAAGCACCAAAACGCCGCTGGCCATGGGGTCCAACGTCCCCGTGTGGCCAATTCGGCGTTCTTTGCTCCAACGACGAACCTGCTGGACAATATCGTGGCTGGTGGGCAACTTCTGTTTGGCGCCGGCAGGTTCAGCTTCAGTTGTGGGCGGGGCGGAACCATCATGGTTCATCTTCCCCGGCTTATCGACAATCAATAGTCCGTTATATTGAGACACAGGTTTGGGCCTCTCCCCCGGTCCCTCTCCACCCTGTGGAGAGGGGAGTATGACTCTCGTTAGCGAACAGGTTTCGACATTTGAGGTTGGTTCGCTAATGAGGCGGAAGTCCTCGCTCCACCGCGTGTGAGGAGAGAATTTAGGCAGGGGGCTGATTAGCTTCCAGTCCCTTTCGCCGGGCCTGTTTGAGCAGTTCCACCACGCGCGGGGTCACTTCGTCCATTGTGCCCGGGATGGTGCAGCCGCTGGCCGGGGGGTGACCGCCGCCGCCCAGTTGAAAGGCGACTTCGCCCACGTTAAACCCAGGGCGGGCGCGAAAGCTGCATTCTACGGCTGGGCCGCCATTTTCGGCCATTTTTTCCACAAAGACGGCACTAATATCGGCCTCGTTGGCGGTGACCAGAATGCTGCTCAACTGCACATCGCCTTTGGGCATCCCGGCCGCTTTGGCCTGTTCGCGCAACACGCTGACCCAGATCACCCCTTCGTCGAGCTGCACAGAAGGCAAAACCAGCCCCCACAATTTGAACAGATTATACGAGCGGCGATTGAGCGCCCGCGCCGTAATGTCCGATAGATTGGCGCCAGCCGCCATGAGCCGCATGGCGGCTTCCATGACGCGGGCGTCTGTGTTGCTGGTGCGAAAGCAGAGCGTATCGGTGACCAGGCCGGTCAGCAGACAGGTGGCCAGTGGTTCATCCAGTGACAATCCCAGGCCGTCCGCTAGATAAAGCAGCATTTGGCAGGTGGCGGCGCAATCGGGCGCCACCCAATTTAGCTGGCCAAAACGCGTATTGGTGATATGATGATCTATGACAATGAGCGGAATATGGGCATGGGCTTCGGTGCGATAAATGTTGCCCATACGGTCGGCGCTGGATGCGTCTAAACAGACAATCAGGTCGTAGGTGTCGGTCACCTGCTTGGGGCCGATGATTTTAGCGGCGCCGGGCAGGAACTTGAGCTCGGCGGGCGTCTCATCTTGCAGGGCCAGGGTGGTGGCCGCGCCCAAGCGGCGCATGATGTGACCCATACCGGTCAAACTGCCCAGGGCGTCGCCATCGGGCGCCACGTGGCTGACGCAAAGCACATTTTTGCTTTTACGCAAGCTGGCCAAAAGCGCTTCATCGATCGGGCTAGACTCGCTGGCGGCGTCTCCGATCATGCGGCGTCTCCTTGATCCGCGGGTTCGGCTGTCGGTTCGCTATCGCGTTCGTCGCGCTCCTGGGCAATTTGCGTGAGCAGTTCGTCAATGCGGGCGGCTCGTTCGGGCGTGTCATCATAATAAAAGAGGATTTCGGGCACCATGCGCAACCCGCAGCGCGAGGCCAATTGGCTGCGCAGGTAGGGGGTGGCGCTGCGCAGCCCAGCCAATACTTCTTTGCGCGAAAACTCTTCATTCTGATGATAGATATGCACTTTGGCGTTGCGCAGATCTTTGCTCAACTGCACGCCCGTAACGGTGATCAAGCTGACGCGCGGGTCGCTCAACTCGCCATTGAGCATGATGCTCAACTCTTCGAAAAGCAGACCCGCCACGCGCTGTTGACGGATGGTCGCCATGATTATCTTACTCGTCGTTTCTCGAAGATCTCGATAACGTCGCCTTCTTGAAGCTGGTCATCGCCATTGGCGATCTTGATGCCGCATTCAAAACCAGTGCGCACCTCGGCCACATCTTCGGTAAAGCGGCGCAAGGTTTCGATGCGCGTGGGCGGCACA
Organism: Caldilineaceae bacterium; assembly: GCA_041391125.1. GTDB lineage: Bacteria > Chloroflexota > Anaerolineae > Caldilineales > Caldilineaceae > JACKBC01. The sequence continues at coordinate 98,376 of JAWKON010000023.1, forward strand.
ATTTCAGTTCCGTCGCGCAAAACGCGGGCCTGGGCGTTGCGCTTGACAATGCCATCGGTGACATTGCAACCGGCAATAAAGCCGCGGCGCAATTTGAAGGTTTGCAGCACTTGGGCGTGCCCAATGGTGAAGTCTTCATAGATGGGTTCCAACATGCCGGTGAGCGCGTCTTCAATATCTTCAATCATCTTGTAGATAATGTTGTAGAGACGTATCTCAACGCCGGAAGCTTCGGCGCGCACCTGGGCTGAGCGATCTATATCCACGCTGAAGCCAATGATGATGGCCTCGCTGGCTTCGGCCAACATCACGTCCGATTCGGTAATGTTGCCAATAGCGGCCTGCAAGATCTTGACGTCGACTTCCTCATTCTCCAACTCGCTCAAGCTGGCCACCACCGGTTCCAGCGTGCCTTGCATGTCGGCGCGCACAATCAGATTGAGCGTCTTGGTTTCGCCACTTTCAAAGCGGGCAAAGAGATCATCCAGCGACATTTGACGCGTGGCGGGACGTTTGGCGGCGGCTTCGGCTTCCTGCTTGCGCTCGTCGGCCAGCCGGCGCGCATCCTTATCGGAGCGGACGCGGGCCATTACGTCACCCGCCTTGGGCACATCCTGCAAGCCGAGCAGCACCACCGGCGTGCTGGGGCCGGCCTGCGAAATCTGGTTGCCTTCATAGTCGAACATGGCCTTGATGCGGCCCCAGGTTGTGCCAACGACCACGGCGTCGCCTTTGAGCAGCGTGCCGTTTTGGATCAGCACGGTGGCGGTGGCGCCGCGGTATTTGTCCAGCTCGGCTTCGATGACGGTGCCGGCGCAGGCGCCTTTGGGGTTGGCCTTGTATTCTTCCAGTTCGGCCACCACCAGAATGTTTTCCAGCAGGTCATCAATGCCGCGGTTTTGGAGCGCAGAGACCGGCACCACAATGGTTTCGCCGCCCCATTCTTCGGGCTGCAAGCCTTCTTGCGAAAGCTCTTCCATTACGCGCTGCACATTGGCGTTGGCTTTGTCCACTTTGTTGAGCGCCACCACAATCTGCACGCCGGCGGCGCGGGCGTGGCTAATGGCTTCTTTGGTCTGCGGCATGACGCCGTCATCCGCCGCCACCACCAGCACCACAATGTCGGTCACTTGGGCGCCGCGGGCGCGCATGGCGGTGAAAGCTTCGTGGCCGGGTGTGTCGATAAAGGTGATCTTTTGCCCGTTGATGGTCACCTGGTAGGCGCCGGTGCGCTGGGTAATCCCACCTGCCTCTGTATCCACCACATTGGTATTGCGGATACGGTCGAGCAGCGTGGTTTTACCATGATCTACGTGGCCCAGCACCGCCACCACAGGCGGGCGCAGCACCAGATTCTCTTCAGACTCGTTCTCCAAAATCTGGTCCACCAGCGTCTTGCGCCGCTTGGGCGTGTCAGAGATCTCTTCTTCCTCTTCTTCTATCTCCTCAATCTCGGGCCAGGCAATACCCACACCCAACTCTTCGCCAATAATGACTGCCGTATCGTGGTCAATATTGTGCGTAATGGGCGCCATGATGCCAAACTGCATCAGCACTTTGATCAGATCGATTGGACTGCGATTCATTAAAGTGGCTAAATCGCGCACGGTAATATAAGAGCCGACAATTACTTCAAGCGGCGGCGCCTTTTTGACCACCTCAACAGCCGGTTTGGACCGCGGGGCTTGGCCATTTGGGCGCTTGGACCCTTTGGACGCATTCATACTGTTGCTGGGTCCATTTTGCCCCTGTCGGGGCCTTTGTTGAGTTCTATTTTTCGTTGCCATCTACACAACCTCCCCAATCTTCAATAAGTTCAAAAATCCACTTTTTAAAGTGTACGTTGTCTGAAAACGGGCATTTTGAAACAACTGCATAAGCATTCTCAAATCAACCACACAACAAATATTCTATGCAGAGAAACAACCTATGCAGAAGCAGAAACAAATGGGCAACTGGCGGCGCTTTGGATGCAAACGCAACAATGCGCTTGCGATGCGAGGGGACAGCACACTACTTGTCCACCTGTTGCTGTGCCGCAGGTGGACAAACGTGGAGGTATGTGAGGATAGGCCAAACGAAGCAATACTACATGATTTTCAAGCTAAATCATGTGCTCATCCTCCATGGTGCTGTACCCTGAAATTGCACAACTCCACCCATTTAGGCGCTTCCGAAGGCGAAGCGCGTTGCGCAAGCATATGAAAAACATCATAGCCTCGCTTGTTGCAATTTCCTGGTGGTCAGTTCGCCAATTATGTTCATGATCCGTTATTCAGTTTCCGGCAAACCCTGCATATAATCCGCTAATTCTTGCCGATTTTCCACAGACAATTTGGTCCGCAGCGCCTGCTCAATCCGATTGGAATCCATCACTGCCTGCCAGCACGCACGGCTGGGGTGCAAATACGCCCCACGGCCGGCGCGCTTGCCCGAGGGGTCGATTTCCACACGGCCGTCCACACGCACCAACCGCACCAATCCGCGCTTCCCGGCCACCGTGCGGCAGGCAATGCAGGTGCGCTGTGGCACATGTTTGGGCTTCATTTAATAATACCCATCGTACCCGTCATCGTCCTCAAACGAACCCTGGCGCTTGCGCCGCGTGCGGCCCTTTTTATCCGCCTTAGCCGCTTTCTTGGTCTTGGTCTTTTTGCTTTTACCTTTGCCTTTGGCCGCAAAATCTCCTTCGTCCTCTTCATCAAAGACGAGTTCATCCTCTTCCAAACCCACCAGCAGTTCCGCCGGGATTTCAAAATCGCCGCTGTCCACGTTGATCTTTTTGCGTTGCCCCATGCGCGCCCGCAGCATATCGGCGGTGATCACATCGGGTAATTCATCGCCACCGGATACTGTAGATTCATCCTCACCATCCGGTTGACCCAAATTGAGCAGCGCTTCCTCTTCTTTGGTATCATAGACGGGGAATTGCTCAATAAAGGTCTGCTCCTCGCGCGCCGCGGCGGCGGCTTCTTCAAACGAGACAGTCGGCGGCTGCACCGATTTCCCTTCGGCTTGCGCTAGATCGGCCAAAGAGGGCAGGCTGACATCGGTTGGTTCGACCAGCTCTCGGCTGGATGCATCCATCTCCTCCAAAATACGCGCCGCTTCGCGCAGACGATCTTCGGCATCCGCACTGGCGGTGCGATCCTCTTTGCGCAATAGTTGCTCGGCATACGCCAACAAGTCGCCGCCCTTGGCGCCAGACGTGGCAGCTTGGTGGGACTGGAACTGCTTGTCCAATCCTTCGGCAATGGCTTCGCTCTCGCTTTTAATGTCGATGCGCCAGCCGGTGAGCTTGGCGGCCAGCCGGGCGTTCTGCCCTTCTTTGCCAATGGCCAGACTCAACTGACGATCCGGCACCACTACGGTAGCCGTCTTGATCGTATTTTTATCGTCCAGCAATACGTGGGCCACTTTAGCCGGGCTAAGCGCATTGGAAATGTAGGTGTAGACATCCGGGCTCCACTCCACCACATCGATCTTTTCGTTGCCCAACTCGGTCACAATATTTTGAATGCGCAACCCGCGCATACCCACGCAGCTGCCCACAGGGTCCACACCGGGGACGGTAGCGACCACGGCGGCCTTGCTGCGGGCGCCGGGCTCGCGGGCAATCGACTTGATTTCGACAATGCCGTCGCGAATTTCGGGAATTTCCTGCTCCATCAAGCGGCGCAACAGGTTGCGGTGGGTGCGGCTCAGCTTGATCACCGGCCCGCGCGAACTCTTGTGGACATCCACCACATAGACCTTTACATAGTCCCCGCGGCGCATATATTCACCGGCAATCTGCTCTTCTTTCAGAAGCAGACATTCATGCTTTTCATCCAAAACCAGCGTTACCGCGCCGGAAACGGAATCGACGCTGCGCACCTGGGCATTGAGCAGTTCACCCGTCCGATGGGCAAAGTTTTCGTACACGGTATCGCGTTCGGCCTCGCGGATGCGCTGCAAAATCACCTGTTTGGCCGTTTGCGCCGCAATGCGCCCAAAATTGTCCGGCTTGGTTTCTACTTTGATCACATCGCCGAGTTCAGCCGTTGGCACTGTCTTGTGCGCATCTTTCAGCGTGATTTCGGTGCGCAAATTGATGACGTCGTCCACGACTTCGCGCTCGGCAAATACGCGCATATCGCCCGTCACCCGATCTACTTCAGCCGACACATTGGCCATCGATCCATAATTGCGCTTATATGCCGATATCAAGGCTGCTTCAATCGCGTCGAAAATAACCTCGCGATCCAAACCCTTATCAATTGCTACCTGATTAATGCCGGCAATCAAAGCTTTAGACATGCGTTCCTTATACTCCTCTGAACTATATTCTGCTCTGCATGAAAACCGGAGTTCTGTTTCTGGCTGAGGCTCCAGCGGGAAACGCCGGCTTTCATCACAACCGCAGTATATATCCGCAAAACCATAAGACCCTTACAATAAGAAAAGTGGGGACGTCCCCACTTTCATGCGTGCAAAGTAAACTTCAAGTAAACCTACCACAAACCTGAAAAACGGTCAGGATTATAATATCACACGTGGATCAATTGCACAAGTTTTTCAACAGGCGGCTATTCGCAAATTGCGTATCTTAATATTTTTGACATGTGACCATTGGGTCACGTATAATAACGAACATGCAAGACGAAACTGTTTTCCGCGCCCTGGCCGATCCAAGCCGCCGACGGCTGCTTGACCTCCTCTTTGAACGGGACGGTCGCACGCTCAGCGAGCTGGAATCGGAGTTGCCGATGACGCGTTTTGGGGTGATGAAGCATCTGCGCCTGCTGGAAGAGGCCGGACTGATCGCCACACGCAAAGTGGGCCGCGCAAAACTGCACTACTTGAACCCGGTTCCGATCCAGCTCATTGCCGACCGTTGGATCAACAAATATGCGGCGCCGCGCGTCAGTGCGCTCGCCGATTTGAAAACAGTGCTTGAAGGAGTAAATAGCATGAACACAGAGGCAAAGCCCAGTCTGGTTTATCAGATCATCATCAATGCGCCCCCACCGCGCGTGTGGGAGGCCATCACTACGCCCGAGTTTACGGCCCGCTACTATTACGATTGCGCGCTCGAGAGCGACCTGACTGTTGGCTCGCCCTTTGTGTACCATAAGCCGAACGGTGCGCCCATTGTCGAAGGAGAGGTGGTCATGGCCGACCCGCCGAACCGACTGGTCCATACGTACCATTCGCGCTTTCCCACCATGAAAAACGACGCCCCCACCAAGGTCACCTGGGAGCTAGAGTCGATGCCCGGCAACGTGACCAAGGTCACCGTCATCCACGAGGACTTTGAGGGCGAAACGGCGACCTATCAAGGCCTGCGCAGCGGCGGCTGGGCGTGGATCCTCAGCAACATGAAGACGCTGCTGGAGACCGGCGAGCCGATGCCGCAGGGATACTAACGATTGTTGTATCGTACATAATTAAAGGAGACTCCAATGAACTGGAATGTATGGATCCGGCAAACTCACCGCTGGCTATCGATTATCTTTACAGTGCTCGTTATTCTCAACATCATTCTCAACGTTATCCCAATGGGACAGGTGCAGCTTACCCTCTGGGTGGGCGCCTTTACCCTGCTCCCGCTCTTTTTGCTTCTGTTCACTGGCCTGTACTTATTTGTGCTGCCGTATATGACCAAGCGGCGCAATGCGGGGCGCACTGGCTGAAGGGACGGGCGAGGCAGATTGTAAACACAGATAGGAGAAATAGGAATAGGAATTGCAAAGGTGCAAAGTCTGTGCAAAGTCTGTGTAAATCTGTACAATCTGGAGTTCCAATCTGTAGTTTATAGGAGAGCAATCCATGCATAAAATGAATCCGCAGGTTGATTTCTATTTTACGAAAGCCGAACAATGGCAGGCAGAATTTAACAAATTGCGAATGATCGTCCTAGACTGTGGGCTGACCGAAGAATTAAAGTGGGGCCATCCCTGTTACACGCTTGATGGGAAAAACGTGGTTTTGATGCATGGCTTTAAAGAGTACTGTGCGCTTCTGTTTCACAAAGGCGCCTTGCTGCAAGACCCCCATGGGATTCTCATCCAACAGACGGCGAATGTACAGGCGGCGCGCCAGATTCGGTTTACCGATGTGCAAGAAATCGCGGAGATGGAACCTATCTTGAAAGCCTATGTTGCTGACGCCATTGCCGTGGAAAAAGCTGGATTGGAAGTAGAATTAAAAAAGACCGCCGAATTCGACTTCCCGGAAGAATTTGTCAACAAATTGGAGGAAGTTCCTGGCCTGCAAGACGCTTTTGAGGCGCTGACGCCGGGGCGACAAAGAGGCTATCTGCTCTATTTTGCCGGCGCCAAACAGGCCAAAACGCGGGAGTCCAGGATTGAGAAATATGTGCAGCACATTCTTGATGGCAAGGGCTTAGATGACCGCTAAACACCAAATGAATCCTGAGGTTGACAACTATTTGGCAGAGGGCTGTGGTCGTTGCCCGCTGGGCGGTACACCCCAGTGTAAAGTCCATAGTTGGCCGGCTGAAATGAAGCTATTGCGCACGATCCTGCTTGACCGCGGGCTGACCGAAGAAGTGAAATGGAAAGTGCCCTGTTACACATTTCAGAATAGCAATATTTTGATTATGAGCGCATTTAAAGGGTACTGCGCGCTGAGCTTTTTTAAAGGCGCGTTGTTAAAAGACGCCCACGGCGTTCTAGACAAACCCGGCGAGAATTCGCAAGCGGCGCGCCTGATTCGCTTTACCAGCGTTCACGAAATCGTGGCGATGGAATCCATCCTGAAAGCCTATATTGACGAGGCCATTGCGGTGGAAAAAGCCGGCTTGGCCGTAGAATTTAACCAGAATCCCGAACCGCTGCCGGCAGAATTACAAACCAAATTGGACGAAATCCCCGCCCTGAAAGCCGCTTTTGAGGCCTTGACGCCCGGCCGCCAAAGAGGGTACATTCTCTATTTTGCCGCCCCCAAACAGTCCAAAACGCGGACGGCCAGAGTTGAAAAATGTATGCAGCAAATCCTCGACGGCAAAGGATTAAATGAACGTTAATAATGACTGCTTTGGGCGCATCTCGCTCCAAAGCGAAAGGCTCCCCTGAAGTGAATCCGAATTGCTGTTCTCAGAATTACGGGGTAGACTAACCCCATGAACTTCGCCCAATTTTCCCAACTTGTCCGCCAAAATGTGGCCCAGGTGATCATCGGCAAAGACGCCGTGGTGGAGCTGCTGCTGGTGGCGTTGCTCTGCGACGGTCACGTGCTGCTGGAAGATGTGCCCGGCATTGGCAAAACCACGCTGGCCAAAGCGCTGGCCCGCAGCATCGACTGCACCTTTGCCCGCATCCAGTTTACGCCCGATCTGCTGCCCGGCGACGTGACCGGCATTAACTATTTCAACCAGAAGCAGCAGGAATTTGAGTTTCGGCGCGGCCCGGTTTTCAGCCAGGTGCTGCTCAGCGACGAGATCAACCGGGCCACGCCGCGCACCCAATCCAGCTTGTTGGAGGCCATGCAGGAAAAGCAGGTCACCGTCGATGGCGTCACCTATGAATTGCCCCGCCCCTTCTTGACCATCGCCACCCAAAACCCAGTTGAGTTGGAAGGCACCTTCCCCCTGCCCGAAGCTCAATTGGACCGCTTTCTGCTCCAGGTCAAGCTGGGCTATCCCTCGCTGGCAGAGGAAGACGAGATCTTGGTGCGCTATGAACGGCAAGACCCGCTGCAAGAGCTAAAGGCCGTGGTGAGCGCCGCGCAGATTGTGGAGTTGCAACAGCAGACGCGCACCATTCACGTGAGCGAGGACGTGCGCCACTACATTTTGCAGATCGTGCGCGGCACCCGCGAGCACGAAGCCGCCGAATTGGGCGTATCGCCGCGCGGCTCGCTGGCGCTTTACCGGGCCGGCCAAGCCCTGGCCGCTCTGCGCGGGCGCGAATTTGTGATCCCCAGCGACGTGCAGTTTTTGGCGCCCGCCGTGCTCACGCACCGCATCCAGATCAGCCCGCAAACCCGGCTGCGCGGCCGCACCCCCGCCCAAATCGTGGCCGAAATCGCCGAAAATGTCCCCGCCCCCGTGGTGAATTGAACCCTATGGCGCCCATTCATTTCTGCATACGAAGCGGCTGCTCCTCCCCTCTCAGGGGGAGGCCGGGGAGGGGTAATGTTTGGCCGCATCATCCCCATGGGCCGCCGCCCCCACCGCTATATCGACACCCAAAAAGATACGCAATTTAGCGATGTCTGGATCGTGCTGGCCATCATTCTGACGATTATTGCACTGGTCATCGACAGCGCATTTCTCACCGCCGCCGCCACGCTGATTCTGGTCGTCATCGGCTTTAGCTGGCTGTGGAGCCGCCTTAGCTTTGCCGGGCTTTATTACCAGCGGCGCTTTTCGGAAATCCGCGCTTTCACCGGCGAAAATGTGGAGCTGACGCTGGAGGTCCACAACCAAAAAGTGTTGCCGCTGACCTGGCTCAACATTGTGGATGCGTTTCCGGCCGGGCTGCCCGTACGCGACAAAGATTTGCAAACCAACCCCACCACCAATATTGCCGAACTGCGCACCTTTTGGATGGTGGGTCCCTTTCAAAAGATGCGCCGCCGCTTTAACGTCGAGTGCATCCACCGCGGCTTTTATCGCTATGGGCCGGCCCAAGTCAGCACTGGCGACCCCTTTGGCTTTTTCAGCCGCCGCAGCACCTTGGACGTGCAGGACCGGCTGATTATCTATCCGCGCCTCTACACCGTGGCTGATCTACGCCTGCCCACGCGCAACCCTTTTGGCGAAACGCGCGCCCGCGGCCGCCTCTTTGAAGATCCGCTGCGCATAGTGGGCATTCGCGAATGGCAAAGTTCGGATTCGCTGCAGCGCGTACACTGGAAAGCCACGGCGCGCCACCAAGCGCTGTTGAGCCGCGTCTACGAGCCCAGCGAAGAGCAGCAGGTGTTGCTCTTTCTCAACGTGGCCACCATGGAGCGCCATTGGCACGGCCACATTCCCGAACTCCAGGAGCGCACCATCAGCGTGACGGGCAGCCTGGCCAGCCTGGCCGCTGAACAGCGCCTGCCCGTGGGGCTCATTGCCAATGGCGCCCTGCCCGGCAGCGACCAATCGCTGCGGTTGCTGCCGGGGCGCAGCAGTGGTCAGCTCGTGCGCCTTTTAGAACTGCTGGCGCTGGTCACCAATTTTGCCACCGAGCCCATCGAGCAGATGCTGCTGCGTGAGGCGCCGCGTGCGCCCTGGGGGGCCACGCTGGTGGTGGTGACGGCCATTGCGCACACCGACCTGCTGGCGGCGCTCATCGATTTGTCCGTGGCCGGTCGCCGCGTCGTGCTTTTCACCCTGGCTGAGGAGCCGCCGCGCCAATTTCTGCCTGGTATCACGGTTTATCATCTGCCCCATTTGGTCGACGATCTGGTGGCGCCGGCGTTGGTTCAATTGTAGGTCACACATGTTGAGTGACAAGCGTTGTGGGCGCAGGTGGTTGTGAATATGACAATACTTCCTTGTGATATAATAATGGTTACGCATATTTATACAAATGTTCTTGTTGTGGTTGTCATATCCGTCTCCTATGTGATGAGTTAAATCTGGTACAACAAGACAGATTCAGAAAAGTTCAAGCATGAGTCCAAAGATACTGGAACAAGGTGAACTTATTTTCTGGTTCCACAGTTACGATGCACTCCATGAAAACCGCGCCAGCATTCATGTCGGCAAAGGCTCGCAGGATGACTATAACGACGCCAAAGTGTGGCTTGAACCTGAAATCGAAGTGGGGCGCGCTGGGCGTACGTTGCGGCAGCGCGAATTGAATCGAGCCTTAAAGGTGATTGAAGAAAATCTTGATTATCTATTGGAGCAATGGAATGGTTACAAAAATAGAGCCAGCTAAAGAAGAAACGGCCGTGAAACGATATGCCGTTCAACACGCCATTTCCGCCTACACCTTCCCCACCGACGCGCGCATTCACCAGGTGCGCTTTGACGAAAAGTACCTGCATGTCGAACTCATGGACGAACGCATCATCTCCATTCCCCTCTGGTGGATCCCCACGCTGCACAACGCCAGCCCCGCGCAGCGCGCCCAGGTGCAGATCAACCGCAGCCGCACCATGCTCATTTGGGATCCTGATAAGTGTGGGATCAATGATGAGTTGCGGATTCGTGATTTTCTGGGGCCGCTGGATTAACTGTTCCGCCATACACAATCCAACATAAACCTATCATGACGATTCCCTTTGGCGATCTGCGCCGCCAGAATGCCACTATGCGTAGCGAAATTGACGAGGCCATTGGCCGCGTATTGGACAGCGGCTGGTTTATCCTGGGTCAAGAAGTGGCCGCCTTTGAGCAGGAATTTGCCGCCTATTGCGGCGCGGCCCATTGCGTGGGCGTGGCCAGCGGCTTTGACGCGCTCTATCTGGCGCTGACCAGCCTGGACATCGGGCCGGGTGATGAGGTGATCACCGTGGCCAACGCCTGTATATATGAAGCCGCCGCCATTTTGCAGACCGGCGCCACGCCCATCTTTGCCGACGTGGACCCGGCTACCCACAACATGGCGCCCGCCGCATTGGCGGCCGCCATCACCCCGCGCACGAAAGCAAGTTTGCCGGTGCATCTCTTTGGTCGCCTGGCCCCCATGCTGGAGATCGAACAGATCGCGCTGCGCCACGGCATTCCGGTGATTGAGGACGCCGCGCAGGGACACGGCGCCTGGCGGCTGGATGAACATGGCATAGCGGCGACCGGCGCATGGGGCAAGCTGGCCTGTTTCAGCTTTTACCCATCCAAAAATCTGGGCGCGCTGGGCGATGGCGGCGCCGTTTTGACCGACGATGCCAGTCTGGCCGAACGGCTGCGGCGGCTGCGCATGTATGGCTGGTCCAGCAAATATTGCACCGCCGAAGCCAACGGGCGCAATTCGCGGCTGGACGAAATGCAGGCCGCCATTTTGCGCGTCAAGCTGCGTCATCTGGAGGCGGGTAACCGGGCGCGCCGTGAACGCGCCGCCTGGTATGCCGAAGCATTGGGAGATTTACCAATCACATTGCCGAGTGATGAGGAAGGGCATATTTATCATTTGTACGTGGTGGAAATGGCGCAACGGGACGCCGTGCGCGCCCACTTGACGAGGGCCGGCATTGGCTGCGATGTCCACTATCCCATCCCCACCCATTTACAGCCTGCTTATCAATCGCTCAATGTGAAGCCGGGGGCGCTGCCGGTGACCGAGCGGCTGGCGGGGCGCATTTTGTCGCTGCCCATGTGGCCCGAATTGACGCACGATGAGGTCGATCAAGTGGCTGATGCCGTGCGGGCGGCAATTTCACGATAGAGTAGCGGTTTCGGGGCCCGAGTTGACGCGGGATGAAGTTCAGCAAGTGGCCGATGCCGTGAGGACGGCACTCACAACGTAGAATCGAATGAACATCTGTTGCAGAAACCATAGTCCCGTAGGGACGCATGAATTTAGTGTGAATATGATTATTTTACCCCTAAACTCAGCCGTCCCGATGGGACGACCTAACCTAGTTAATTTTCAACAGGTTATGATTGAAGATGCCGACATCGATTGAAACAACCCCCTTCCATAACGCCAATGTGCTGATCACCGGCGGGCTGGGCTTTATTGGCAGCAATTTGGCGTTCCGACTGGTTGCATTGGGCGCCCAAATTACGCTGGTCGATTCGCTGATTCCCGAATATGGCGGCAACATGCAGAACATCGGCGGCATTGCGGATCGGGTCACGGTCAACATTGCCGATGTGCGCGATGAATATTCGATGAACTATTTGGTGCAGGGGCGGGATTATCTCTTCAACCTGGCCGGGCAGACCAGCCATCTGGATTCCATGCGGGATCCGTATACCGATCTGGAAATCAACTGTCGCGCCCAGCTTTCCATTTTGGAGGCGTGCCGCAAACACAACCCGCAGATCAAAATTGTCTTCGCCTCGGCGCGGCAGATTTACGGCAAGCCCGCCTATCTGCCGGTGGATGAATTGCATCGGCGCAGCCCGGTAGATGTCAATGGCATCAACAAAATGGCCGGCGAATGGTATCACATTCTCTATAACAACGTGTATGGCATCCGCGCCTGCGCCCTGCGGCTGACAAATACATACGGCCCGCGCATGCGGGTAAAAGACGCCCGCCAAACTTTCCTGGGTATCTGGATCAAGCAGCTCATCGACGGGCAGACCATTCAGGTATGGGGCGACGGGCAGCAGATTCGCGACTTTACCTACGTGGATGACTGTGTGGAAGCGCTGCTGCTGGCGGCGGCCAGCCCGCGCGCCGACGGCCAGATCTTCAACTTGGGCAGCGACGAAACCATCAATCTGCGCGATCTGGCCGGGCTGATGGTCGAAATTTATGGCCAGGGCCATTATGAAATCATCCCCTATCCCGCCGACCGCAAACCCATCGACATTGGCGACTATTACGGCGACTACAGCCTGATCCGCGACTGCCTGGGTTGGCGACCTCAAATCCTGCTTAAGGAAGGGCTGGCACTCTCTTTGGCCTATTACGCCGACTCGGATCGCCAAAAAGCATATTGGTAAGGTTGATAATTTACGATTTACGATGTACGATTTACGAGTCTACTCGTCGACGAGATCATGCGTAAATCGTAAATCTGAGATCGTAAATCATCAATGTTATTGACAAACCGCCGCCACCGCTTCATCTTCATCTTTCTGGCCGGCATGGAAGTGGCCTGGTTTTTGCCCTTTGTGCTGACGCTGGCCGCGCGCTGGCGTCCAGACATGCTGCGCATGAATGCAGGCGCCACGCAGGCGTTGGACAATCTGCTGAGCGCGCCGCCGGCAGCAATGGTGCTGCTATTCTGGCTAGCGCTGCTCGGCTACATGCTGGTGGCTGATCTGCTCAACCAGCGGCTGATTCTGTCGCCGCAGCGTGAACTGGTGTTGCTGGCGTTGACGCTGTTGACCATGCTGGGCAGCATCCGGCTGACGCTTTATCCAACGGCGGCGCTTTTTGATTTGAGCTGGGTGAGCAGCGCCTTTGGCAGCGTTTTCAATTACACAGCGGGCTGGCGGCCCGAGCTGGCCATGATCATTGCCAATGCGTTTTTGTGGTGGCGGGTAGCCATGAACAGCGGGCGCGAACTGAGCCTTTCTCAGCGTGGGGGTCAGCTTTCGGCTGGGCATGTTGCTGGCGCTGCTGGGCAACGGGCTGCTGACCGGTCTGGCGCATCAGCCGGCGGTGCAGGGCGTGCAATATTTCTGGCTCTTCTTTGGCTTTGGGCTGGCGGCCATTGCGCTGGTGCGCATTGATGACAAAACGGTGGTGGGCGATCACAGCGTGGGCGCCATCCTGCCCTGGCCGCGCATGGGGCAGATTCTGGCCAGCGTATTGGCCGTGTTGGGGCTAGGGGCGGCGGCCACGGCCATTTACAATCCTGAAAATATCCGCACGTTTCTGGGCTGGTTTGCGCCGCTCTGGTCGTTTATCGGCGTGGTTCTGCTGCGTGTTATGGCGTTTCTGCTCTGGCTGATTTCGCCGCTGCTCGAATGGCTGGTGGCGTGGATGCGCAACCTATTGGCCAATGCCGAATTCTTGCAGCCCCAACCGCAACAAACGCCAGCCGACCTGAGCCAGCAGGCGCCCACCGAGTTCACCAGCCTGGCCGAAATGATGAGCCAATGGGCGCTGTTGCGCTACTGTATGGTCACGTTGGCCATTGTGGTGGCAGTCGGGCTGCTCTGGCTCTTCTTTGCCAAAACGCGCCCGCGCCAGTTGACTGATGAAGCGGAAGAGATGGCGGCGGGTGAAATTGACCTGGGCGGCAACCTGCTGCAGCGCGGGCTAGATCGATTGCGCGACTGGGCCGCTCTCTGGAGCCGCTACGGGCTGAGCAGCCAGCTTTTGGCCGCCATCTCCATCCAGAATATTTACGCCAATCTGAGCCGGCTGGCCCGCCAACGCGGCTACCCCCGTCCGCTCAACCAGCCGCCGGATCAATATCTGCCCACGCTGGCCCTGGCCTTCCCCACCCAGGACGCGCGGCTGGCCCGCATCACCAATGCCTACATGCGCGTCCACTACGGCGACCTGCCTGTGGATGAGGGCGAGCTGAGCCAACTGCGCAGCGACTATCAGCAAATTCTGGAGGCGCCGGAGACGGAGAGGCGGGAGAAGCCGTAAAATGTACGATCTCAGATTTACGATTTATACCTGAAGGGGCGCGCGGAAATGGCGTCTAAACTATGATATAAATGATTATGTGATGTACTATGATTTCAGATGGTGGATAGGCAGAATGAAAGGACAACGAACATGGACCAACAAAATCATAGCACTCATAAAATCATAAAAATCATAGTACGGACAAGGTTTTGCTGTTACTCCCTGAGCCAGCCTGCCTAACAACCGTAAATCGTAATTTCCAAATCGTGTCTTGTCACTCCTCACAAGACGACATCGCTAACGAACAAACCTCGTAAATCGTACATCCAAAATCGTAAATCCAAAGGGGGCTTTCAATGTCAAACAATCAACTGGTTTTTGTGGGCACGTATACGCGGCGCGAGCCGCACGTGGAGGGCAAGAGCGCGGGCATTTATGTCTATCGGCTGGATGTAGCCACGGGCGCGCTCACGCACGTCAGCACAATGGCAGGCATCGACAATCCGTCCTATGTGGAGCTGCATCCCAACGGGCGTTTTCTCTATGCAGCCAACGAAGTGGGCGATTATGGCGGCCAATCGGCGGGGGCGGTCAGCGCCTTTGCCATTGATGCGGCGGCCGGCCAGCTCACGCTGCTCAACCATCAGTCCAGCCACGGCTCGGCTCCCTGCCACGTGACGGTGGACGCCACGGGCCGCTATGTGCTTTCGGCCAACTACACGGGCGGCAGCGTCTGCGTGCATCCGATTAACGCCGACGGCAGCATCTCGCCTAGTTCGTGTTTCATCCAGCACGAGGGTTCCAGCGTCAACCCGCAGCGCCAAGGCGAAGCCCACGCCCACTCCATCAACATGGACAAGCAAAACCGGCGCGCCTTTGTGGCCGACCTGGGCATGGACAAAGTGATGATCTACAACTTGGATATGCAGAGCGGCGAGCTGACGCCCAACGACCCGCCGTGGGCCACCGTCACCCCCGGCCAAGGCCCGCGCCACTTTGATTTCCACCCCAGCGGCCAATATGCCTATCTGATCAACGAGCTGGGCTCCACCATCTCGGTCTTCGCCTATGACCAGGCTGCCGGAAGCCTGACCGAGCTGCAAAACATCTCCACCCTGCCCGCCGGTTACGATGGCCGCAGCCATTGCGCCGACATTCATGTGCATCCATCGGGCCGCTTTGTCTACGGTTCCAACCGCGGCCACGATTCGATTGCCTGCTATCGAATTGATGAAGCCAGCGGTCTGCTCACGCTGATCGGCTTCGAATCTACGCAGGGTAAAGTGCCGCGCAACTTCGCCATCGACCCCACCGGCCAACTTCTGCTGGCCGCCAACCAGAATTCGCACAACATTGTGACCTATCGCATTGACCAGGCGACAGGCGTGCTCACGCCCACCGGTCAACAGGCCGGCGCGCCTACGCCGGTCTGTTTGAAACTGCTGGTGGTTTGAGGCGTTCTGTGATATGATTGGGATTATGGAAACAACCAATATTCCAAACCTCACGCGAAGCGAAATCCGGCAGATGTTGCGCAAACATCTGCCGGACTTGACGGCGCGTTATGGCGTGGTGCGTTTGGGCATCTTTGGTTCGTATGTCCGTGATGAACCAACCCCTACCAGCGATCTGGATCTGCTGGTTGAGATTGAGAACCCGCAACTCACCCTTCTCCAATTTATTGAACTGCAGCATAATCTCAGCGATCTGCTAGGCGTTGAAGTCGATCTGGTAGAGAAAGA
>JAWKON010000024.1:0-112297 GCA_041391125.1 Caldilineaceae bacterium
CGCCGACCAACACGCCGGTGACGCCAACAAATACGCCAACGGATACGCCAGAGCCAACGGCCACGGCGACCGAGACCGTAGAGCCGACAGCTACGCCGACGGATGCGCTGACTATGGGCACGGTCATCGTCGTGAAGGATGCGCAGCCGGACAGCAGCGTGTCGTTCACCTTCGTGACAGATTTTGAAAATAACGCCAATATCGGCTTCTCGCTGGTGGACGACGGCAGTGGTACGGGCAACACCCGCACCTTCACCCTCAACCCCGGTCAAATAACGATCGGCGAGGCAAATGCGCCGGGCTGGACACTGTCTGCCATCAGTTGCGATGATGACAATCCTGCAGTCAGTGGGCAGACCGTCCAGTTCACTCTACAATCGGGCGAGACGGTGACCTGCACGTTCACCAATACGCAGAATGCCACCGCCACACCGACCAACACGTCGGTTCCGCCGACGGCGACCTTGACGCCCGTGCCGCCGACGGCGACCAAGACGCCGTATCCAACCAAGACGCCATATCCGACTAATACGCCAATGCCGAATGGGCCGTTGAACATCGTGATCAGTTCGGATAGCAATGGCGACGTGCCAGGGTTGCACTTCCGAGATGAGGATATAATTGCTTACAGCTCAGTGACGGGCTGGAGCATGGTCTTCGACGGTTCGGATGTGGGGCTGGGCGATGTGGATGTGGATGGTTTTGCCTTCCTGCCCAACGGCCATCTGCTATTGAGCCTGGATCGCGATTTCACCCTCAGCGGCTTTGGACCAGTGGATGACTCGGATATCCTCGAGTTCATCCCCGGCAGCTACGGCTCCAGCACCAGAGGCAGCTTCGTCATCTACTTCGACGGTTCGGATGTGGAGCTGACCAGCAGCGATGAAGACGTGGACGCCATCGACTTTGATGCCGACGGCAACCTGTTGATCAGCGTTAACGGTTCATTCCGGGCGCAGGGCGTCTCCGGCGCTGATGAAGATCTCTTCCGGCTCAGCGGCTTTACACCGGGCGCCAATACCAGCGGTACGTGGTCGCTCTACTTTGACGGCTCCGACGTGGGTTTGACGGACAGCGGCGAAGATATCTTTGGGTTGTGGGCCGACCATACCAATAGCAAGCTCTATCTCACCACCCATAATGACTTCTCGGTGCAGGGCGCCAGCGGTGATGAAGACGATATATTTGTCTGCCAGTATACGTCGCTGGGCAATAACACGACCTGCACCTTCTACGTCTTCTGGAATGGTGACGATTATGGCTTTGATGAAGATGCCATCGATGGACTCTCCATCGGCGCCCCACCGGCCTTGGCCAATGCAGCCGCCCTGGACGAGAGCGCGACCGCAGACGACGCGGTCGATTTTGCCGGCGACGATGCCAACGAGCCCGATCCGCTGGATGGTGAGGAAGCCGCTGACATTACGGAGCTGAATCAACGCATCTACCTACCGACCATTCTGCGTTAACCTCGGTAGTGAGCGTGCGGACCACTTTGATGCCTTAATATAGTAGGGGGTCGTTATTACGCCCTTTAAATCTATGAAACAATCATGGCCATTGCCTTGGGCAATGGCCATGATTGTATTCTCAGTAGATCGCAACGGCAAGAAATAGAATCGGATTCCTAAAATGAGACCGGCGCTGAATTGCCAACACCATTGCGGTGTACTGGATTCTCATCTGTACAATCCAGACAGCAGTGTCGCACCCAACTGCATTTGTAGGTGAAATGGTGGAAACGTATGTCGATACAAGCGAACGTTTTCGTTATGGGCGCAGAAGTCATCATGACAAACTTGCTAAGAATCTTGTTGGAAAGTGATGGCTACCAGGTTGCTACAGTGCGCAACCGAAGTACGGCAAACCCAATATTACACACCGAGAGGGTGGATCTGATAGTTTTTGATGTGCCGCCTTTTGAACCTGATGTGGTGGCAGTGGTCGAAGAATTGCGTCGCATGTTTGATGCGCCACTCATTATCCTTTCATCGGCAGCAAACCCTACGGTAACCACGCAAGCACTGCAAGTGGGCGCCTCGGCCTATATTGTGAAACCATTCTCGGCTCAGAACTTTCTTGATGAAGTGGAGCAGTGTCTCTCCCAAAATAAGCGCGCAGCTTATTCAACCCACCGGATATAACGCTATGTCGGCCCTTATATCGGTAGACAGATTTCGGGATTTGCATGCGGATGCTGATTTGCGTTTAGGCAATGGCGCAATTGTTCAGCCAGTATCTGGACATTGGGCTCTTTGAAGATAGTCTGCTTGTCGCCGGGGATAGCATATACTTCTATGTCGGCGGCCAAGCCTCGCCAACCCATGTACGGATCGTGATATACGCCCTCTGAATCATCACTCGGGTTAAAGAGCGTGATGCGGCCCGGAAAATAAAGGGGCAGATATGAGCCATCCGCTGGGGGAGGGACCAGGCGGCGGGATACCGATGGCATTAGCCGGCGACTGGTCCGCTCAATCACCTTATGGGCAAATATTTTTAAATAAGTCCGCTTGGCTGCCGAATTGCCATTTATGAAGTTCTTGAAGTGAGGAGCAAGCCTATCCCTTAAGCGGGGCAAATGAGCTGCCCCTTCTAAATAGACATAAATCAGGGCAACCAACCCCGTGGTTTGGCCCTGGGCGCGCAGTTGCTGGGCCATTTCAAACGCCAGTTCGCCGCCATAGCAGAATCCGCCCAGATCATAGGGGCCTTCCGGCTGGATGGTCCGCATCTCTTTGACAAAAAGCGCCGCCATATCTCTGATCATGCTATTGGCTGCATCATCATTTTGTCGCGCCGATTCCGGGAAACGAAAAACGTAGACCGGCTGATCGATGCCCATATAGCGCGTCAACTCAACATATGTGAATACATCCCCACCGTGTCCGGGAACAAGAAAAAAGGGTTTTTGGGCGCCATGAGGCTGTATAGGTACAAGATAGGCATCATTGTCCGCCAGACCATTTTCAAGCAGGACGGATAGTTGGGCGATGGTGGGCGCCCGAAAGACGATCGATGGATGTAATTCTTTGGCTACCAGTTTTGCCATAGTTAATGTGATGGAGGCCGCCGAAAGCGAATCGCCGCCGAGGGCAAAGAAGTTATCCTGTATGCTGACGCGTTCAAGCTTCAGCGCCTCTGCCCAAATGCGCGCCAATGTTTCTTCCAGTGAATTACGGGGCGAAACATAATCCGCCTGCAGGGCTGAAGCTAGTTTTTCCGCCAATCCAATTCGCTGTAGTTTGCCCGTAGGGCCCTTGGGCACCTCATCGACAATCACGATCTGGCTGGGGACCTTGTAATCCGCCAAGCGCGCAAATGCAAACTCGCGCAATTCCGGCGCCGTGGTTTTGGCATCCGTGCGCAGGACTACGGCTGCCGCCAAATCCTCCCCTAATGTTGGATGCGGCACGGCAAAGGCCACGGCTTGCGCAACATCGGGATGATCCAGCAGCGCCTCATCTACCTCGCGGGGCGCTATCTTTTCCCCGCCCCGATTGACCATTTCCTTAATCCGCCCCGTAATAGATAAATAACCATCGCCGTCCATGACCCCCTGATCGCCTGTACGAAACCAGCCATTGGTGAATGCACTCTCATTGGCGGCGGCGTTGTTCTCATATCCCAATGTTACATTTGCGCCGCGGATCACAATCTCACCCGCCTCGCCCGCCACTCGAAAGTTGCCGGCCTCATCCATAATCTGGACATCCGGTCCGGCGGCCACTCCCACAGTCCCCGGCTTGCGCGGTAGCGGTGGCAAGGGATTGCTTGCCATCTGATGCGCGGCTTCGGTCATGCCATAGGCTTCGATCACGGGCGCATTGAACGCGTCCTCTAATCCTTGCATTACTTGCGGTGGCAACGAGGCAGACGAGGAGCGAATAAACCGTAATGCACAGTTCGCAACAAGCGCGCGATGCGCCTCGACGTTAGCCAGGATGGTTTGATGCATGGTCGGTACGGCTGTATACCAGGTCGGTTGGTAAGCTGGCAACCATTCAAAAAAAGGGTCGGCTTGAAATCCGGGAGTACAGACGACACTGGCGCCTGCGCTTAACGAGGCTAGAACGGCCGCCATAAGACCATGAATATGAAACAGCGGCATAATGTTCAGACAGCGATCCTGTGGCGTCAATTGCAGGGTGGTTTTTATATTGTGCGCCGATGTGCAGATATTCTGGTGCGTGAGGGGAACGATTTTCGGTCTGGAAGTTGTCCCGGATGTGTGCAATACCAGTGCCACATCTTCCGGCAAGGCAAAATCAGCGGCCCAGTCACCTTCCTGTTGACTATCCACAAGCGAAAATGTACCAGCTTCAGCGTGTAGCTTGCCGGATATTTCAAGAATGGGAATGCCGCGCGCCCGCGCGACCTCTCTGGCCGGTGAGGCAAAGTCACTTTGGGTCAATAAGGCTTTGGCATTCAAGTCTGACAAATAGAAGTCAAACTCACTGGCGCGATAGGCGGGGTTCAGCGGCGCACTGGTCGCGCCAGCAGAGACGCCCAGAAAAGCGATGGCCATCTCTGGCCCATTTGGCAGAACAATCGCCACCCGGTCATTACGGGCAATGCCATATGAATTGAGCCATTGAACCATATGTTGAATGTGCCGATACAAGGCGGGGTACGTCAATGGCATGCGGTCGGAGGCCAGGATAGCAAAACCGCTAGGATTTTGTGCAGCCTGCCGTCTGAGCATCTGATGGATACTATAGAATTCTGGCATTGGATAAATCCTGTGTATAAATCGGCCCATCTCCTGCTGTCGCGATCTATGGATGTTTTCCAAGAGTGATTGTCAGAGAGTCATTAGCTGGAGGGTCAGTTAATTCCTAGAGGTGTCAGTGAGAAGCCACAATGCGAAGTATAATTATCAGTATATTATATGCCCACCTAGAGAGGTATTACGTTTCTCTTACAAAGTTTTTAGATAAAGGAAGGACGTATATCCTCAACTGCGATCTGATCCGGCTATAGAGCCAAACGGTATCGGCAAATACCCCGTTCACCTTTGCATACGAATCTCGATACGGTTGGCGAATTCCGACGGCGGCGGCTGAGCCTGTTGAATTCCGCGCCGCTTCCGCGAGGCTCAGGGGCTACTCAGGTACCGCTTCGTCAGTAGCGTCGAATCTCATGGCCCAAATAGGTCTTCCACTGCGGCCAGCCGGGTAATATCCACGACCATCTAGCCGGGGTCGGCGACCGGTCAGGGGCAGTCTACTACCAACCGGGTGATGCCTGCGGCCAGACGGATACCTGGTGCGGCCATCCGAATATGGTCCACAGCCAGCCGGGTGAGGTCCGCGGCCACATGGACATACGCCACGGCCAACCGCGTGAGGTCCGCGGCCAGACAGATACCTGCTGCGGCCATCCGAATATGGTCCACGGCCAACCGGGCGGTCCGTGGCCAGACAAACGCGGCCGCGGCCAACCGGGTGAAGCCCGCGGCCAGACGGATACCTATTGCGGCCATCCGAATATGGCGTACGGCCAACCGGGTGAGACCCACGGCCATACAGGCACCTATACTTGCGGTTGGCATAGATGAAAAGGACTGCGCCTAATTTTGGCCGAGTGGTCGATTTTCATCTATGACAGAGCCAAGTACAGAATCCTTGGCCAAACGCTGGATGAAATCGAGGCTTGGTGTATGGGGGAGTGGATTAATAGGATATATGACGGAGCAAATTCGGCCAAATGCTCATTCGCATTTCGCTTGCGCATCTGTAAACTGTATAACGTACCTTTGCTACGCGGCTTTCGGTAATTGCAAGATTGAATGTGCCAAATTCTAGTAAGGCTAATCCAGAAAAATAAATATACAGACTATTAAGGTGTTCTGGATTAGCTTGAAGGTTTTCCGGCATATTTAATTTCTTGGCAAAACCTCATTGAACGTCAATATCTATGTACACATTTTGTGTCACTCCAAGATCTCTATGAAAGGAATACAAACATGGAAATTCTTCTTCCCACCAATGATGACGATCGGCTCGCTCTGTTGAGACGGTTTGTTGAAATGGCCAATCAGGATGCAGAGAATGGTCGCTTCTTACTCTCTACGCGCAGCCAGGAGCGAATGGCCGAATTTACACAGCGCTTTGCGTCTGCACTGTGGAGCGTGCGCGAAAAGAAAGAACGACAGACTCAATATATTCGTGAAGCGGATGAGATGCTTATGGCCCTAGGCAACGCCATTCAAGACATCTGGAACCAGGTGCGTTGGCAGGTAGAGTGGGGTGAGCTCAACAGTCACGCTGTGGAATATTACGGTCTGACTCGTCGCGGGCGACAGCCAAAAATTAAAAGCCGCAGCGGTTGGATCGCTGTCGGTGATAAGATATTGAGCGGCGATGAAATGGCCAAGAAGCAAGGCTACCCCGGCGTCGAGAGGATAGCCGAGTTCACGCGCATCTACAATCAAGCCAAGGATGCTCTGGACCGACTTGGGGAAACTAAGGTAGCGGTTTCCGCGGCAACGGCACAGTTGGCCAAGCTGCGGCGCGAGAGTGAGCGATATGGGCGACGCGCTATTGCTGAACTGCGCCTGGCCCTGTCTGACGAATCTGCCACGCGCCGGCGGGATATCATGCGCACCTATGGCGTGCGCTTTGGTTCTTCCGCCGCAGATGTGGGCTTTACCCAAACAGGTGTAGAGCCAGTAGCGAACGGAAACGAAAATCCACGCACAGGCGTGGCGATGTCGCCACGGCAAACACCGTGGGCAGAACCAGTCGTGACATCCAATTTATACGCTGCCAATGGCGTCAAACCCGCTATAAACGGTCACGGCGCCACACTGTCTTAGCTCCAGAATAAGATGGTAAAAAATAATGGCCATTGCCTGAGGCAATGGCCATTATTTTTTTCATGACGTTGGCCTAAGCACAGCAACGCGTAAGGGTGAGCAAGGGATTTATACTAGCGGTTGTCATTAAGTAACATTTTCTACCCGAGTAAAAATGTTACTTAATGACAGAGCCGAGTATATTCTGTGGGACACCCCCGCAAACCCTCATAGAGCCCTATTTGTTAAGAACGCTTGTAGCGTTTTTGTAGCGCCAATGTTATATGTTTATACAGAATGAAATCGTATAGGGTTTTTCGTAAAAATTAAACATACAGAAAAACCCTTAAGCTAATCCAGAAAACCTTCGTAGTCCGGATATTTATTTTTCTGGATTAGCCTAGATGGCATCTCTGATGGATGTACGTATGGCCATTACCTGGGGTAATGGCCATTTTTGTGAAAAGCCCGCCCCTAAGCGCATGGTCAAACACTACGGTGGATTACCACCGAAAATGGAAGGACATTAAGAAATGCAAACTTGCCGTTTATCGATTGTCGTCATAGCCACTCTGCTCCTGGCGCTCTTCACCCTCTCGCTTCAGCCGGCACTGGCGCAGACATCCGACAATACAGAATTGCCTCCCGCCACCATCGTCAATGACGAAGGCGGCCCCACGGTCATTACCGGCACAGCGGGCTCGGCCAACTTTGCCTTTATGCCCGATCTCTGGCCGAACCCATCCATTGTGCTGCTCGACATGACCAACGTGCTCAGTGGTCGGCCCGAAGTCTTCGTGCCCAAGGATGGACAGATTCTTGGCCTTTTGACAGAGTCACTCTTCCCTGGACCGGGTCAATTTCGGCTCAATTTGCCCTTTACGCCGACTGGAGCCACATTAGATGTGGACAACGATGGTGAGGAGGATGCTGGTGTGCAGATCTTTGCGCTCCAGGTTGCCTCCAATCTCTTCAACGATTCTTATCTGGAGCAGTTGGAACAGGCCACGGGGCTGGGTACGTATCTGACCGATGTGGCCACCGGCGCGCTGACGCAGGGCACGTTTTTGGTCTATGCGCCCGATGCGGAGCAGGGATTCCCCGCTGCGATTGGCGCAGATGGTCTGTGGTTCACCGAGGATGATCCGACCGTTGCCTTGCCCGCGGGCTACACGGTGGCGACACTAACCCCTGATGGGATGGTCACCTTTGATCGCTCGGCTGAAGGGGTCATGAATACGATCGAACGGGCCGAGGTAGCCTCTCCCGATTTCTCCGACCAGGGCATTCTGGAAAGCTTTAACTCACTGATCGATGTGCTCGCCAAGCGTTACGCCTGGACTGACCTGCGCGGGCTGGATTGGGAGCAGATTCGCCAAGCTTATCTACCTGAGGTTGAAGCGGCTGACGCCAAGGACGATATGCCCGCCTACTTTGTCCTGCTGCAATGCGCTGGCTACTTCGATAGCGGATGCGCATGTATCGGCTGTCGCAGAGGCGAACTTTGAAGCGACAATGGCCCAAATCGCGGCCCAAGCTGCGCAAATCAGCGGCGTGGTAGGAGCCAGTGTCATTGCTGTCACCGATGAGGCGGATCCGACCGCCCACTTTGGCGATAAAGTCGTTGTGCTTTCCGTTGACGAGGGCACACCGGCGGCAGAGGCCGGGTGGGTACCGGGAACGGAGATCGTCTCCATCAATGGTGAACCGCCTGCCGCCCGTTATGCAGAGCTGCCGCTCCTTGTTGGAACCGGCGTGGAAGAGGTGCAACGCACTGAGAGAGCACCCTTTCTGCTCTCCTTTCCCATGAAGTGAAACGGTGACTGTCGGCTATCGGCTGCCCGATGCCGACGAGGTGATGACAGCCACGATGGTCGCTGGTGAGTACGAGAAGCGCGCCAACTAGCGGTGCGCCGACCACGCAGTCGCTCCGCACACCCGTCACCTATGAGCAACGAGGCGATTACGCTATCGTGCGCTGGGGTGATTTCATCAGCTATATCGTACCCAAGCTGGCTGTACTGGAAGAGGCGCTGACCTTTGAACACAATCGTTCCTCAGCTGGTATGATCCTCGACCTGCGCGGCAACAGCGGCGGTTGGGCAGTGCTCTATGAGACAATGGCATCCTACTTCTTTACCGCTGACAAGCCCATGCCCTATCATGTCTTTGATTGGTCCTACTATGACGCCAACGTGGACGATCTGGTCAAAAGTTATGTGATCGACTACCAGTTGAGTGCGCCTGCGCCCGGACTTGGCGTACACCGGTCCACTCGTGATCCTGATTGACAAATCCTGCGCCAGTGCCTGTGAATATTTCACCCAACACCTGTAGGTCACCGGTCGGGCGACCGTCGTGGGTCAATCTGCCAGTATTGGCGCGGGCGGACCTATCGACCGCGTTGATGCCCGGCAACATCACCTTTCAGTACCATGGGCCGCACCACCTTTGCCGGCACCGATGAACCGAATCTCGAAGCCAAGGGCGTTGTGCCTGACGTGCGCGTTCCCATCACGCTGGAGACGGAACAGGCCAAGCAGCGTGGCGAAGATCCGGTGCTGGATGCCGCCATTGCCGAGCTGGATCGCCTCACCAATCCAGCCACCAAATTACTCGGCGCAACCTGGCAGTGGAAGAGTGAAATCAGCGGAAGCGGAGCAGAGACAAAAATCGACGGGTCGACTAACTACTCCGTTACGTTTGACGCAGAAGAGGAACGTAGCTATCAGGCCGACTGCAACCGCGCCAATGGAACATACACCTTGGGTGAGAATAGCGAGCTGACGATTGCCCTTGGTCCCTCCACCTTGGCCCTTTGCCCTGGTGATTCGCGTGGCGAGGATTTCTTGAAGTTGTTGAACGCGGCTACAAGCATCACCTTTCAAGGCGAACAGCTTGCTATCTTGCTCAATCCCGAAAGTGGAACGCTTGGACTCTTATTTGAGCAAGCAGAAACCGATTGAGGGTTAGCAATATGACAGCAGAAAAACGTGTCAAACTCAACACAACCAGTGCGCTGATCACCGTCGCCCTCTACCTGGTCGGTTCGATTGTGGCCGGCTTGCTTGCGGCCATCTTTTTGGGGCGTAGGCCAAGAGACACCAGACGCGTAATATTGACGGGCTAATCGATAATACCACGATTTCCTATCTCATTGTTTCGGCGGCCCTGTTCTACGTCTGCTTTCGCGTCTTCAAAGAGAGCAGCCACCGCATCTTCTTTGAAGAGCGGGCCATCAACCAGCCCCGCTACTACTATCTCTTTCCGCTGCTTTCCTTTGCTGTCAGCGCCTTCGCTCTCACCCAGGTCGATTTTGCGGCCTTTTCAGCGCGAGATATCTGCTGGTGATCGTCGCCACCCTCGCCATCGGCGCCAACGAGGAGATCGTGACCCGCGGCATTCTCCTGACAGGGCTGCGCAACAGTGGCGTCGCAATGGGTAGTATGGCTGATCACGCTGATTGTCTTTTCTCTAATGCATCTCGTCAATCTGTTGAGTGGGGCAAACCTGACGGTGCTGCTGGTCGTACTTACCGGTGGCACACTCTGGTATGTGAGTAGACGCGTTTTTGGGAACCTTTTTGTCTCCATCTTTTTCCTCATCTATGACACCGCATTCTTTCTCCTGTCCGAGCGCCACCTTGGTCGGCGAAAATTTGCCGGATCATGTGCTGGATATCCAGTTGGCATCGTTTTGGTGCTTTTTGTTGGCTCAGTCATCGTCCTATTCGTTGGGCGCTCTCTTTTCCAGCAGCAAACATATTTCAACAGGAAAACACCATGAAAAATGTACTATCACGAACGTTGGCAGTTTTAGCGCTGTTGCTGGTATTCTCCCATGCCGCAATCGCTCAGACAGGCGAGCCAGAGGCACTGAGCGCTGATGTGGACATCCCTTGCCCATCGGGAAACCTGCTGGGTGAGGCGGACGGCGAAACCATCATCTGTGGTCAGATCGAAGTCCCCGAAAACTGGGACGAGCCCGATGGGACAACGATTAACATCGCCTACGCTGTGCTGAAGTCACGGGGGCTGGCTCCCTTCAGCGACCCTATCATCTACTTTGCGGGTGGACCTGGCGGCTCCGCATTGGCAACAACCGGTCAAAGCGTTCAATTCTTTGAAGGTCCGCGCAGGATGCATGACATCGTCCTGTGGGATCAGCGCGGCACAACCTACAGCAATCTTCTGCACTGTCCTCTCTGTGAGACAGCCGGATGCGGAACGTGGCCGCGCTGGATGAGGGGTACGCCCCGCTCACCTTCAATATTCACTCAGATCCTGAAACTCTCTTGAATGACTTCTATGGAGAGAGCACTGCTGCCTTAGGAATCGACAAATGCCTCCCCTATTTTGAGGAACGAGGTATCGATCTCACCCAATACAATACCCACAACACCGTGCTGGATGCCATCGCGCTGATGCGCCATCTCAACTACCCGACGTATAATCTGTATGGGGCTTCCTACGGCACAAGAATCGCGCAAAAGAGATCCTCGATTACTACGCAAAAGATTCCTCCTCAGAGCTGCCACCGATTCGAAGTATGGTCATCGACGGTGTCGATCCGCGCAACATGGAGTGGCTGGAAAATGGGTACATTCAATCCTATCTCACCCTGCGTGTCTTCGCAGATTGCGAGGCGGATGAGAGCTGTGGCGCCGCTTGCGGACATCCGCCAACGCCTGATCGATCTGCTGGCGAAAATGGAAGAGGCCCCGTTGACCACAGATAACGAGCGCCGCAATCACGCTGGACGAATTGGTCGGCGTCTTGCGCGCCGGCAACACGAATGTGGCGCTGCGCGCATTGCTGCCCCGGATGGTGGATGAATTGACCCGTGGTCAGACCGCCGCGTACAGCGTAGCCCAGGCCGCGGCTGCCGGCGAAATCTCCTTGCCCCAGCCCCGGCGGAGACAAAGCGTCGACATCGCTGAATATCCCCGCCTCGATTCGTGAGCCTGTTACCTCAATCTCTGCAGATGTCTTCCTGACCGAAACACAGTTGAACGTGATCGCGGCGGCGCTGGCGGAGTCCGACACTCGGCCCGCGCTCTATGCCAACATTCTGCGCGAGTACATCGACGGGTTGAGCAGTGGCGCCGTCGTCTCCTCGCTGTTAGGGGATATGAGCGCCGATCCCACACAGCAGACCAGGGATAAACTGACTGAACTTAGTGCGCGCCTGGGCTTGCCTGGCTCTATCCGGCGCGCTGAGCGGTCTGGCATCTACCTTCACCGATGAAGAAGTCGCACAGACCATTGAGATCATCACGTCGGAAGAATTTGTCAACCGGCTGATCGCCTATGAATCCTTTACCAACAATGTGGTGGTGTGTAATAACGATCACGCCGCTGATCTGTCCAACATCAGCGCGCCTTTGAAGTCTACCAAAGCTACGAAGCGCCACAATTGCTCGTCGGCAACGTGGGATGGGTTGCTGTTTATCAAGCCAAGTGCGAAGTGCTCGGCCTAAGTGGCGCAGCCTATGCCGCCACCACCGCGATGGTTAGCGATGTCCCTACCTTGGTCATCGCGGTGAAATCGACTCGGCCACGCCCGCGGAATGGGGGACACTCGCCTCGCAAGGGTCTAACGAACGCCACCGTGGTCACACTCCCTGGCACCCCCCATGTGCCGGGGCTGAGCAGGAACTGCGGCCGGGCCTTGATCGACTCCTACTTCGCATCGCCGGACGGGATATCAGTATGGCCTGTGTCGAGGCGCTCCGCGTTCCCTTCATTTCGCCAGACGATGTCTTGCCGGAGCTTCCAGAATAGTGCAATAGAGCTTATTCCGATTTGTTTTGCACTCGTGTGACAAGATGAAGAGATGACAAGATGAAGAGATGACAAGATGAAGAGATGACAAGATGAAGAGATGACAAGATGAAGAGATGACAAGATGACCACGGCGATTTCATCTTGTCATCTTGTCATCCTGTCCTATCGTCATGTTAAATCGGAATCACGTCTAATCAAGTTGATGCAGGCGTTCACGATTTTGAAAAGGAAATGATCATGAGCAAAGTTTATCTTGCAATTCCCCGCGCTGGACGAGGTGTTGGGCCATGTCAACGAAAGCGGCAAGGTCACGCAGCCAGATTGGTATTGACAAGCAAGTCGGCTATGTCAACCTGGAAACAGGGGATATCTACGCCGCGCGCTTCGGGCCGGACAGGTCGGTGGGCGCGTGGACCTGGGCAACGGCAAGGTCTATACCACCCGCCTCGGCCCCGACCACTACTGGAGGGCTGGGTCAGCGCCGATGGGCGCATGCACCGTCACCGGGCGCTGGCTCCCGATGTCTATATTGGCCAGGTCGAATCGTTTCTTTCCTTTGCCCATTCGGCCGCGGCCATGTTATTGCTGGTCTTGCCGGCGCTGGAGGAAGCAAGACGCCGCAGAGAGTGGGACCGAAGAATAAGCCCTTTATAAAGGTTAAGAAATCACAGAAAGCCGGTTTTGCCAAAAGCCGGTTTCTCGGTCTACAACTATGGTATGAACGTTCATCAAAGGGATAATCTGATGAAACCCATTCTGTGGAGCAGCGTGTTGCTCGTCGCCCTCCTGCTGACGGCCTGTTTGCCACTAGGAGCGCCTGCCGGCTTCCAGGCCGATGCCGCTAGCCCCTGCGCCAGTACGATCTGCCCTTCCCACGACCGGAGCCTGCGTACAATGCCAAGCGCGCGCGATCTCAGCCCCTTTGCCGATGCCCTGGCCGGGTTGAGCGCAGAGAGAGTGGCCGCGTTGGATGCGCTGCTGGCCGACGCCACCATTCTCGATATGCAGCAAGCGCTCGCCGCCGGCGTGCTGACCTCTACCGAACTGGTCACCTACTATGTCGACCGCATCCAGCGTTACGACATTGACAAGCTGAACTCGGTGATGGAACTCAACCCCGCAGGCGCTGGCGATTGCCAGCCAGTTGGACGCAGAACGGGCGGCGGGCAAGTGCGCGGCAACCTGCACGGCATCCCCGTGCTGCTCAGGGACAATATCTGCCACCGGCGACGGGTTGCACAACAGCGCTGGCGCCTATGCATTGCGCAACTGGCAGCCCGACCGCGATGCCTTTCTGTGCAGCAATTGCGTGCGGCTGGTAGCCATTATTCTGGGCAAAGCCAATCTCTCAGAATGGAGCCAATTATATGGATCCCTGCATGCCCAGCGGTTTTTGAGTACCCTGGGCGGCCAGGCGCGCAACCCCTATGGTCCCTTCGAAACCATGGCTCCAGCAGCGGTTCGGCGGTGGCGGTAGCGGCCAACCTGGCGGCGGTCAGCGTGGGAACCGAAACCAAGGCTCGATCAGGCTAATGCCCGCGAGATCAATTCGGTGGTTGGGATCAAGACCAGCATGGGGCTGGTCAGCCGCGACTCATGTCGTGCCGCTTACTGGAATGGCAGGATGTACCGGGACCGATGGTCGCACGGTCACCGATGTCGCAGTGTTACTCACCGCCATGACCGGCGTGGACGCCAACGACCCTGCCACGCAAGGCGCGGCGGCGCTGGTTGGTGTCGATTTCACCCAGTTCCTATCGGTGGAGGCGGCCCAAACGCTGCGCGTGGGCATCGTCGTCTATAGCGAGGAAGATATTGAGAACGTGCTCGACGGCTTTGGCCTGCGCGGCGACAAGAGCGAGAGCGCCGAGGGTCTGCGCCAGGTCTATCGTGCGGGGAATGATGCGCAACGGGAGATTGGGCAGCACTTTCGTAGACATGGGATTGGAGGTGGTTGAGGTAAGCGGTTTGGCGCTGCCCGCGCGCGTCAATGTCGCCGATGCGCCTGCCCTACGGTTTCAAAGATGCCATCAATCGTTTCCTGGCCAATTTGGGCGATCAGGTCGAAGTAGGCAGCCTGGCAGCGATCATCTCTCTCAACGACGTGATCCAGCCAACCGAGTGCCCTATGGCCAGGGCCATCTGCTGGAGGCTCAGAACGCACCCCTCAGCGAGGCCGAGTACCTGGCGCTGAAGGCGCACAACCAACAGTACGACGCGCGACGCCTTGAGCAGCCTCTTTTGCCGATTATGACATTGATGTGCTGCTCTCCCACGTGGGCCAGGCCTATGCCCCCGCGGGCTTCCCGCCATGACCGTGCCGTCGGGTACGACGAGACCGGCCAACCGACCGGTCTAAACATGATCGCCGATACCTGGGCGAACCTGCTCTGATCGCCGTGGGCTATGCGTTTGAACAAGCCACGCATGCCCGGCACATACCTGACTTGAGGTAACCATGCAACAGATCGCGCGTTGGGCAACCAGCCCATCACCCCTGAAGCAGCAAGGAGCGCGCAACCGGTTTATCTCGCCGACCTGGCAACGTTTACGGTGCGCCCAGCCAGGCGGCGTTTGGCAGCGGTCTTTGCGGAAACGCTGACCGACGGCGCTGACCTGACGGCGGCGGCGCTCGCCAAATACAAATATTTCGTCGGTGATCTCTGGGATCAATACGGTGAGGACGCCTGGATGGGGCCGTGGAAGGAAGTCTACGCCCGGCCCGCCGACGCTGCGCACGACATTGTGGCCGAACTGCGCGCCATTGACGACCCGGTCGCGGCCCTCTCTGCACCGATGATCCTGGACAACGTGGAAAATGCCGACCAAACCTGCGCCGCGCTTTCTCCGCGGCCTTTGACGATGCCGATGTAACTGGAAGTGCGCGTCTTCAACCTGGGTGACGGAGGGGCCATGTCGGGTATCCTGGTGGCAGGATTGCGCCAGGCGTCCGCAGAAGCGGTCTTCTTGGTTTTCTTATTGGATTAATTCTCTAGCGGAATAGTTACGCCAGGGGCTGAAGTCCCCTGGCTACAGAACGGCGCCCGGTAAACTGGGCTTTCCCGCTAGGCTGAGCCCGGTTTACCGGGCGCCGTTTATAGCCCTGCGATTAATCGCAGGGCGGTTTCGCACGAAAATCCAAACCCTACGGTCGCTAGACAGAAGAGTAGAACAATGGCACTGCAACAATTAGAGCGCAAACAGCAAATCACCTTCGGCCTAGCGCTGCTCGCCACAATCGTGACCGGCGGCCTAGCCATCGGCGAGGCCAACGCCACCCTCACCTTCTTCGTCGCCGCGGCGGCGTTGGCCACCTTGGCGGCCACCGTGGGTGAAGCCACCGATCAATTGGGGCGGCGGCTCAGCCCCAGCATGACCGGCGTGCTGCAATCCGCCATCGGCAACCTGCCCGAACTCTTTGTGAGTATCTTCGCCTTGCAGGCCGGTCTGGTTACGGTGGTGCAGTCGGCTATTGTGGGCTCGATTCTGGCCAACAGCCTGCTGGTGCTGGGGCTGGCCTTTCTCATGGGCGGTTGGCGCTTTCCGACGCTGCATTTTGATAAGGCTTCGACCCGCATCATTGTCACGCTGACGGTGCTGGCGGTCAGCGCGTTGATTGTGCCGACGCTGGTGGCCGAACTGCACACGCCCGCCGGCGGCCACGAAGAGGCGCTGTCGATTATGAGCGCCGTGATTTTGCTGATCATCTTTATTTGCAGCATCTTCTTTGCCACCCGCGGCGGACCCGAAGCCGCGCCGCCCGCTCACCATCTTGACGGTGAAAGCGCCTGGCCGCTCTGGTTGACCCTGGTGATTTTGGGCGCGGCCGGGGTGGCGGCGGCCTTTGTCTCCGAATGGTTTGTGAATGCGCTTTCGCCCGCCATTGCGGCGCTCCACATTTCGGAAGCTTTTGCCGGGCTGGTGGTGGTGGCCATTGCGGGCAACGCCGTGGAAAATGTGGTGGGCATTCAGCTCGCCATGCAGAACAAAGGCGATCTGGCCGTGAGCGTGGTGCTCAACAGCTCGCTGCAAGTGGCCATTGCCTTGACGCCTATTTTAGTGCTGGTCAGCTTTGTGGTCAGTGCTACGCCGCTAACGCTGCAACTGCCGCCGCTGCTGGTGGCGGTGCTGGTGCTGGCGGTGCTGCTGGACATGCTAATCGTGCTGGATGGTGAGGCCAACTGGCTGGAGGGCGCGGCCTTGATCGGACTTTATGGCATCATTGCCACCTCGTTCTGGTGGGGCTGAGACCATGTTTAACGCCTATTGGATGCCCATTGGAGCCGCCATATTTTTCTTTCCGGCGGCAGCGCTGTTGCTGCTGCTGCCCATTTGCGTCATTCACTATCGCCGCTTTGGCAATATCTACCGGCTGCGCGCCTTGGCCTTTTACGCATTCCTGCTCTACGGCATGTGCGCCTTCTTTTTGACGCTGCTGCCTCTCCCCGTGATTACGCCTGATTTTTGCGAACTGCGCGCCGCCGCTACGCAGCCGCGGCTGGTTCCGTTTGAGTCCGTGCGCGATATTGAGCGCTTTGCCGCCGATCGCGGCTTGGGCATGTCGCCGACCGCTTTGCTGCATAACAGCGCGTTTTACCAAGTTGTCTTTAATTTCCTGCTGTTGGCGCCATTGGGGATTTTTGTGCGCTATCTCTATGGCGTTCGCTTGGGCGTCATGGCCGCGCTGGCGGTAGCAACCGCTCTCTTTTTTGAAGTGACCCAATTGACGGCGGTTTACGGCCTCTATCCCTGTCCATACCGGCTCTTCGATGTGGACGACTTGTGGCTAAACGCCAGCGGCGCGCTGCTGGGCTACTTGATCATGCCGCTATTGGTTTTCCTGCCTGACTGGCGCAACACCATCCACGCCACGCCTACGAAACTGTGGATCCGGCGCCGACTGGCGGCCTTTGTCATCGATATGGCTGCTGCGCAGTTGATCACCGTTGTCATTACGCTGCCGCTGGGTGGGGCCGGCTGGGCCTACGACGTGGCGCATTGGACGGTGATTGCGCTCTGGTTTGTGGCTGTACCTGTGATGCTGGACGGCTATACATTGGGGAAGCGACTGCTGCATATTCGCCTGGCCGCTGACGATGAAAGCGCACCCCAACTCGTGCAATTGATAGTGCGCTATGCGGTTCTGCTGGCCGGTCCCGTACTGCTTAGTTTGCTGATCAATTGGCTCATGCAGCCGGGCGCGGATGGCTGGGTAGAGGGGCCGCTGCCGCTTATCGGGCTGTTGTTGTTGGCGGCGGAAGCTGTGGTGCTGCCCGGTCTCGTGTTGCTGCGCAGCGATCACCGCGGACTGCACGATCTGCTGGCAGGTACGACCCACGTGGCGCCCTAGGTTGATGATGTTGATGATGCCGATGCTGCCCTTGCAAAATCTGGTTCTGGATAGAGCCCTAATCTGAGTCCAAGGAGAACTGACTATGCGATTTCGACTACTCGTGCTGCTGACGATGCTGCTCACTTTGAATGCCTGCACCATGTTGCAACCCATGGCAGACGACAGCGCTGTCCCCGCTGCGCCATCCACCATTGGCGCGCCGGGTCTGGACGATCCGCTCTTTCCGCTGGAAGGCAACGGCGGCATCGACGTGCAGCACTATCTGCTTGAGATTGACTGGGATGACGCCACCGGCGCCATTGACGCCGTCGCCACGCTAACCATCGAGGCCACCCAAGACCTCAGCGCCTTTAATCTCGACTTTTATGGCCTGGAGATCAGCGCCATTACAGTCAACAGTGAACCGGCGAACTTTACGCGCGATGCTGCGGAATTGACGATTACGCTACCAACTCTGATGGCCATAGGCGACACCTTTGAGGTGACGGTGGCCTATAGCGGCATCCCCGAACCGATTCCCGACTCGGTGACCAGCGGCTGGACCGTGACCGACAATGGCGCCTACGTTTTGGGTGAACCCAATGTGGCGAAGAATTGGTTTCCCAGCAACAACCATCCCACCGATAAGGCTAGCTACACCTTCCCGTCACGGCGCCTAAACCCTTCAATGTGGCGGCCAATGGTCTGCCCAGCGCACCAGTGGATCATGGCGACACTGTAACCTACGAGTTTGTGGCCAATGACCCCATGGCGACCTATCTGGCGACGGTAAATATCGATCAGTTTGAACGCCAAGATCTAACCGGCCCCAGCGGCCTGCCTATCATCAACTATCTGACCGTCGAAGGATCGGCAGAGACGCGAGCGCCGTTTGCCCAATATGCCGAGATGATCGAAGCCTTTAGCGACCGCTTTGGCCCATACCCATTTGAGGTGGCTGGTGTGATCCAGGTCGGTCAGGGCTTGGGCGTCGCGCTGGAAACGCAGACACGCCCGCTCTTTGGCACCGGTACCAGCGAACATACCGTCGCCCACGAACTGGCGCATCAGTGGTTTGGCGACTATGTAAGCCTGCAAGGCTGGAACGACATCTGGCTCAAAGAAGGCTTTGCCCAATACAGTGAAGGTCTGTGGAAGGAGCATGTGGCGGGCCGCGACGCACTCGATAGGTGGGTCGTCGCAACGTTTGAATCGATCATGGGGATTTCTTTTGTCGCCAAGGCGCAATTTGCCGAGTATCTGGACGGATTGGAGGCGCCGGATGCCATAATGACCGCCGACGATGTGGCGGCACTACTGGCTTTACCGTTGATCACTATTGTCGATGGTGTGGTGACCCCTGTTAGCTTAACGGGGGCGGAGGTAGACGCTGCTTTGGCGCAAGTGCCTGTGGAAGGTATTGTCAACCGCAAATTGGGATCAATCCTAGAGTCGTTGCCTTTTGATGGCTGGAAACTTACCTGGGGTCAGGCCGCGACGATGCGTGACCATGTCGGAATTGAACAGCCGTTACTAGACTTCGACGTCATCGTGCCCATCTTTGCGCCGCCGCCGGACGCGGTGCAAAGCGCCGACCCCGCGGTGATGTACAGCAGCGGCGTCTACAACCGCGGTGCGCTGGCCATGCACGCCCTGCGGTTGCGCGTGGGCGATGAGCTCTTTTTCGCAATCGTGCAAACGTATTTCCAACGTTTCGGGGGCGGCGTGGCCAGTTCCGCTGACTTTGCGGCTGTCGCCACCGAAGTTAGCGGCCAAGATTTGAGCGACTTTTTTGATGCCTGGCTCAAAGACCCGCTGATGCCCGACATCCCTGAGATGGGGTTGCTGAAAGAGAATTACCGCTAACAGATCAAGATGGTTTGCACTTTCCAAACAATCACAACTATCAAACGAAAGGAACTTCCTATGCTCGGCGCTATCTTGCAAATTCTATTTAGCATCGTTCCGCTGTTGTTTGGTCGACGGTTGTTCTGGGTTTTTGTGGCGGTTGCCGGCTTCCTGGTTGGTTTTGCGCTGGCTGGTCTGCTGGTGAGCGCACAGTCCGAATTGGTCCATCTATTGGTCGGCATCATTGTGGGGCTGATTGGCGGTCTGCTGGCGGTCTACTTTACCAGACCGATGGCCGCCGTGGGTGGTTTCTTGGCCCTGAGCAGCGCGGCTTTGCTGCTCGCCATTCCCTTTGGGCTCACCGGTACAGGGCGGTGGATTCTCTTCTTTGTGGCCGGCATCATTGGTGCGCTGCTTGTCTTTGCGCTTTTTGACTGGGCGCTGATCGTCAATTCCAGCATTAGCGGTGCGTCCGGCATTGTGGCCGGGCTGGCCGGACTATTTGGCGGTCTACCCAGCCTGATCCACATCTTGCTGGTCATCGTGCTGCTAGTCGTGGGCATCGTCTACCAGACGGGCGAAATGCGCGCCGGCCGCGCCGTGATTGGCCTTCGTGAACCAGTGTGAGAACACACGCCAGCATAGCCCATCACTTAATCATCCGAATCACAGTTTAGACAACATTTCTGCCCCACATCAAAATCGTGCGCCTGGAAAGCCAGCATACTATCGATTTGGAGATCCATACGACATGAAACGCCATCTAATTTTATTGTTGCTTGCCCTGCTGCTCACCGCCTGCGCGCCGCTAGACGCCACCGGCCTGGCCGCCCGGCTTTGACTACATCGGAACCCGCCGTCTATACGCCGACCTTTGCCCAGATGGAATGTCCCTTTGTGGCGCTCTACAGCGTCAACATCACCTGCGGCATGTTAACGGTACCCGAAAACCGCGGCCGCGCCGACAGCCGCATGATCCAGGTCTTTGTGGAGACGATCCATGCGCTGAGTGACGAACCGCTGCCCGACCCGATTGTGGTGCTACCCGGTGGGCCCGGCGACGATGCCGGCCACGCCCGTGCGCTCTTTTATCAACTGCCCGTGCGTGCAAATCGGGACATTCTCCTCATCGACCCGCGTGGCACCGGCTTTTCGCAGCCCAATTTAGATTGCTTTGAAAATGGCGGCATCGGTTTTTATTATGAGAATGCGGTGGGTGCGGCCAAAGATTGCTTTGATCGGTTGCAAAAGGACGGTATCGATTTTGCTGGTTATACCACCGCAGAGCAGGTGGCCGACGTGGCCGATTTGGCCGCGGCATTGGGGCTGGCGCAGATCAACTTGCA
Organism: Caldilineaceae bacterium; assembly: GCA_041391125.1. Lineage (GTDB taxonomy): Bacteria > Chloroflexota > Anaerolineae > Caldilineales > Caldilineaceae > JACKBC01. Next base: position 21,112 of record JAWKON010000024.1, read on the forward strand.
TGGCGGCTCCTATGGCACGCGGGTGGCGGTACAGGTGGCCGACCGCTACCCCGATCTGGTGCGCAGCATGATGTTGGATGGCGTCATGCCGGCCAATGTGGTGGCGCAACTGGAAGAGCCGCTGAATGTGTACAATGTCTTCCGCCGCGTCTTTGCCGACTGCGCCGCCGACGCGGCGTGCAATGCGGCCAACCCCGATCTGATGGCGCGCATGTTGGCCGTGGTCGATCGCTACGATGCCGAGCCATTCCCGGAAGGCGTCAATTTTGCCGAGAGCAGCAGCGAGTTGGTGGCCTACATTTTTGGCCAGATCTACGGTGGCACGGCCAATGTGCCGGCCTTTGTCACGGCCATCTATGAAGAAGATTTTGTCACAGCTTGTGCAGTATTAGGTGGGGTGGGGACCTGTGCGTTGCCCGCGGACACAGCCGCAACCGCCCCCCTCACCGAGACGGTTGCGCTGACCGATAGCATATCCGTGAGCGAAACCAATTCTGCCGTTGATGGTGCTCTGTTCAACTGGCGCGACTACTTTACCAATCCCGAAGATCCCTATGGCAGCGACATTGATCGCATTACGCTGTTGATGCGCAACCTGGACGCCGCAACGCCAGCCGATCTCTTTATCAAACTGGATGGCCTGAGTGCAGAGCAGTTTCAGGAGCTGATTGGCAGCCTTGAGATACCTGCAACACCCGACCCGGCCAGCGAAGGCGTCTACTACAGCGTCTGGTGTTCCGAAGAAGGGCCGTTCTACAGCACACAGGCGGTGCAGGATGTAGCGGCGCGCATTCCGCCCCAATTTGGCGGCTTCCCCACCGAGCGCGCCACCGAACTAAAGGAAATCTGTAATTTGTGGCATGTGCCGCCCGTCTCTGCCGCCGCCAAAGTGGTGAAGCTCAGCTTTGTACCAACCTTGATCGTCAACGGCACGCACGATCCGATTACACCGCCTATGTGGGCCAGACGCACCGCGGCTTATTTGGATCAGGTATATGTGGAACTTTTTCCCGGCTTTGGCCATGTCATTCTTTCGACCAAGAATACGTGCATGACGAGCATGATGCAAGCGTTTTACGATGACCCCAGCCAGGAACCGGACAACAGTTGTCTAGATGAACTGTCAATCCATTGGACGCTGCCGGAATAAGCAATCACAGGAAACAGAAACATGGCCAAACCCAAGTTGTTGAATCGTTTGCGCAACGCGCCTTGGCAGACAGCAATCCTCGTTATTCTTATCTATGCGGGCTGGTTTTTGGCGCCTGTGCTGCCAACGCTCTTGCGCGCGCCGGCATCCGCACCGCTGACCCCCAACCCGACGCCCACCGAAATGGAGCACTTACTTGAGCAGCTACCCAATCAAGTTGGGTTGGTCATTTTGTTGATCGGGGATTGTGCGCTGTTGGCCTGGTGGCGACCAGTGGCTTTACCTAAACATACTTCTATGTTAAAGTCATGGCGCCGCTGCGAGCAGCTTACGGTAATTTTCTTTTCTTTATGGCTTTTGGCAGGGCCATGATGGCAGCACCGGCTTTCGCGCCAATACAGCTTTGGCAGGCGCTGTTGGCGATCCTGATTAGTTTCATGGTGGGCTATACAGAAGAGAGCTGAGGCTCCGGCATTCTTTGTGGGAGCTGTCGCCCGCTTCAAACTGGTTGGCGGCGCCATTGTTTCATCCCTGATCTTTGGCCGTTTCCACTTTATCACCTGCTGGGCGGCCAGGGCTTTGGGTGACCGCATTAGTCGTTCATGCGGCCACTGATGGTTTCATGTACGCAGCGTTGCGTTCGATAACGGGCAGCTTTCCTGCCAACCATGTTGCTCCACGGTCTTTGGGATCTCAGCATCTCGTTTGCACACACCACCATGCAGACAGCAGGCGATGACGGCGCAGTCATTGGCCGCAGTGCAAGCCGGCGGTATATCGATCCAGCCGATGCAGGTGTTGCCGGGGCTCTTGTATGGGGCATTTGTGCTCTGGCGCTGGTCAAAACGAACGCCGTCTGTTGCATAGATGTAAGGACTCCCAGTAGAGCGTAAACGAAGTTATGAGTAATTAGGGGCGTCCCATCGGGACGACTGAGTTTAGGACAGAAATAGCAGAATCTTCACCTAAACCCAACTGTCCCTACGGGACAAAAGCGCGTTTATGATGCCTGCTTCTAAACTATCATACTTCTCTGTTTACAGTGTACTAGGGGCGACTTTGGACCCAGAACTGCGGACCACTCAATACGAACACTGGAGAGTGCAATGCACACAATAAATACGACTCAGACCGACTAAATTGGCATTAGCCACGTATGGCCTCTTGCGCAAACCGATTATTGGCTGGGGTTAGCCGCTGCGCTGATCGCGCTGACAGCGTTTGCAGCTGTGGCAGCAGATTCCCTTTTTTACCTATGAACGTTGGGTGGAATTGCGTTTATTTCTGCTGGCGCCGCTCGTTACCGCTCATCACAGTGATCCCGGTATGGGTATTGCGCTGGCTGGATCGGCGCGAGCCGGAACCGTGGTTTATGTATGGGCTGGCTTTTCTGTGGGGCGGCCTGATCGCCACAGGCATCTCTGGCGATATCAACCGATACCTGGATGATACGCTTGGCTTTCTAAGTGTTGTAGGCACCGGCCCCTTTGTGGAAGAGATAACCAAGGGATTAGGGCTGCTGGTCTTTCTGCTGCTGCTGCGCGATGAATTCGATGGGCCACGCGATGGCTGAGATTTATGGTGCGCTGATCGGGCTGGGCTTCATCTGGCTGGAGACATCGGTCTACATCGTGCGCGGTTTTATCGATACCGGCGTTGTGCCCTGGAGTTTCCAATTGACCTCGCGTTATGTGCTGCTGGGGCTGGATGGCCATGCCTTGTATACAGCCATTACCGGCACCTTCGTCGGCTTTGCGCTGTTGCAAACAAAGCTGTTGCGTAAAATCGGCCTGGTGGCGCGCTTACATCGTTCATGCACCTGGCTTGGAACTCGCTGGGCGTCATTATTTCCGCTTGGGTCGCCGGGATCGGTGGTGATGTTGATCTATGGTGAGCAACTTCAGGGGTGCAATCGATCAGGGCGATATCCCGCCTTGCCGGTCTGGTTGAGCTGGGTCTCCAACATAATTGTGGCCCTGGTGGCCAATGGCATTGGCTATGTAATCGTGCTGCTGGGGCTGCGCCGCAGCGGGCGTTGGGAGCGCATGGTGATGGTGGAGCAGTTGTAAAATGAGGTAAATGCGCAAGCGGTCACAACGGCCGAGTACGCCAACATTGAAGACAAATGCGAACCCCCGTTTGGCGATGAGAAGGCCCGGCAAATTTTCGTGGCCCAGTGTAACCTGGCCAAGCGCAAAGTTCTTTCTCGACCGCCACCAGCACAGCATTGAGAGTGACCCATTGCGGCGGTCTGGCGCGATGAAGTGCGCACGCTGCGCCAAAGGCGGACCACAGAATGAATTCCAGTTCGATACCGGAAACCGGTTTCTATCTGCATTTACTTTAGGCGATTGTGGGCGTGGCGTATTGTAGCGAAAAGTGACTGTCACCCCGAATGGAATATCCCATTTCAGCCACTGCAAAGGAAAATAAAACACATGTCAACCTCTAAATTGTGGCTGCCATTTGCCGCATCTCTATGCGGGCTGCTGCTCCTGCTAAGCGCTTTGGGCGCTGCGGTTCACGCCCAAGCGGCGCCCAAGGGCGACGCCTGGACGGACACACCCTGTACCGATTTCAAGCTCGAAGTACCGGCAGATAGCAATGTCACTTGCGGCTATGTCACCGCGCCGTTGCGCCACGCCGAGCCGGACGGCCCGACCATCCAGTTGGCGGTGGTGGTGCTGCCCAGCACGGCGGCGGACCGTCAACCCGACCCGCTCTTTATGGCGCAGGGCGGACCTGGCGGCTCAACCATTAACACGTATCCGCAAGTCCTCATCCAAAATGAGCAATATCGGCCTGTGCTGAATCGCGACATAGTCTTTTGGGACCAGCGCGGCACGCTCTTCTCCAAGCCGGTGTTGCTCTGCCCCGAAGTGTCGCAAGCGGAACGCGACAGTGCTTTGGGCGTCAGCGATTCTGGATCAGAGGAGGAGGGGTTGGCCCCCTATTTGGCCTGTGGTGAGCGGTTGGCGGCTGAAGCGGGCGATCTTTCGGCCTTTAATTCCTCCGAAAATGCCGATGATGTGGAAGACGTGCGCGTGGCGCTGGGTTATGATGAAATCAACTTCTATGGCGTCTCCTACGGCACCGAATTGGGACAATTTGTCATGCGCCAGCAGCCGGACCATCTGCGCAGCGTCATCCTGGATGCGGTGGTGCCGCTGGACTACAATCTGCTGACCGAACCAGCCTTCGCCAAAGAGCGCATTGCCGAAAAGTATTTCAACGAATGCGCCAACGATGCGCGCTGCAACGCAGCCTTCCCAAATTTGGCCCAGCGCTACCTGGCGCTCATCGACCGCTTGAACGAGAACCCGGTCACGGTGACCGTGGCGCCAACGCTCTCCTTCACCGAAACCCATCAGATTCAGTTGAGCGGCTCGCTGCTGGAAAACATGCTCTATGGCTCGCTCTATTCCGATGTACACGATGTGATCCCGCTGATTGTGGATCAGGCTGATAAGGGGAATTATTCCTATGTATCCACCGCCCTGCTGCCTTCCATATTGGAAGAAGAGACCATGGGCCACGGGCATGCACATGACCGTGGTATGCCGAACGGGGCGACACCGACCCCAGCACCGCCGACTACAGCAACATCAACCCCCGGCTGGCGGAGATTGAGCGCGCCGATGCCGAGATGGAACTGGACATCTGCCGCGCGTGGGGCGTTGAACTATTGCCGCGCACCGATCTAGATCCGGTCGTAAGTGATATTCCCACGCTGCTCTTTTCCGGCGATTATGACCCAATTACGCCACCGCAATATGCCGAAAAGCTGCTGCCCACTCTTTCCAACGCCCAACACGTGATCTTCCCCAGCGGTGAGCATGGGCAGGCCGTGCTCAACCCTTGCAGCAATGGCATCATCAGCCGCTTTTTAGACAATCCCACGGGCGAATTGGATGTCTCGTGCGCCGCCACGCCGCCGGCGGGCTTTTTGACTCCCGCTGATGTGATTGCTTTGCCCCAACTGCGGCAGGCGCTGGCCGCCCGCGGTTTGGCGGGTTTGCTCATGTTCGCTGGTGAGATCGCGCCGTCGCTGCTCGTGGGCCTTTTCCTGCTTTCGGTGATTCCAATTTATGGCATTGGCTGGCTCATTGGCCGCCTCCTGCATCACCACCGGGAAGGGGCGCCTGGCTGGACGCGCGTATGGGCGCGCTCCGCGCCGTGGTTGGCTTTGGCCGCCGCGTTGGTGTTGCTAGCGTTCATCGGATTGTTGGTATTTACGGTGGGCTTCACCCTGATGGATAACCAGAATTTACTCTTGCTGGGCGCCATTCCCAGCAGTTGGCGCGGGATCTTTCTTCTGCCTTGGCTCTTTGCGCTGCTGGTGGTATTGATGGTGGTGACCACGGCGGCGCTGTGGAGCGGGCGTCAGCGGTCCATTGTGGGGCGGCTATATTATACATTATTGACCTTTGCTGGACTTTCTGCGGTGGTTGGACTGTGGAATCTCGGCGTGATGGGTTTACAATGATATAAACAATTTGTTTCGCGTTTAGGTCAATATCTAGCGGCGCTTGCAGGTCCAAGCGCCGCTGAATGGGAAGCGATATTTATGTTAAAACGGCCAAGATGGGTGCAGGATTTTTCGGCTCGGTTGTGGGGCGGTGTTGGTCTGCGTCTTAACCGCAAAGTGCTGCTTGGCGTATTGGTGAGCTGTTGGATTGTGCTGAGTTGGCTATATCAATTGCCTCTGCGGGCGCAGATTATTGACCCGGGCAATGGCCAGGTGAACGTCTTTCTGCCCATTGCTTCGACCAATGCGGAGCCGACGCCGACACCCACCGCGGCCGTTTCTGTGGCAGCCCCGCAGGCACAGGCCCGCTTTGCGCTGGTCAATTTGCAAATGGGGCCCGATGCCACCTTTGGCCCCAGCGGCCAGATCACCCCGCGTGATGCGTGCGAAATTGTGGGGCGCAATTTGGCGGCGAATTATTGGTTTTTGGAGTGTGATTCGGGTGCGCACGGCTGGATTGATAGCCGCTTTGTCATCGTCACCGGCGCCACGCAAAATGTGCCGGTGATTCAGGTGGTCGTCATGGAAGCGACGCCCGGCCCGCCACCCAATCCCACCGCGCTGCCCACGGCCACGCCCATTCCCCCACCCTTGCCCACCCCCAATCTGGCGCGGGGCTGGGCGGCCAGCTTCTACAACAACACGGGGCTGGGCGGCGAGCCAGCGGCGGTGGATGATCTGCCGGACGTCAATTTTAACTGGGGGGCCGGTTCACCGAATCCCAGAATCAACGTGGATAATTTCTCGGCGCGCTTTGAGCGCAGATTTTCGTTGCCGCGCGGGTATCACCGCTTTGAGCTGCGCGCCGATGATGGCGTGCGCTTTTGGCTCAATGATCAATTGCTCATTGATGGCTGGAACCATAGCGACAACAGCATCTATATCACCGGAGCGCAGTTGGCGGCCGGCGTGTATGATTTTCGCATCGAGTATTTTGAGGGTGGTGGGAACGCTTACATCCAGTTCTTTTACGATTTCCTGGGGACGGATACAGACTGGCAGGCGACATATTATGATAACGCCGGTTTGAGGGGCAATCCCGTCCTTTCGCAATCTGAACCCAGCCGGCGCGACCCGCTGGAGTTTAGCATCGGCGCGAGTTCACCTTTGTATCAGCCGCGCATTGGAACCAAGTGGTCGGCGCGCTGGCAGGGCAATTTCTACTTTTGGGGGGGCGACTACACGTTTCGCGCCCAGGCCACGGGCGGCGTGCGCGTCTATATTGATGGTTTGCTGGTTCTCGATGGCTGGAATGACTCACAAAAGGATATTAACAATGTCTTCCGACAGGTGGGCCAGGGCGAGCACGCCATCAAGGTCGAATATTATCATCAAACCGGCGATTCGTCGCTGCGGGTCTGGTGGTATTTGCGGCAAAACAATATCGGCCCTTTTTGATGGATAGGTGGGAGATCGTTTCGTAGCGTTTTTGTAGCGCCTCTCTGGCATCCTAGGTTTGTCCCTGGCGGAGGAGACAAAACTCATTTTGGTTAAGCATCGTCGTAACTATTCATCTGTCCCCGGAGACTTCGGCGTAAGCTCAGTCGAACGCTTGTCGAAGGGGATACGGGCTTCGACAAGCTCAGCCCTCGAGTGGCTTGAATAGTTATGCATCGTCGTGTGAAAGCAGAGTAGCTACTATGACACACGAATTAATGGATTATCGGGTTTTGATTGTACGGGCGTGGGCTGTTCAGCCTACAGAAGATGAGCAGCCTGCCTGGCGCTATACCATTGAGGTGCCAAACACAGGCAAGCGCCTAGGCTTTGTGTCGGTGCAATCCTTGCTTGATGCGCTCGATCAAGAACTGGTCGCCGCCGGTTCGGGCAGCCACAAGGCTGTAGAGGTAGATGAAGTCGATGATGGGACGTGATCTTCGGCATCTGCATCATGGGCGCCCAGTTCTATTAATAACCGACGTTGCGTTGCGGTAATGCCAGTGGCGCCCGTAATATCCATACCCGCATAGGGGCCGTGAAATTGCAGCACGGCCAAACAGACGCCCGTGTCGGGCTGCCACAACCGGATCGACCCATCGGCGCTGCTGCTGGCCACCATATCCCCCGCAGGGCTCACTTCAATGCTGGTCAATGCCGCGGTGTGTCCGTGCAACTTGTGGCGGATGTGGCCATTGGTTACATCGCGCACCAACAGGGCATTGTTAGCGCCATCGGTGAAAATTTGGCTGCTGTCGTTGCCAAAGCCCAGGCAGAATGCGCCGTAATAAGTGGGCATGGCCGGGCTGACCTGCCCATTGGCGAGGTCCAAAAGGCGTATTTCCTGCCCGGCGCAGATCCAAGCGAGCCACTTGTCATCGGGGCTAAAGAGCAACCGCCAGATGGGCGAGTTTGTGAGCTGGACGCGATATAGCGGTTCACCATGGGCGTCGGCCTGCGTCAAGTCATAAATCAGAATCTGTCCATCTTGCGTTCCACAGGCTAAAAGCTGACCGCGGCTGTCAAACGCCATCACGGTAGCTTTGGTGGCAGCCAAATCAAATTGGCGTACGCTCTGCCCATCTGGTATTGTGATTACATTGACCGTGTTATCTGTGCTGGCATAAGCTAGATGCGGCGCAATTGGGTTGCACGCAATGGCCGATTGAATGGTGGCGTTTACGTTGGTGGCCATCCATTGTAACGTGCCGGTGGCAGTCTCCCACACGCATAAGGTCCGGTCGTGGCTCCCACTAATCAAAAATCGTTCATCGCGGCTGAACACCATGCTGCGTACAAAACCGGTATGTCTGCACATGGTGCGTTTCAGGCGGCCTGTGCGCATGTCCCACAAGCGCACGTTGTGATCGTCACTCGCCGTGGCTAGCCATTCGCCATTCTGGCTGAAAACCATGCTGCGGGTGGCCGCTTGCGAACCACGTAATGAATGCTGTATCCGGGCGTGTTGAACGTCCCATACGTGTACATTGCCATCCAGGCTGCTGGCCGCTAACCGTCGGCCGTCTGCACTAAAACGCATAAAGTCCACACGTTTTAAATAGCCCTTGAGCGCGATCTGCAACTGGCCGTTATGTATGTCCCAAATGCGAATCGTCTGGTCATAGCCGCCGGTAATCAGCGCGCGCGCGTCTGCCGAAAAGGTGACGGCTTTGACCCAGCCAAAATGGCCGCGGAAGAATTGATGTGGGCGGCCGGTTTGGAGATGCCAGGTGTGGACGGTTTGATCGGCGCTGCTGCTGGCCAAAAGGTCCGCGCGTGGGTTAAAGGCCAGCGCCAGAATGAAATCCGTGTGTCCAGCGAGCACCTGCTGTAGGCGCATGGCGGCGGCATCCCACAGGAGAATTTTGCCATCTTCGCCGCCAGTGGCAAATAGGTTGCTTTGCGCATTGAACGCAATGGTCAGAATTTTTCCGTCATGGCCTTCCAATGTGTGGAGCAAATCAAAATGATGACCGCACCATACATTGATGCGCCGTTCATCCCCCACGCTGATCAAATATTTGCCATCTGGACTGAATGACAGATTGGTGAGGGTGACCAATGCGGGCAGCGTCGCGCGCAATTCCACCCGCTGCCAGTCCCATATCTGGATCGTCTCATCGGTGAGCGCGGCGGCCAGGTAAACTCCATCGCGGTGCAGAGAAGCGGCAATGATTGGTTTGCCCTGATTCATTACCTGGCGGACCAAATGGCCGGTCAGCACTTCCCAAACCAAGAGCGCGCCATCCAAGCCGCCGCTAAACAGCCATTGGCTGTCGGCGGAAAAGCAAATGGACTTGACCATGCCTAAATGACCGTGCAGCACGTGATGCAACTGGTAATTTGAAGCTTGCCACAAGTAGATGGCCCCATCTGAGCCAGCCGACGCCAAAAAGCGTCCATCCGGGCTTAACGTCACTATTTCGATGGCGCCCATTAGATTCGAAAAAACCGAATCTACAAAGTGGGCGCCGCGAAAATTGACGTTCAACATTGGCTTGCTGCTTAGATCGACCTGACGAATATGGATGTGCGAGAAATCGCAGCTCCCGAGATCAACATCCATCTGCAAAAGCAGGTGCAAAATATTGGCGCCCACATAGCCGTTGAGGTTGGCCTGCTCTGTACGCAAATAAGCGATCCATTGTTGCAGATACTTGACCGTATAGGCGGCGCCCCAGTGATCGACCAGTCGGCGCAGCAGTGGTTGCAGCAAAAGGCGCAGCTGAATGTCGCGAATGTAGGCTTTGGATTGGGCTTTGACCAGACTGTAACGGTTCAGTTTATATTGGGCCACAATTGGCTTTTCCGTCCCATCCCCAAAAACCGGCGTATGCACCAATTCGTAAAAAACGCGGTCGATCAGTTGGTCGCTCACAAATTCCATTACCACGTTTTGCAGCGTGAAACAGGGGATTATCGGCGCTGGAGAGGCAGGCAGGTCAAAGGCATCTTCAGCGGCCCGCTCGATTAAGCCGCGCCGCTGCAGCGAGCGGATCGCTTCTACGAAATTGCGCTGGGTTGGCGACTGTATCCAATTATTAGCAAGCTTTGGTAAGGAGACCGGCTCGCGCTCAATCGCCAACCAGCAAAGAATCTCTTTTTCCAAGGGGAGCAAGCGATTGAACTGCTGTTCGAGAACCGTGCGAATATCATCAAAGATGATGGCGCGCTCTTTTAGAAAAGAGTCGACATCGCCGCCATAGAGTTCATGTATAGAATCGGCCACCAACTTTAGCGCCATTGGATTGCCGGAATAGCGTTGCACCAGAATAGATAAATGCTCAGCAGGCGCCCGGAGACCCTCGGCGGTCAACAATTGGACACCGCTTTTGCTATCTAATCCACTGAGAAAACTGGCGCAAACCGTTGGATGCGAACGCTCCAACTGCGAGACAACCATGGGCAGTTCGCGACTTGTGAAGAACAGGCAACTGCCATGCGATGTCTCGCCCATGCGGCGCAGCAGAATTTCGTAATCTTCATACCCAGGGCGAAAGTGACCGGCATGGGTATCCTCCTGCAGAATGCTTTCTAGATTATCCAAAATAAGCAGGCAGCGTTTCGCTTGCAAGCGTTCGAAGAGAAGATCTAGCAGTTCATTAACTCCGATGGGCCACTGAGTTGAGGGCTCGTCCACCAGAATCTGCACCCAGGATTGGACAATCGTGATAAGAGAAGGGGCATTTATCAACGAGCGCCAAATAATATGTTCAAACGTGGCTGCCCGAGGGGAGGCGGCGCCTTCCCGATCTGGATTTGCCAATATGCGCACGGTGTGAGCCGCCAGTAAGGTCTTGCCCATGCCGCCGGTACCCATTAACCCAACTACGCTATGTGGATCATCCACCAGCCAATGCAGTAGCTCGGCCACTTCGCGCTGCCGATTGTAGAATGCCGATGGGCGCGGAATATCTCCCCAATCAACGCTGGGCGTAATTGCAGAACGAATTTCGACCGCAGAAGGTGTACTTCGGTGTGCGGGCCGATATAGATTACTAATACGGTGTTGCGGAAATGTTGATTCGCTGACCGGATGCGCGCCCGACTTGATGCGCTGGTATTGCGCCGTCATTTCCGCGGAGGGTTCGGCGCCGAATTCATTGTGCAGCAGTGTGCGGCAAGTTTCATATTGGGCGAGCGCTTGCCCACGTTGTCCACTATAGGCCAGGAGCAGCATCTGCTGATAGTGGGCAATTTCGCACCAGGGCTCAAGGGAAAGCAAACGTCTGGTCGTGGTAAGGCCCGCATCAATATCTCCCGCCTGCACATAGCGGTTGGCCAATACGGTGAGCGACCGAATGGCCTGCTCGCGCAAATGCTCGCGCTGCATCAAAACCCAGTGCTCAAATTCGGGTAGGTTGGGTACGTGAAAGCCGTGTAGAAACTCACCTCGGTAAAGAACTGTTTTGGCCGCTAATTGTTCCAGCGGTATGCTGTCCAATGCGGCATGGCTAGATAAATCTGCGGATAGGCCGGTAAATTCTTCCACATCGAGCCAATAATCCGCCTCACGATTAAAGGTAATCGTTCGATTGTCGATTAAGAGATGCGGCCCCACAAGCTGGCGCAGGTTGGGCAACGTGCGCCGCAAGTTGTTTTTGGCATTGGCTTCCGGCATATCGGGCCAAAATAGGCCGGCCAATGCATCGCGGGTATGCAAAGCCCGGGTCGACGCCAAATAGATCAGCAGCGCCTGGGCCTTGCTGGTCACAAAGCCGCTCACAGGGTCATGACCAGAGACGATCTGGGGCGCGCCAAGCAGTCGAAAGGTCAATGTGGACATAGAGGATATTTGTGAACCGAGAAAAGTTGTGTCGATTAGGCGGACAATTCTTGTGCAAAACCTGGATGACCCATGCACGTAATGTACCAAAACAACTAACACATTTCTGTGATCCTTCTTCACTTTAATACATTTTTACAAGAAATGAAAATTCACAAAGGTGATTCGTAAGGGATGCTGTTTCCGTCCGCTATACTTGGCGTCCATGCGCGCCACGAGCCGATCTTGATAGAGCATGGGCATCGTGTAGGGGCCGTATTGGCGCTTGTGGGCCGATTTGTAAATTTCCCAAACATAGGCAAAATCGAACAATTTGGCACGCCCGTCCGCGTGCGCCCACATATTCTAGCGCTGAAAGAAAAGTGACCGCATCGGCCGCCAGCGCCGCCCCTGCCGGCCCGGCCAACGGCAGCCGGGCCACAAACCGTGCTTGCCCAAAATGTAGCGGCGATAGGTGGCCGGGGATCTGGTCTCCAGCCGCATTACAATTCCTCCACGTTGAGCGCGCCGAGTTGGGCCAGATAATCGCCATCGGCGTAGCGGGCCGGCGACAGCGCCTGCGCATACGCCGGCCGCGCGCCATCCGCCACCCAAGCCGCGCAAAGCTCGCCGGCTGCGCAGCCGGCCATCGTGCCGTACCCCGCCAATGCGCCCATCATAAAAGCGCCCGGCACAGCCAGCGGCCCAATCAGCGGCAGATTTTCGGGCGTCTTCACATAATAGCCGCCGTAATGCACAATGGGCGGGGGCAGCTTAGCCCAATAGGCCGCCAACCCCGGCACGAGTCGCGTGGCGCCGCGCACCATAATTTCGGGAAATTCAGCCGAGACCGACGGCGCCCATTGGGGGGCGCTCGGTTCGCTGCAAGGCCCAGCCCAATTTGAGCCACGTGCTGTCGCCGCTGCCTTCGGGGCGCACGTGCAGACCGCCCGGAAAGCTGGCCAGCAGATGTGCGTATTCGGGGTCGGACTGCCAAAAGGCGCGCTCCTCGTCGCCAAGTGAGAATCTGCTCATCCAAGAAGATGGTAAAGGAGCGCGTGCGCGGCACAACGCCCAGCGGATCTTGCATGGCGATCTTCTGCTGGAAAACCGTGTGGATGGGCAGCTCGGCGCCCAGCATCTTCAGCACATGTGCGGCAAAAGGACCCGCCGCGTTGACGAAACGCCGTGTCGCCACGCGCCGCAGGCCCTCTTTGGTTTGCACATGTACGCCTGCCACGCCTTGTGCATCCAGCCGTATGCCGGTCACTTCACCGGTCAGCACTTGCGCCCCACGGGCGCGCGCCTGTGCCAGCAGATGGGCGCCCAGCTGCTGTACGCTAATGTCACCGGCGCGGCGCACATGCATCAGCATTGTCAGCGCCGGCGACAGGTGTGGAAACGCCTCCCGGATTAGCGCGGGATGCAGCAGAATGTCGGCGCCATCACGAAACGGCTTAGGGCTTGTCGGCGCTGGCTGCAGAGAGTCGAGATAGCCATTCTCCACGTGGTGGTGGATGCGGATGGGGCCAACATTCAATTTTGCGTAGCGCGACGTAAGCGAATCGAGCAGCACCGCAGCGTCCGGTGTGGCGGTAGCATACAGATAGCCGCGGCGCTTCATTTGGAACAGGTTGTTGGTGGACGCGGCCAACTCATCCATCAGGTCAAGGCTGCGGCTGATGAAGTGTACCATGTGCGGATTGGGCCACCAGTTGCGATAGTTCTCGCCCGATTTGGCCGTGGTCTGGCTGAGCGGCGCGTGCTTGTCGATGAGCAGTAGATTGGTCACGCCATGTGCGACCGCCAAATAGTAAGCCGTGGCCACGCCGGCAATACCCGCCCCGCATATAACAACTTCAGATGTCTGGTTCATTTTTAGATGCTTGCAGATTTTTGATTTACTTTATCTTTGTCAGTATGAATTGTGCCATCGTTTAAGAGCTGACGCCAAACTCCATTCGGGAATTTTTCCCAAAGCCAGAAACGCGCGCCGTAGTGCTATCGACGTTAAAAAAATAGAGGTCAGAAGCGAAATGCTTCTGGCCTCTATTTTCATCAGTAAACTATACTGCGGTTGTGATGAAAACCGTAGTTTTCAATAGCTTTATCAGAGAGAACAAACTACGGTTTTCATTCAGAGCAGAGTATGGTGGTCATCACACAACCGAAGGCTTAATAATGCACCCCCTCACCCGAAATCGTGAAGTTGTACAGCACCGGGCCTTCCACATTCTTGGCTGTCTCGACCACAATGTAGTAGGCGCCCGAGCTGCCGGGGCGACCAACCCAAACACCATAGTCCGTCTCTTCACCGCTAATCGTCTCCACGGTGCAGCAGCCAAAGTGCTCATTCTTGCCCTCGGCCCGCCACAGTTGCGCTTGCTCCGCATTGCGCACCGTCAGCACGGCGCCCTTCTCAGGATTCGAGTAGATCTTGATCTGGAAGGGTTCAAAACTGGCGTCGTAGTCATACTTGAAGACGAACCAGTGCGTCGTGCCCTTTTCCAGCGTGATCCACTGGCTGGTCAACGGGGCCAACGCCTCATCGGGGCCGCCGCCAATCTGGCCGGGCGCTGCCGCGGGCGCTACAGGCGCTGGCATAGCAGCGGGCGCTGGCGCGGCCTCCACCGGCGGCGACATCTTGGCAGTCGGGAACGAAATGTTCTTGCCTGCGATGGTGAAGCGATAGGTAGCCGGCGCAGTAATATTCTTGGCGTGCTCGACCACAATGTAGTAGCGGCCAGAGCTAAAGAGCTGGCCAGACCAGACGCCATAGTCAGTCTTGTCGCCCTTAATCGTCTCCACCGTGCAGCAGCCAAAGTGCTCAATCTTGCCTTCCTCGCGCCACCGTTGCGCCTGCTCCGCATTGCGGACGGTCAGCACAGCGCTCTCCTTGGGCTCGGCGTAGATTTTGATCTCGATGGGCTCAGTAACCTTGGCATCATAATCAAAATCGAACGCGTACCAGTGCTGCTCACCAACCTGCAGCGACATCCACTCGCCAGTAGGCGCACCGGCCTCATCCGGGCCACCGCCAACCGGCATGACGGGCTCGGCCATCGCCACTTCCTCGGGCGCCTTCACCACCGGCGCCGCGACAGGCTCCGCCGCCATCATCGGGAAGCTCACGCCTTTGCCCGTGATCTCCAGCTTGCAAGCCGCCGGACCAGGGGTTAGGGCATTGTGCTCCACAACCACATAGTAGGCGCCAGAGCTTGTGAACTCGCTGGCCCAGGAAATGTCACCCTTGGCATACTTGTTCTCGCTGCCGGCGCCAAACCACTCATCGGTCCCGTCTCTGAGCCACAGGCGAGCCTGCTCCTCAGTGCGTACCGTAAACGTCGCGCCATTCTCCGGATCTGCATAGAGGTTGATTTCAACTTTCTCCGGCTTGCCGTCATAATCAAAATGGAAGACAAACCAGTGCGCATCACCCTTTTGCATGGTGATCCAGCCACCCGGCCCCATGGCGCTGTTGGGGCTCATTCCGTCCGGCGTTTCGGCCAGGGCCACGCCGGCCCAGAATATGGTTACAACGATGGCGAAGACGATGATCAACGCCACCTTTGGGAATTTGGTAATCATCTTCGAACCTCCTTAATCGAACGAACATGATCATGCCCGACTTACGCAGTGCAGAATTCGCCGGCGGTGAGGAAGGTTGCCGCCATAGACTCCCGCACAAAGCTTGCGTAAGTTCCGATTTATAGTATTCAGC
Organism: Caldilineaceae bacterium; assembly: GCA_041391125.1. Classification (GTDB taxonomy): domain Bacteria; phylum Chloroflexota; class Anaerolineae; order Caldilineales; family Caldilineaceae; genus JACKBC01. The sequence goes on from JAWKON010000024.1 coordinate 36,713, forward strand.
GAGTCAATCGGCAGAGCTGCAACCGCATACTGCCAGGCCGTCGCACTCTACCAATCCACTCGTGACACTCAAATTAGCCGCCCCATCATGCCGGCACCGGCTCAACTTCCGAATGCAGCAAAAGCACCGGCACGTTGGTGTGACGCACCACATGTTCAGCCACGCTGCCGTGGCGGATGCGATCCCAGCCATGTCGACCGTGCGTCACCATAGCCACCATGTCCACATTGTAGTCGCGGATCGCGTCATCAATGCGCTCGGTGGGTTCACCAAAGAAAACTTCGGTTTCCACCTTAAAGCCCTCGGCTTCCAGCGCAGTGGCCATATCGTGCATACTGACGCGGAAACGGCTGCGCTGATTGAACATTTGCGTATCCACATAAACATCCAGGTCTTCAAATCCAGGTCGCTCGATGTGGATCAATTCTGGCTCTTCTTCTACACGAAGTAGAATTAACGTAATGTCTTCTGGGTCGAACATGGATTTGATCTGCGGTATGATCTGCAAGCTAAAGTCGGGGCTATCGACTGGAATTAAGATTTTGTTTTTCATGCATAACCTCCCCTTGATCGCGCTGTTGAACAATAGCTCTGCTTATTTCTATCTGTATTTAGTATAGTATGAAGACGAACCTTACAATATGGTTACTTGATGAGTTTTGACGCCGTGCAGGTAGACAGTTTCGCTCCTGTATGAGTGGCTAGGAAGAGAATCCCTACGGACCGTCCTAATGGCCTGGCCCAAATCACCTTGATCACAAAAACAAACAGACCCAGCCAGGGAGTCCTGGCTGGGTCTGTTTGTTTTTGAATTGTGCTGTATACTACCCAAGTGGCCCAATAGATGCAATGGCTGTTCAACTTGTCGCGCGGGCGAAACCGGCTATCCCCACGGCGCGGGGCGCCTCCTGGCGCACGGCGCCGCGCACCAACAGGAGTGGACAACTGCTATCGTACAGCACATTGCCCGCCACGCTACCGTGTAGATAGCGGTCCAGCCCGGCGCGGGCGTGTGTGGCCATGACGATGAGATCGCAGCCGGCGTCTATACTTGTGGCCACGATGGACTCGGCTGGCTCGCCGCGCAGCGTGCGCCAGTCGCACAGCACGTTGGCCAGGTGCAATTTGGTCTGCTGGCGCTGTAAATAAGCTTGGGCAGCATCTAATTGCTCGCCCGCAGCCACGGACTGCAAAAGCAGGATCTGCGCGCCCAACTCGCTGGCCAGCATCTGCGCCACGGGCAAGGCCTGCTCGCTGAGCGTTGCGCCATCCAGAGGCAGCAGGATGCGTGCTATGCGCTCCTGCTGCGGCGGCTCGATGCCGGCGCGCACCAAAAGCATGGGGTGATGCGTGGCGTGCAGCACCTCATCCGCCACGCTGCCCAGCACCCACCGACCGACCGGCGAACGCCCGTGCGTGGCCATGGCGATCAGGTCGGCGCCCATCTCATCGGCCACCCGCACAATTTCGGTCGCCGAGCCATCCTTGACCATCTGCACGCGCGCCCGGTAGCCAAGTTTTTGCAGCCTATCGTGCTGCTGTTGTAGGTAGACTTGAATCGTCCCATACACGTGATCAATATTGGCGCCCAGCTCGTCCTGTTCATGCGGCAAGGGCGGCCCCGGCAATTCAGCCAGATTACACACCAGTTCGATCTCACTTTTGTCGGGAACCGTAATTTGGCGCACGAAAGGGAGAATTTGCTCGGCCAGCGCTGTGCCATCCAGGGGCGCTACAATTTTGCGGAACATGATTTCACTCCTTATCCTTCAGAAGTTGTGGCGGTTCTTCAGAGGTCATCTCCAATTGTTCAATCAAGCGCACCAGATCCGTCCGCGTCACAATGCCGATGACCTGTTCATGGTCAACCACCGGCAGTGACGTCACGTTGGGATCTTCCATCAGCTCCATCAGCGTTTCCAGCTCAGTGCGCGGCGACACATATTCCACATCGGGCGTCATCAGTTCACCGGCGGTGGTGGCCAACACTTGACGGAGCTGTTCCCGATAGCGTCGATACTGGCCCAATTCAATCGGAATCAGCCCGGAAAGCACCGTAATATAGTTAGGCCCAATAATCGGCGCGTTGCGTTTGATCAAATTGATCTCGGTCACCATCCCCAGCAGCTTGCCCGCCGCATCCACCACCGGTAGACCGCTGATCTGGTTTTTGCGCATCACCGCCGCCACTTCACGAATCGGCGTTTCCGGCGCCACCGTAATCGCTGGCGATGTCATTAGTTCGCTGGCTTTCATACATTACCCCCTTGGTCTGCAATTTTGACGAGAATCTTGGTGGTATGACCGGGGCCTTCGCCAGGCTCATGCCCCGGTCATACCACCCCCAAAAGCAATTATGGCCGATGATAGCGCATGGCCTCTTCCACACGCGTGCGGGCGAGCTGCATGGCGGCGGCGCGTGGCGACAAGCCGCTGTCGGCGGCTCTCGCTAATACTTCCGCCGTGTTGGTGCGCACCTTTTCGGCAATGTCGGCCAACGCCTGCCGCTGCGCGCCGCCCTGATACTCGACCGCCGCGCAGATGACGCCCCCCGCATTGGCAATAAAGTCCGGAATGCTCAAAATGCCGTGTTCGTGCATCCAGCATTCAGCCGCAGCTGTGGCCGGGATGTTGGCGCCTTGCAGCACCAACCGGGCGCGCAACTGCCCAATGTTATCTGCCGTCAACACATCGGGCCGCGCCGCCGGAATCCAGATGTCGCAATCGACGCCCACCAGCGCATCCCGGTCCATGGGCCGCCCGCCCTCAAAGGAATGCACCGAGGCGCCCCTGTGCTTGTGATCGATCAGCGCTTCAATATCCAAACCGGATGGATTGTAAATGGCCCCCCGGCTATCCGACGCCGCCACCAGCACGGCGCCCATCTGGCACAAATTGCCGGCAGCGTGGATGCCCACAGCGCCAAAGCCCTGCACAGCCACGTGCGCCCCGCGCAACTCGAGCTGCGCATAAGGCGCCGCCACTTCGGCGGCCACAGCCAATCCATAACCGGTGGCGCCAATCTCATCCAGCGGAATGCCGCCAATGACGCGCGGCAGCCCCACCGCCCGCCCAATCTCATCTTTGATCCAGGCCATGCACGCCTCATTCAGCCCCATATCCGGCCCGGGGATATATTCATCCACCGTGCGGATCAGGCGGGCAAAGGTGCGTACCAGCCTTTCTTTTTGCACCGGTTCACAACCCGGATCGGCGATAATGCCCGCCTTGGCCCCGCCATGAGCTAGCCCAGCCGCTGCGTTTTTAAACGTCATGGCGCGCGCCAGGCGGCAGACTTCATCGATTGTCACATCGGCGGCCATGCGCACGCCACCCACGGCCGGCCCGCACGCCACATTGTCCACCACGACAATTGCTTCCAACCCAACCTGCGGCTGGCGCAACAACAGAACCTTTTCGGGGCCTAGTTCATCGCCCAGTCGATGGATGATAATTTCCATATTGGCCTCCTGTGGGGGGCCGTCCTCCCCCCTGACCCCTCCTCTTCACTTGTGGAGAGGAGGGGGAAAGCCGCACGAAATGCGGCAAGGGGGAGGAGCGGCCTTTCTAACAATAGAGGGCATACTCCGCCTTGGCTTCCGGCGCGCTTTGTAAAAAGGCAGCCACGGCGCGCCCAAAAGGAATGGCTTCTTCGATAAATGGACTCTCTGCATGGCTCTCATTTTGCCTCACGCCGCCAAGGTGCGCTGCCAGATATAGCCCTGGTAAACCTCGGTGAACCCAATGCTGTCATAAAGCCGATTGGCCGCAAGCATGTGGCCAGTCTCCACGGTGACATCGCGCGCGCCCAGCGCAAAGAGCCGCCGCAGCCCGGCCAACATGAGCGCTTTGGCCAGCCCGCGCTGCCGGTGTTGGGGGTGGGTGCAGACCGGCTCAAAGATGCCGCGCCGGTTGGCTTGGTCATAAGGAATGCCCACATAGGCCGCCAGCGTCCCATCCGGCGCTGCCATCACCAAATCTAATTCTGGCCGAAAGCTGGGGGCCAACTTGGTAAAATTCTGATATTCCAAGGCGTTATGAAAATTGCGATTGAAGGCGGCGTTGAGCAGATCGGCAATGCGCTGGCAGTCGTCCAGATCGGCGGGATCGGTGGGGCGCAATGTGTAGCCCGGCGGCACGGTGGGCTCGGGCAACGAGTGGCTTATCAGGCGCAGACGGCGCACCACACCGCCCGCGTTCGATTTGATATAGTCACGCGCGGCCAACAAATGTCGGCGCGATACGTCGTATTCATAGGCAAAAATCTCTAATTGGCGATGGCCCTCTGCGGTTGGCCCGGCCAGATGCGCTTCTGCCCAGGCTGTCATATCAGGCTCGATAAAGCGAAAGTCGGGATGCACCTGCAAATGCGCATCGCCCGTCCCTTCGGGAAAGACCGCGCCCACCAACTGACCGGCCGCAGTTTCCCAAAGCTGCACACGCCCCGCCAATTGCGGCGCAGGCCAGCACGTTTGCGCATCATAAAAGCGCGCGCCCTCCCAGCGCCGAACGTCCCAATTCAGCCCCAGCGGCGTTATAGGATAGGTCTCGGTGAGCAGGCGGTGGACGCGCCAAAAATCCTCTTCACTTTGCAGCGGACGGGACTGAATCTGATGCACACTCATATTTTCACACTTTCATTATGCCGTGGGGCCAATATTGCGTGATTCATACCGACAAAATGCCCAATTGGGGGTAGCCAACTGAAGCTGGCGAAAAAAGACCCGCCCGTGACCTGGCGTTTACCTGGGCGCGTGGCGGGTCCGACAAAATGCGATGTTATGCGAGTCAAGTGAGATTGAGGGGATCAAGCCATTGGCTTTGCCTGCTAGGGTTCGGTAGTGCGCACCACCTGCACCTTGACTTTGGCAATGAGCGCCGCAAAAGCGCCCAGCCCGGCCAAAATTGGCGCCATCATGGTCAGGATGCCGCCCACCGCCACGCCGGCGGTCAGGGGACTTCCAACAATACTTTGTCATCCGGTCCGCGGATAATCAGCCGGCGCACATTGCCCTCGGCCACCAGCTCTTTGACGGTTCCACAAGCTGGCTGCCCGCCATCTCCATCTCTTCCATCCAGGTGTGCTCTTCTTCCATCAGTTCTTCGGTGGTAACCGGCATACCTTCCTTCTCCATAGTTGGTGTAGACATTGGATTTTCTCCTTAGCACAATCAATTCTCAGTAGATCGCAACGAGAGAAAAGAGGGCCGGATTCCCCCAAAGAGACCGACGCCTGCATCGCCAATACCGTTGCGATGAACTGAATCTGTAACGGTTGATCCTGTCACGAGTGTACAATGCGCACGCGAACCGCGCATCGGCCATATAGCGAGATTGCAACCTGGCCTTGTGGATAGGCGTGTCTATTTATTCGGCGCCGGCCGCATTGCGCACCAGAAAGATGGAACAGGGCACGGCATCCAGCACCTTGCGCGCCACGCTGCCATAGGTCCAGCGCGCCAATCCCGTGCGGCCATGCGTGCTCATCACCACCAGATCCACGTCGTTATCCAACACATAATCCACAATCTTCTCGGCCGGATCGCCCACCGCCATGACGCCATGCGCCTCAATGCCGTGGATTTTCAATTCTGCCCGTATAAGGTCGAGCGCTTCGCCGGCTTCATCCACCAGACGGGCCTGGTGTTGTCCACCCCAGTCTTTCACCTTCCGTTCCACGGTAAATTCAATATTCTGTTGAACATTGGGCGCCACGCGGAAGAGAATCAGTTCCGCGCCAAATTGTTCCGCCAATGCGCGTGCAGGCGCCAAAGCCGCTGCCGCCAGTTTTGATCCATCCAGGGGGACCAGGATTTTCGCATATGTCGTCGCCATCGGTTCGCTCCTTTGTAAATGTATGCCTTGTCTCGCCATATGCTTTCAGCATACTATGAACCCTCTGGCCACAAGCTGGCCAGGAGAAGAGAGTTCGCTCTGGTCGGGTGGATAGGTTATACCCTCCATCTATACTTGGCTCTGGCATAGATGGCAATCGACCACCCGCGTAAAATTAGGCGAACCCTTTTCATCTATGCCAACCGCGAGTATCCTCGGGCCTTACCAGTTCCGCCAGCATCATTTCAATTTGCGCGCGTGAAAACCACTGTCCATGCACCATTACGCCCACCTGCTGGCGCACATTGCGCACATCCTCCAGCGGATTGGCGGCGAGCAAGATCAGATCGGCGCGCTGGCCAGGCGCAACGGTCCCCAATTCATCGCGGCGGCGCAAGAAGCGCGCGGCTTCTACCGTTGCCGTTTGCAGCGCCTCGAATGGCGTCAATCCACAATCTGCTAGATTCTGCAATTCGTGATACACCGAAAAGCCGGGCGCGGCACATGGTTCCGGCGCATCTGTGCCAAGCAGCAGATGCGCACCGGCCTCATGCAGGTTACGCACGAGCTGGCAGTACGCAGCGTGTGTGGCTGCATATTCATAGCCATGTTCAGGAAAATCCTTTGGCAAATACCAGCTATCGCGCACCCACTCCGGCACATAAGCCAGTATCTCTTGCTGTACTTCGGTACATGGCCCGCCGATCGCCTCAAAGCGCTGCAGCATGATTAGCGTGGGGCAGTTCCATACCTCTTTTTCGACGGTGAGCGCAATGGCCGCGGGCAACTCCTCGGCATAGATTCCAAAGTAGCCATCCAGATGTTCAATGGAGCGCTGCCCCGCTGCAAGGACTTGCCCAATCGTCATGGCATCAGGCGCGTGCCCCACCACAGGCATATTTACGCTTTGGGCAGCCCGCACAATGTTCAGATATGAGCTAGGGCGGAGACCATCATAGACCTTAATGAAGTCGTAGCCAAGGGCCTTTTGCGCAGCTACAACGCGCGCGGCCCCTTCCGGCGTCTCAAATTCTTTGTTGTACTCATCGTACATTGGCACTTCATCCAGAAATGGCCCCGCCGTAAAGATCTGCGGCCCCAGCCGGCTGCCGGCTGCAATTTGGGCGCGCCATTCAAGAATCTGCGGCGTTCCCGCCATATTGCGCACGGTAGTGACGCCATTGGCAAGCATGAGCAAAAGATAGTGCTCTTCCCGCAGATGCACATGCATGTCGGCCAGGCCAGGCATCAAAAATTGGCCCTGTGCGTCAATGACATATGCATCCGTCGGCGGCTGAATCGATGGGCTTGGCCCCATGCGCGCAATAATGCCATCACGGACAATCACAATTTGATCGGTCAGGATGCGTTCGCTGTCCATAGGAATCACGTTGACGTTCATAAAGGCAATGGCGCCCGTTTCCACTTGTGGTGTCTCGTTGCCAACCGGACGGAATGGGAGATCGATTGGCAGACATCCTGTAGCCACGAACAAGACAAAAGCTAGAAACAAACCACCCGTACATTTTTTTTGCTGCCGACATAACATAGAATCACCCTCAGTCACAATGGAGCACTAAAATAGTTCTGCTGGCATGGGGAGCCACCGCCACACTGCCGAAATGACCATTCAGTCTGGGGTCCACCGTCAAATCTTCCGGTGGGCATTATGGACCATATTGCGAAGATGCGGGCTACGTGGAGAGTAATAGAACTCGCACACGTAGCCCGCATCAATTGTATATCGAACAGCCTCTGCCTATTGTGCTGGGAACACACCTATCTGCTGCATCAGGCTTAACTGATCAGCCAGCATCCAGTGATCCACAATCTTGCCATTCTCAATCCGATAAGTCAGCGCAATGTCAATTGTCACTTCTTTGCCGGTGGGCGCAATGCCCATCAGGTCGCCTTCATGCGTTCCGGTGAAGGTGGTGCGTACAAAGACCTGATCACCCTCTGCGATCATCTCTTCTGCGGTGAGTTGGTAGCCAGGAAAGGCCGCCTCAAAGAGTTCAATGTGCTGCTTGAGCACGTCGTCTGTGGTGAACTCGTCTACCGTGGCGGCGGATTTGTCTTTGTTCAGCGCGGCAAAGTAGCGCAGAATAAACTCCTTATTCGCCGCAAGCGTATCGCTTTGCACCGCTGGTTGCGCCACAACCGGCTGACATGCGCTGAGAACAAGCACCGCCAGAACGAACAGTGTGAGAAATTTAAAGATGCGAGACATGGTTAATACTCCTTTCGATTTTTAAGAATCGTAAGAAAGATACTCTTGCGTAACTACCAGGGCCTAAGACCCTTCCCGGCCTCCCCCTCGGGGGGAGGAGAGGAGTGCGGCCAGGAGGGCCAAGAAGGGGGTTAGTAGTTACCCAAAGAGTTAGAAACGCATAAATCCATAACCAGCAAGCCCCAGCCAGCGGGTGCTGGTTGGGGCTTCGATTCTGTATGTGTTGCACATCTGGGGCTCTGTTTTATGTCCCCAGAGGGAATCTATGGGGCGCAATGTTATATATCTACTATACACCCTATACAGAAAGAGAAGCCCACCTGCCTGGCTTGTTTTGCCACTAGTCAGGTGGGGAGTCTCTTGCGATGCGGATTACTCTGGCAGCACCCATTCCACCATCATTCCTCCATGCAAGTTACGGCGGGCGGCTGCGTGGCATCCTGCAAGAACGCATATGTCAAGTAAAGGCCGCACGGCGCAAAGACCACGCCATGACTGACGGGCAGCTCGTAATAGTAATTTTGGTGCAGATTGGGGAGCAGCGATTGGGTCAGATAAGGCGCCAGGCCTGGATCAAATTTACCGGCCAATACCAATGTGGGAATATCGCTGGGGGGCATGGGTGCAGTGAAACTTATATCCAGCGGCGCTACATCCCAAAACGCGCACGGCGCAAAGGCCGCACCGCCATACTCGGCCAGGGCGGGATGGAATTCGGCCGCCGGCATGGCGTTCTCGCCAGCCGGGGTAGTTGTAGGCGGGGCGGCGGCAAATGTGTCCAGATAACTGCACATGGTCGCAAAATAGAGCCCCTCAGCGCTGTTTTCCCCACGCTTGATGCTGGGTTCCGGCGACCCCACATAGCTGATCCACGAGCGGGCCAAATCCATATGGTCACCCTTGACGACAGCTTCAATTGTCGCCGGCAATTGGCGAATTGCGCTCTGCTGCAAGAGCAGGAAAACATAGCGGATGAAAAGCTGATCGTCTATTTTTACCATGTAATCATGCCCGGCAAAGGTCAGATCCATTGGCACAGGGGCCGCCCGCAAGCGATCTATGGCTGTCCAAAAGTCGGCCTCCAAGGTTGGATAGGCGGCATGGCAAGGCGCGTCGGCGGCGCAGGCCGCAAACAGCGCGTCCAAACCGCTTTGCAGGCAACTCAGCCGTTCGCAGGTCAGATCAACCCCCAATGGCAGCACGCTATCGAGGATGGCGCTGTGAACATCTGCCGGATAATCGCGCATGATGCTCATGGCCAGCAGCGAGCCATAGGAATAGCCGTAAAGGATAATCTGGTCGTACCCCAGCGCCACGCGCAGATCGTGAATGTCGGCCGCGCTTTCCAGCAGATTATAGGCAGAGAGATTGATCTCTCGCGCAACCAGATCGCTATAGCAGTTTTGCAGATTGGCATATTCCTGTTGGGTCTGCGCGGCGAACGACGGCAAGACCGTGCCTGGATCGGACGTCCCCGCGGCGCACTGTAAGGATGGAATGGAAAAGTTTGTGCCGCGCTGATCGATCACGATCACATCGTGATTGGTGCGCCACGCCAGCCCCATGTCGCTATAGAGCAAGCTGCCCACCACCGGTGCGTCCGCGCTGCCCGGCCCACCATTGAGAATGACCAACGGCTGGGCGCGCGGCTGGGCGCTGGCGCTTTTGAAAATTACAACATGCAAGCGGATGATGCGGCTGGTTGGGTCGTTGTGTACTTCACGCGTCAGCAAAAAGCCGCACTCCACATCCTCATCCGGCGGTATTTGGTACAAACATGCCGTGCGGATGAAGGATGGAGTGGTGGGCTGGGGTGTCGTTGTTGGGAGACCACGCCATTCGACCGGTTGGCAGGCGCTTAACAACAGCGCCGTCAAGCTAAAATACATATAGAATTTCACAATGCGCACCATGATGCGCTCTCCTTTCCTAGATCTACTACCGTGGGTCTATGTACCGCAGCACAAACAGGCCGCCAAATCGATCCATCACATAAATGTAATCCCCTACGCTAATCACTTTATGCGCACAGTCCAGCGTGGCATAGTGGGCTGCCGGCAGTGGTTGCGCTGGGTTTTGCAGATCGAGTACGACTAATCCAGCCGTTCCCGCCGCGACCAGTAAATTGTTGGCCTGCACGGCGACATCTTGGGCCTCGCCGGGAGCGCTGTAGCGTCCGGCCAAGCTGGGCGCGGCCGGGTTGGTCACATCGACGATTAATATGCCAGCCTTGCCCATTGCCAGATAGGCATAATCCGCAGTAGCCGCAATGCCGTTGATCGTCTCCGGCGTCGCATAGACGCCCAGTTGCGTGAGTTCACCATTGGGTTCGACCCGCAAAATTCGCATACCCACATCAGGGTCAAACAAGTAGGCCATTGAGCCAGCCACCGCCATTTTGTTCACGTAGCCCAACGACGCATAATGAGCAACTTCCCGCACCTTATCGGGCGGTGTGTAGGATAGAACCCAAATGTTTCCAGTGCGGTCGCAGACGTACAGATATTCGTTGATCACCCGGATGTGCCCTAGCTGGTGCAGAGGATAAGCAGCCTGATGTTGCGCGATCGGCGGCTGCGCTACATCCCAAACGAGAATACTCTCATCGCTCAGAACGTAGAGATAATTGCCGGATGCAGCCATATCATTGGCTTCTACGTGTTCGCCGGCAATGGTAAGAGGAACCAGCCGATCCGGTGCAGCCGGGTCAAGCAGATGGACTTGGGTGTTAAAGCCGGCGGCGAGATAGGCGCGGTCTCCCTCTGCGGTCAATGCAAAAGTCGCGCCGGTGGCGGGGACGAGTGACAAGAGGCGCAGTTCAGCCGGGTTCCGCGCGTCATAAAGATGCAGCCCTTCGTCACAATCGGCCAGAAAAAGCACGCCATCCTGGTAATCCAAAGCCAACGCAAAGCCCTTGGTTGGATAGGTTTCCAATAAGCGGGGCGACTGCTGTTCACGAATATCCCAGACTCGCAGGCCTGCAAAGCCATTGGCAAGAAAGACAACATCGTTCACGACCGCTATATCATTGCCCCAATCTGAGGTTTGTATTTCGTGTGGCGATGGCAATGGGCCTGCTGGCGGAATATCTATGGCATACAGTACGCCTTCGCCGCCATAGTAGAGCGTCCCCTCCACTACGCGGGGGCCGTAGGATAACAGCGTGTTCGGCAAGACTTGCACCTCGACAGGCTGCGCGGGATTGGCAATATTGAGCACATGGAGTCCATCCTCGCTCACCACAAACAGTTGTTCGTCCATGGCAGCCACGCCGATTAGCCGGGGGGCCAGCCGAATAGCGCCAATCCATTCCGGCCGCGTTGGATCGGCCACGGAAATCGTGTGTAAGTTGCTATAGGCCACCACGTAAGCATAACCATTCTGTACGCTCAATGCCGAAGGCGTCCGCTCAGAGGCCAGAAAGCTGATTTGTTTGGGCGCGCGTGGCTGCTGAATATCCACAATGCGCAAACCGCCGCGGCCCACCAGATACGCGTACGCACCGTCGAACACGATGTCGTTGGCTGGGGTGGGCAAACTGGCCACCCGTACAGGCGCAGCCGGATCGTGAATGTCCAGCACGACCAGCTCATGACTCAAACCCCAATAGGCATAGTCTCCCTGCACGGCAATGGAGAGGCCCGCGCCTTCAATGTGCGCAATCAGTTCCAGGTTGTCTTCGCCCAGCCCTGCGTCGACTGGGCCAATCCGTTGCTCGGTTGGGGCAGGAAGGAGCGCAGTGCAGCCGCTGGCACTCACCGTGAATAGAATGAAAACGTATAAAATAAGGATTGACCGTTTCGTAAGCATGATCGTGACTCCTTCGAGCCGTGATTGACTCCGTACGGCAAGGCGGAGTGTAAAATGCCCGTCTTGCCGCATCCATACCGCTCGTCAGGCTGGAGCCGACGTGGGCATGACGCCCAACTGCTGCAACATACCCAGCGCATCCCAATTGGTCCACGCTTCCACGATTTTGCCATCGGCAATGCGATCAATGCTGATGCCGGTGATGCTCATCTGCCGCCCGGTGGGCGGAATGCCCATGATTTCACCGCTGTGGATGCCCGTCGCCTGCCAGCGGGTCGTAACTTTGTCCCCCTCGGCCAGCTGATCGTGCAAGGTAAAGTGCAGCCCGGCAAAAGCCGCCCGATACATGGCAATGACCTGTTTGAAGGCGGCCAGCCCTTCAATGCCCGGCGCCGCGGGATCGTGAAAGCGCATGTCTGCGCTGTGGATGGTTCCCACGGCGTCGATGCAGCCTTCATTCCAGAGCGTTTCATAGCTGCTGCGCACCAATGCTTTGTTCTGTTCGCTTGTCATGATTCTATTTTCCTTTCGGTTTTTATCCGGGTCCCATCTGGACGCCTAACTGCTGCATCAGCACCGGCATTTCAAAGTAGACGCGCCCGCGCTTGATCTTGCCGTTCTCCAGGTCATAGATGACGCAGAAGGGCACGCGCACCGTTTTGCCCGTGGCCGGGATGCCCGCAAACTCACCAATATGTTTCCCCACAAAGTCGGCTTCGATCACGGCGTGCTGATCCACAAAGATGGTAGTCTTGGTCTCCGCTTTGGCGTCGAAGGCGATCTTATAGAAATAAGCCAGCATCTGCGCCACGCCTGCCGGACCGTGATTCTCTTGGCCGGTGGCCATCACGGTAAAGACAACGTCGTCGGCCAGCGTGCTCGCATCCATATGCTCCGATTCAAAGTATCTCATCATTACATCGCGAGTTCTCTCGCTTGACATGATTAAACCTCCTGTTTAATTACGATCTCTGGCTATGGCTATCGTGATAGCCATAGCTGCTTAGGGGTGGGCAAGGAATGAATTCCCAGCCTGCCACAGCAAACGCTGTAAAGCACGTTCCGGTCACGGCGCCTAACCGGTTTCCCATGTCAGACACAGAATTCATTCTGTGGTGGGCCCTGTCACCTCCACCGGCAAAGTGAGATCGGCTATCCCCACTCCATCCACGAGCCGTCATAGAGGCGAATATGTTCATAACCCATTTGGTAGAGGACAAAAAGGTTCATGGCGCCGGCGTATCCGGCCCCGCAATAGGTAATGACCGCCTGATCTGGCGTCAGGCCGACCGTTTGCCAAAGGGCAATCAGCTCCGGCATCGGCAACAAAGTCTGATCGACCGGGCTCAAGTTGTCCGCCACGTACAAATTTAGCGCCGTCGGAATGTGGCCCACGCGCATGTCGGGCCAGCCCTGTTCGCCGTTGTAAAATGCCGGCGGCAGCGAATCGATGATAGTCACCGCCGGGTCTTCGATGGCCTGCTTGACATCCGCCTTGGTTGCCAGCAGTTCAGGGCGGACGGCGGCTGTAAATGTGGTCGGTTCGGCTATGGTGGCGCCGGTTTGCAGCGGGCGGCCTTCCGCCGTCCATTTGGCCAGGCCGCCATTGAGCAATTTCACGTTGTCGTGCCCATAGTAGCGCAGCGCCCACCAGAGCCGCGCTGACCAGATATTCGTGTCTTCATCATACGCCACCACGGTCGACTCATTGCTAATGCCCAGCCGCCCCATGAGCGCCTCGAAGCCCTCCTTGGGCAGGATCAACAGCGGCGCCACCCCATTGGGGTCGGCAATATCGTTGACGGCATCCACATAAACCGCACCGGGAATGTGGGCCGCCGCATAATTGACCAAACGTGCGGCGGCATCGTCTTCGGCCAGGAAGTTACGCGTGTCGAGAATACGCAGCGTGGGATCAGAAAGATGATCGGCCAGCCAAGCCGTGCTGACCAGCGCCTCGGCATGGGCGTACCCCACCGCCGCCGCCGCTTTCTTCGCCAAGAAATTCTGCACGGCGGCCATCCACGCCTCAAACTGCGCGTCCAGCACGCCATGTCCACCGCCGTCGATCAGCACGAGTTCGGCATTGGGTATAGCCGCCGCCATCTCTTCGACGTGCGGAATTGCCAACACTTCTTCATCCGCACCAGCCAACACCAGCACCGGCGCATCAATTGTGCGCAACTGCGCCAGCGTGAAATTGGGCTGGGTCAACAACAGGTTGCGGTCCTTCTCCAGCATCACCGCCATAATCGACGGGTCCGGCGCCACAGTGCGATACATTTCGCCCACCATGGCATCCCAATCCGCCAGCGTGACGCCCTTAAGATAGTCGGCAAACCAGGGCTGGAAGCCCGCCGGCGACCAGTTGGCCGAAGCCGCCACCAGGCTCTTGACGCGCTCGGGATAGGCCAGAGCCATCTGCAAGCCGATAATGCCGCCATCCTTGTTGCCCACAATATGCACGGCGCCAATGTCGAGCTGGTCGAGCAGGGCGACCATATCCGACGCCATCAGCTCATACGAGAGCGGCTGACCGGAATCGGTGGTGCGCCCGTGGCCGCGGAAATCGACGGCAATGACCTGATACTCTTCGGCCAGAATGGGAATAACCTGCGCCAATTGGGCCGAACTGGCCGCCACCGAGTGGATCAGCAGCAGCGGCTCGCCCTGGCCGTGGATTTCATAGTACATGGCGATATCGTTGACTTGGGCAATGGCGCCGCCTTCCGGCAGCGGTGGTGACGCCGCTTGCGGCTGCGCCATAATTGGCTGGCACGCGCTAATGAGTAGGGCGGCCAGCACTAATATAGTGAGCAATTTGTTCATGCGTAACATCTTTGTTACTCCTTTCGGCTGCAATTCGTCTTTTAGATTGAAGAATGATACAATCCATTTTGTATTTGTGATACACCCTTTTTGTTGGTATGGAAAGGTATAGTTTTCATGTCTGCCTTAAATCCTCTGCTCCAGGATATGAGTCGCCTGGAAGCGCAATTAAGCGCTTTTGAAACCAAGTTCGGTGTGAAATCCGGCGATTTCCACACGGCTATGTTGGCCGGAGAACTGGATGAATATGATGCGCTCGACGATTACCGGATGGAGTTTATTGAATGGCTGGCGCTCTACAAGACTTGGTTAAGTTTCAATGAAAAGTATCGCCAACTGCTTGCATGCCAACCGGTAGCCCTCCAAATTAAAGCCAATCTCCAGCCTGTTTATGCCTGAACCGCTTTCCTCGCCGGTTGCCTACGCGGCCTTCGT
The DNA here is from genome assembly GCA_041391125.1 of Caldilineaceae bacterium. GTDB lineage: Bacteria > Chloroflexota > Anaerolineae > Caldilineales > Caldilineaceae > JACKBC01. The sequence continues at coordinate 51,852 of JAWKON010000024.1, forward strand.
TCACACGTTGTCAGAGCGCTACCCTATAATTCAGCAGTCAACACTGGTTTACATTCCCGCAGGCGCTCTCTTTGGGCGCATTGAAGGGATGCTATGCTTTGCAACGGCGGTTGTGCTTTGCGTACAAAGGTATCTGAACTTTGAGCTTGGCATCATTGAAGGCTACGGCTATGAAGTCTCACGCCCACAGGCTGCGATGGAAACGTTAACTTTGCCGCAGGCTTCGATCTATTGCAAGGCCAGCTACCCGCACAAGAATAAACTTTACTGGTATGACTCCTTTCCACATCCGAACCATCCTTCATTAGCCAGCACCCACCCCATCATAAACATATCCATCCTGACATAAAGCGCAACCGCATCCTGCGCCAGGGCTGGTTTCACCATGCCAAATCTCCCTTTCTTGATCGAAGAAATTGAGCAAACGGTATTGGGCCAGCACGTTTAATGGACGCAGCGTAAAGCTCTTCCTCTTGTGGTCTTCATTGCTCACTGGATGCGAGGCGTGCATCTGTCTGCCCGCCTCGCACCATCTTTCCCCCGTTTATTTGCCTACTCCGGCAACACCCAGATTCGGCGTCATGGCGTCAATACAAGTGGCGTCGGGCGCTTGCGTGGGTCAGCCAGGAATTGGTTGATTAAATCCAAGCCACAGGATGTCAAGACTGCACATGGCTGGACGGCAACTCAAAAATAGAATCCATTGGGCATTTGCTCGGCAGTAGGCTGGCTGAAATAGGGTGGGTAATAAATGTCAAAGCTATTGGTCAAGATCAAGACGGGCAATGTGCTACTCAGTGGTTCAGTTGGAATCTCCGGTAGTGCAAGCCCCTTGTTTCAGTAGGCACACGGTCCCAACGTTTCATTTCGTCGCCCGAAGCTTGTTACCCAAGCGCGCCTGCCGATGGATCGGCGTCTATCTCTGCATAATGCGCCCCTGGCCTGATCGGCGCTCTGGTGACGCCATCCTGCATACCTCCGCAGTAATATACAAACCGGTGGTTGTAGTCCAGGTTCCGGGTCCGGTTGTACCATGACGATCAGCCACGTAGGAAAGCCAGGCCTGGGCAGCCGGTCCAAAGTCGCCGTTCGCTGCAACATCGATGGCCGCCGGGACCTTTGTAAAGTCATCCCACCAAAAATTGAGATTGACAATGTAATTGACGAATTTGTAGTCGTCGACTTGCACGTCATACTTTGCACCAGTCTCGTCATCGGCTGTCACGGTAATAGGTGTGTCGCGCAACTGGGCCAGTACAGCATAGAAGTCGCTTTCAAGCTGTGTGGGTAGTATGTTGATCCGCAAATCGCATCATTGGCGCATCGCGGAAGATCGTGTCCAACATCCCATTGATAACATCAACATCTCGATAACCTGGTTTACCTCTGGAGGCCAAGGCGAATCCAGCACCATGCTACCGAATGCCTTCTGGATGGTCACGCAGCAGATAGAAGGCGGGCAGCGTACCGTATGAAACCCCAAACACATCCACGGTTTCGTAGCCAAGTGCAGTGCGCAGATCGGCAACGTCCAGCTAACCGCTTCGATGGCGCTGTAAGTGAGAAATCATGTCCTTGGGCCGCCAAATCGCTCATAACAGGCGTGGTAGGCGCTTGCACTCCACTGGATCTCTTCAGTAAAGCTCATGCCGACCAGCTTCGCCAGATCGGCTTCCATTTCTGGACAGTAGAAGGCCGGTTCCGATAGGTTTGCCCACGATGCTCAATGTAGATGTTGTCATGGTTGGCCCGTAACAAGCCGACAATGGGAGACTCTGTCGAAGCCACGCATACGCCGGCCCTGCCGCACCTGGCCCGCCGGGGATCGCAATCAGCGGCTCCGGCGCAGGATTTTCGCCGGTGGCTTTAAAGTTCATGACGTAGAGACGAATGGTGGGGCTAGCGGGATCGCTGCGGTCTTCAGGGACAATTAGATAACCGCATTCTACCTTTTCACCTTCCGGAATTGAGTATTTGCATTCAGATGGCTCAAAGCGGGGTACTGGCAGATTGGCGGTTGTAGATGTTGGCCGTTTCACCATCTGCTAGGAGAACCCTCATTACGTCCTGACCCACTTCAAAGGCATAAAGAGTCCTCATCCGGTCCCAGCGCATTGCCCCATGGTGATGACGGCCAAATCATCGTCAGGGCCAGGAGGAAGATATTTTGATAGCCGACCTCCGTCCCGCATGATGCACCACGGGATGACCGGCCACCTGTCCCCAATACCAGCCATAGGCATAATCCGCGCCAGGTAGTCCAACAGATCGCCAAACCAGGTTGGCGTCTGTATCGTCCACATCTGCTGCCAACTTTCCTCAGACAGGATGCGCTTCCCATCCAGTTCACCGTGATTAAAGCCTTCCGGGCCAGGCGACTCATCGCGACGCTGGAATAAAGCGTGTCGCTTGGTGCAAAGGCGCGGGTGTATGGCATTTCCTCGACTTTTCCCATCTTTCCCGCCGCATTGAGCATATGGGGAAGCGCCAGCGCCGTCGTCGGTACATCCGACAATAAAAAAGTGGTCTGCGTCATACCCAGCGGGGTAAAGATATGTTCCTGCACATAGTCCTCAAAGAGTTGGCCCGACGCCTTGGCTATGACATCGCCCAGCACGTTATAACCCATATCGCTATAAGCCCAGTCTTCGCCTGGCGCAAAGAGCAATTGGAGATCGGCCAAACTGCGCACGTAGCGCTCGGCAGCGCCCGCATCCATCTCCACCGCAAGACCTTCCCCTCCCAGAAAACCGCCACCCTCAGGAAGGCCAGAGCGATGGGTCAGTATCTGGGCGATGGTAATATCGCGATAACGTTCATCGGCCAGCTTAAAGTAGGGAAGATAGTCTGTCACGTGGGCGTCTAGGTGGAGCTTGCCGGCCTCCACCAATTGCATAATGGCAATCGCCGTAAGCGGCTTCGAAGTTGAGGCTAACTGAAAAACGGTCCGCGGGGTAATGGGGCGATCCGTATCCATTTCAGCTATGCCAAAACCCTCGGCATAGATCATTTCTCCATTCTGAACAACGGCCACGGCAAAACCTGGAATTTGGTTCTTGGCCATGCGCGTTTCGACGATTTCCCTGATTTCAGCCACATTCTTGTCTGATAACTTTGATGTCACTGCGCCCGACTGTGTACCTTCGGGCAACAGCGGCTGGCACGCGCTGATGAGCAGGGCGGCCAGCATCAACATAGTGAGAAATTTATTCTTATGTAACATCTTTGTTACTCCTTTCAGCTATGCATATTCGGCAATTACGAGTTCATGTTTTTTCAGCCTCCTCACGGTGCAAAACGCAGCATAACCAGTCCGCCAAAGGTATCGGCCACGTAGATCACGCCATTGGCATAGGTAAGGGAGAGCGCTCTATTCGGCGTTCGGTAATAACCGACCTCATGCGGACTAGCGGGATCGGATATATCGATGATGCGCACCCCGGCCTCGCCGGCGGCCACGTATGCATACTGTCCCGCAACCATCACATCCGAACCATCTGCCGGCAGCGCATAAATAGCCACCATGCGCGGCGCCGCCGGATGGCGCACATCCACAATCCACAATACGCCGTTTGCGTCGACTACATAGGCATAGCCATTCTGGACATCAATTTTTACCACCTGCCGATCCATGGCAAACGTACTCACGCGAACCAATTGGCCGGACGCCTCCATGCGGGCAAGCTGAAAGCCACCAGCGGGCGTGGGCAAATAGGCCATGGCGCCATCGACGGCCATACCGCTTATGTAGCCAATCGCATCGTATTGGGCGACAAGTTGCGGTTCGGTCGGGTTTTCAATATTCAGGATCCAGATGGCGTCCTGGCCATTGCCCACAAAGGCATACTTTTCGGCAAGAAAGAGATTGTAGAATTCGCGGCTGGCGTATTTGCCAATAATCACCGGCTGGCCGGGCGCAGTCACGTCGAGGACGTACAGACTGCCGGCGGCCAGCGCATACATCTGTTGGCCGTTGCAGGCAAAGGCCGTTACGTTATTTTGCAGCACATGCAAATCAATCGTGTGGCATTGTGCGGGATCGGCCGCGTCGATCCAATGCACACCGCCGTTAAAGCCCGCTAGCACCCAGGCCGAGGTACAACTGGTCTGTACACTGAAGGTGGCGCCCAGGGTTTGGAAATGGCCAATCTCCACCAGCGCATCAGGATTGGCCGCGTCAAAGATGCGCAGCCCTTCATCGCAGTCGACGAGATACACGCGCTTGTCCGCAACCGCGAGCGTGATGCCTAATCCTTCTGAGGGGTAGCGGCCTATCTGTTCTGGCAAGCCCGCATCCGCAATGCGCCAAATCAACAATGCGCCACCATCTGTCAGATAAACCACACCATCCGTTACGATCATTTCACCAATCCAGCCTTCCACGTCGATAGGTTGGTAAGAAACGATCTGCGTGGGCCGCAAACCATTGATGGTATAGAGTTGGCCCTGATTGATAAAATAGATGACGCCATCGGCGCTGGTCACCCCGTAGGCCGTTGAAGCGAAGTTGTGGAATGCCCGCGTAACGGGCTGTAATGGATCGCGCACATCGATCACATACAGGCCTTGCGTTGAACCAATATAGGCATACCCGCTTAAGGCGGCAATGGATTCACCGGGAACGCTGAGCATCAACTCGGCTATACGCTCCATTGCGCCCTGCGTTCCCAACTTCACGACATACAATTTTGAATCCCCAAGCAGATAGGCCTGGGCATCAGCAATCGAGATAGCAGTCAACACGCTGGAAAATTCTAGCCTGTTCACCTGTATTGGATGCTCTGGATCGCTGATATCCACGGCGAACAGACCATCTGCGCCGTCGATATACGCATACGGCCCGCGCAGTTCAATCGCGTTGGCCGATATGGGCAGCTCGGCCATCCAGCGCGGCTGGGTGGGGTCGCTAATATCCAGCACCACAAAATGAGTGCTAAATCCCACGAATGCACGATTCCCGTTGATGGCAACGCTCAGCATAGAGCCGCCCACATGGCCAATCAGCTCAATATTTTCAGAGTGCGTTGGCGAACTTACGGAGCCCGCTGGTTGTAGCAGCTTTGTGGATTGTGATGTAAGCGGCTGGCAGGCAGCAATAAGCGTGGCCACAACCATCAAATAGATGAAAAGTCTATGGAAACAACGCATGGCCATTGCTCCTTTACACAAGAGGTTTGTGCGCAAGAAAAATTCCGCGTAGCCCTCTGTATATCAAAAGCCAAGCCCCGGCTAGGGATCACCCAACCGGGGCTTGGCTTTGTCATAAAACTTAGTCTGGTTTGCAGAAACGCCATTCGTTGCGCGAACAGCAATTATCTGAAAATCATCCCGTCAATTGTCAATTATGCATCGGGGGGAGCCCAACCGATGACACAGCCGCCTCGGTCGGATGGTTTAGAGATAGAAACAATACTCTCACTATAAGCAGAATACGCCATAAATAGGCAAAGCGAAACCGCCGCCTGGCCTATTGTGGTACTGGTCACGTGATGAGGTTTACGTCTATACTTTGCTCTGTATGAAAAGCGTAGTTTGGCCTTGCCGGTAGAGCTTTCGAAAACTACGCTTTTCATCATAACCACAGTAAAAATAAAGCTATCCCTTCAACGCCCCGGCCAAAATACCGCGAATAAAATACCTGCCCAACACCAGGAAAAAGAAGAGCGGCACGCTGATCGCGATCAGCGCGGCGGCCATCTGCAAGTTGTAGAGCACCAGCGTGGTGCCTTTGGCCTCGGCCATGATCACCTGCACGGTCTGCGTTTCGCGCGAGGCCAGGGTGAGGGCCAGGAAGAACTCGTTCCAGACTTGGGTGAAGATGATGATGGAGACCGAGGCGTAGGCGGGCAGCGAAACGGGCGTAATGACGCGGAAGAAGAGCTGCACCCGGTTGGCGCCATCGACCGTGGCCGCTTCTTCCAACTCCCGGGGAACGGAGAGGAAGAAGGTGCCCAAAAGCACACAGGCCAGCGGTACGTTGAGAATGAGATAGCTCAGAATCAGCCCGGCGTGGGTCTGCCCCAAGCCGGTGCGCGCCATCAGGATGGAGAGCGGAATAATCACCACCTGATAGGGCAGATAGAGCGCAATGCCGACCAGAATAAAGAGCGTCTGCGCAAAGGTGCTGCGTGCGGCTGAGGTAATAGCCACCCAGCCCGCCAAAAAAGGCGCACAGCACGGTCACCGTAAATGAGATAAAGACCGAGTTCAGCAGCCGCGGAATCATCTCGCTGCGAAAGCGGCTGCTGCCAAAGAGCACTTCGGCAAAGTTGCGCCACTGCGGGCTGAACGTGGGCAGCAAATATTGGCCGCGGTTGATCTCTTCGACAGACTTAAGCGAGGTGACCACCATCACATAAATCGGGACCAGATAAACTATGCTCAGAATGATCAGGATGACAACAACCAGCACTTTAGCCGCACGGCTGTGGCTTCTCATGTGAACCACTTTCTAAACGCATAGAGCGTATATGGAATGACCAGAATAAACGACATCACAAAGATAATGACGCCCAGGCCGGCGCCCGCCGAGACCAGATGCTGCTGGAAGGTGGTGATCCACATGTTGAGCGCCAGCACATCGGTGGCGATGCCCGGTCCGCCATAGGTGACGATAAAGACAATATCGAAGACCTTGAGCGTAGAGATGAGCATCAGCGAGATCAGAATCAGCAGCCCGGCGCGGATGTTGGGAATGATGATGGAAAAGAGAATGCGCAAACGGCCCGCCCCATCCACGCGGGCGCACTCCACAATCTCTTGCAGCTCGGTGGTGCGAAAGGAAGATTGCAGGATGATGACGGCAAAACCCAGGTATTGCCACACAAAGATCAGGATCAGCCAATAGGTAGCGGTATCCGGATCGGTGGCAAAACGAAAGTTGGCGTCCATGCCCACGCTGCGCAGCGCCGTGTTGATGACGCCGCGCCCCGGCTCATACATCCACGACCAGACTGTGCCGGTCACAATAAACGACATGGCCACCGGATAGAGAATCAGCGTGCGAATGTAGGCTTCCACCTTGGGAAAGGGCGTCAGCTCTAAAAAATAGGCCAGAAAAATGGCAATGAAAACAGTGGGGATAACGCCCAAAATCAGCCACTTCAGGTTGTTCAAAATATCCGCCGCGAAGCGCGGCTGGGTTGCCAGAAAGCGATACCACTTGACGCCGGAAAACTGATAGTTGGGCGCAATGGTGGACCAATCTGTAAATGAGACGTAGATCGTCCAGGCCAACGTGCCGTAGAGCAGAATGAGGAAAAAGAGTAGCGGGCCCAGGAAGACGATGGTTTCGTACAGGCTGGCGCGCTGAAGTTTGGGGGGGCGGTTTGGTCTGCGGGTGGTTTCCATACCGATTGATGTTCTCCCACTTGTCACGCCTGTCTTGTAATGGGGCTGCTAAGATGCGACCACAATTGTCCGGCTGAGAGCCGGACCTACAACCGCCCCGATAGTTTGAGAATAGTGGCGCTTTGCAGCGACACCCAGCGATTGGTTTCCTCGGCGTCGCCGATTGCACGCCAGGTGCGCGCACGATACGGGCTGCTGCCGCGCCAGCGACCGTTGGCCTGTTGGCGGGCTTGCAGCCAATCTAGCGCCGGCTGCGCGCCTGGATGATCCAGCTTGTGCAGATCGGCCAGCGCGCGCAGCGTAAAGAGAATGTCGGCCTGATAAAAAAGCGGGAAGTTGAGTCTGGACCAGAGCGAATGAATCTTGCCTGCATCCGGCGTGGGATAATTGGCGTCCACCAGCCGGAACGAATGCAGCAGAAACTTGACGCCCTGGTCAATGGCGTGGTCAATTTCGCGCGCACGGTGCGCCGATGGGATCAGCGCCAGGCCCCACAGCGTGCGCGCCACGCCCCAGGCGCAGGCGTGATTGTCGTTATGGACGCATTGACAGGGGCCGCGATGCAGATCGCGCGCGGCATATTGAATCAACTTCTGTACCCGCGCATCGTCATGGCGACCGGCATAGAGCGCATAGCGCAGCAGGTTGCCCCAGAAGCATGAAAACCCCAAATTGCCGGCGCTCATGCGGGCCGCCAGCTCGCTGCGCGTGGCGTTGAGCATGTAGTCCACGCCGCGCTGAAAACGCGCGTCCTGAGCATCAATGGCCAGTTCGGTGAGCAGCAACATGCTCCAGTGGATGCTCACATATTTGGGCGTGTAATAGCTGTGCTCATTGGCCCAGGCGCCGCTGGCGGTTTGCCCGGCCAGGATGGCGGGAACGGGGCCACTGTGTGCTACTGCGCGCCGCGCATTTTCTACACACGGTTGCTGTGGCGGGTGCTCCAGCAGATCCACCAGCGTTTTGAAGCGGATTGAAGGTATTTCTGACTTTAGCAACCAGGTGTATAAATCGCTTTTGAGTGTCATGATCGCACGCAGAACTTATGAACATCAAGAAAAAGATTTTCCAAAGACCTGACAGGTTTTGAAAACCTGTCAGGTCTGAGTATTGGAAAACTTTATCTTAGGGCCTACATAACCTACGGCCACACATACCAGGCCGACCCATCCTTCACGTTGAAGGTCTCCATCATATTGGCGACTGCCTCGATGGTGGCATCCACATCGGGCTCGGCCAGGAAGGCGGAGAGGATATCCCAGTAGACCGGCTGGGCCGCGGCGGGCAAAATGCTGCCGTGCTGGTCCAGGATCAGCTTGTCCGGGTGATCGCGCACAAAGGTCTGCATCTCCTGGCGAATGGGATCCGGGAATTCGGTCGGATCGATGTCGGTGCGGGCAAAGAGACCGCCCTGCGTCACATCGGTCGGGATCTGCAAGGCGGGCGAGGCCACCACCCGCAGCCAATCCATGGTGGCTTCCGGGTTTGGCGCCTTCACCGTGATGCCATAGGTGTCGGGGTGGAAGAGCAGAATGCGCTCCGGCTCTTGCGGGAAGGTCACGGCGCCAAAGTCCACGCCCGGCTCCCAGTTGGAACCCTGCGTAAACGCGCCAATGGCCCAGGTGCCCATCAGCGTCATGGCCGCTTGTTTCGCGCCCACCAGGCCCACCGCCTGATCCCAGGTCAGCGCCGAATGGTCGGCATTGATGTATGGGGTCAACTGTTGGAATTTTTCCAGCGCGGCCCGGTAAACGGGGTCGTTCGCCACGTCGATCTCACCCTTGTAGAGCTGGGCATAATACTCAGGCCCACCCTCTTCCAGGATGATGCTGTCGAAGACGAAGGCATCGCCCCACTTCTCTTTGGAGCCAAGACCCAGGCAGGTCAGGTCCGGTTGCGCGGTCTTGATTGTTTCGCAAGCCGCCACAAGGTCCGCAAAATTCTGGGGGGCCGCCAACTTCAATTCATCAAAGAGCGGCAGGTTGTAGTAGAGAATGTTCTGGATGTGCATGTTGAGCGGCACCACATAGGGGTGTCCATCCACCGTCACCGCCTTGGCCAGCGGACCAGGGATGACGTCGGCATAGTTGAGTTCCGCCCACAGATCATCCAGCGGCTCCAGCACGCCGCTATCCACATAGTTCTTCAACTCGGCGCCACCCAGCGTTTGGAAGGTGTCCGGATAGTCGCCCGCCGCAATTCGCGACTGCAAAACCACGCGCTGGTTCACCCCGCCGCCACCGGGGCTGGGGTTTTCGATGACCTCAATGTTGGGATACGCATCATAGAGCGCTTTGAACATAGCATCCGCCGCTTCGCGTTCGCCGGGCGCCGTCCACCAGTGGTAAATCTCCAACTCCTGGCGCGGCGCAGAGGCTGGACCAGGTGCGGTGGTCTGCGGCTGCACGGCCGGACAGGCGGCCAACACCATGCTCAGCAGCAACAACCCAGTTACGATTATAGGTATTCTATTTTTCATGGGAATTCTCCTTATAAATGGGGCGCCAAACTACCACTCTCAAAGTAGCACGCTTGTGTCCTGCGAAACACAGTCAACTGGTCGGTCATTGGGCTGCCCATTTGGGTAGGAATTAGCGCGCTCCATATATTCTTTTGCACCCAGCGAGCGGCCATCCCATCGTTTTGTCCCCATGTCCTGCCACCTGACCAGTGCGTAAACCCGCTCGGTGACTAGTACACGGCGGCTTAAATAGGCCCATAGTTTGACAGGCCGCCCAGAAGTTCGACTTCTCGGAGAAGTCGAACTTCTTAACTGTAGACTTACTTACGCCGCTCTGTACTAGGCTAAGGCCCACCGAAATGCGCTAAAATGGCGCTCTGCGGCGGCCTGCGCCAATGGGAGACCATGGTGCGGCGCGCCGGAGACCGTGCGCGCCGAAGCCCAACACGCCATTGCGGCCACCGCAGGCCGCCGCTTTATCCTGAGCGCCGGCTGCGTCACGCCGATTGTGGCGCCGACCGGCAATATTGCGGCGGCGCGGCGCGCTGGATATGAATGGCTGAGCCTTGCATGCCAAAGAAAAGGTGGGGGATGCTAATTCAGCATCCCCCACCTTTTATACAACATCTGTTTGATTGGCCAAGAGTGGACGCGGCCAAGGCGTCCGCAAAGCGGTTTATTGCAACGTCAATTCTCCTGTAGCGCCATCATACGTGCCCACTTCGACAAATTCACTGCCCTGCTCTGATACCTGATAAACGGTGAGATAGGCAATGGCCTGATCGCCGTTCTCATCCAAATAGGTCTGCACCTGGGTGCCGATATAGTGATCGGCAATGAAGGGCAGAATCGACTTGACGCCGGCGCCGCTGTTGTTGGCCGCGATCATGGACAGCATGGCCACATTGGCGGAATCGTACGCGTAGTTGGTAAAGGGGCCGGGCTCGCTGCTGTATTTGGCCACAAAGGCATCGATAAAGGGCTGCGTATTGGGCGTCTGACGGTTGGAGCCGGAGACGGAGAGGAAGTGCACCTTGGCCAAAAATTCAGCGTGAGCGGGGTCGGCCAGCAGCTCTTCATTGCGCAGATTTTCCACGCCCAGCCAATCCACGCCGCCCAGATTGGGGTCGGTGATGGCCAGTTGCAGCACCTTTGCGCATCGCCCAGGAAGCAGATGCAGAAGAAGGCGGTGCTGCCGGCGGTGGAAAGGCGCGCCACCTCGGCGCTGATGCTGCTCACCTCACCGGACAGATCGGGAGCGTCCGCCACATATTTGACGATGGCCGTCTCCTTGCCGCCATTGGCCTTAAAGCCGGCGTCAAAAAGCTCTGCCAAGCCGTTGCCAAAAACGTCATCCACCTGCAAAATGGCTATATTTTCATAGCCGCGCGCCGCCGCAATTTTCAGGAAGGCGGCGCCGCCAAAGGTGTCCGGCGGGTTCATCAGGCGGAAAATATTATCGCCCGCAATGGCGCCCGCCACGCCGCTGGAGGCCGGGGCCACGATCACAATGTCGTTTTCATCGGCATACTGTTTGGCGCCCAGCACTTCGCCGGTGGTCAGCGGACCCACCACGACTTGGGCGCCACTGCTCTGCACAACGGTTTGCACTGCCTTGGCGGCCCCATCGGGCGTGCCTTCGGTATCGGCGCTGGCCACTTCGAATTGAATGTTGGAACCGGCGGCCGCGAGTTGCGCATTCATCTGCTCGACGGCCAGGTCAATGGCCTTGCCAAAGTCCGTGCCAAATGAGCCCAGCGGGCCGGTAAAGGGTTGCGCCACGCCCAGCACATAGATCTGCGCTCCTTGCTCGGCCACCTCCGCCGGAATGGGCTGGCACGCCGTCAACAGCAGCGCCACAATGAGCGCCAGCGCGCCCAAACGGGTTTTGTACATCATACGGGTTCTCCTTGAGATTTGATCGGTTGGATACACAGAATATGGTGCTGTATATCGGTATGGAAATTTGGTTGGAAAGTGCGATTTTGATTGGGGGTGATTCATTATGCAGATTCACAGCAAATATACAATAGGGTTGATTTCGTGACAAATGGCGCTGGGAGAGTGAGAGGTCGCGGCTGGCTCGCCAGGATATGGTATAATTTTAGCATGGCCATATAGATCGGGCTTGTGCGGCAGGGATGCCCATAGATATCAAGTTAAGGGCAAGGACTAGTGCCGGTCGAGTAGGGGCGGCCGTTTGCCCCGTATCGAGACCCAACGGGTCACACCCGCTCACTCTGGTTTCGATACGGCCCCAAACAGCCGGGGCCTACTCAACCGCCGTTCGCTCCTTTGTTGGGCGACCAAAACCGCTTAGCGCGGTGCGCATAGGCAGGGATGCCGCACCTACGATTAAACGGCGTTTTTTTCCATAGAATGTATGTCCGGGTATGAACGTTGTCTTCGACAGGCTCAGACAACGTTCATATAAGAAACCAATGAATCACAGAAAGCGACACATCTTGTCCACCGCTCTTTTACTTGATTCTCTCGTGCGCACCGCCCAGGTTGGCAGCCTGTACGCGCTGATGGCCATTGGGCTCACGCTGACCATGGCCGTGCTGCGGCTGCCCAATTTTGCCCATGCTGAATTTATCACCATTGGGGCGTACGCCGCGCTGTTTTTGTCCATTTATGTGACGGCCAATCCGCTGGCTGTCATCGTCGCGGCCTTTGTGGTGACGGGATTAGTGGCCGTGCTTGCCAATCGGCTGGTCTTTCGTCCGTTGGAAAAGTTGAAGCCATCCATGTACACGCTGATCCTGGCGTCGTTTGCGCTGGGGTTGATTTTGCGCTACCTGGTCTTTTTGGTGGTGGACCGCTATGATCTGTTCGACAAGCGCATTGACGTGCCGGTGATCGTATGGGTGCAGAATGAGAATCTGATTTTGACCAATATCTTCTTTTGGGTGGTGACCATGAGCATGGTGCTGATGCTGCTCTTTAGCCTGCTGCTCAACTACACGTCGTTGGGCCGCGAGATGCGCGCCCTGGCGGATAACACCATGCTGGCGCGCGTCATCGGCGTGCCGGTGCAGCGCATTTACAATTTGACGTGGCTGTTGGCGGGCGGCACAGCCGGGGTGGCCGGCGCCCTGTGGGGCATCTACACGTGGGTGAATCCGCTGGTGGGCTGGTTGGCGATTTTGTCCGTTTTTGCGGCGGTGGTGCTGGGCGGCATGACCAGCATTAGCGGCGCTATTTTGGGGGCCTATGTGGTGGCCTTTGCTGAAAATACGGTGATGCAGGGGCTGAACCAGTGGATCGGGCTCGATTTTAGCTTTAAGCCCGCCATTCCGTTTGTCATTATTATTATTGTGCTGCTGCTGCGCCCCCAGGGCTTGCGAAAAACAGCATGAATGCGGGAACCTTGCAAGCAATCTGGATCAAGCGGGCCAAACGCGGCAAAATGGACCCGGCGCAGGAAGCCAAGCTGAAAGCGGGCCGCGGTCTTGTCAACAACGCCGATCAGGGCGGTCGACGCCAGGTGACTCTCATCGAGGAAGAGGTGTGGCAGACGCTCATGGCCGAGCTGGGCGGCGATCTGCCCCCAGCGGCCCGCCGCGCCAATTTGATGGTGCGCGGCGTACCGCTGGCCAATTCGCGCGGCCGCATCCTGCGCGTGGGCGCCTGTCGCATCCGCATTTATAACGAAACCAAGCCGTGCGAACGCATGGACGAAGCCCTGCCCGGTCTCAAAGCCGCCATGTATGCCAACTGGCGCGGCGGCGCCTTTGGCGAAGCGCTGGATGATGGAGTGGTTCGCGTGGGTGACGCGGTTGGGTGGGAAGAGGAGTAGAGGAGTGGAGGAGTGGAGGAGTGGAGGAGTAGCCGCCCGGGGGGCTACCGCCTACTCCTTAATCCCTACTCCCTACTCCCTACTCCCCATGTTAAGAAAATGTAATCAGGCTGTAACTGGGCTAAGATACAATCAAACACATACAATTATTGGCACAAAGAAATACGTGATTTGATTGCAATGGTGATGGCCTAAATGGTGGGCCATATTGCGTGGCTGTATCGCGCCTTTGAGCACTATAGTAAATATTCAGCTATCCCGTAGCAGAAGCCCCGCCTCCCCTTTGATAAATTGCGTGCCTCATTTTCCCCTCCTCTCCAAAATTGGAGAGGAGGGGCCAAGGAGAGGCCCCTACAATAAGGAGAGTGTCCTCATGGAATGGACCAAACAATTTGAAGAAATGAGCAAAACCTGGGCGCAAACCCAGCAGAAGATGTGGAGCAACTGGGCGGAAACCGCCCAATCGATGGGTCAGAAGCAGGCCGGCGCCGCCTGGCGCGATGATCGACGCCTGGCAGATGTCGATGAATCAACTGCTGGATGCCCAGACCGAAGGCATGCGGCTGTGGGCGGACAATGCCGATGCGTTGCCCAATACCCGCAGGCCCATGCATGGATGTTGATGTGCAGCGATATGACGCAGCACTGGACCGACACGCAGAAGCAGCTTTGGAACAACTGGTTCGAGCTGGTCAAGGAGTTTAATCCTGAAAAGTTGGCGCCCCCATGAGTGCTCCACCGACTTCCAACGAACAAATGTTGAAATTCTGGCAAGACGCCGCCCAAACCATGAACAGCGCGCAGCAGGAATGGACCAAGGCGTGGAGCGCGATGGCTGCTGGCGCAGAAGTAGCGGAGGGATGACCGGATGACCGGATGACCGGATGACCGGATGACCGGATGACCGGATGACCGGATGACAAGGTGACTTCGACAGGCTCAGTCATCTTGTCATCTTGTCATCTTGTCATCTTGTCATCTTGTCATCTTGTCATCTTGTCATCTTGTCACCTTGTCATCCGGCCACAGAATCGCCACACAGTCGAAGCGAACAGGAGGCGACATGAATTACTGGTTTGATTTACAGAGAGATTGGATGAAGAACTGGTTGAATATGGGTCCGTCCGCCCAACCCGTGAATCCCTTTTTGAATGGCGTTCACACCAATGGAGGCGGCCAAAATCCATGGACGACCGCGGCGGCAAATGCGGCGGCCTTTGCCCCCATGTGGGGCCCCTGGGGCGCCATGATTGCGCAACAGATGCATCAGATGCAAAAGTTTTGGCCGGGCAGCGAGTCGAGCGGTTTCAACTGGTTTGATGGCAACATGGCGGATAGCGCCCGTCGCACGGCCGAAAAAATGCTGGAGAGCCAGATGTTTGTGCTCAAGATGTTGGAGAATATGGCCCAAAGTTGGATGGCCGCCGCCCAAAGCGATGATTTAGCCAAGTGGCAGGCCGATCTGGCCCACCAAATGGAAGCGCAATCCGCCCAGTTGCGGGAACAGTGGACGGCGGCGGAAAATCAATGGGGCGCAATGGCCGAATCCTCCAGCCAGCTTTGGCAGACCTACATGGAGCAGCTTCAGCAGATAGGGCTGCCCTGGCTCAACGCCTGGACAGCCAGCGGCGAACAGTCGGCCGCTTGGTGGCGCCATGTGGGCAGCGGCCACGTGAACCCCACCAACTTGATGGGCCACTTCTGGCAAGCTTATGAGGATACGTTTGGCAAAATGGTCTCCAGCCCGCCGCTGGGGTTGACGCGTGAGCTAAACCTGGAGCTGACCAAAGGTTTTGAAACGTGGCTGGCCTATCGCCGGGCCGACGCTGAATATCAGCGGGTGGTGAGCAGCGGTTGGCTGCAATTGCTGGAGGCCTTTGGCAAGCGGTTGGCGCAGATGGCCCAAGAGGGCCAATTGATCGAAAGCCCGCGTCAATTCATCGATTTGTGGGTGGAAGTGGGCGACGAGGAATTTACCAAGCTGTTTCAGGGCGATGCTTATGCCCAGGCGCAAGGCAGTTTGGTCAACAGCAGCATGGCCTTCAAGCAGCAGCAGCGCACACTATTAGAGATCTGGCTGCGCAACAACGACATGCCCACACGCTCCGATCTGGATGAGGCGCATCACACCATTTACGAATTGCGCAAGGATATGAAAGCGCTCAAAAAAGAGGTGCGTAATTTGCAGCAGGCGATGGCTGGCGCAGTTGAGCCCGCTTCTGGGCAGAGTGATGAAACCTCGCTCCCCCCGAAATCTGCGGAGACGGCCAAAGCTTCCCCCAAAAAGCCGTCGGCTAAACCCAAAACCACCACCCGCGCCGGCACTGCCCGCAAGAGCAGCGCCGGCGCCAATACACAGGCTGCGAGGTAAGGATCATGTCAACCGTACCCAATGGGGGCCAGCCGCTGTTGGACCAAATGCTGCACGCGCAATCCGCCCTGCGCACCACCGGCCAGGAAATGAGCGCGCTGCAAGCGCGGCTCTGGCGCGGCGTGGAAAATCTGAGCCATTTTCGCGAAGAAGATGTACAGTTTGGCACGGCGCCCAAAGAAGAAGTATATCGCGAAGACAAGCTGGTGCTCTATCGCTACACGCCAGTGGTCAAAAAGCCGTTTCCCATTCCGCTGCTGATTTCATACGCATTGGTCAATCGGCCCTATATGGTCGATTTGCAAGAGGACCGTTCGCTGGTGCGCAATCTGCTGCAACTGGGCATCGACGTTTATCTGATCGACTGGGGCTATCCCGGCCCCACCGAGCGCTGGAATACGCTGGATGATTATATTAATGGCTACATCGATGATTGCGTGGATGTAGTGCGCGAGCGCCACAATTTAGCGCAGATCAACCTGCTGGGCATCTGCCAGGGCGGCTCGTTCAGCCTCTGCTATGCGGCGCTGCACCCGGAAAAAATCAAAAACCTGATCACCATGGTGACGCCGGTCGATTTTCACGTGCCGGCTACGGCCAGTTGCGGTCTGCTCAATTCGTGGTGTCAACGCATGGACCCCGATCTGATGGTTGAGGCCTTTGGCAACGTGCCGGGCGACTATATGAACTTTGGCTATTTAATGTTGAAGCCCTTTACGCTCAACATTGGCAAATATGTGGGGCTGACCGACATTATGGACGACGAGCGCAAGCTGCTCAACTTTTTGCGCATGGAAAAGTGGATCTTCGACAGTCCGGATCAAGCTGGCGAAGCTTGGCGTCAGTTCATCAAAGATTTTTATCAGGGCAACAAGCTGATCAAAGGTGAGGTGAAGCTGGGCGATCAGCGAGTAGATTTGAGCCATATCACCATGCCGGTGCTCAATCTGTATGCCGCCGAAGACCACTTGGTGCCGCCTGCTTCTTCCAAAGCGCTGGCCGAGTATGTGGGCAGCCAGGATTACACGGTCCGCTCCTTCCCGGCGGGCCACATTGGCATGTATGTCAGCGGCAAGGTGAACGCGACCTCCCCCGCCATCGCAGATTGGTTGAAGGAACGCCTAACAACCGGGATGCCCGTTGTTTCTGGCACCCGGTGCTATCTCACATATATGAGTGAAGCCATGATTTTTGCGGTTTGAAAATCATGGCTTTATTATGGTCTTACATTGTGTTTGTTGTGAAGCCAGGTGTTCCAGACGATTGAAACACATTTTAGCAGGAGAAATTACGGTTCAACGGGATCGCATGTGGTCCCCTTCCGGGAAGAGGCAGAGATGGCTTTGGCTCGCGCGGCGGCGGCAGCCTCTTCCCGGAAGGGGACAAGCCAGTAATGTCAATCACCCTGGATCCTAATGAGCCGAAATTCTTTAGGCGGTGTGGCAGCATTGTTGCAGACAAAGGAGAAACCACTATGTTTGAATTAGAGGACAAGGTAATATTAGTGACGGGCGGCAACCGCGGCATCGGCGCCGCCATTGTCGAAGTGTTGACCGCATTGGGCGCCAAGGTGGCCTATACTTATCGCAGCGATCCTGGCCCCGATGCTGCGCTAGCCATTAAGGCAGATGTGACGGACCCCGAGTCGATGGAAGAGACGGTCAATCGGATTGAGGCCGAAATTGGCCCCATCTTTGGCGTAGTGCCAAACGCCGGCATTACCAAGGATGGCCTCTTCCCCAACATTACGGTAGACGATTGGTACGCCGTGATCAACACCAATTTGAACGGCGTCTACAACACCATCCGCCCGATTGTGCCCCGGCTGTACGAACGTCAAGACGGCGCCATCGTTTTTATCAGCTCGGTGGTGGGCGAGCAAGGCAACGTGGGGCAAGCCAATTACGCAGCCACCAAATCGGCCATGATTGGGCTGGCCAAAACGCTGGGCCAAGAAGGCGCGCGTTACCACGTGCGCGCCAACGTGGTGGCGCCCGGTTTTACCTCCACCGATATGGTTAAATCCATTCCCGACAAGGTCAAAGAGCGGATTCTGGCCAGAATTCCCATGCGCCGTTTTGCCGAACCGGAAGAGATCGCCTATGCGGTTGCCTTTCTGCTTTCCCCAAGCTGGCGGCGTATATTACGGGCGAATGTATGAGCATCAACGGCGGGCAGTATACGTAAGGGAGGAGGGGAGAAGGGAGCAGGAAAGGGAGAAGGGGGAATGTTAGCCCTCCCCCTTTCCCCCTGATCCCTTTCTCCCTTTCCGCACGAAAACGATAGAACGGAAAGATAGCAATATAGCCTCAAAGAGGAACCTCACATGACACATGCATATATTGTATCGGCGGCGCGCACGCCCATTGGCAAATTTGGCGGCGCCCTCAAGGACATGTCGTCGGCGGAATTGGGTGGACATGCCATGAAAGCCGCGCTGGCAAAGGCGAATGTCCAGGGCGAAAATCTGGATATGTATATCTTTGGCAACATTTTGCGCGCGGCCACGGGCAGCTAATCCCGCGGCAGGCAGCCATCAAGGCGGGTGTGCCGCAGACGGTGGATGGCTATGCCGTGGATATGGTCTGCTCATCGGGCATGATGACGGTGATGAATGCCGCCATGGCCATCAAGGCGGGCGAAGCCGATCTGATTTTGACCGGCGGCACCGAATCGATGTCGCAAGCGGCCTTTGCCATTCCGCACCAGGCCCGCTGGGGCTACAAGATGATGCTCAGCGGCTCGGCGCCCATGTACGACACGCTGACCTATGACGGTTTGACCGACCCCATTGCCGATGAAGGCATGGGGGTTGAAACGGAACGCCTGGCCGAAGAATACGAGGTGACGCGGCAAGAGCTGGATCGGGTGGCCTATGAGTCGCACGCCGGGCGGCGGCCGCTACGGCAAACGGTGTTTTCAAAAATGAGATCGCGCCCATTGAGATCAAAGTGCGGCGCGACACGATCACCGTGGACGCCGACGAAGGCATCCGCGCGGACACCACCACCGATGTGCTGGCCAAGTTGCGCCCGGCCTTCAAGAGCGATGGCGTTTTGACCGCCGGCAACTCCAGCCAGGTAAGCGACGGGGCGGCCGCCTTAGTCGTTGCCAGCGAAGCCGCCGTAGAAAAGCACAATCTGAAACCCATTGCGCGCATTCTCGGCGGCGCGTGGGCGGCGGGCGAAAGCTGGCGCTTTGTAGAGGCGCCGGTGCCAGCCGTGCAGAAGCTGGCGGCGCGCCTGGGCAAAAGCATTGATGATTTTGACGTGGTGGAAAATAACGAAGCTTTTGCGCTCAACAGCGTGCTTTTCAACAAAGTGCTGGGCATCCCCTATGAAAAGCTGAATATCCACGGCGGCGGCATTGCGCTGGGCCACCCCATTGGCTGCAGCGGCGCCCGCATTATTGTGACGTTGATCACGGCGTTGCAGAGCAGCGGCGGCAAGCTGGGGCTGGCGTCGCTGTGTCACGGCACGGGCGGCGGCACGGCGGTGGCGATTGAGCTGGTGTAAGGGCAGGTATTGAGTATCGAGTGTTGAGTATTGTAAGTTGCGTGCGATTTTGCTATTTGGGCCGCAATTATGATGTTTCCGAATCATGGAGGGCTTTTGCAGGAACGGATCAGCGGTGTTATAATGGAATCATTCAATCGCGTAGCGCAGCACCTTTTCCTGTCGCGGTTTTGCTCAACAACGGATGGCTGTTGTGGGCAGGCCGCAATTTGTCCCAAAATGCGCTAATTCGCATAAGGAGATACTATGTTACCGAATTTTGGTCCGCTTGAATTGATTCTCATTCTGGTGATTGTCACCATGCTCTTCGGCGTGGGTAAATTGCCAGAGGTCTTTGGTTCCGTTGGCCGCGGCATTCGCGAGTTCCGCAAAGCCTCCTCAATGGATGATGAGCCAAAGAAAAAGGAAGTTGCCGCCAGCTCTGAAGCAGCCGCCGAGAGTTCAGAAGGCTAAATTTAGTATTCAACCTTCGCAACTTACAATGAGGGTGCATTGGCCAAGTCTAATGCACCCTTTTTGGCTTGTCGTCCAGCCAGCATTTTCTTCATCCGGAACATCCAAAGTCATCATCAAGAAATAAGTTGGCGGCCAAACCTGTCAGGTCTGTGAGACCTGACGGGTTTAAAACAAGTTATTTCTGAAGAGTGACTAACTGTTGCAAGAGGTTCAAGTGAGGTATCTTCGCTTTGGCGCCCTGGCCGTTGCTCTAATTGCCGTCTATCTTGCACAGTATATTTTCGATTACCGCAGCCTGAATGCTCTTTTCCCCACCTGGTTTCTGGATATTTTCCCCTCTCTTTATAACGTAACCCGTTGGTTGCCAGAGGACTTAATGGACCTGGCAACGGCGCTAACCATCTTTGGCGCGCTCGTGTTTGGGCTTGTCAGCACGCCTTGGGTCGGTGAATATCCCAAGCCTGTGCATCGTCCTACGCGTTCATTGCACAGTGGGACCACAGCGCGCGCCGGCATGATTTTGATGGTGGCGGCGCTGGGCATTGTGGTTTCGATTGCGGGTCGGGCGCTGTCCGGCGGCAAGTCTAGCACGTTGGACTTTGCCTGGCTGTTGGGCATAGCGCTCTATTTAGTGGGCAGCGGGCTAATCGACAGCGTTCTGTTTCGCCGGCGCACTTTGCTTGTATTGCAGACCAATCCCCAAGTGGCGCAGTTGGCGCGTCCCTATCGTGGCTGGCCCATATTGGCGGTCATTCTGTTGGGGGCGCTTTGCATCTTTGGCTGGGAATTGAGCCAGCTACCGATGCCGATCGAGCCGGTCGAAGTGGAGAGCGGTTTGCAGGCATTGGCCCTGGCGCGTAATGAAAGCAGCGGCCTCTTTACGCCCGGCCGCGATGCGCTGCCCCAAATTGCCAATTGGCCGGCCGCGCTCAGCATGCGCTTGACTGGGCGCGTGCTGTGGGCGGCGCGTTTGAGCAGCGTGCTGCATGGGCTGCTGCTGGTGGCGGCCACCTGGTTGCTCAGTTGCGAGCTGTTTCGACGCATTCCCCGTGAAGGGCCATATGAAGTCATATTAGAAGATGACGGGCGCTGGTTGGCCCATTGGGCCGCCATGCTGGCCGCTGTGGGACATGTGGCCGTCCACTTTAGCCGCATTTCGGTCTATCTGGCGCCGGTAGCTTGGGGCACATTCGGATTATGGATGCTGCTGCGCGGCTTGCGCACGCGCAGCTATTCGCTGCTGGCGTTGAGCGGCTTGGGCATTGGGCTGGCGGGGATTATGTATGCCAGCGGCCTGCTTTTTGGATCATCACGCCGTTGTGGTGGCTGGGGCTTTGGTTGCTGCGGCGCAATTGGATCGATCCGCGTTACGTGGGCATGGGCGTGACGGGTGCGCTGACTTGGGTCGGCGGGGTGGCTGCGATGGTGTTGCCGGTGCTGGCGAGTTGGCTGCACGCGCCGGATGCTTTTGGCCAATTTATGCGTAGCGCACTTACGCTTTCGCCGGCAGCCGAGGTGCGGCTCACGATGCTCTATCAGCAGGGCGGTTTTACGGCGCTCTTTGGGGAAAATTTGCGTTCAATTTTGCTGGCCCTGAACGCCAATCCTGATGTGGGCGGCATGGCGAACTATCCGGCAGCGTTTTTGCACAGCTTGATAGCGCCGCTCTTTTTTTTGGCGCTGGGGGGGCTGCTGCTCAACTTGGACCGGCTGCCGGGCTGGCTGCTGCTTTCCTATTTGGGCGGCGGCTTGGTCTTTTATGGGGCCAATGCGGTGGCGCCCAGTTGGGCGCTGCTGTTGCCGCTTTATCCCATTGCGGCCATCTTTATGGCATTTGCGCTGGATCGCATTCGGGTAACCCTCTTGGAAACGGCGGGCACATGGCTGGAGCAGACCAGCCTTTATGTAACGGTGGGGTTGATTTTGTGGGTGGGGGTGGCGAGCTGGACCACCTATTATGAATATGGCCATTTGCATGCCGGCGCCGCCGCCGTCACCGGGCGCGCCATTGCGACCAATGGCGCCGCCGAAAATTCGATTTTGCTGATTGCCGGAGAAGCGCCCATCCACTGGGCGGATCCGGTGATCGAGTATGCGGCCAGCAGCTTGCGCCAACGGGCAACCGGGCCAGAGTACTCCGTGGAAAATCTGCCCGATGCATTGCCGCCCAATGCACAGTTGCTTATTCAGCCCGACAGTGCGCCTCTGTTACCGACTATTCAGGCGCGCTATCCCAATAGCGCTCTGCACATTGAGCGGGACATTCGCGGCAATGTTGTGCTGTATGTATTTCGACAGTAAGGATGGGAGGGTGTGGCCATATAAATGGCTGGCCGTCGGCCATCTTTAGGATTTGGTAAAACGCTAGCAAAGTTGCTATACTTGTGTTTTGGTTTAATTAAAAGTTTTCAAAGGAACAAAACAATGACCTTTACAAGCTATTTAATGGTTGCCATTATTATTCTGGCCATCGCGCTGATTGGCGTAATTATGATTCAGGGCCAATCTACCGGTGGTTTGGGCAGCGTTTTTGGGGGGACCGATATCTATCGCACGCGCCGCGGCATCGAGCGTACGCTCTTTAACGTTACGTTTGTTTTGGCAGGCATCTTCCTCTTTCTATCGCTACTCACCGTTATGCTGCAAAATCGGTTCTAGATGATTCACGTTGCCCACACTGCAACACAAGAGACATTATCGGAAATTATCCACTATGTCCATTTCTTATTGCTGTATTGCTTTATTGCTGGCCCAGAGAGCAATAAGCAATACAGCAATAGCTAGATGTGTTGCAGCCACAGTGTGATCTGAATAGGCTAGGTTCGCTTCAACCCTTTCCCACTCATGCAAAGACAGCCGCATTATTCTGCATCCTCGGCTCCGCTTTCACCCGCCACATCCATAAGCCGCCACATCCGTTGGCAGGTCATCATGACGCTCATTGGCGCGGTGCTCCTGATCACGCTGCTGGGCTATTCTACCTACAGCGTTTCTACCGTGTTGGCGCCCGATCGCGGCGGCGTGTTTCGCGAAGGCGTGGCCGGCAACCCGCGCTATTTGAATCCCCTGCTCTGCTCTTCTAACGAAGTCGATGAAGATATTTGCACGCTGATCTATCGCGGGCTGACCAAAATTGACAAACAGGGGCGCGTGGTGCCAGACCTGGCCGAAACCTGGTCGATCACCGAAGATAAAATCTACACCTTTCGCCTCAAGCCGGATCAATTTTGGAGCGATGGCAAGCCCGTAACCGCGGAAGATGTGCTCTTTACCATCGGCATTTTGCAAGACCCGGACGTATATCTGGACAGCTTGGCCGTGCTGTGGCGCACGGTGCAGATGGAAAAGCTGGACGACATGGCGGTCCGCTTTACGCTCTCGGAACCATACACGCCCTTCCTGGACCAGTTGGCCATCGGCTTGCTGCCCAGCCACATTTGGCGCGACGTCCCCGCTTCGGTGTTGGCGTCCAGTCCGCTGGACGGGGTGCCTATCGGCAACGGCCCCATGCGCATCACCGCCATCACAGCCGAATATGTGCGCCTGGAATCCAACCCATTTTATAGCGGCGCCACCCCCTACATTTCGGCGCTGGAATTGCACTTCTATCCTGACCATCCCAGCCTTTTTCCGGCTTTTGTCGCCGGTGACATTGACGGCATCAGCACCATTTGGCCGTCCGATTTGCCGGCAGCCGCCGCCCGCGATGATCTTCAGCTTTTTAATGCCATTGAGCCTGAATATGTGCATGTGGTTTTCAATTTACAAAATCCCAATTTGCCCTTTTTCCAAGAAAAGGAAGTGCGCCAAGCGCTCTATTATGGCCTGGACCGTGAGCGGCTGCTGCAAGAAGTGGTGAGCGGCCAAGGGGTAATTGCCAATTCGATTCTGCTGCCGGAAAATTGGGCCTATAACCCCAACATCCGCACCTATCCCTATAGTGTGGACGAAGCCAAACGCTTGCTTGACGCCGCCGGTTGGGTCGACACCAATGGCAACGGCATTCGCGATAAAAATGGGCGCGAGCTGGAATTTCAGCTCACTACCAATGACGATATCACGCGCCAGATTTTGATCGAACGCATTGCGCTGGACTGGGAGCAAATCGGTGTGCGCGCCGTGCCGACACAGGCTTCATTTCAAGGCCTGCTGAGCGATCTGCTGGAGCCGCGCCGCTTTGACGCCGCGCTCATCAGTTGGGAGACGCCCGGCGACCCCGATCCGTACGCCATTTGGCACAGCACGCAGGCCGAAGTGGGTAAACAAAATTACAGCGGCTGGAGCAACGAAGAAGCCGACCAGATTATGCAGGACGCCCGCTCCATTGTGGACCCGGAGCAGCGGCGTGATCTCTATTGGCGTTTTCAGGCCATCTTCGCCGAAGAAGCGCCGGCGCTGCTGCTCTATCACCCCGTCTATACATACGGCGTGAGCAACCGCGTCCACAACGTGCAAATCGGCTCCATCAACCGTCCCTCAGAACGGTTCGACAATTTTGCCGACTGGTATATGGTGACGCGCCGCGTCCCCGCCAACCAGATCCCCACGCTGGCGCCGCCAACGCCGCCGGGCGGGCAATAACGCCCAATTTGAGATAGCCCAAATTTGCTCCACAATTTGACAGTCTTTCACCTTCATGTTATAGTACGGTTCTTGGGTATTGCATCAAGTTTTACAATCAAGTTTTACAATCAAGTTTTACGTGGTTGCTTTTGCCGCAGTGGCGGAATCGGAAGACGCGCTACGTTCAGGGCGTAGTGGGCATTAGCCCGTGGGGGTTCAAGTCCCTCCTGCGGCACCACAATGAAGAAAGAGTCTTCCAAACGGAAGGCTCTTTTTTATTTTTCTATTTGTTTTCAGATCGGCAAACCCTGGTTCAGCGTGTACTCTATGAATATGCCGCACGCCTCCAATCTACCAAAGACCACCCAGCGCGGCGCGCAGGTTCTCTTCTTTGTTTTGGCCACGCTTTGCCTCCTCTTTGTGATGAGCTACGCCAGCCGGCTTAATGAATTTGCGCGGGTTCAGCATGAAGCAGCCCTTTTGGAGCAGAAAATGGAAGATGCCGAGCGCCGTCAAGCTGAACTGCTGGCGTATCAGGATTATGTGCAAAGTGAGGCTTATGTGGCCCAGGTAGGGCGCGAGGAGTTAAACATGGTGCAGCCCGACGACAATGTCGTCGTGATCATAGACGCCAATGGCCAGGCGCAGATGGCCCCGAATAGACAAGAAAATGATTTGCGCGCCAATATCGTCCAACTCCCCATCTGGCGCCAGTGGTTCAACCTCTTTGTACAGCAGTCGCCTGCACCCCGCTTCCGCCGTTAATTCATATCCGCCAGCAAACCACAATAGCTGTGGAAAGTTATCCGCTACCCTAGGGCCTTGCGCAGAGTTACATCCAGTATGTTTCAGTTCTTTACGCAACCGACGGGTCCAGATATTTGTGTAAAAACGCAGCAGTCAATTCCGGCACTTTGGGATCTGTAAAGTGGCCATGACCTCCTCCCGCTACGGTATAAAAGGTCACATCGGCCCCGACATTTTGCAAAGCTTCCACTAACAACACGCTCTGCCCATGGGGAACCAGCGGGTCTTGATCACCGTGAACGATTAGCATGGGCGGCACATCCGCCGTCACATAGGTAATCGGATTCGCACTGGCCACTTTGTGCGGATTCTCTTGAATTGGGCCGCCGACCAGCTCCGATTCGGGCGAATCTGGCGTGTCGTGGATCATGCCATCCGGCAAACGTTGCGTATCCATCTGCAGAAAATCGGTGGGACCAAAATAATTGACCACACATTGGACGCGGCTGGAAACATCCAAGTGGGCGCCCACCTCAAACTCCGCGACATGCCCTGCGGTACCCAACATGGCGACCAAGTGGCCACCCGCCGATGGCCCCCACGCGCCAAAGCGATTGGGGTCCAGTCCATATTCAGCGGCGTGGGCGCGCAGCCAGCGCACGGCGGCTTTGCAATCCTCAATTTGGGCGGGAAAGATGGCGTGCTGGCTCAGGCGATAGTTGATCGAGGCCAGCGCATAGCCTTGTACAACATACTCAAATGGCGGCGGGTTATCGGCGTTACCCTCTTTGCTGCCCACGCGAAAAGCGCCGCCATGCACCCAGAGGATCAACGGTCGATTTCTGCCTTGTGCGGGCAAATAGAGATCGAGCTTTTGCCGCTCATGGCCATTGGCCACATAGGGCAAATCGCGGTGGACGATGACGCCTGCCGGTGGTTGCGGCGGGCGTGGTTGCTCTGGCATTGGTTGTGAATTCATGCTGAATTTCCTTTGCGGTGTGTATCTATTCAGGCCTTTGTTGCCCGAGCTTGTCGAAGGCAACACTGAGCTTCGACAAGCTCGGGCAACGGCTGTATGGTCACTTTGGTCCTAAACTTTCTGCGCAACGATCAACCCGTCGCGGATCGGCGCCAGCGTGACAATCCAGTCGGGGCTTGCCGTGATTCGTCGCGTAAATTCGCGAATGCCGGTGAGGCTGGGCGAACTGTGATTTTGATCAAAAATGCGGCCGCCGGACAACATGTTGTCGATAATCAGCAGCCCGCCCGATCGCAATTTCTCGGCAATCACCGGCAGCGAGTCCGGATAGCCCTCTTTGTCAATGTCATTGAAGATGAGGTCAAAAGGGCCGGGCGTGGCGCGCAAGACGCCCACCGCTTCGGCCACATGATATTGCACCAACCCATCATAGCCCAGCGCGCCCAAATGTTGGCGCGCCATCTGTGACAGCTTCTCATCCCACACGGTATGATGAACAATGCCGTCGCCGCCATTCTCCTGCACGGCGCGGGCGAACCAGGCCGTTGAGTAGCCATAACCGGAGCCAAGCTCAAAGACCCGCCGCGCGCCAATCATGCGCGCCAACTGGTAGCAAAGTTGGCCGGCTGCCGGACCGATAATTGGAAAGCCGTTCTTATCGGCATAGGCTTCCATCTTCTGCAATTCGGGCGCGCGTTCCGGCACAAGCGCCGTTACGTACTCTTGCACCTGGGTATATGTAAAACGGTCGGCCATTAAAATGAATCCTTTCTTGGGTTCGTACAAGCATTGACGAAATTGATCAGCGCGGCGCTTCCACCGCCGCGCGCCAGTTGTTCCGATCGTAGCTGCGTGCGCCATTTTTGTAGTGCTGACGCTCCGCCTCTTCTTTGGCCGCACGCGCTTCAGATTTTTCGAGAATCTCATTCAGGCGAGAGGGACGAACGGTGATAGCGCCATCGGCATCCATCACCACAATATCGCCAGGATGGATAATTGCGCCGCCCATGCCGACGGCGACATTAAGTTGGCCGACTTCGGTTTTGGTTGCGCCGCGCACGCGCACAAACTGGGTCCAGATCGGCAGTCCGAGCGCCACCAACTCCTCATAATCGCGCACAGAACCATTGGAGAGCACCCCCGCGGCGCCGGCGACCTGCATCTGGGTCACCAACAGGTCGCCGATCAGCGCCACCGCCTGTGATTCCGGCTGGGCCAACACTACAACCTCGCCTGGCCGGATCTGCTCAATGCAGGCGTGAACCATGATATTGTCTGCCTGACCGCAGAGCACAGTGCGCGCCTTGCCCGCCACGCGGCTCTTGGGTACAACTTGAATCAGCGGCAGATCAATCAACCCCTGACGACCGGATGCTTCATAGACCGTTGCCGTGCCTAGCTCGGCCAGGCGGGCGATTTTTTCACTTTCGTTCATAACACCTCCTATATTTCTTTGACCACATGGGGCAGGATCCGCTGAAATGCCTCCGCCTGTTTGATGGTCGAATCACCGCCAATGCGTCGGGCGTGGTTGGCGCGGTGGGCGGCGCGTTCGGTGTAATATTGGCGCAGATAGGATTGCGCGCCCATGGCCTCCATCGCTGCCACCTTTTGCGCAAAGACCGGCGTGATATCGAGAAAGGTCGTCGGCACAAAACCGCACAGTTCTGGTTGATGCGGCTCAAAACAGAGCAGTTCCGGTGGGCGAATCGTCTTGAACGCGCTGGCCACGCCGGCGCCGCTGGCCAGTTGGCGCGCCCGCTCGGTGACGGTATACGCCAACCCATGATCGGGATTGAAGGGGTCGCGTTCACTGTGCGTCAGGATCACATCGGGTGCGAAATTGGTCATGACATGGATAATCTGATCCAACGCCGCGTCATCGACGCGCAGCGGATAGTCGCCCAAATCGAGACACTGATAGGCCGCGCCCAATGCCTCTGCCGCGCGCGTCGCCTCGCCCTGACGAATCGCTTTGACCCGTTCAATAGTCTGTCCGGGCTCTTTCCACAGTTCCCCCGATTCGCCGCGCTCGCCATAAGAGAGCGCCAACACCAACGCCTGGCCGCCGGCTGCGGTCGTCAGCGCAATCGCCCCGGCGGCGCGCCAGACAAAATCGGCGGCATGGGCGCTGATGACCAGTAATTTTCTGCCACTCATTGTGTCTCCATTCGTAAACTATCTATCTACTTCAACCATCGCTATGGTTTCCAACAAGCTCAGGCCACAAGGATGATTGTTATGTTGCAAAGTCAGGCATTGATTTAGAATGCATCCTAAGCACGTTAACCATTGAATGGGCAAGGAAGAATCGCTTACATTAAGGTTCGAATAAGAGCCGCTATGAAAGGAGACCCGTCCGGTGACATTGTACCCGCAAGCAGTTGAAAACACAGCATCGTGAGACGCTCGATCTCGGCCAGCAGTTCTTCGTCACGCGATTTCCCATGAAACATTTAGGCTGGACGCGAAGTATATCTAAGTGCACTATTTTTGTAGCAAGTTCTGTTGTCGGAAGTGGTCCGGGAACGGCTTCGTAGTTGCGTTTTTGCAGGAAAGACAATGGTACTTTCTTGAACTTACGCTCGTTTAATTAGAGATCACCATTTTTTTTCTGGTACAGAAATGAGTTTCTGAAGACAACTGATGTGCTGCGCCATTTGATGATTCTGGAAAAACGGAAGGTCCCTTGGGCAATTTCTGGAATGATTGCCCCATACGTTCGTAGAGCTCTAGCA
The DNA here is from genome assembly GCA_041391125.1 of Caldilineaceae bacterium. Taxonomy (GTDB): domain Bacteria; phylum Chloroflexota; class Anaerolineae; order Caldilineales; family Caldilineaceae; genus JACKBC01. The sequence goes on from JAWKON010000024.1 coordinate 80,834, forward strand.
GTATCCATTAGCGGTTTAGGGATGGGGGTTCCGGGTAATTCCATATCTTTGCCCTCCCCACAGGCCCAAAAATCTTGGGCAAAGTCCGACAGCGTGTAGCTATGGCACAAATCTCCGTCCCAATCAATAAAAAAGAGCTTGCCAGCATGAAGATACTCATACTGACCGGCCAACGACGGAATTAGATTGGGAAAGATTGGCATGATGATTTCGCTGAGCAGTTCAAGCACAAAATCAGCCGCCTCCATAGCAACCGGAGGTAGTGGAACATGGGGCACCAGGTCATCCATGTTTTCGATTCGATAAAGGGGAACGGCATAGTTTTCGGCAAATATGCCGTTCCCGACGCGTGGTGAAGCAAATGCGTAGACGGATTGAACATTTAACCCGGCAAGCTTATATTGATGCGCGGCTAGAGTGGCAATGGCTGCCCCCGCGCTGTGTCCCGTAAACAGAACCGGCTTGAATTCTCCTCCATGATCAAGTATCAAATTGCCAACGTCGTTCCAGATTTGGCACACATCTTCATCAAAGCCAGCATGCACGCGTATGCCGCCTTCATATTCGCGTTGACAGATAGTCAAGTTGCGCAACCACTGTTTCGCGCTGTCGATTACCTGTGAAGGGGAGTTTAGGCGAACATCTGTACCGCGAAAAGAGACCACGATGAATGTATCATTTGAACCCACAAAGCCCCGACAAGTGCCCCTTTCAAAGACGTGCAATTTGTTTACCAGTCCATTAAGCTTTTGGGACTTAAGAGGGTAATCGTAATAAGCTGCATTACAGGCATCGGCCAAAAAATGTGCATATTTAAGTTGCATGATCGACCTCTAATTAATGCTGTATTGTTACAATTGAAAAGTGTCAGCTCAAGTTGCCAACAGAGAGGCAACAGGAACTGCCTCTTTCGACCAATTACAAACCACATTATCAATTAAGATAATTTGGTGAAAATTCTCAAAGCAGGCGCCAGAAGCAGTAATCTCTTGTAAATAATGGGCAATTTGCCTATGTCGCTCCTGCCAAGCAACTTCCAAGCGTTCCGGTGTGACCGAAGCGGCAAAAGTAAACACTAGCCATGCATTTAGCCAGATAGTTGAACCAAGTACTTCTGTTAATAACTTTAATGTACTTTTCTCAGATGAGCGCAAGCGGGTCGCATTTAGGGGTGAAATGTAAAGAGTTGCATACAGATTCTGATATTCTACGCTTGAACCAATCATCGCCAAGTATTCCAAATCAAGTTCTTCAGTACTTTCACTTAGGCCAGGGGTATCAATTAGACACACATCACCAAACGGCGTCTCATAGGCATGATATTTAACGATATTGGTGCATGCACGAAATTCATCTATGCTAGCAACCTGCTTGCCAAACGTGGCATTCACGAAACTAGATTTGCCAACCCCTGTTTGGCCAACAATTAAGAAATTGCGCATAAAAACGTCTCCTTCAGATTCAGTTTATCGCAGCGGTGTAGGCGATATAAGCCGTGGTTCGGTCCGCCGCATTTGACACGATCGCGTAAGGTTGCAATCTGCTGAGAATGGTATTTCCAACACTATTTTCGTTACCACCAACTCGTTATTTTCTTCCAGGCATTTTGGGCGGTAGCGGCCTCTTCAGAAGCCCCTTGGCTGTAGAGCATTGACCATGTTAGCGCCCTGCCTCGGCGATTCTGCCAATGGACTTGGCTATTTTGACTTCTCCTCAACTACCGCCTGGGTAAAGCCCCCTTTTTACTATTTCTTTCTTTAAACCCGCTCTTTTGCTCACCACATTACCGATACAGTGGAGCAATATAGACAGTAGGTCTGTCAATATAAACCGGTTTTTCAACAACCTTTTCGATAACTTGAGGTTTCCTCGTTTTTCCCAACGATCTCTCCGTTCAACCCTTGAGAGGTGGCCATCAGATATTGTACAAAACCATCATTTGAAATTCTTTCAACCACAGTTGCGTACAGTTCCCCCAGCCATTCATGACCGTCCGGGGTTGCAATTTGAGCATTCGTAACGGCGACCACGGAATTTCTTTCGATATTTTTGTCGACACTCCAGTTCTAATTTGTTAATAGCCTCCCGTAGCAATCTGGTGCGTTCTGATAATGTATGCTGATATTTTTCCGGAGGCGATCTGATCGGCGAATGTAAAAACGGATAACGCTATTTCTTTTCCAAATGTTCTCTCCAGCTTGCGTGATCAATTTGATGCCATATATCTTTCATCGCTACGAATACGTGATTCGTTTAATGGTGTAACATATAGTAAACAATCAACATATTTGACTCCGTTGTTTAACTTGGCGAATATAATCCGAATCGTTACTCCTTCTGGCAAATCGATAATAATCCTCAACGCGTATCCACCAATCAGAAATTGATTGTTCGATTGCTGCAGACGATAGAGGCCTTGTTAACGACATAGTCTCAGGCCCGCACTCACCAATAATATCTGTAACTGTAACCCATAAGTTGATTTATGGTGCTGGATTTTCCTACGCCTGTACGTCCCATCAGCAAAAAACAAACTCACGTGTATAGGCTTCCTTAAGATGATGCGCAAATTCTGAGCCTTATCTTGGGCAAATTGTTCAGATGGTTGTTGAGGTGTTAGTTGCAAAGTCATGAGGATTCTCCACTCTGTTTAATGTGATCGCGTAAAAACAAGTTAGCCGTCAGAGCCGCCCGCTCCGCGAGAGCGCACGGGTTTCAAATCGACAAGTCATCTTTTGTGATGACTAAGTTATTTTGGTAGATTCACACAAAATGATAATTGAGTTCACGGTTGACATATGAAGCATCTACTAAAAATTACGCGCCATCCTATCGCCCAAAAGCCACCGGCATATAGACCATCGTGCGGTCATCCCGGAAGTACGCCGACGGGCTGGCCGTTTGGGGTGGCCGTGTAGCATTGGATGCATTGAGCCCCCAATAGAGACCGACGTTAAACGCATCTTTACGCTGCTCCGGCGTTCCGTGGTCAAACCAGGGCGTCAGGATTGCCGTCGTAGAGCGCCTGCGTTTTCATCAAGTCACCACCCGGTTCCAGCAGCTCAATTTGGTCGTTAGGCGTAGACGCCGGCGAAACAGTCACCAGTTCGCTGGCCCAACAGATTCACTTGCGCTTTGACCAGGGCCCCACTCGTGGGCAATCACGGTCACGGGGGCAAAATCGCCGTCCTGCCGCCACATAGAATCGAGGAAGTAGTAGTCAGTAGGCAATGCCGTGTTCGGTAGGGCAATAGAAGGCATTGTTCATCTCGGTCGCCGCAGCCACTCCACGCAAAGGGTTCCGTGTAGTAGCCGAAAACATAGAGGGCTGATAGGGAATGCCGGCATACGCAAATTGACTGCGCCAAAATTCATCAATGGTATAAGCGGCATAACCAACCAGTTCATCGACCGAATTCCAGTCCCCATGCGGTGTCTGAGTGCGCTCACCCAACCCTTCTGTCAGCGTCGAGGCGGCGGGCTTTGGCTTGCATCACCCATCGCCGCCGTAATACTGGGACCGGACTTGATGCAGTCTGCGCCCACGCCGAGGTAAATGTGAGACCCAAAATCAAAAGCGCCAGATTGAGAGAGTTACCCATATACGCTGTGAAGATTGCTCCTGTTTGAGGTTGTGCTGAAAAGAGCAGGCTGATTGTCAGCCTCTGCTATTTGGATATAGCGTTTTCAGCGAGATAGTTGGTTACTATTCAGGTGTCCGGGCCATTGGCCTTCGCCAGACTCAGAGTTCAAGTGGCTGAATAGTTTTGATACTTCCTATTGATTAGTACCCGACGCCCGTAGGGAATTCTTTGCAAAATCCATGCGAAACTTTCTTTCAATCGTTGAGGTATAGTCATGGGGCAAACTGCTGTATGAATGGTGTGGGATAGGATTTAAATATTAGCCGCACCAACGCTCGAGAGAACGTGCCGCTGTTTATAAAATTGCACCAATGGTGCGGGGATAGGATTTGGGGTTCGCCTAGACGGCACTGTTATAAAGACCAAATGGCTTTGTACCCGTCGAGGATAATCGTCTGTTTTTGAAAAATGCCTGGCATCCAGCCGCAGGATTTCAAACGTGACGGCTTCACCTCCTCTGGCAACTGGTCCAACGCATCTTGTGCTCATATGTTGTGCATGGGATGTTGATTGAGCGTTTTATCAGAATATCGCGTGGCTGGAGGCCGCTGGGCCGAACTGTCCGCTTTCCACGGCGTAAATGTAGACGGCCCCGTCAATGATGCCTGAACAACAGGCCATATGGATGGTGAACTGGCGGGCGTCTGGTGCATATTGTCAGCTGTTGTCTCGGCAAACATATCACCATACTTGGTAAAGGCCGCAATAGCCTCGTCTTGATGGCCCATCATGCAATGAATGGCTTTGGCCACCACCAGATCCCAGGTGTCGTCGGGTTGAATAACCAATTCGTCTTTGACCGGCGGCGTATTCAGCCAGATCTTCTTCGAGCATCTGCTCCCCTTCGGCAGCCAGGGTGAGCTGTTGGTTTAGCGCTTCCCCTTCTTTACTAACCACGTAATGACCCAGTCGATACGCAGTCATTGTCACGCTGCCACCAGGTGGGCTAATGGATCGGGCAGGCCCACCTATGCGGGTGCGCCTCTTGCAACGCAGCGGTCAGCGCAAATATTGTCTCAACCAGGCGATGGTGCAATGTTTGCGTCGCCAATTGTATCCGGCGTGTGTAGTAGTCCACCCAACGGTCTGAAACTGCGTCGCGGCTCTCCTCTTCCACCTTCGTCATACATCCAACAGTGACTCGGCTGCCGACTCGCACCCTCACCCCAACTGGTATAGAAGGCGCACCGTCGTGGGATCCATGTGCTATCCGCGCATAAGCCGCCAGAGCAGCGGGCTGGGCGTTGGACCAGGGAGTAGCCGTTGAACCGTGGTGCGCAAAGCGCTGATGGTTTCCGCGCGATCAGCTTTACAGCCAGCTTTGGCCGCCTCGGCGGCCACACGGTGGCGCGTACGGCATCCAGTTTGGCTCCGAAAATATCCTCTTGCAGCGCCGCTCCCACCAATCCCAATCGTGCATCCGTTTTCAGGCATATAGTAGCGATCTCTGCCGGGTAATCAGCGCCGCGCTGGTCGGCTTTTTGCTGCTGGAGTTCGGGGGGATCACCGGCATAAATGGTTAGATTGACATTGGTGGTGGACTGATCGACTGGACCATTGTAGTTGGTTTGGACAGATGGACAGAGTTGCGGCTGGTGCTGGCGTGAAAAATCAGCCATGTAGTATGTCAAGAAGATGCTAACGAGCACTAAATTTCGATAGAGGCAAACTATCTAAGCCGCCACGCGAGCCATGTGGTTTCGGATCATCTTCATCTGCTGTTGGCGCCTTTATTGGTTCTACTTTTGATGAAATCACCGTATCATCGGCTACTGGCTGGTCTCCCTGATTATTGGAATGCACCACATAACCTGCCGAATCCAGAAGTGCGGCGCGTTCCTCGGCATCTTGGATGCCCAAGATGTCGGCAATCAATATCACCGTCTCAGGCGAATTGGGCAGATTGCCGTGGTTAAGCCAACGGGTGACTGTCGAGCGTTCCACGCCCAAGCGTTGCGCCAGCCACGCCTGACTACGCTCCTGTTGCGCTAGATATTGTCCAACTATATCCGCAAATTCCTTTTTGTTGCGCATCTGCAACACTCCTTGTGGGGGTCTGCAACATCCGGTTGCAGGACATTCAACAATCCTGCCGCATCCGACGGGCCGGATATATGCCATACTATGGTTGTGACACGCACAGTTATGAGCGTATCACCTCACGGACCGTGCAACTTACCAATCTATCGTTCGCTTGTTGAGGGGAAACGCGCGTACTGCCTCGGTAGTGGGATCCCTCAACCTCAATAAGCCTCATTTTTATGGAGGCTGTTGAGATGAAAGCAACAAGTGTAGTTCAACGTGGCCGCCGGTGGCTGCTGGTGTTACTGGCGGCTGGCATGATGTTGGCCTCTGGTGTGTCATGGGCAAACCAGGTCAACGCTCGTGGAAACGGTTTAGATCAGGCGCCGGCGCTAGCTGGGCCAACCTCAGACCCGGGGAGCGGTGGTGGCTGATCGGCCAATGAAATAAGCTCGCCTCAAGTTGAGCCGCGAAATCAGGGAGAGTATTCCGGGAAAGCACCAGAAAAAGAGCAGTCCTTCTGCATCTCGTGGCGCTTTCTCGGAATGCTGGCTGGTTTCACAACAAAGACCCCCACACGTGGTTCCTTATGCGTAAGGAACCACGTGTGGCTATGCCACTGCGATTCTATGTGCGGCAATCACGGTTGCGTAGTGGCTCTGCGCGGACGGATTTTCCACCATCTGCAGATGGTTTACCGCTTGCTCGAAGGCCAATTGGGCATCATCTTCTTGGCCAAGCACACGATGCGTCATTCCTAGCTCGTCATATATGTTGACTAACAGTTCAAAATTTTGCGTCTGCTGGGCGCAGCGGATGCTTTCCACAAGGGTCTGAATGGCAAGTCCAGATTCTCCTAAGTAGCGATAGGCAATGCCCTGGTTGCTGAGGACGAAGGCAACGCGGCGCAAATCGTGGGCCGCGCGCAAGACAGGTTCTGCCAAATTGTACTGTAAAAGAGCCTGCTGCGGTTGATTCATGCCCAAGTAGAGCGATCCAAGATTCATGCGCGCCAGAGCGACTTGGATAGGCAAGTGTAGATGTTCCAGAAGCGCCAATGCATCTTCAAATGAAGCGATGGCGGCGCCATTCATGCCCAGTTTGCCCTGAACGATCGCTAGATCCGCCAACACGCGTCCTTTCATGCGCAGGTTGTTGTTGCGTTCGTAGATCGCCAGCGCCTGCGCATAATAGTCGGCGGCCACTGGCCACTCAAATTGATCGTATGCGACGGTTGCCAGAATTGAATAGCTGACGGCCCGCTCATCATCATGGGCATCCAGCAATTGGAGGGCGCAGTGGGCGCTTTGCTGGGCAAGATGTGGCCGCCCGCACAGCCGCTCCAAAAAGGCCAGGCGGTTGCGCACTTTGCCCTGATTCCGTCGATCATCCAACGCTCGATAGTGCGCCAGGCTCTCATGAAGCCACTTTTCCGCTTCCTCATATTTAGCCAGCGCGCGATAAAAGACACCGAGATGAAAGCATAGTTCAGCACAGGCACTTTGGTCGGCCAGACGCCGACTGTGCTGAATGCCTTGATGCAAATAGGGCAACCACCTGTGCCACTGTCCGGTGCGCTCCATTTCCGACGTTACCTGGAAGAGCAGATCGCGCGTCGCTGGCCATGCCCCATCGACAGCTAGCGCAAAACTGAGAGTATGCAACAATCGAGTGCATATACGTTCATCCCACGGTGGGTTAACGGATGATGGCACATGCGCCAAAAGCGCCTGCGTTGTGCGGACAATATAGGCGCGGAATTTGGCCGGATAGTCGAGGGCGCCATCAGCGGTTAACTGCTCGACCATTGCGCCACCTGCTGTTGGAGAAATGTGCGCGTCAAGCTATGGATGGTATAGAGCCGGTGCTGAAAACTCCCACGGACATCCACCAGATTGCGCTTGACCAGGAGTTGCAATGCGTGACGCAACGCGGTCGGCGCAACGCCGCAGATTTCTTGAATCGCCGCCAGGTCTTCACCATGGGGCGGCACAAGCGGCATGGCCAGAAAGACATCGCGCGTAGGGGCGTCCAGGCTTTCCCAAGCTTGACGATAGAGAAACGTATAGAGGTTGGCGCTGGTTTCGCCTTGGGCCGCGTGCAGATCATGGAGAAGGGTCGTCAGATCATGGACGTGCAGTTGGCCGATCACCAGCCGCAGCGCCAGCGGGTTGCCGCCCACCGTGCCGTAGACGGGCGCCAATTCCTCATCGGGCGCCACTATCACGCCGGCTAGATTGCGCATCTCGGCTTCGTGGCGCATTAGGCGCAGCGCGTCGGCAAGGCTCAATTCTGGTACGCTAAAGTGAAAAATGGCGGCATCGACAAAGAGGCTTTCCCGCGTGGTCAGGATAAAACGGCTGGGGTTGGCCAAATCGTGCAGCAAAGGCAGCAGCGTTTGCAGCTCGGTAATAGTCTCCAATTTGTCGATGACGATGAGATGGGGCTGCTCTTTAAGGCGATGGCGCAGAGCGTTGAGACCTTCTACGCCAGAGAAAGTGTGGCCGGTCTGGTTGTGCGTCACCAACTGGGCCACCAACTCATCCACTAATGCATCGGCGGTCAGTATAGGCGCGTCAATCGGTGATAAGCTGCCGCCCAAGTTAAAGATTTGCGCTTTGGCCGTTACCCAACCCACGTGAAAGGCTGCACCTGCCCCCACCATCTGGCGCAGCAGGACGTCGGCCAGCGCCGTCTTGCCAATGCCGCCCATGCCGTGCAGGGCAATGAGCCAGGGCGAGCCGGGCTGCCCAAGTTGGGTGCGCAGGCTGGTGAGACAGTCGTCTATGCCAAAGAGTTGGGTATAGCTGGGGGCTGGGAGATGCGTTGCGAGGCTTTGTTGTTGAGTTGCCCGCGCGGCAACTTCCAGCATCTGGATAGTCTCGGTCAACCGTGTAATCGCCGCCGCTTGATGACGACTAAATGTGCTATCCGCAATGCTGTACTGGCGCGCTAGTTCTTGCACGGTTTTCCCGTCGCGGAAGCGGGCGCGCAAAATGTCGGCTGCGTCGGCGTCATCCTTCGCCAGCGTGTTTAGGGCCAGTTCCAGCGTGGCCCGATTGGCCTGCCGCCAGGGGACGCCATTGACTTTCTGCTGCTGTACAATATGCAAATGCTGGAGCGGGCCGGGCTTGTCATCACTTTGGGACGCCGCTTTGGACCAACGCTTGAGGGCTTCGTGGACTGCACTTGGCTGTATGAGTGACAGGTGTTGAACGTCTGGGCGCATAAATGGGATAACCTCCAGAATGATAGAGGGTGCGTGGGGCCAGTATAGCATAGATTTGCCGAAAAATTCAAGAGATGGGCAAATTGCCTCATAATTAGGGCGCGCCCGCAAAAAATATGGCGGCATCGAAAAGTATTGAGACGTTTATGCCCATTTTGCAAGAGCTGCGGAATGGGGTGAGGCAGTGGCGAGGGAAATGGAATAGATTGGAAGTAGGGATTTTGGGCTATCATAGGAGTCCATTTATAAGTGCTGGCCAATCCCAATATGCCATCATAACCCATCACCTAATCAGTGACATCATAGTTTCAACGCCACTTATGCTATTTAACGTAAAAAGAACGCCCGGCCTGCGAGGGACATGGCCGGACGTCCACTGAAATGTCGGTACACCGCAACAGTGTTGGCGATATAGGGTTGGCGATATAGGCATCGGTCTCGATTGGTAAATCCAGCCCCGTCTCTGCCCGTTGCGATCTACTGAATATGGTATACTTGCTACACAATGTCATTAAGTTAGCAGTTATCAGTCCCCAGTTTTCCGTAGTCAGTCTCGCAACACACACTGAAAACTGAGCACTGAAAACTGGTTCCTTTGACAAGATATTTGCTTAACTTAACGACATTGACTTGCTACTGAGACCAACCGTTTGGATACAGATAATCCCACTGGCGCAGCAGATTATCGGCATTGTTGCTATACGTGTTGCACGCCGACACATCACCGGCCATACAGCGGTCCCACAAGCTGTTTTGCACCACGCCGGCATACTGCCACTGACCAGCGTTGTCTACATAGTACGCATTGCCTTGGCGGTCCACGGCCACGCGCACGGAACCCCAGTAACCGTAGCCATATTCAGCCGAGTAGGCCGCGGCCCGAATAGTCTTGGCGCAACTCTCAAAGCCGGCATCAAAAAGATAGAGATAGCTGCTGCCGTAGTCGACATAACACGACGCCACATCAGCAGCGTAGGCGCGCTGGTTCCCGCCCAACCATAAGCAACCGGCCAGCAGCGCGGCGATCATCAGCGTGTATGTTTTGCGTACGGAAAAATGGAAGATGTTCATAACTGGTCCTTTCTGTTTGAAAAGTGTGAAATTGTGATTGGCTGAAAAGCAATCCATCCTAACAGCTTATAGCCGCTTATGAATTTTGCTTTCTATTCTATTAGTACCGGGCAGGCGATTCTTTCTTGCATTTTGGCGAATTTCAACTTTGTGGCTCTTTGAGATCTCGTGTGGTTTACAAAGGTGAGCGGCGGTTGAGTAGGCTGGGGCCGTTTCCAGCCGTATCGAAACCAAAGCGGGTCAACCACATGCGATTCTGTTGAACTAACTTTGTGAAGGGTGTTGCACCATATGGAAACCGAAAATATCGAACATCTGGTATGGAGGGCGATTCAGACGCTCGATGAAGCGCAAGGCTGGCGCCTGACGCCCGCCGATCAAGAGGCGCTGTGCCGCGCCGTTGCGCCCTTGATCTCCGCGGAGGCGGCGTCTTCCCTTGAGCGTATGCAAATTGTCGTGCATAATTATTACTGCGACGGCCCCGCAGTCAACGCAATGCTGACGGCCGGTTCACCGGAAGGCGAAGCGCTCTGGAGCCAGTGGTATGAGCAGATTGCCAAGTCCGCTGCCAAGAAGGGACTGGCTGAAGCGGATGCGCTGGATCTGGTCCACTCCACCTTTTTCCATATGCAGCGCGCCTTGCAAAATTTCAAATTTGAATCTAGATTAACCACCTATTGGCACGCCGTCTTTAACAATCGCTTCTGCAAGTGGTTGGAACAGAAAAAGCGCCGGCCGCAGCCGGACGAAATTCAAGAGGAATTGACGCCCGCCGCACAGCATCAGCCGCTGGCCGATACAATTTTAAATAACGAAATTGCCGAACTGGTGCATGGGGAGCTGCAAGCGCTTCTCAAAAGCACAGACTACATCATTCTTTCCCTTTACTATATAGAACAAACCTTTATCGACGCTGACTCCGGTGAACAAAAGCGCTGGACAGACGCCGAAATCGGCAATCATCTGGCTATGCCGCTGAATACAATTACGGCCCGCCGCACGCGCGCCCTAAAACGATTGCGCGAAAACCCCCGGCTGGCAGAGCTGTTCCGCTCATTGCTCCAAGAATAACCCATGCAAGAAAATCGCAGTCTTTGGGTACAGATGCATTGAGAAAAAAAACTTTAGCGCATTTGTAAAATCAGGATCGAGTTATGAATAACGCAAACAAAAAGGTGCAACAGGTAGCCAAACGGTTGCAAACAAAATCATCACACAACCAAGACCTAGCTGAGGCATCCGCAGAGTTGGCCGCCCAAATTGCGCAGGATGCAGAAGCCACCCAGCAATTGGCGGAAATGAGCGCCGCTTTCCAGGATAAGGATTCAAAGCTGCTACAAGATATTGCGCAGATCCACGAGCTGGACCGCTGGCTTGAGCAAATTGGCGCCTATGTGGAAGCCGAACGCAATGGGCTGGCCGCGGCGCAACTCTATCCAGAAGTGGCCACCAGAATTGTCGCCGATGCATTTTTGCGCAACGAGTATGAATCCTTACGCGCGTCCATGGCGGATACGGCGCTTTTTGCCCAAACGCCTGGTTACGCCAATTTCAAAGAGTGGCGCAGGCGGCAACAAAGCGCAACCGTCGCGGCCGCGGCGCCGACGGGCGTGGAACCGCTCTGGCGGCAGCTTGAAAATGGGCTGTACCAGTTGGCCGCCGAGATTCCAGTGCGGCTACGCGCGGCGGCGGCAACTTTTGGCCCTTTGCCGCCTGGGCTGACGCTGCAAACCGCCCCGGCCGCGGCCTTCCGCAACCACGGGGGCAATCAATCTGCCGAAGTGGTTTGGTTGGAATTGCCGCATATGGATGGTCTGCACACTACGCGCGTCTATGTGGGTCCCGTGCAGAACAACAACCTCACCTTCATTGTAGAGGTAGTCGATTCCGCCACCAAAGAGCCCGTTCCCGCCATTGACGTGGAGCTTTGCACCCTGGAAGGCGATCTACTCGAAAGCGCGTCGACCGACGCTAGGGGGCGGACTGCCTTTGAACGTCTGGACATAGATGCCTATCGCGTGCGCGTCAATCGCGTCAATGAGTTTGTCGTAAATCTGGAATCCATGTAGCGCCATGTCCACCCCCACGCTCTGCATTCTAAAATTACCGGCGGCCTATATTTTTCAGTTCCAACCAGCTGCGCGCGCTGCTGGTATTGGCGGGCTATTTGCCTCAACTCCGCGCGAACCCCAACTGGAGCAAATGTTTCAGCAACAGTTCGCACATCAGGCCGCACTGCTCAACCGTTTTATTTTTCAGGAAAACATTGTCCAAGCCGCATCCAACGCCCCGGCGCCACCCAAACGCACCGACGGTGACACACACGATGCGCTGTTGGCGCTGGGGCGGCTGATTTATCAGCGGTTGATTCCAAACAGCATTCAGAATGCACTGGCCATGCTGCCGGCCCATTCACCGCTGGTTATCTTGACCAACGACGCGGCGCTGCCCTGGGAATTGGCGCACGACAATTACGAATATTGGGCGCTAAAATTTCAGATCACGCGCCAATTGCTGAGCGAAACCTGGAGTCCGCTGCCCCAACCGGCTGCCCAGACGCTACACGACCGCCCACTCAATGCACTGCTTATCGGCAATCCTACCGAAGATTTGCCTGAATCATCCACAGAAATCACCCAAATTGCCGAATTGCTCAGAACGATTCCGCAAGTAGCAACGTGCCGAATCCTCATGCGCCGGCGGGCGACGAAAGAGAATGTTCTGGCCGAACTGGCTACGGGCGCCTATCAGATAATCCACTATTCCGGTCACGCACAATGGGAGCCAGGGACGGCCCATCGCAGCGGCCTTCTGCTAGCCAATCAGGAGATTTTGACGGCGGCCGAAATCCAGCGCGCCATTGGCGGCGCGCCGTTTGTCTTTTTAAATGGTTGTGAATCGGCCAAAGCGGAGTCCGAAATTCGCAACCCGCTTGCTGCCGAAACCGAGGGGGCAGCCTATATGGGCGGCGCCATGCAGGGGCTAGCGGCTGCCTTTGGGCAAGGCGGCGCCCGCGGCGTAATCGGTTCATTCTGGCCCATTTTAGATGCGCAATCGCGCGCCTTTGCCCTGACCTTTTATCAGCAGATTTTGGCGGGCCAACCGGTGGCCGCGGCGCTCCAAAAAACCCGCCTGCGCAGCCGCCAAAATGCGCTGCATAACCCCCAATGGGCGGCCTACACGTTGCTGGGTGCGGCCGAACTCCGCATCTATCAACCAGAGCAGCAGGAGCAGCGCCCGGTTACGGTCATACACGCCATCTTTCCCCAACTCGCACAGATCTATGCCGAAAACCCGCTGGTCGACGCCGCCCACGCGGAAGCGCAGCTTCACAAACTGGCAGACGCGGTCGTACAGCGTTTTGGCGGCCGCCTTGTGTCGCTGCGCGCCCATGCCATGACGGCCCATTTTGGCCTGCCGCGTACCTTTGAAGACAACGCCGAGCGGGCCGTGCGCACCGCGCTGGACTTGCTAAAGGGGCTCTCGACACTCCCATTTGCGCACCAGTTGCTGCCGCAGATCGCCATCTGTTCTGGCGATCTCCTTTGCCTGTCCCACTCCACCCTTTCCGCGCCGGAATTTACAGCCTATGGCGCGCTTGAAGCCCAGGCGCTTGCCATGGCCCTGGCGTGCGCACCCGGCCAGATCGTGGCGGATGCGGAAACCAAACAGCAGGTGCGCGCCGCGTTTCACTTGACGCCAACGACTTTGCCCCCAGTACAGATGGGCCAAGTACAGATGGACCAAGTGTATGAGTTAGATATTGAACAATCTGAGCTGATCAATGTACCGGATCGCGCCCACTTGGCGTTTATTGGACGTGTGCAGGAAATCTCGGCGCTGGAAAGCTGGTGGGCGGAGGCCCGCCGCGGCCAGGGACGGCTGGTTCACATTGTGGGCCAGCCCGGGATCGGCAAAAGCCGTCTGCTGCACGCCTTTCGCGCCCAGGTGGAATCGGCGCCTCACCTCTGGATCGAAACGAACTGCCGCTCCTATGACCAGCAACGACCCTTTGCACTGTTGGAGCAATTGATTCTCACACTGGCCCAGATTAGCGTCGACGACGATGAAAGCGTGCGCCGCCCCAAATTGGAGAAATGGATCCGCGAAACTGTTGTGGGGCTGGGTGTTTCGCTGGATGAATATTATAGGGAGACTTTGGCGCTGGTCGGCCCGCTGATTGATTTAGCCTACCCATTTCCGGCCATCGACAATTTAGATGCGCCTCTGCGTATGAATCGTCTTATTCAAATTGGGCGGGCGCTCCTGGGGTATCTGGCGCAACAAAAGCCGTTGATTTGGATCGTCGATGATTTGCAGTGGAGCGATGAAACCAGCTTGGCCGTGCTAACCGGCCTGGCCACTATTGTGGACCAGATACCGCTATTGCTGGTGACTGCCCATCGCCCAGATTGGTCGCCAGGTTGGCACAGCGCCGCACACCATCGCCACCTCATGCTGGATGGCCTGGATGCCGACGGTCGACGCGCCTTAACTCTGCAACTGCTGGAGGAGGGAACAATCGCGGAGGCGCTGCTCGCCGACCTCACGGCAAAGATTGGCGGCAATCCGCTCTTTTTGATTGAAGTGGTGGAAGCGCTCCGCCACAACCAGACGCTCTATCGGGACGCCGAGGGCTGGAAGTTAAAGTCCGCCTTGGAAACGCTGGTTCTGCCGCAGAGCATTGAACACATTGTGCAGGCGCGCATGGACCAGTTGTCACTTGATGGGCGCGAGGTGTTGCAACATGCCGCCATTATTGGTCCACGCTTTCGGCAGGATGTGCTGCAAGAAATTCAACAGCACCGCGATAGCCATGAATTGGAACATCGTATCGGCGAGCTGTCGCGCCGGGAGTTTATCCGCTCCACCTTTGCCCTGTCCACCACCTATATTTTTAGCCATACGCTGATCCACCAGGCCATCTATGACAATATTGTCGAGCAGTTCAAGCGTGCGCTGCATCGGCTGGTGGCCCTGGCGCTACACCGGCTGCCCGGTGAAAAGGCGATTGAGCAGTTGGCGCATCATTACTATTTTAGCGATGACGCCCTCAATGCCATTCGTTTTGGTCTGATGGCGGCGGAACGGGCGCACCGCACGGGGGCCAACCAGACCGCCCTGCTATGGAGCAGCCGCGTGTTGGAGAAGCTGGCGCTGTTGGGGCAACCGCACACCGAAGAAGCCGATGAAGTGGCTGAACCGTCTGTGGAAGAGTCTACAACCTGGCGGGTGCGTGCATTGGAAATTCAGGGCGCTAGCCATTCTGCGCTTGGCCAAAACGACCTGGCGATTGCCGACTTTAAGGCTGCCCTTGCGCCGCCGATCTGCCCGCCATGGTGCAAGCCGAACTATGGCGCAAAAAGGCAGCCCACCACGACCAGGGCGAGTTGGAGTTGGCTTGGGAGGCGCTGGGGGCGGATTGCAGCAAACTGCAAGGAACAGAACGTACGGACGCCGGGCGCCTCCACGCCCGGCGCATTATTCAATTTAGACGCGGTCAGATTCAAGACGCCCTTGCCACGTCGCAGATTGCCATTGGAGTCGGTTGAGTAGCGACCACTTTTCGACGGGCAGCGCGATCGGGCGCAGGCGCCTAATTTGCGGATCCTTTTTACGCTGAACTTAGGTGATAGCCATGAAAGCGAATGCAGGCACTTCGGGGCCAGCTCTGAGGGCTTATACCCACATTGCCTATGCCCCCGGCATGGAACGAGCCAGCAGCAATCTGGGTGTAGTCTATCAGGATTTATTGCCGGTGGCAGGAAGCGCTGGACTGCTTCCAGCAAAGTAAAGAGATGGCGCAAAAAAGCGGTGAAGAGCGGCGTCTTTCAGCGGCTCCTGAATCTTGGCGAAATATGCCGTCGCCAAGGCCGGTTTGACGAAGCTGAGGTCCACCATGGCTATGGGCAATCGATTGCCTCAACACATGGTCTGCCAGAATTAGAAGGCATGGTCCATCTGAATCGAGCGGCAGTCAGCTTGAAAACTGGTGAGTTTCGTGCGGTGGCGGGGTCAATCAAGCGTGCGGCTGAGATTTTTGCGGAAGCAAACATTGATGTATATGAGCCAGAGCTACTACGTTATAAAGCCGTTGATCTGGCTCCATGTCACGCAGAAGTAGACACAGCCATTCAGCTTGCCCAGCGGGCCGTTGAGCGGGCCCACCAGATTGACCAGATGCAACTTGGGCAAGCGCAGCGTACATGGGGAATTGCGCTGCGCCAAGCTGGTATGCCGGCAGAGGCTGGCGGCGCAGCGCTAGAGCAAAGTTTGGCCATACTGCAAGCCCAAGACAGCCAATATGAGGCGGCTCTTACCGAGTTAGAGATTGTGCGTCTGGGCTTGGCAAATCCACAAATATTTGACATAGCTGATATGGCCGCAACATTAGCGCGCATCATTGAGACCTTCCGCGTCTTAGCCGCAGATTTTGATTTGCAAATTGCGCTAGATTTACAAACAACATCAACTGCCGTAGACTTTTTTTGCGCCACCGGTAACCACCGTGCTAATTCGAGGCCTGAGTTTGTCGAAGATATGCCTCCTGAGCGCCCAAGATGCGCTTTGGGATGTCGACGGGGAAGGGCTGAGTGGTTATCTCCACCGTACTATTTGTTGTTCCAAAGGAACAGATCATAAAACATCGATCCTTCATGCTGAGCATACTTTCCGTTCTCCTATCCGGATTTATTTTCACAATATCCGGGCCTCAGATGTACAGGCCGCCATGCGTTCAGATCGCGTGCGGTGTCGGCAAACCGTGGCTACCTGCACAGTATTCAGCAAAGCAGACGCAGGCTGGTACGCTGCGCAACTGTTTGAAAAGTTAAGCCCGAGATGTTATTCGGTTTTCTACCGTTACATTCATGCCAGATATACCAGCCAAGATCGAATTGTTAACGCCACTTGCCATTGTCGTTGATAACCTGACCATAGATGCAAACTGACCGGGTGTAATTCTGGACGGCAGCATGCTAAACCGTGGTGATGGCTTGGTCATGGGCGCGCCAAGGCGTATCCGGTGGTACGCGGCTTGACGATTACCAATTTCAAACAAGCTGGCATTATTCTTTAGACGGCGCCCAGATGGCGACCATTTGGTGGGTGGAGGCGCCGCTGGGCAATGCGGGCAACCGATTATCAACAACAAGGAGTAGTGTCCTCATCCTGGGCAACTCCACCATGAGCAACACGACGTTTGGCAAACTGCATCAGTGGCAATTTGGCAGCGGTGTGCGCATTAGAGATGGCGCCCAACAAAATTTGATTGGACCCGCAAATGTAATCACGAGTAATGGCGGTCTGCAGTGCGTTTGGATCAGCGGCGCGGACGCATGCCAATCAGATCTTTGCAACCATATTTCGCGGAGCCGCTATCGCTTAGCCAAAACCTGGGTAATAGCGGCGCTGGTGGTGTACATCTCTGACGGTGCGCAAAGTAACTCGTAGGGGCGCGCTGGAGACGGAACGAAATATAGTCAGCGGGAACAGCGCTTCGGGGGTCGCTATTTCAGGCAGACCAAACCGACAATAATCGAGTGGTCGGCAACTTCATAGGTACCGATACTACTGGCAAAGAGGCGATTGGCATAACGTACATGGCGTCCACATTGACGCGGGGCCAGACTAAACATCATTGGCGGCGCCGTCCCGAGCTCAGGGAATTTAATTAGTGGCAACGAATTCGGCGCGCTCCGGGTTTGGGATGAGCATACCTGATTTCAATCTTATTATCGGCAATTTCCATTTTCCGTACAGACGTAACAGGCAAAGGACCATTGAAAAATCAACAAGATGGTGTAGCCATTTCGGCAACAAAGCTAAAGTCACAACACTGTTGGTGGTTTAACTGCGGGCGAACGCAACATCATCAGCAGCAATGGCGATGACGGCGTGCTGATTCAGGATACAGGCACCATGTTCAATCGTGTGTTGGGCAATTATATTGGTACGGATGTCACCGGCACAAATTGATCTAGGAAATAAGAAGCCGGTGTGCGGATCATTGATGGCCCCAGCCAGAATGAGGTAGGGGGCCAGAACCTGGCGCCGGCAATCTGATCAGCGGCAATGATAGTCACGGCATACAGTTTCGCAACAGTGTGTTCATTCCGACAGAAAATCTTGTGCGCGGCAACCTGATTGGCACTGGATACCAGGGACGAAAGCCGTAGGCAATCTATATGGAATTGTCATATTTGAGGCGCAGAACAACACGATTGGTGGCCCAACCCTGCTGACCGCAACATCATTAGTGGCAATACGTGGGGTGTTTGGATTGAGGGAGAAATATCAAGCGAAAAATCGTATTGTGGGCAACCCGATTTGGCACCGATCTAAATGGTGAAACGCCGGTGCCCAATATCAACCATGGTATTGTTCTGACCGAAGGAGCGAATAGCAACTTTATTGGTGATTCAGCACATGGAATGGGAAATGTTATATCGGGGAAATAGTTCTCACGGCATTGTGCTAAATAATAATGCAAATGCCAATGAGATTAAAGGCAATCTTATTGGTCTAAATTCGGCGGATTGCAACTTAGGAAACCGTGGCAGCGGCATTGTTATGTGGAGTGGCGCACACCATAATATTGTTGGGGGGCAAAAGAAGGGGAAAGTAATATCATTAGCTGCAACGGAACTCCCAACGATAGTTCAACTGGTGGGGGGTTTGGTTCGAAGATGCAGGACGGCCCAAAATCAACCATTGGCAATTTGATAGGTACTGATCCGTCAGGAATCAAACCGATGGGAAACTTACGAGATGGCGTATTTATCGGATTTGAACGCATAACGATAACATTGTCGGCGCCGAAGATAAAACGTCGCGCAATATTATCAGTGCCAACGGTATCTATGGAGTACTTATTAAGGTCCAGTTACCCAAAAATCAAATTTTAGGCAATGTCATTGGTCTAGATGCTACAGAAACATTTACTTTAACCCAACAGGTTTTAGTGGAATCGGGGTGATAAATGGAGCAGTAGATAATGTAATTTGCGGCGAAAGAAACACAGCCAGTAACAGCAATCAGCGGCAACGGCTGGGTTGGCATCTTTGTAAGTGATGTAGGTACTGACCATAATATGATTCTTGGTAACCGCATTGGGGATGCAACGCGGCCGGAAGATCGGGATCGGGGAATCCATATGGCATCGGAATTGTTTCTGGCGCCAGCTACAACACCATCGGCCAGACGGGGCGGGCAATCTAATTAGCGGAAACACATTCAGGCGTCTCTATTGAATCTACCGGCACCATAAGTAACATCGCAAAACAACTTAATTGGCACAGACAGCTCAGGGCGCCGCACCACTGGGCAATGGCGAAAATGGTGTGAGCCTACTGGATGGCGTTCAATACAACCAGATCGGCGTGAGCAACACCATTGCATTCAACGGGCTGGCCGGCGTCGAGATTCAAGGCCCCAACACGCTGCACAACCGTGATTACGCAACGCCATTTTTGATAACGGCGTACAAGGCATCCAGTGGATCACGTACTTTCGGCGGCGCCAACGCCCAGGTGGAAATTACTGATTACGATCTCGTGAACAACCGGGTTACCGGCACAGCTTGTAGCGGTTGTTGTTTAGTTGAAATTTATGCTCACGATTCGATTACGCCAGCCGGTCGAATTTTTCTGGTGGCGGGCTGGTCAATGGACAGCATCAATTTTCTATTACACTGAAGCAGCGCCCCACATTCCTCTATCTGGCCGCCATTCAGATCAGCGCGGATGGGTCAACTTCCAGTTTTTCAGCCAGTTGACGCTGCCGGTTGCCAATTCATATTTCCTGCCATTGGTTGTCAATAATGGTCGCGGCTGAGTCTTCGATTGTGAGTGCGCAAGCCCCCTCGTCGCAATCATCGCAAAACCACAGATTGAGCGCAATCGGGACATATTCACTGCAAACAGGACTAAAGCATAGCAACATGGCGGCCGGCCAAGCTGAACACCAATAAACCAATCCAGGGTGCATGTTTCCAGTGTAAATTAGAATATTATTCATCAATATGCTCTGAATAAACCCTTTTATCCATTTGATATGCTGGTTTGTCCTGTTCTTTCTGGCGGGGCTACCGTGGCGGCAAAAACCACTGATGGTTCACCGCGACAGACAACTGCATCTTTCGCCCCGATAACCACGCGCATAGTGACCAACACAGCAGACACAGAAGACGCGGGTACGCTACGCCGCGCCTTGTTGGATGCCCAAATCCGCGACCTGATCCAGTTTGATGCGCAATGTCTGTACCCGCTAACCCCGTTACGATTACGATTACCTCCGAATTGCCGATCACTCAAACATGGCACTTTCAATCGACGCCAGCAATGTCGGCGTGGTGCTAGATGGCGCTACCGCCACCCGGGCGCTTCCGGCATTGTGGTGAGCGGCGCCATGAGCGTTACAATCCGTGGGTTGCAGATCGTAAATTTTCCCAGTCATGGGATTGAACTGATTGCCGGCGCCCGCTATGCCATTATAGGCGGCAACCGGCTAGAAGGGGCAGCGATTTTGGGACAAGGCAACCTGATCAGCGGCAATGGTGACTCTGCCATCTTGATCCGCGATGCAGGGGCATTACCAGGTAACCGCATTCTCGGCAACTTTATTGGCGTCACGCCGGACGGAAAGATAGCCCTGCCGAACGGGACAGGTGTTCTATCTCTAATGGCGTCAACAGAACCAATTGGCGCCGCCTGTGCCCTTCCGTAACGTTATTAGTGGCAACAAGGAGGACGGTATTCTGGATTACGGCTCCTCAGGCGATAACCAAATTCTTGGCATCCGCGGCACAAGCCTCAATGCGACGGCGATGGGCCAATCCCTAACTGTGGAATACAATGCAAATTACAGTAAAGCCCGGTGTTAACACACGCTGATTGGGTGGCTCAACGCCAGGCGGCGTGCGTAAATAATTAGCGGCAATGTTCAATTTGGCATTGTGATAGATAGTGGCGCCGCCCAAAATCAAATTCTGGGCAACCTTATCGGTTTGAACGTATTATGATCAGCATTGGCAACGGCCAGGAAGGCATTCTCATCACCAGTCCTCAGAATTTCGTAGGCGGGCGGCACGCCAGAAACGCGCAACATTATCAGCGGAACGTATATGCCAGGCATCCGCATTAGCCATTTGGTGGCGTTGAGAATCTGGTGCGTGAAACCTCATCGGCAATCTTGATGATAAGCGGCCTTAAGGCGATTATTGGTAACCATATTGCGGGCGTTCAAATTGCTTTCGGGCGCTCAGCACAACACAACGGGGGCGTCAAAGCCGGTGACCGCAACCTGATCAGCGGCAACTCGGGAGCGGGCCTTCACATTATGCGGCTTGACGATCCAACGGTAACCCACACAGCCGATAACCATATTCTGGGCAACTTTATTGGCGTCAATATTAGCGGCACGTAGCTTCGCCTCGGTAATCTGGGAGATGTGTGCCGATTGACACGGACGCCCAACATAATTTTGTGGGTAGTCAGATCAGCCGTGCAATCTTGCAGGACGCTGCCGAGCCGGGACCTGCAATTTAATCAGCGGCAATGGGGGCGCTGGCGTCAACTGGCATGGTGGCGCTATGGCAACCAGGTGGCTCTGAATACGTAGGAACCGCTCTTGATGGCGCCAGCCCATTGGGCAACCGCGGCGGAGGCATCTTGATTGGCCGTGATGCTCCCGAAAGCGTAGTGATCGGCAACATTGTGCAGTATAACGATGGCAATCCGATTGTATTTTCGATTCATGATCAGGTGGAAGGCAACACTTTGCGCATAACGCCAACAATTATGCCCAGGTGTTGGGTGGTGCGCTGCGCAACAAAAGCGCCGTGTGGGCAAAGCAGGGTGAACTGACGACTTATCTGGTGGTGGCGGAGCCCATCACCATTGAGTCCGCTAGTCGGTGGCATATTGGGCAAGGAGTTCAGGTGGAATGTTGGACTTTGGCTTGGGCGCCAATATTCTGGGTACGTTTGAAGCATTGGGGTCAGCCCAAGAGCCCATCCAAATTACGAGCGCCCAACGTTTGGCACAACACCCTTGCCTGGCGACTGGACCGGCTTAACCTTCAAAGCGGTAGCACGGGCGCCCTCAATAGCACCAGCATCGAATTCGCGCAAAATGGCGTTACTGTATCAGGCGGCAATGTCAATCTGGTTGACAGCACCGTGGCCGCCAGCCAGGGTCAATGGCATTTGGGTGCAAGGCGGCGATCTGCACCTGGATGGGCAAACTGTGCTGGCCAATAATGTAGGAGCCGCGCTGAGCAATCAATCTAGTACGCCATTGTGGCGCAAAACGTATGGTGGGGCAGCGTCAAGCCCGATTGGCGCAAGCGAGAATGGCGTCAGCGGCAATATTCAAGTTTCAAATATCGTCAAATGATCCCGTGGGCAAAGACGCGGCGTGGCGCCCGTTTTGTCATCCGGCGTCCACCACTTTCAAATCTCTAGCGACCGTGATTTACATTGGCTTCGCATCCCGGTGCGCGTCCGCAATTCTCACCTATCATTGACACTAGATCAACTGCCCAAAGATTATGATCTGTTCCTGTTTAGTGGACTCGAACGCGACATATCGCGGCGCCAAACGACATCGGCAACGCGCGTATATTGGGGATCTGAAGAACTGGGCAACGTGCGCGATATTATAACGCAATTTACATCCCAGGTCAGGGTTGCTTTTGTGGAGGGTATTGTTCCTCATGTATGTGGGGTCAGATTTGGTCGATATTGGCAATGCGTCGAGTGCTGCGCTGCTTGCTGCAAGCAAGCTGCAACCTGGCAAGCCGCCGAAAACATTACGCTGGACGTTTGGGATCAGAGTGGTTGGTACTACGTTCTGATTGCCGGACACAACGGCGCCAATGCCCCAGCGCCCAGTATCAACTAACCATCAATATTGAAGAAGGAGTGCGAACAGTTCGGTCGAGTTCACACCAGCTCTATTTGAGCCGCTATCCCAGACCTTGGGCCCCTGACGGCAAACGATTATTTTGGTCAATTGGGCGGCTAATCGACAATTTTCCTAACGCCGAACCAAAAGTGGAAACTTTGCGTCGACAAACGCAACTGTTGCGGAAAGAAAAACCGGCGGATATACTGTCGATTTGGGTGAAATAGGCGCCATGAGCCAATTTTATACTCAACTGGGATGATGCTGGCGCCCAAACAGACACAGAACGCGTAGCGCGCGCCAATCTGGCACGCCGCCATTAAACAATTGCTCAACACCATCCGCCCCGCCTTCCCCAACCTGCAAAATATCCTCATCATCGGCGGCGATGACATGATCCCCTTCCGCCGCGTCCCCGATGAAGTGACCATTGCCAACGAGAGCGCCTACAATGCGTTTACCATTGCGCAGACGCCTCTCGACGCCAGCCTGCGCGAGCGCTACTTTCTTACGGACAACTACTACGCCAGCTTTAATCCCATTCCCTGGGCGTGACGCGAACTGCATCTGCCCGATTACAATATTGGTCGGCTGGTGGAGACGCCGGACGAAATCATGGCAGCCATTGATGCGTTCCTAGCGCAGCCTACCATTGAGGTTAAGAGCGGGCTGGTCACCGGTTACGATTTTATGCAGGATCAGGCTGACGCCATCCACGCCATGCTCGACACCGCTGGCGTCAGCCCGAATGACCGGCTCAATGGCAACAGTTGGACGGCGGCTGAACTGCAAGCCCACTGGCTAGACGTGCATCACGACGTGGTTTCGCTCAACGCCCATTTTGATCACTACCGCGCCGTCCCCTGCGGCGCAGCAGAGCGATCGACCCCGCCGCCGCTGAATTTGTGGCGCCAGAGCGTCCGCGGTAAGCCGACATTGCAGAATAGTATTATCTTCTCTGTGGGCTGTCATTCCGGGCTCAATATGCCGGACGCCCAGGTGGAACAACATAAATACGATTTTGCCCAAGCGCTGGTGGGGGCCGGCGCCATCTTTGTTGCCAACACCGGTTATGGCTATGCGACGCCGACGCCATCGGCTATTCCGAGCGGCTCATGCAGCTTTTTGTCGAGCAGTTGCAGACTGCGGACAATGTAAAGGCGCTGGCGCGCCAAATATGAATACTTTAATCAACTGGGCGCGCGCTCCATGACGCCCTATGATGAAAAGGTGCTCAGCGTGGCCACTTACGGCATCCCCATGCTGAAAGTAACATGGCCGCCGCAGGTAACCGCCGCCGCTCAATCGGCAGCGCCATCAGGGGCTGTCCAAGCGCCGACCCTCTCTCCGTGCAGGCGCGCCCGTTGACATGCCGTCAAGTCAGCTTTGCCCCCAATTATGTTGAACAGACGCGAAAATCTGGGGCGTTATTTTGAAGTTCAGGACCAACCGCCGCAGGTGATTTGGCAGCAGCCCATCCAGCCCCGCACCAATATAACCATTACCGTGCCCGATAATGTGGCGCAAGGCGCCTTTTTTGAGGGCGGCGACTATACCACCTATCCGACCTTTAACCCGGTGGTTACCCGCGTGATTACCCAGACCACGCAGCCCACTGCCGATGAAGTGATCCAGGAGCCAGTCTATACCGAGCAAGCCTGGCGCCCCACCACGTGGGATCTCATCAACAGCATTCGCACGCCGGCGGGACGCCAGCAGCGCCTTGTGGTCATTCCCGGCCAATATCGCTACCAGCAGACCATCCAGACCAGCGATGGCGTTCAATACATCGGCGAGCAACGCCTATTTACCAAGCTGGACTATACGCTCTATTACTCAACTACGCGCGACACCATTCCCCCAGCCATTTGGCAGGTGACGCAAACGCCCAGCGCTGATGCAACAAAGTTGACCATCGGCGTGGAATCGACCGATTTCTCCACGGTGGTGCGCGTGGCCGTAGCCTTTACCTATGGCGATGGCAAGTGGCAAGTTAAGGATTTGGCCCGTGGTGTGAATGATCAATGGAGTACGGTCATTGATTTCAAGCCCAATCTGAGTTCTTTGTCCAGGCCGTGACAGCAGGCAATGTGGCGATTCACGACAACAAAGGGCGCTACTTTGATGGCGACGACGTCGGCTGCATCTAACTTCTTCCTGCCGCTCGTTCCCAATCAGTCTGGCGCTGGCGCCGTATTCGAGTTTGATGGGGCCAGAAAAATATTCGTACCCATTACCCAGCGATACGTAAACTGCTAAATCTGGTCCAAGAACAGCACTTGAGACTGCACGACGCCGTACGTGTTTTACGCTTGCTCCGCAGATCTGAGATGCCTCTGGCCTGAACTACCACACCGGCAACCCTCATTGCCTCGCGCAATGAAAAAACTCTGGAATAAACCGGCGTAGTACTGCGCCGGTTTATTCAGGAGTTTTTTGCTCCTCGCAACAGCACACTTCAAAAAAGCTCTCATTTTCATGCAAGAAATCCCATACAGACCGATACAAATGAGTTAAGCAGTAGTCAATGTCATAAAGTTAGTTGTTGTCAGTCCCCAGTTTTCAGTAGTCAGTCTCGACATACACACTGGAAAACTGAGCACTGAAAACTGGTTACTTTGACAAGATATTTTCTTAACTTAACGATATGGAAGCAGCAGTAACGCAGAAAGCAGTACTTCGCAATGAACCCCAATACTATTCAAGGAGACAAGCATGAAACAAAACTAGTGACCATCGTGTTGACGGCTCTGTTTACGCTGAGCGCATTACTGTTTGGTATCAGTTTGGGCAAGTTTGGCCGCCGACCTGAGCACCGTGGCTACATCTGTAGCTCGCATTGAAGTCTTCGATTCTGCCGGTGACGTTATCGGCGTTGGTTCGGGCTCCATTATTGACAGCCGCGGCTTGTGCTCACCAACTATCATGTTGTTGAAGCAAGTGCAGAGACCAACTATATGGTTGGCGTCCAGGTTCCCACATCGGCGGTCGAACGAATTTACACCCTATTATGGGTATGTTTCGGTAGTCGATGCGAACCTCGATCTGGCGGTGGTGCAAATTGTGGCGACTCTGATTGGGAACCTGTTGAGGCGCTGACATTTGCCTTTGCGCTGGGTGATTCCGATGCGCTAGAGTTGGGCGAAGAAGTTATCGCCATCGGCTATCCGGATATTAGCGTGCTGCACCTGGCAACCACCCGGCAACATCGCCGGTTTTATGGAAGACCAAGGTTGGATTCTATCGGATGTGGTAACCTCCAATGGCAACAGCGGCGGCGCTCCTAACCAATCTTAACGAAGAGCTGCGGGGTAAATTCCCCCAGCATGGTAAACACCGGGACCAATTCCGGCTCCACCATGTCCTATGCCCGCTCTGTCAACCTGGCTTTGCCGCTGATTGAGACCGTTGGGTTCATACGAGAAGGTCGCCAATGTCGTGTTTAGCCAGAGCGCCCAGACGGTGGGGAACCATTCACCAGCAGACAATGCCGCGGCCATGGCGACCGCAAGTGAAGCGCCGCTGGTGGTGGTGGGTCTCGACCCAATCCACTTTGAAACAGCGCTCCGCAACGGCAACCGCTCCAGCCGTACGCAGAATTTTGTCAACAACCTGTTTATTGACGCACAGTGGTATATCTACAGCGACAACACCTTCGAACTCAACTATGGTGTCCACGGCGAACCCGGCACAGTCAGTGGTGAATACTTCTACAACGAAGAGACGCAAACGCTTCACATGGAAGCACCTTTTTTCGAGGCCACCCTCTCGCATACCGATAACCAGACCTATTTTACGATTGAATTCCTGTTTGAAGCCTCCTCCGGCGACACATATAAGGCGAAATTCTTCCAGTTGGCGCAAATAGTGGGTGACGACGAGGCGCCGGCGCCAGTCACTTTGCAAGTCATCAACCGCTCTCGCTCAACCATCTGCTACCTGTATATATCCGAGACCAGCGCCGAGAATTGGGGCGAAGACTGGCTCGGCAGTGAGGAGATGGTAAAGCCAAACTATAAACGTGAGTTCACCCTACAGCCGGGCACTTACGATCTCCTGGTGGAAGATTGCGATGGCAACGAAATTGTTCGCTTGGATGATGTCCAGATTGAAGAAGATTCAACTTGGACGGTTCAGGAATAGACGCAACTTCACACTATTCTCAGGCTCCGTATAAAGTAACAGTTTTTCTGTCGAGTAACGGTGTTACTTTATCACGACCGCCAGTATAATAGGCCCGCTTAAGGGCCTATTTTTTATTGGACATAGTTCGTCCCGCCAAACTGGGCGACAAAGACAAAAAGGGCGCTTGGCATGGTTCAAAATAGAGGGATAAGCAGTGAAATTACGTTAACAAATGAATAGGCCCGCTGAAACGAATCTTCGTTTCCTTTTGGGCGAAATTCCGTCATACAAAGTACTGTCTTTTGTAATCATCTGCGATGCGAATATCTCAATAGGAGCGGATCTATGCGACGCACCCTCGGCGTTTTGTTGGTGGTTCTCTTTTTCTGTTTTGCCATAAGCGGGCTCGTGAATGCCCGGTCAGCCACGTCCTCTGTGCGCAGCGCCCGCCAGCAGCCAACCGCTCCCCAACCGTTCCCCGCCCTTGCCCAACCGCAAGTTCAGCAGCTTCGCCAGCAAAAATTGCAAGCCTCCCGACCGGATACACTGCATCTGCCCCCGCGCGTGCAAACTACCGGCGCGGCCGCATCGCGGTTGATCTGGGTGGACGTCAACGCCGCCGCAGGCGGTGATGGCTCGGCAGAACGGCCATTTGTGAACATTCAAGACGGCATCGCGGCGGCGGTGGCTGGGGATGCGGTTGTGGTCAAGCCCGGTGTCTATACGGGCGCCACGCTCGTCATGCAAGAGGGCGTCGACGTGGTCGGCGCTATCGAGGGCGACCCCACTCAAGTCGTGATCCGCGCCAGTAGCGCCCGCGCCATCACCTGCGCCCACAATTCCCTGCTGCAAGACGTGACGGTCGAATCCACTGCGGCCGGCGCCGAGGCGCTGATTGCCTGTAGCGATGCGGCGCCCTATTTTGTGGGGCTGAATATTGACCAAGCTGACCGTCCGGCACTTTTGGTGAGCAACGCCACCGGCGCATTTGTGCTATACAGCGCCATTGTCGCCTCAAATATTGAACTCAACGGCGACTTTGTGCTGGGCGGCAACCTGCTAGTGACCGATCTGGCCGTGGGTGACGGCGTGCAGGAATCCTTCCTCATCGACGCCAACACCATTATCGGGCAGGTGCGCACCACCGGGCTGCACGTCAGCGCGCCGGAAAGCGCCATCACCAACAACTGGATCTTTGGCCGCCAAGGCAGCAGCCTCTTCCCCAGCATCTTTGTCGAGGTTGCCGGTATGGACAGCCGCCTGCTGGTAGCGCACAACACCTTTGCCGGACCGTTGGGCGGTGTGGGCATGGGGGATCGCGCCCGCGTGCGCATCCTCAACAACATTTTCGCCTACACCGGTTCGGCCCTTTACAACAATTTTCTAACCCACAACGCTGAGATCGCCAATAACTTGTTCTGGCAAAACCAGGCCAATGGCGACGGCCTGGCCGACCCGGTGGGCAGCAATGGCAACATCCAGGCTGACCCCAAATTTGTGGACCTGAACCAGTTCGACCTGCACATCACCGCCAGCAGCCCGGCGCTTGACGCGAGCCAAACGCTGGCCGCCGTAGTAAGCGATTTTGATTACGAAGGCCGCCCCTGTGACGGTAATGGCAACGGCAGCGCCGACTACGATATGGGGGCCGATGAATATTTGACCGCGGCCTGCATTGCGCTTACCCCCACGCCCACCTTTACGCCAGCGGCCACAGCCGTCATCACGCCCGCACCGAGCGAGACCGGCTTGCCCGTGGCCACCGCCACCGTTACGGCATCGCCAACATTCACGCATACGCCGACGCCCACCAATACCATCGCGCCCACGGCTACGCCACCGGCCACCGGCACAACTATGCCGCCCACCAATGGTGTGTCGGGCCGCGCCGTGCATCTGCCCATTATCCGCGTGCCGCCGACGGCTACGCCCACCGTCATGCCCACCAACTCGCCGCAGGCGACGGCCACGCCGGTGCAAACCGGCGCGCCCACGAGCACGCCAGCCGTGACGCCCACGCCAGCCAGCCCTGCGCTGCACGACGGCCCCCTTGGCAGCGCTCGCCTCAATGATTTTAACAGTTGGTATTTAGCGCCAGATGGCCGCTTGCGCGTGCTCAGCCGCCAGCTCGAGGGCGCCAATTGGGCCGAACCCTTCCCGCTGGACCCGGCGCTGGGCGTCAACGCCATCCACAGCGGCGCCGCTGGCCTCTACGCCGCCACCAATAACGGCCTTTATCGGCGCGATGACCAAAGCGCACGTTGGCAGTTGATTAGCAACGTGCCGGCGCGTTGGGTGGCGCCTTCGCCTTTTAACGCCGTTCAAATCTGGATGGTCCCCAATGCGCAGCCCGATCAGATCTGGTTTAGCGCAGATGGTGGGCAGACTTGGACGCCTGACCAAGCTGGCCCGCAAGGGGAGATCAAGTGGCTGCGCATGGACCCCAGCTTTGGCGGCCTCATGGAAGCGGTGGCGCTGCACAACGGCGTTTATACGGCGTGGTCCAAAGCATTGGCCGCCGAGCCATCGGTCTGGTCAGCCATTGTCGATCTGCCCGGCGCGGTCAACGATACATTTGCCGATTTGCCCATCAGCTTTGCCAGCTTCCGCGCCGGCCCGCTGGAGCTGTGGGCGGGCGCGTCCGATGGCAATATCTATTATTGGGCCGATCTGGACGGCCAGCGCCAGTGGACCCTGCGCGATAGCTTTGGCGACAACCACTATCCACTGCTCTTTGGCATCACCGAAATGAGCCTGGTGGATCTGGAAACGGGTGCAGTGCAACTCTACCGCCGCACCGGCGATACGCTGGATGGCGCCTGGGCGCCCACGGCCTTCCCCCGCGACGTTCAGCCCTGGGGGGCGCAGATTCTGCCGCGCGGCGACCTGATTCAACACTTCTTTGGCGCCCCCACGATGGACAATCCCACATTTGCCGCTCTGGCGCTCGCTGAAAGCGGGGCGCTCTACCGTTTCGATCTAGATGAAGACCCACCCGCCCGCGGCGAGCCAAGCGCGGGTCCGACCTTCGACTGGCGGCTGGTGACCGAAACGCCGCCACGCAACCGCTTCCTCTTTACGGGCGTGGACCAGATCGGCGCCCTATACAGCGGCGCCCAATTAACATGGAATGGCGCAAGCTGTAGCGCCGCCGCAACCGGCTTTTATCGTAGCGACGACAAAGGCGTAAGCTGGCAAGAGGTGAGCAATGACGCCGCCCGCCAGCTCGTCAGCATCGGGCCGGAGCCGACGACCGTTGTGGCCGCATCCTGCACCGGCCCCACGCTGTCGATGGACGGCGGCGTTACCTGGCAAGCGCCCGCCGCGCTCAACTGGCCGCTGCCCACGGGCGCCCAGTTTGTCATGCCGGTGCAGATGTTTAGCCCTGAGCTGGGACGCGCGGTGCTGCGCGCCATCTACACCGCCGGTGTGCGCACAGACGGCAGCGCCTTCCTGCTGCGCGGTAATTACGATGCCGCGCAGTCCACCATCACCAATTGGACCGACATTAGCCCGGTCGGATTGGCGGCGCCCACGGCGCTGCACGCCACCGATGCTCTCTTTATCCAAGGGTTGATCTATCTGGCCGACGCCAACACGGTTTGGCTGTCGGCCGACGATGGCGCCACGTGGCAGAGCCGCAGCCAGGGGCTGGACGGCGCTGTTGTGCGCGCGCTGGCGCCGGGTGAGGCGCTGGAGAATGGCGCCGCCATCTTCGCCGCCACGGACCGCAGTCTGTTTTATGGTCCGCCAGCGGGTGTGGACGGCGGTTGGCTCAAGACGGATAATCCGTTTGGCAATCAGCCGGACAATTTCCAATTTAGCATGAACTTCCCGCGCGCGGTTGAACTTAACAGCGGCGCCGCCGCCTACGGATTGCTCACGGAACTCTTCCCCAAAGAGTTTACGGCCCAACCCACGCCCACGCCGACGGTCGCACCCACCAACACGCCAACACCGACGCCCACGCCAACAAATACGCCCACGCCGACGCCGACGGCCACGCCAACGCCGCTGCCCACGGCCACGGCCCCGCCAGCCACATGCCAGCAGTTGCTGATCAACAGCGGCTTTGAGGAGCGCAATGGCTGGACGCTGCCCAGCACAGCCTATTCCGCCGTCTATAGTGGCGAACAGGTTTATGCCGGCCAGAACAGCCTGCGTACGGGCATTGCGTCCACGGGCGTCAACACCTTCAGCTACAGCAGCGGCTACCAGTGGGTCACGCTGCCCGCCAACGCCACCCGCATCACGCTGGAGGCACAGGTCTGGCGCGGCAGCACCAGCGCTGACGCCGATTATCAATACCTATGGGTCTCCACCAGCAGCGCCACGTCGGTGGTCTTCCAGAGCCGCAGCAATGCCAGCGCCTGGGAAACGGTGACCTACGATCTGACCGCGCTCAAGGGGCGCAACGTGCGCATCCTCTTTGGCGTCTATAATAATGGCGGCGGCGGCAAAACCGTGA